>NC_021236.1:0-959779 GCF_000397185.1 Strawberry lethal yellows phytoplasma (CPA) str. NZSb11 | reverse complement strand
TTGATACCTTTATTAATTATTTATTATTATTGGTAGTCGTAATTTTTTTTCATTAAATATAAATTCGGCTGATTTTTACTATTTTTTTAGTTAATTTTAGAAACTATTTTACTGTTTCGTTTTTAAAGACTTTTTTTAATTTAAAAATATTTTTCAAAACTAAAATTAAATAGTTGATTTAATATTCTTTAAAACTAACAAAACAAATTAATTAAACTTTTTTTATTATTTTTTTCATAATTTACTAAATGTATGATAATTTTTTTAATTTATTCTTTTGCTATATAAGTAAAAAAACTAAAAATGTACTAATAACAAAATAAAAAAATAATCTGCTACTTTATTTTATCATTTTGTTTAAAAAAACATGCAGTAAAAAAATTAATTTTAAAAATACTTAAAATATGTGTTAACTATATAATGATATTTAATTTTTTTTAAAGCAAAAAGAATTAAAAAAACAAAAAAATAAACGATCTTAATTTTATGGGGTCGTTTTGATGTTTCAAAAAAAGATTTTTTTAATTCATTAATATCAATTTTGATATTGAAGATTATTTAATTAATTTAAAGAAATATTTACTAAAAAATAATAATGGCAGGATTGACCATTTATTTTGTTTTAAATAATTATTGGTTTAAATTGTTTATTTGGTCCTGTTTTTTTGTTTCGCTTTCGTAATCTTCTATTCCCCAAATTGTTCCATCTTCTTTGTAATAAGTTTTTTTAATTTGTTCGCCTGTGGTTGGGTCGTATTCATATTTAGTGATGTAATCAATTGATCCATCTGGTTTGTATTTGGTTAATTTTGTTTCTTTCCCTGTAATTGGGTTAAATTCTGTGATGAATTTAATTGTTTTGCCATCGAGTTTGTACCAAGTTGATTTGGTTAATTTTCCTGTTTGGTTAAATTCAAAAATAACATCTTTTGTTTTGCCATCTTTGTAGTAGTCGGTACGTTTTGTTTCGTTACCTGTTTCAATGTCGTATTCGGTGATGTATTTAATTGTTCCATCTTGTCTGTAACAAGTTTCTTTGGTTTCTTTTCCTGTAATTGGGTCACGTTCAATATTGAATTCTATTATTTTGTTGGGGTTGTAACCGGTTGATTTAATTCTAATTCCTTTGACTAAGTTTTCTTCAAAAATAAACTTTGATCCATCATTTTTGTAAACGGTGTATTTTAAGTTATTAAAATAAAAATAAATATATAAACTTGTAATGAGTGCAAAAAATACAATGGATATAAATATATAAATAATCCATTTTTCTTTCTTATTCAATTTTTTCTTAGTCAATTGTTTTTTTCTCTTTTTTTATTTTCATTCTTTGGATAATATAGGGCACTAATATACATAATTTTATCATTAAACAATAAAAAAATCTAATTTTTCATTTGTTAAACTTTTTTTGTATTTATTTTATTCAAAAATTTTTCTTTCTTCTTTTTTGATATCTTCTTCTAATTTTTTATTTTGCATTCAAAAAAATAATTAAAGATCAAAAAAAACAAATAACCTTTTCTATTTTTTTAATTAATTTTTTTAATTAATTTTTTAATAACATTTTATTATTTATTATTATTTATTATTATTTATTATTATTGGTAGTCGTAATTTTTTTTCATTAAATATAAATTCGGCTGATTTTTACTATTTTTTTAGTTAATTTTATGCAAAATTAAGGAACAATTAAGGAACAATTAAGAAATATTTTATGCAAAATTAAGGAACAAATTTTTATTTTTTTAATGAATTTTGAAAACATTTTACTATTTTTTTCAATTTTATTTAATTTTTAGGAACAATTTAGGAACAAAAAGTTGATTTTTTTAAGTTAGGAACAATTTAGGAACAAAGTTAGGAACAAAAAACTTTTTCTTTTTTTATTGCTAAAAAATTAGTTTTTATATGATAAAAAAGATGTATCAATTTAAGTTAGGAACATTTTTTAACCACTTAGGAAAAATTAAACTTAATTGTGCATAACTTTTAAAAATGTTTTTTTTGTTGCTTAAAATAAGTTTTTAAATAAAAGAAAAAAATATTTATAAGTTTGCAATTTAAGCCTCATTTAAAACAAGTTATTTTACTTTAAGTTTTTTTAAACAAAATGATAAAATAAAGTAGCAGATTATTTTCTTATTTTGCAAATTATTTTGCAAACATTTTTTTAACTTTTTGTACTTATATAGCGGAGGGATTGTAAAGTTTTTAAAAAAACAGTCTGGAAAAATTGTTTTTTCACTCAGGTTAGCGGAATCAAACCTCACCATTTTTTAATTATTTCAAAAAAGTCTTAAAAACAAAACAGTAAAGCGTAAAATATGTGATTTTATCTTTTAATCAAAAATAATCATAATATTTAAAAGAAAGAAGTTTCCAATGAATGTTCAAAATATCGGTATTGATTTGGTTGAAATCAAAAAAATTCAAAAAATAGGCATTCAAGTTATTGCAACAAGAATTTTATCTTCTCAAGAAAAAAAATTTTTTCTTACTTTCTGCAATCAAGAAAGGCAATTAACTTTTTTAGGAGGAAGGTGGGCCGCCAAAGAAGCTCTTTTTAAAGCTTTGACCGCCCAAAACCTCAATAATTCTCAATCAAACTATCACGATTGGTCAATTTTAAATGATTCCAATAACGCCCCTTATTTAGAAAACCCACAATGGAAAAACAGAGTTTTGCTTTCCATCACTCACACTCACAATTATGCTTTAGCTATGGTTTTAATTTTACAAAAAGAAAAAAAGCTTTAAAAAATTTATTTGTTTTGTTGCTTTTAAAAAATATAAAATTATCTATTATTTTTTTAGTTTCAAAAAATATTTTTTGAATCAAAAATGTCTAACGTCATCTTCCCGCCATCTCCCGAACTCAACAATTATTCTTTAGCTATGGTTTTAATTTTACAAAAAGAAAAAAAGCTTTAAAAAATTTATTTGTTTTGTTGCTTTTAAAAAATATAAAATTATCTATTATTTTTTTAGTTTCAAAAAATATTTTTTGAATCAAAAATGTCTAACGTCATCTTCCCACCATCTCCCGAACTCAACAATTATTCTTTAGCTCATGTTTAATACAAAAAGAAAAAAAGCTTTAAAAAAAAAATTTATTTGTTTTGTCAACTTAGTTATTTTTTTATTGTATAATTAAAAGTGTATAGTTTAAGAGAAACTTGAAAGCAAAATAAAATTTTAAAAGGAGTTTATTATGAAAGTTATAATTATTGGTTGCACTCACGCAGGAACTGCAGCGGCCAAAACTATTAAAAAAACATCACCCCAAACTGATATTGTAGTTTATGAGAGAAATGATAATATTTCCTTCCTTTCTTGTGGACTTGCATTATATGTTGGCGGAGTTGTTAAAGATAGTCGTGGACTTTTTTATTCCAACCCTGAAGAATTAATCCACATGGGAATAAATACCAAATTACAACATGACGTTTTAAAAATAGATTTTGAAAAAAAAGAAGTTTTGGTTTGCAACCTAGAAACCAAACAAGAGTTTAAAGATAATTACGATAAATTAGTTATTGCGGCAGGATCATGGCCGGTTGTTCCTCCAATTGAAGGAATTCATAGCAAAAACGTTTTATTATCTAAAAACTTTAATCAAGCTAAAGAAATTATTTCTTATAGTCAAAAAGTTAATAAAATAACAGTGGTTGGAGCCGGTTATATTGGAGTTGAATTAGCAGAAGCTTTTGCTTTGCGAAAAAAAGAAGTGGTTTTAATTGATGCCGAAACTCGTATTATGCCTAAATATTTAGATGAAGAATTTACTGATGTAGCTCAAAAAGAATTAACCGATCATGGAGTTAAATTAGCTTTAGGACAAAGAATAGTCGGTTTTGAAACAAAAGATGGATTAGTTACTAAAGTTAAAACCGACAAGGACACTTTTGAAACTGAAATGGTTATTATGTGTATCGGATTCAAACCTAACACTAAATTATTTAATCAAGCTTTAAAAACCTTACCTAATGGTGCTTTAATAGTTAATGAATATATGCAAACATCAAACCCTGATGTTTATGCTTGTGGGGATTGTGTTAATGTTTATTCCAACCCTAAAAAAATCACCCAATATATTCCTTTAGCAACTAATGCTGTTAGAATGGGAACACTTGTTGGTCTAAATTTGATGAAAAACCAAGTTAAATATTTAGGAACCCAAGGAACAAGCGGTATCAAAATCATTGATTTAAATATTTCTTCTACTGGTTTAACAGAAACAGTTGCCAAAGAATTAGGAAAAAACTATGACACTGTTACCATTAAAGACGCTAACCGACCTGAATTTATGCCTGATTTTGAAACAGTTACTTTAAAATTAGTTTTTGACAAAGATTCTCGTAAAATTTTAGGTGGTCAAATCGTTTCTCGAATGGATTTAACTGAAAAAATAAACACTTTAAGTGTTTGTATTCAAAACGAAATGACAGTTGAACAATTAGCTTTTGTAGACTTTTTCTTCCAACCTCATTTTAATAAACCTTGGAGCCTTCTTAATTTGGCAGGACTCAAAGCTTTAGAAAAAAAGATTTAAAACCATTTATTTTTCTTGAAAAAACAAAAAGGAGTTTTTTAAAATGCAATTTAGTTTGCCGCCTTTAAATTTTAAATATGACGCTTTGGAACCATTTTTAGATAAAAAAACAATGGAACTTCATTATTCTAAGCATCATCAAACATATGTCAACAACCTTAACGATTCTTTAAAAAAACATCCTCAAATAACCCTTTCTTTAAGAGAAATGTTAACTGATTTATCTTTAGTTCCTCAAGACATTAGACAAACATGTCGTAATAATGGCGGCGGTCATCTTAATCATAGTTTTTTTTGGAACATCCTTAAATTAAACCATGGTCAAGGACCTCAAGGAATTTTAAAAGATTTAATTAACCGTGATTTTGGTTCTTTAGAAACCTTTAAAAATAATTTTGCAAATACTGCCAAAACTATTTTCGGGAGTGGTTGGGCTTGGCTCATTCTTAATCGTAAAGGTCGTTTAGAAATTACTTCTACTTTTAATCAAGATGTTGTTTTTAATCAAGGAGAACCTCTATTAGCTTTAGATGTTTGGGAACATGCTTATTATTTAAGTTATCAAAACCGAAGAGTTGATTATATTGAGGCTTTTTTTAACGTCATAGATTGGAACCAAGTAGAAACTAATCTCAAAAATCATTATAATGAATAATCATAAACGCTTTAAAAAATCCAGGTTATTGCGTATCAAAATGATGAAATTATTATATCAATATGATTTTTATAGCAATAACTTGAAAAAAATTAGTCAAGAAAAACTTCAAAGCGATTTTGAAAAAATTATTATGAAACTCCCCTTTATTGATGAAATCATTATTAATAATTTATATAATTATAAGTTAAATCGTCTAAATAAAGTTGACAAAGCCATTATTCGTTTAGCTACCTTTGAGCTATTAGAAAACAAAACTCCTTATGCTTTAATTATTGATGAGGCAGTAGAGTTAACGAAACAATTTTGCAACTTACATAACGAAAAACAACATAAGTTTAACAATAAACTATTAGATAAAATTCATAAACAATTAGAAATTAAAGAAACTACCAAAGAGACTTTTTAAGTCTCTTTTTTCTTTTAAAAAAACAAAAAAGAGCGGTAAAATGATCCAAAATATTGGGGTTTTGAATAAACAAAAGTATTTTTCCGATGATGAAAAGCAAAAATTTATTCCTAAATATTTGTCATCATTTTCTAAAACGTTATCTTGTATTAACTTACTATTATTATAACCAAAAAAATTTGTCAACAACAAAAAATTTAATAAAAAGATTTTTTTGAAATACTTAAAGCCCTCAAGCTAGAGGGCTAATTTTTTTAATTTAAAAACCAAAGATTTTATTAAATTAAAAATATATCTTTTCGGTTAAGTTTGCCTAAAAACTCTTGGCGGCTTTGGGATTGGATCAATCGATGGATTAATGTTGGCTTTTCATAATTAGTGAATGCTCCAAAATATTGGGGTTTTGAATAAAATAATGATACTAAAAACAAAATCAAAAAAATATTTTAAATTAAAATTTTTTAAGTTATTGCAACAAGAAAAAATTTATTAATAATTAAAACCCCAAACCGTTAAACTCAAAAAAGATGACCCATTTTTAATGGGTCTTTTTTTTTTATACCCTTCAAAGCATTAATGAAAAATCCCAATTACAAAACTAAATTTCTAATTTTTCCAATTTTTAACTACATAAAACCTAAATTTTTTTTTTTAAACAACGCCAAACTCACTACCAAAGACCAAAAAAATACCTCACGTTCTTAAAGCCATATAATTTATAAATTTTTTTCATCTTAATTAAAAAACTTGTTTTTTATTTTATGTGGTGTTATAATGAAAACATATACTAGTTATTTAATGCAAAAATAATGTCAAAAAAAAAGATAAGGAGCTGTTTTTTTTAGTTATCTTTTTGTCCTTAACAAGACGTAAAACTGTATAAAACTTTATCTTAACCAAAAACTTGTTTTTTTGGTGGATAATTGAGACATACTTTTTTAACTATTTTTAGACATTTTTTTTATTTAAGCAAAATTAAATTAAATAATTACAAAACCAAAAACCAAATTATAAAATCAAACTCAAAACAAAATGACAAAAAAACTTTTCAAGGATTTTTTTCTATCCCTCAAACAACAAACAAAGGAGTAAAAAATTATGAAAAAAACAACCAAAGTAATTAATGCCGTAATTGTTTTTTTTCATTACTTCAATCTTTGTTTCAGTGTTTGTTTTGGCATTAAATAATTTTTCATTATACGACCAAACTGTATTGGATATCAGATTACAAAATGGACTAACTGTAACATCTAAAATAACTAAATACACACCATACGGCAAAATCTTGATTCCTGACACCTACTTGCAAGACAAAGAACAAACCGAATACACATCAGAAAACTCCACATCAGAAATTGATTATTATTTTGATGTTACCTTAGAGTTAAATGGTTTTGATGTAGGTACAGATATTTATTTAAAAATCCAAGAAGACATTAAAATTGTAGAATTTGGACAAGAAATCGCAATTGGATCAGATAAATACGATTTTTCTAAATCTTGCACCATAAAAATATATGAACCAAAAAAATATGACCCAGAAAAAAATAAAATATGTGACTTAAAAACAAATCAACAGGAAGAAGAATGGGAAGAATTCAACCCATACAAAATAATAAATAAATGGGAAAAATACGATGAAAAAAACCCTCCAATGATTTATAAATACGACAAAAACAAACCCCCACAAAAAGACGATAAAGTCACTTACAAACTTAAAGCCAATTTTAAATACCATAAATTACCAGAATTTAAGGAAAAAGACCCACAAGACACAACCAATCTAGATTTTCAATTATACTTTGATATCAAATGCACGCCAGTTTATAAAGAAGGAGAAGAATTTAAAGAGTTTTATGACCCCGAAAATAAACCGAAACTTTCACAAGAACAGTCAATCAAACTTGCAAACCAAAAGACTCAAGACAGATCAAATTTAAATACAAACACATCCAACCACCACTCAAACCCAAAAAAACAAACCTTCTTGGCAATATTGTTGCCCCCATTTTAAAATTTTTTAAGAAAAAATAAATGTTTTATAGATAGATAAAAAAATAACACTCATGACAATTTTTTAACGTAGTTTTTGTAATTTGTAAAAAAATTTAGCCGTCTTTTTTGCTTAAAAAATCTTTTTTCCCTCGTCCTTGACAAAACGTAAAACTGTAACATCTAACATCAATAAAAACTTGTTTTTTGATGTTGCAATTAATACAATACTGGAGTCCTGAGGCAATAATTTACTTGCTTGATGTCATCAACGAAGCTTTAGAAAGATTGCCAGAAGAACAACAATTTTTTAGAGCTAATCGTACTTTAGAAAACATCTTAAAAACAACTGTTTCCGTTTTTGCTAGAACCAGAAGCGAAGGGAACACCAGAAGAGCTTTAATCAACAAAGAAGACTTAAAAAAAGCATATAAAATGATTATTTCGCAAGATATTCAAGATGTTAATGTTTTAAATGAGATTGAAAATAGCAACGAAAAAAATAATCAATCAAATACTACAATTAACCCTGATAAATCAAAGCGTATTAGAGAATACGACTTAAAAAAACAATTAATCAAATCAACTTATTGCAAAGATGGTACACACAACACTTTCATTTATGAATACGACCCCCAAACACGCAATAAGATCAAATATACTCAATACCAACCAGATGGCATAAAATTGGATTACATTGAAGATTTCGACCCTAAAACACGCAAAAAAACCAAACATACCCAATACAAAGCAAATGGAGAGAGGGATTACATTAAAGAATACGATCACAAACAGGAAAAGTAATCAATAAATAAGTTGTTTCAATGTAAAAATTATAGGGAACAAATCCACTAAAACTCGTTTATTTATCTGAAAATACTTGGATGTTCCAACATTTAGGAAGATTTTTGTATGTGATGATACATTATTTAAGACAATTTTTTATTTTTTCAAAAAAACTTTAGAGACTGACTTATTTTTTAGTCGGTCTTTTTTTGTACTCAAAACTAAAAAATAATAACTTTCGTATCTTTTCTAAAAACGTTTTTAGAAAGGAGTGTAATGCCAAACGATGAAATTAAAAAACAATTTTCAAACTTTTTATAAAAACGTTTTTATCTCAATTAAAAAATACCATAATTAAAAAAATCCTCCTTTTATTCAGAAGATTTAACTAAAAAAGTTAGAAAATAAATAAATTTTAAAATAAGATAAATGATAAGAAACAAGAAGATAAAAAATACTTAAAAGAAAATAAATAAACTTTACAAAAAAACAATAAAAAAACAAATCAAAAAAATATAGTTCTTTAAAAATTGTGGTTGCTTAATTAAAAGGTGTTTTTCTAAACTCCTCCAACTAAAACTTAAACTAATTTTATTACTTCCAAATATCAAACTCAAATTAAAAATTAAAAAACAATTTAATCATAAAGAAAATAAACAATAAAAAATAAATTAGAAAAAGATAAACAAGATTAAAAACTTGAATCAATAAAAAAACAAAAAGATTCAAAAGAAAATAAAGGCGAAGAAATAAAACCTCAAATTTGCGTTTGCTTGGAGTTTAGGAAAAAACAAAGAATAAACTTTTGCCTCAATTAAAAATGATACAATTAAATTTTTTTTAGTCATCTTTAGTATATTGAGCGGATCTAAAAAAAGTCAGAAATTAAATAAATTTTCAAATAAGATAAATGATAAGAAACGAGAAGATAAAAAAGATTCAAAAGAAAATAAACAAACTTTACAAATAAACAATAAAAAATGAATCAAAAAAACATAGTTATTTAAAAATTGGGGTTGCTGAATAAAAAAATCATCTTTTTCCAAGCTACTTATTAACGTAGTTTGGTTTTTTTGTTTTGAGAAAAAAATTAAGAAAAAAAGATTAAAAAAAGGAAAATAGCTGCTTTGAAAAAACGAGCTTAAAAAAACAAAATGTACTTTTTAAAAAACTAAAGTATGGTGCGGAGTTTAATAACAAATTGAAAAAATAACTATCAATATTCCGTCAAAATCATTTTTTTCCACACTTCCCCCAATTAAAACTTGAACTAATTTTATTACTTCCAAATATCAAACTCAAATTAAAAATTAAAAAACAATTTAATCATAAAGAAAATAAGCAATGATAACCCCCCGCAATTTATTTATTAAAACGAAAAATTGGGACTTTATAAAAACTTATATATTTTTTAATTTTTAAAAAAAATTTAGAACTCATTATTAACTCTGTCTTTTTTTTCTTTCAGAATGCGATATTTTAATTTTTTTTATTTTATTTATTTTTAATGTAATAGCTGAATTTATTATTATTGATTTTGGTAATGTATTTTTCTTTTAGTAATTGGTTCAAATAAAGCTCAATTGTAGTTTGACTTATGTGAGGCAATAATTCAATTATTTTGGCTTTAGTCATTTTTAATAAAGTGTTTTTAAAAACTAATTCAATTTGTTGTTTCGCGGTTAATTTTTGGAGATGAGGAAAAATAACGGCTCTTTCAAAAGTTTTATAAGCATTTAATAAAATACCTAACATATATCTTATAAAAGGGGTGGTGTCGTTAGTGTTTTCGTGCCAATTATAAGAACTTGATAATAAAGTTTCATAATATGTTTCTTTGCTTGATTCAATGATTTTATCTAAACTAATGTATTTTCCAATGACGTGGTTTGTTTTATATAACAAAAGGGTCATTAATAACCTTTGGATACGCCCATTTCCGTCTGTAAAAGGGTGGATGGAGACAAAATCAAAAATAAAATTAAAAATCAAGATGAGGTTATTTGTTTGCGGTTTGTTGAAGTTTTCTTGGAAAGTATTGCATAATTCTTCCATTTTAATGGAAATTAAATAAGGTTCTATAGGAGTAAAACGTATTTTTGTTTCGTTATTGGCTAATGTTTGAGTTATGTAGTTTTGAGTTTTTTTATAAGTCCCTCCATCAATATTTGTGTAATCATATAAAATGCGATGCATTTGTAAAATATAATTAGGTTTTATTTCAATTGAATCAAAGTTTTCATTAATTATATCCAAAACGTTTTTATATCCCACAATTTCTTCTTCATTTCTATTGATAGGTTTGATTTTGTTAATAGACAATTCTTTTAATCGTTTGTTGGTGGTGAAAACATTTTCAATTTTGTTAGATGATTCTATTGAAAATATTTTTGATTGCATCATTAAATTATCAAGGGATTTTAATTTATTTTGTTGAATGAATAAACCTAGGCGACCTTGATATTGTGAAATATTATTTAATATATTTGCGATGTCGTGTGGAATTTTTAAGTCTTTTAATTTATTGTAATCAAAGATTTTCAAAATTTGGAGTCCTTTCTTTATTAATAACTGCATATATTATAACATTTTTATGCAATTAATAATTATTAAAAAAATAATTGTTGATTGTTTTTTTGTTGAAAAAATGGTTATATATTGTTTTCAGGGAGGTTGAAAAAAAGAGTGTTTTTTTATTTTTGAATCTCTGTAATTCCTTATTTTTGTCTTAAATTTTTTTTGTTGTTTTTTAAAAAATAAAGTTAATTTGGTTTTTTTGGTTCTTTAATGTTTAAATGTGTGGGGGTTGATAAATAAAAAAAGAGTATTTTTTCGCTTTTCTCCCTATAATTCCTTATTATCACCTCAATTTTTTTGTTGTTTTTTGAAAAAAAGTTAGTTATATAAAAACAGATTTAATTTTTGAAAAGTATTTGGATTTTAAAAAAAGAAAAGTCTAAAATAACATCAAATCTAACCCCCTTCTTTCAATCAACTCAAAAACAAAAAGAAAGAAATAAAAAAACCATATGATAAAAAAAGCAGTAAAACCAAAAAGATTAAAAAAACAAAACACCTTAACATATAAGTAGTTTGAAAAAATACCTTTTATTCAACAACCCGATTTTTAAAAAACCATATTTGCACAAAAAAATATGACAAAAAAAGAATGAAAACAAAATATACTCAACATAACAAAATTGGATCACTTTGGTAAATCCATAATTATAATCCTGAAACAAGAAAACAACCAAAGAAACCCACTATCGCTAAGATGATAAAAAATTTATCTGATTGTTAAATACAATCCCACCACAGGCGATGAAATCCAAGGAATTGAATACATCAAAATACAACCCCCAAACAGAAAAATCAATCTCCCTACGTCTTTGATAAAACAACATTCATCTAACAATAATCAATCGCAACTCTCAAAAAATACTTTTTTAAAAAAAACAAAACACCCTAACATATAAGTAGTTTGAAAAAATACCTTTTATTCAACAACCCAATTTTTAAAAAACCATATTTGAACAAAAAAAACAATATGACAAAGAAGAATAAAAATTAAAGGGATTAAAAAATAAAATACCTCAAGGAAAAATGAGATCAATTGGGAAATCATCTGTACTTGTAATCATAATATCTTAGGCATGCCTCCTGTTTTTGACACTAAATTTCCGTCATTAATAAGACAAAAAAACTGTCAGAAATATTATAACCCAAGCAAGAAACTTGTTTTTTTGTGTTATAATAAAAACATATACTAGCTTTTTAAAGACAAGAAAGGAGATGTCTTTTGAATAAGCAAAAGAGACTTTTCCCCGTTATCACGGTTGCATTAATTTTTATTATTTTTTTCTGCCTTTTTATGCATGACAACACTCAAACCCCAATTATACCACCAAACACCCAAACCAAACCCAAAACGAAATTACAGGCCAAATCACCTCCAAATTAGATACACCCAAAATAAAAAAATATAATAGTGAACTTGCACGATGGAAAGACAATTGCTTTTTGACCCCCACCATTTCTATCACTCCTTCTAGGATACGAGAAGAATTCGGAACATCACCTAAAACTTTTTATGACGAAACTGGTAGGCAATGTTATTATAGTTATAACAAAGGATTGATTTATGACACTTGGTGGTTAGATGACCAAAAATTTTCTAGTGATTTATTCAATCCTATATCTTACAATCATTATATGAGTGATATTTCCATTAACCATTATTACAACACAAACAAGCCGCCAATTAAACCAGGAGTGCCTCAAGACTATGATTTTAATTGCGATTCTCCTATTCCCTATATCCTAAACTGTATTAAATATAAATACAATGAAGCTCGTAAAAAAATCCAAGATATCTATTACAAACCCGATGGCACAACAATTGATTATACTATTGATTACGACCCCCAAACAGGTAAATCAATCAATCAAACCAATTATAAATCTGATGGCAAAACAAAAGATGTTATTTTTGAATTTAACCAAACAGGCCAAAAAACAAAAAAAATCAATTACAAATCCGACGGACAAACAATTGATTCCATCACCGAATCAGACCCTAAAACAGGCAAAAAGGCCAACCAAACCTATTACCACATAGACGGATCAAAGACGATTGAAGAATTTAGCCCCCAAACAGGAAGATTAATCAAAACAACTTATCACCACAAAGACGGCTCAAAGTTTATCACAGATTTTGACCAAACTACAAGCAAACAAATCAGATATACCCAACATAACAAAGACGGTTTACTTTGGTACACCTATAATTACGACCCCCAAACAGCAAACAGGACCAAATACACCCATTATAAACCAGACGGAAAAACTGTTTACTACATCATTGAATTCAACCGCGAAACAAGCAACCAAAGCGAACTAACCGAATTCGACTCCAAAACAGGCAACAAAATCAAATATACCAAATACTACGAAGACGGAAAACAAACCAAATACACCATTGAATTCAACTATCAAACAAAAAAACCGAACCCAAGAAATTCAGTACAACCTTGATGGCTTAATTTTGTGCAAATTTGAATTCAACCCCCAAACAGGAAAATTAACCAAACAAATCAAATTTATCAACAAAGATCAAAAAACAGAAGAGATTAATTACAACGATGACGGCAAAACAATTAAGGAAACCATTAAATATGAATATAACTCTGAAACAGGAAAATTAACCAAACAAACCAAATTCAACGACAAAGATAAAAAAACAGAAGAAATTAATTACAAATCCGACGGCAAAACCGTTGATTCCACCAAAAAATTCAATCCTGAAACTGGTCAAGAAATTCAATAGACCAAATTCAAATTTGATGCAAAACAAGCGTTTTCATCACAGAATTAGATCCAACCTCAGGAAAAGAAATCTAATAGATAAACTACCTTAACTTACAAAAATTAGGCGGAACAAATTATCCACAAAATAAGTGTATTTATCTGAAAATACTTGGATATTTCAACATTTAGGACGATTTTTGTATATGTGATGCTACATTCTTTAAGACAATTTTTTATTTTTTCAAAAAATTTAGGACTGACTTATTTTTTAGTCGGTCTTTTTTTGTACCTGAAACTCAAAAAAATAATAACTTTCGTATCCTTTCTAAAAATGTTTTTAGAAAGGAGTGTAATGCCAAACGATGAAATTAAAAAACAATTTTCAAACTTTTTATAAAAACATTTTTTTGTCTTTTAAGAGAATTCGTTAAAAAAAGTTAGAAAATAAAAAAACTTCAAAATAAGATAAATGAGAAGATAAAAAAAGATTAAAAAAACAAAAATTATCCTAATTATTTCATCATCCCAAATTTTTAAAACAAAGAATTTTAAAAAAAGAAAAAAAGTTACCTAGTGTTTGTTTTTGCTAACAGCCTACATTTGAATTTTGTTTTTTTTATGTTCTTTTTAATAATGACTCATCATAATGTATCATTTACTCCTTTCGATGTTTAAGTGTTTTTTTAATGTTTATGGATAATTTCTTACACCCTAAAGACATATCATATTGTGGCGTAGATGATTTTTTATATTTAAATCAAATATTTCCTTTACACAACATTTTAAATAAGCTACGTTAATTTTATAATAATATTTTTTCACTTCAATTTCAAATTTTCTTTTGAAGTTTTTTTACATATTTTTTTATTTAATATTTATTTTGATTTTTTATTTTGTTCAAGAATTAATAAAATATTGAAAATTGTTAGACGTTTTTTCACTTTTTTAAATTTTTTTATTTTGAAACGATATGCAATTATCTATTATTTTTTTTTAGTTTTAAAGAATATTAAAATAAAAATATCTAAAAACAAATTTCCCCCAAATGATTAAAATTTGGAATTTTGTTTAAAAAAACAAAACAACCCAAATGCATTTTTTTATTCAGCAACCCCAATATTTTGGTTAATTCACTTAATAAGTAGTTTGAAAAACACCTTTTATTCAATAACCCCAATTTTTCAAATATCATATTCTTTTTTTAGTTTAATTAATTTGTTGTGGTAATTGAAAAATATGTAATTATCCATTTATATTTTTTAGTTTGAAGGAATTTTTAAAATAAAAAATATCTAAAAATAAGGGAATGACACACATATTCGAACAAAAAAACAAAATCCTTTAATTCTTTGCTCTCCTAAAATCAACCAGACACACCTCAAACAAAAAAACCTCCTCCTCCTTTTTTATTAAAAATTAAACTATAATGACGCCATCTTTTTTTGATCTTTTTTGATAACAAATTTAATAACAAAATCTTCATCGATATCGTAAAACATTTGCAAAAAAATAATTTCTACAAAAAATTTCTTAAAAGTATTTTTATACTTGCCAAATCTTAAAATGTTTGTTATAATTTTTAGGTAGGTTGGTTTTGATTTTAAAGTTGTTTTACCCTTTAATCAAAAATTACTATATAGTGATTGTCTTTTGAGTTTTTGCATCGCAATTTCGACAGAAAAAATTTGCAAGAATTAAATTTCACAGCCATCCCGATATTTGTTATTTATTTTAGCAATTATTTTGTCACATTTCAATTATTTTTTTAATTTTGAAAAAAAAGTAAAAAAACATTTACTATTTGTTTTTTATGTGATATAATAAAAAAGGTATTGCGATTTTATTTGCTTTGAAAATATTTTTTGAGAGCAAAAACAACAATTTTTAATTATTTTTTAATTATTTGTTACTTGCTAAATTGCATATTTTAATTATTTATTCTTAATTTATTTTTTCACAATTTTTTACTAAAACTATTTTAATCTTTGAAAACTGAAGATGATACTGAAAAATTATTTTTTAAATTCATTAATTTTTTTAAACAAATTAGTTTAACTAGTCTGTTTAAAAAGTCAAAAAAACGAAGAGTTTGATCCTGGCTCAGGATTAACGCTGGCGGCGTGCCTAATACATGCAAGTCGAACGGAAGTTTAAGCAATTAAACTTTAGTGGCGAACGGGTGAGTAACGCGTAAGCAATCTGCCCCTAAGACGAGGATAACAGTTGGAAACGACTGCTAAGACTGGATAGGAGATAAGAAGGCATCTTTTTATCTTTAAAAGACCTCGCAAGAGGTATGCTTAGGGAAGAGCTTGCGTCACATTAGTTAGTTGGTGGGGTAAAGGCCTACCAAGACTATGATGTGTAGCCGGACTGAGAGGTTGAACGGCCACATTGGGACTGAGACACGGCCCAAACTCCTACGGGAGGCAGCAGTAAGGAATTTTCGGCAATGGAGGAAACTCTGACCGAGCAACGCCGCGTGAACGATGAAGTATTTCGGTACGTAAAGTTCTTTTATTAGGGAAGAAAAGATGGTGGAAAAACCATTATGACGGTACCTAATGAATAAGCCCCGGCTAACTATGTGCCAGCAGCCGCGGTAATACATAGGGGGCAAGCGTTATCCGGAATTATTGGGCGTAAAGGGTGCGTAGGCGGTTAAA
This sequence comes from Strawberry lethal yellows phytoplasma (CPA) str. NZSb11, assembly GCF_000397185.1. Classification (NCBI taxonomy): domain Bacteria; kingdom Bacillati; phylum Mycoplasmatota; class Mollicutes; order Acholeplasmatales; family Acholeplasmataceae; genus Candidatus Phytoplasma; species Candidatus Phytoplasma australiense. Next base: position 943,409 of record NC_021236.1, on the reverse strand, counting down.
TAAGTTTATGGTCTAAGTGCAATGCTTAACGTTGTGATGCTATAAAAACTGTTTAGCTAGAGTTGGATAGAGGCAAGTGGAATTCCATGTGTAGTGGTAAAATGCGTAAATATATGGAGGAACACCAGAAGCGAAGGCGGCTTGCTGGGTCTTAACTGACGCTGAGGCACGAAAGCGTGGGGAGCAAACAGGATTAGATACCCTGGTAGTCCACGCCCTAAACGATGAGTACTAAACATTGGGTAAAACCAGTGTTGAAGTTAACACATTAAGTACTCCGCCTGAGTAGTACGTACGCAAGTATGAAACTTAAAGGAATTGACGGGACTCCGCACAAGCGGTGGATCATGTTGTTTAATTCGAAGGTACCCGAAAAACCTCACCAGGTCTTGACATGCTTTTGCAAAGCGGTAGAAATATCGTGGAGGTTATCAGAAGCACAGGTGGTGCATGGTTGTCGTCAGCTCGTGTCGTGAGATGTTGGGTTAAGTCCCGCAACGAGCGCAACCCTTGTTGTTAATTGCCATCATTAAGTTGGGGACTTTAGCAAGACTGCCAGTGATAAATTGGAGGAAGGTGGGGACGACGTCAAATCATCATGCCCCTTATGACCTGGGCTACAAACGTGATACAATGGCTGTTACAAAGGGCAGCTAAAGCGTAAGCTTTTGGCGAATCTCAAAAAAGCAGTCTCAGTTCGGATTGAAGTCTGCAACTCGACTTCATGAAGTTGGAATCGCTAGTAATCGCGAATCAGCATGTCGCGGTGAATACGTTCTCGGGGTTTGTACACACCGCCCGTCAAACCACGAAAGTTGGCAATACCCAAAGCCGGTGGCCTAACTTCGCAAGAAGAGGGAGCCGTCTAAGGTAGGGTTGATAATTGGGGTTAAGTCGTAACAAGGTATCCCTACCGGAAGGTGGGGATGGATCACCTCCTTTCTAAGGAAAAAAGTTATCATCTTCAGTTTTGAGAGACTTAAAAAAGTTTTTCGTTTTTTTAAGATTAAGGGCCTATAGCTCAGTTGGTTAGAGCACACGCCTGATAAGCGTGAGGTCGGTGGTTCAAGTCCATTTAGGCCCACCAAATAAAATAGGTCACATCTTAAAAAAAGCTCTTTGAAAAGTAGATAAACAACAAAGGTTAAAAAAATCAAAGGAACTAAGGGCGCACAGTGGATGCCTTGGCACTAAGAGCCGATGAAGGACGCAATTAACGGCGATACGCCACGGGGAACTGTAAATAAGTGGAGATCCGTGGATTTCCGAATGGGACAACCCGTTGCATTGAAGATGCATCATCCTCGTAAGAGGAAGGAAACGCAGTGAACTGAAATATCTAAGTAACTGCAGGAAAAGAAAGTAATAACGATTCTGGTAGTAGTGACGAGCGAACCCGGAAAAGCCTGATACCACCACTAGTTAACAAGTTTTTGTCAAGTAGAAGCTTTTGGAAAGAAGCACCAAAGAAGGTGACAGTCCCGTAAACGTAAGCAAAAACCTAGGGTATCAACAAGTACGGCGAGACACGAGAAATCTTGTCGGAAGATGGGAGGACCATCTCCTAAGGCTAAATACTACTTAGTGACCGATAGTGAACTAGTACCGTGAGGGAAAGGTGAAAAGAACCCCGAAAGGGGAGTGAAATAGATCCTGAAACTGTGTGCCTACAATTAGTCAAAGCACGTTAATGTGTGATGGCTTGCCTTTTGCAGAATGAACCGGCGAGTTATGATATGGAGCAAGGTTAAGTTTGAAGGAACGGAGCCGTAGCGAAAGCGAGTCTTAATAGGGCGTTTCAGTTGCATGTCATAGACCCGAAACTGGTGTGAGCTAGCCATGAGCAGGTTGAAATTTAGGTAAAACTAAATGGAGGACCGAACCAGGACACGTTGAAAAGTGTTTGGATGACTTGTGGCTAGGGGTGAAATTCCAATCGAACCCAGAGATAGCTGGTTCTCCCCGAAATAGCTTTAGGGCTAGCGTTGATTTGGTTATTTGGTGAAGGTAGAGCACTGAATGGGCAAGGGCTCCACCTCGGGGTACCGAACTCAATCAAACTCCGAATGTTACCAAATAAAATCAGCAGTCAGACTGTGGGTGATAAGGTCCATGGTCAAAAGGGAAAGAGCCCAGACCGTCAGCTAAGGTCCCCAAATTGATGTTAAGTGGCAAAGGAAGTGAAGGCGTTTAAACAACTAGGAGGTTGGCTTAGAAGCAGCCATCCTTTAAAGAGTGCGTAATAGCTCACTAGTCGAATGACTCTGCGCCGAAAATGTATCGGGGCTAAAACATCATACCGAAGCTACGGATTGAAATAACTTTTTAGTTATTTGAGTGGTAGGGGAAGCGTTCTGACATCAGTGAAGCCATAGCGGAAGCAGTGGTGGAGAGGTCAGAAGTGAGAATGCCGGTGTAAGTAACGAAAAGATAGGTGAGAATCCTATCCGTCAAAAACCCAAGGTTTCCAGGGCTAGGTTCGTCCTCCCTGGGTTAGTCGGGTCCTAAGGTGAGGGAGAAATCCGTAGCCGATGGCAAACAGGCTGAAATTCCTGTACTAGTTAATCAACTGATGGAGGGACAAAGCAGGCTAAACACGCCCCTTATTGGATTGGGGTAGAAAAACTAAGTCTGAGAAGACAGGCAAATCCGTTTTCTCATTCCAAAAGACAAGGTTTGAAAGTAAAGTGATTGATGTCATACTTTCAAGAAAAGCTTCTAGGGTTAATTGATTAACTACCCGTACCGTAAACCGACACAGGTGGGAAGGTAGAGTATACTAAGACGCGCGAGCGAACTCTTGTTAAGGAACTCGGCAAAATTACTCCGTAACTTCGGGATAAGGAGAGCTTTTATTAATACTAAAAGCCGCAGAGAATAGGCCCAAGCGACTGTTTATCAAAAACATAGGTCTCTGCTAAACCGTAAGGTGATGTATAGGGGCTGATGCCTGCCCGGTGCTGGAAGATTAAAAGGAGATGTCAGGCAACGAAGCATTGAATTGAAGTCCCAGTAAACGGCGGCCGTAACTATAACGGTCCTAAGGTAGCGAAATTCCTTGTCGGGTAAATTCCGACCCGCACGAAAGGCATAACGATTTGGGCGCTGTCTCAACAAGAGCCTCGGTGAAATCAAATTACCGGTGAAAATGCCGGTTACCCGCGACAGGACGAAAAGACCCCATGGAGCTTTACTGCAACTTAATATTGAAATTGGAAATAAGATGTACAGGATAGGTGGGAGACTGTGATTAAAAGACGCTAGTTTTTTAGGAGTCAACCTTGGGATACCACCCTTGTTATTTTTAGTTTCTAACCTCTGCAAGTGGATTGCAAGGGACAGTGTTTGGTGGGCAGTTTGACTGGGGCGGTCGCCTCCTAAAGAGTAACGGAGGCGTTCGAAGGTTCCCTCAAAATGGTTGGAAATCATTTGAAGAGCATAAAGGCATAAGGGAGCTTGACTGTGAGACCTACAAGTCGAACAGGGACGAAAGTCGGACTTAGTGATCTTACGGTACCGAATGGAAGGGCCGTGACTCAACGGATAAAAGCTACCCTGGGGATAACAGGCTTATCGCTTCCAAGCGTTCACAGCGACGAAGCGGTTTGGCACCTCGATGTCGGCTCATCACATCCTGGAGCTGGAGAAGGTTCCAAGGGTTGGGCTGTTCGCCCATTAAAGTGGAACGCGAGCTGGGTTCAGAACGTCGTGAGACAGTTCGGTCTCTATCCGTCGTGGGCGTTGGAAATTTGAAAGGAACTGTCCCTAGTATGAGAAGACCGGGATGGATATACCGCTGGTGTTTCAGTTGGTTCGCCAGAGCCACAGCTGAGTAGCTATGTATAGAAAGGATAAACACTGAAAGCATCTAAGTGTGAAGCCTCCCTTAAGATGAGATTTCCCTATGAGATCCCTGAAAGACGATCAGGTTGATAGGCTAGAGGTGTAAGAAGGGTGACCTTTTTAGCTGACTAGTACTAATAGATCCATTGACTTTGATTTTTTTAACTGAGTTTATCTAGTTTTGAAAGATTCTTGGTGCATAAAACTAAGGGGAAACACCTGTTACCATCCCGAACACAGCAGTTAAGTCCTTAGTACTGACAATAGTTTTACGAGCGAAGATAGGGAGTGCCAAGAATTGCTTAAATAAATAAATAAAGAGGATTAGCTCAGCTGGGAGAGCGTCTGCCTTACAAGCAGAATGTCGGGGGTTCGAATCCCTCATCCTCTACCATTTTTTTATACTGGATTCAAATTTTTTTAATTTATTAAATACGTCAATATGCCAAAATAGCTCAGCTGGTAGAGCAACTGACTTGTAATCAGTAGGTCGCGGGTTCGACTCCTGTTTTTGGCACCAATGTCCCGTTAGCTCAGTTGGTAGAGCACTTGACTTTTAATCAAGGTGTCGAAGGTTCGAATCCTTCACGGGATACCAAAAAAGAAATAATGATTGCCTGGATGGTGGAATCGGTAGACACGTGGGACTTAAAATCCCATGGCTTATAGCCGTGTCGGTTCAAGTCCGACTCTAGGTACCATTTGATGGGGCTTTAGCTCAGCTGGAAGAGCATCTGTCTTGCACACAGAAGGTCAGCGGTTCGATCCCGCTAAGCTCCACCAAATTAAAATGAATGTAATTAACGGCGGTGTAGCTCAGCTGGCAAGAGTACACGGTTCATACCCGTGGGGTCGAGGGTTCAAATCCCTCTGCCGCTACCATGGACCTGTAGCTCAGTTGGTTAGAGCTACCGGCTCATAACCGGTTGGTCGTAGGTTCGAATCCTACCGGGTCCACCATTTTTTTGGAGGAATACCCAAGTCCGGTTGAAGGGGTCAGTCTTGAAAACTGAGAGGTCTGAAAGGGCGCGGGGGTTCGAATCCCTCTTCCTCCGCCATCAAAAATTATATTATATACCGCGGGGTAGAGCAGTTTGGTAGCTCGTCGGGCTCATAATCCGAAGGTCATAGGTTCAAATCCTATCCCCGCAACCAAAAAAAAGGTCCGGTGGTGTAGTGGTTAACATGCTTGCCTGTCACGCAGGAGATCGCGGGTTCAAGTCCCGTCCGGACCGCCAGGCTCTGTAGCTCAGTCGGTAGAGCAGTGGCCTGAAGAGCCTCGTGTCGACAGTTCGATTCTGTCCGGAGCCACCATATTATTTTCTGATTTTTTTAACTATAACTTTCTTAAGCCAATATAAATCAAAGTAGCCTTAAAAGCTACTTTTTTTCTTTAATTTTTTAAACTTTTTTAAAGTAGTTTTTTTTCAAGATTTTAAATAGATTTTTTTAAACTTGTTTAAAGAATTAAAAATGTTTGGAAGTCTTTTTGATTGTTTTTTATTGCATCATAAAATATGATTACAGTTATTTTTAACGTTTTTTGCTTTTTTATAAATATTTAAAAATTTGTTCTTTGTTTTCCAAAAAAACACTTTCCAAAATTGCGCTGTTCCGTTTTTTAATACAACTTTTTATTTATAAATTATTCTTTAAGACTTTAAAATTAAGTAGATAATTTCATATCTTTTCAAACTAACAAAGTAATTTCATTACACTTAAAAAGTGTCTAATGTTTTTGTATAATTTGCTAGTTTCAAAAGATATTTTTTTAATTTTTATCCTTACACTATATAGATAGGGCAAAAAAATCAAAAAGTCACCATAAAAATGACATGGGTTGCATTTTTTTACACAATAATGCGGAATTTTTATTTTTTTTACTTAAAAAAATGTACAGTGAAATAACCTCTTTTAAAAAGGTTGCAGTTGAATTCGTCAATTAATTAAAATATTTATCTAAAAGATTGAGAATATTTTAAAGGCGATAAAGTATTTAATTTAGTTAAAAGCCATTTATGATTCCAAAAAGAAGTGAATCGATTGATTATTTTTTTGATTTTGCATGGAACTTGTTGAAATAAAAACGGATGCTGGTTGAATAAAATACTTTTCATCTGGCCAAAAAAGTTCTCAATCACGGCGTTATCGCGTGGGGTTGCTTTGCGGGACATGCTGATTAAAAACCTTTTTTTAGTTAAGGTTTGTTGTACTTTTAGGGATTGATAAACTAATCCTTGGTCGGAATGGATAACACAAAGTTCTTTTAATGGAGGTAGTTTTTTTGATTGTATTTAAAATTAATTCTTTATCTTGGCGATTCGAAGTATGGGATGCGATAACTTGGTTGTTAAAAGAATCGATGATGGCAGAAAAATAGATAAAACCTTGAGAAGTTTGGAAATAAGTAATATCGGTGAATAATTTTTGCATAGGTTGGGAGGCGGTAAAGTCTTGATTGATTAAATTTGGTGCAACTTGGAGATTAGATTTTAAATTTTTATGATAATAATATTTATTTTTTTTAGGCCTTAACTTACAACAAATATTATTTTCTTTCATGATAAGATAAACTTTTTTCTTAGTAATGGGTTCGTTGAAAGTTTTTTGGTATAAATCAGTAATTTTACGATGGCCGTAAAAATATTGGTGGTGTAAACATAAAACTTTAATTCTTTTTTGTTGTAAAAAATATTTTGTTTGTTTTAATTTTAACTTTTCTTCAATTTTTAGCCAATAATAATAAGTACTTCGATTAATGCGAATTGTTTTTAAAATGGTAGTTAAATTTAGGTCTTGAGAAAATTGTTTAACCTTATTAGAAACATACCATTATATAGATAGGGCAAAAAAATCAAAAAGTCATCATAAAAATGACATGGGTTGCATTTTTTTACACAATAATGCGGAATTTTTAATTTTGAGAGGATGGAAGAGATAAAAAACCCCCCCTCAACTAGAGGGGGGGTTATAAATTAGGTTTAAAAATGATCCGTTTTAATTTATTCCAAAATTGTAAAAATTAAAAGTAGGTATTTACAAGGTTTTTTGAAGGTCACTTAGAGGCTAAATTGGATTTAAGGGGGGTATAAATTACAAATAAGGTAATAACCTTATTTGTAATTTAATCACAGCGAGAAGGGCAAAATAATGCGTTAAAGAGGCATGTTTGATTTGGTGGGGTATTTTTTTATTCTAAAATTAGTTAGTTGAAATTATTATTTTAATTTCTTGTTTGACTTCTTCTTTATTATAACATAAAACTCTTTTTTAGATTTTACCAAAGATGAGCAAAAAAAATGACCTCCAAATGGAGGTCTTAATATCTATTTAAAACTGAATTTTAAAATATATTATATTCCATTTATATATATAGGCCGAAAAAATGAAAAAGTTGCATATAAAACGACATGGATTAAATTTTTTTACACAATAATGCGGAATTTTTAATTTTGAGAGGATTGAAGAGATAAAAACCCCCCCTCTAGTTGAGGGGGGGTATAAATTAGGTTTAAAAATGATCAGTTTTAGTTTATGCCAAAATTGTAAAAATTAAAATTACGTATTTACAAGGTTTTTTGAAGGTCACTTAGAGGCTAAATTGGATTTAAAGGGGTATAAATCAATCCATTAAATATTAATTGTAATTTAATCACAGCGAGAGGGGCAAAATAATGCGTTAAAGAGGCATGTTTGATTGGGGGGGTTATAAAAAGTGTCAGTAGAAGAAATTATAATTATAATTTTATCCTCTTAATCTTGGTTTTGATGTTTCTTCTGTTGGTTGAGTGTTAAATCTATTGTTTTCCAAAAGTCTGATATATCTTTGTTTTGGGTTGAAGTAAAGGTAGTAGTTTTTTATTTCGGATTTTGAATATCACGAATCTTTATCATTTACATCAATTCTTGAGGTTTTTTGGGTGGTGGAGTGGTGTCATAAAAATTATAAAAAGTATTGTTTGAGCCAGAACATTCACGCCCATTAACATACCATTCATCTATGAAAGTATTTATAACATAACGATATCTACATTTTCCCCCTTCTTCATTATAAATGTCTCTTGATGAACGACCAAATTTATCTCTTATTTCTCCAGCTGAATAAGAAATGCCAGGTTTAATGTAACATTGGTTTAACCAATTTACATAAGCATCACGATATTGTTTGGCGAGTTTAATTTGGAGTGTATCATTTTTACAAACTACAAAATAACAACAATCAGTAGTTTCAAAAGTATGTTTGACTATTTTAATCGGGAAAAGAATAGAAATTTTTTTATAAGCAGGAGAAGTAATTTCTATATAAGCATCACGATTTTCGCTTTGTTCTTCATAGTCATCTTCTTGAACTAGAGGAGGAAAAGTGTAAAGGTTGTTTTCTCGTTTCCAGTCACGAATAGCTTGGTAAGGATCAATAGCATCGGGTAATTTAATTTCTTTGATTCTTTTTTTAGTAGTGAAAGAAAAAAGATAGATTTTTTTGGCACCATTAGAGAGTTTCTTTAAATCTTCAATATTGTAAGTTTGGGAACTTTCTGGGAAAAAACGGATTCCATCATCAAAGTAAATAGCCTCTATTTGTTGTTGTTGAGGTGGTTCTAGTTCAGAAACTGGTTCACTAAAAACTAATTCTACTCCACCAATATCATATCCTATTTTATTCATATCAATAGAAGGTGTACAATAATATTTTCCTGGGGCCTTTTGTATGCTTTCTCCTCGTATGGTACATTCTTTAATTAATTCTCGAGTATCTCTATAAACTCGCATTAGGCTGAATTCTTCAATTTTCAAAAAATCAATCTTTGGAGTAAATATATATGTGAAAGGTTTATCAGACCAAAAAGTAAGAAAATCTATTTTTTTCATACTAGTTTTATGATTATATTTTTTTTGTGCTTGTAAAAGCCAATTTTTGATTTCATTATCTTTTTCATGGGTTGTGTAATTTATTGAAGGTAAAGGAACAACTAGACCAGTAGTTGGAGTAGCGTTGTAACAACCTAATTTAGTTGGTTTGGGTTCTTTGATGATTTTGTTTTTGATTAAGTATTCGTTTATCGCTTTTTCTTTATTGTCGCTTGCAAAGATATCTAGCTTGACGAAAGTTATATTGACATTTGTTTGAGTCGGTTGTTTGTTAGCATCCCAAAAGACAAAAGCTTCTTCGATGGCAATTTCATATTTTAAAAGGTCATCTAGGGTGTATTCATCGTCATCATGGGGATATTTAATTTTAAAAGGGTTTTTTCTGGCTTTGAAAAAAACACAGATTAATCCTAAAGGAGGATTTTTGAGTTTAAAATCAAAGAAAGTGTAATAATAAGGATTATAAATAGGCTTTTCATTCAAACCATAAGTAGAAGTTTCAATATTGAAATATTTTAGGATTTCAGGGATACTTTCTTTGGATAAAACAGGAATGTCATATCTTTTCATTTTGGGTTGGGTCGCTAACCATTCTTGTTGGAGGGTTTCGTAATCTGCTAATTTAATTTTGGTTTTGTTTTGACTATGAAAAAAAGAAGAATGAGCATTGATGAAAGGGACAAAATTGATGATAATTATTAATAAAATAATTATTAATTTTTTAGATAAAGGGGATTTTAATTACTTTAAACATTATTTAATAACCTCCTAATTCTTTTTTTAATTTTTTGTTGCCTGACAAATGGTAAAAAGGGATAAAAAAAGACCCTTTATAGGGTCTTGTGGTTGTGATTAACAATTATTTTATTTATTTAATTTAGTATATTTTTTGTCTAGATCCTGAATTTTTATCACTAATTTTTGATGTTTTGCGATCATTTCTTGTATTGCAGGGTTTTGATTAGAACTACTTAAAATTTGATTTGCTATTTGATTTCGTTCAAGTGAATAATCCCAAATTTTTTCATTTATAGACTTTAAAAGTTTAATATCATAAATTCTTTGATAAAGATTTTTAATTATTTGATCTAAATCATTTAATTGTTTTTGTAATGTTACATCATCATCTAAATGATAAGTACGAAAATATGAAATTTTAGTAGCTAATTCTTTTCGTTTTGAATAAAGTTTATTAATTTCATTATTTATGTAATTTTCATCATTTAAATTATTCATTGCCATAACTTGATTATTATTTATCACAAATAATAATCCTAAACAACTAATTAAAAAGAATGGTAAAAGATGTAATTTATTTTTTAATTTAATCATAAATTTAAAAACCTCTTTTTTTATTTTATCCTTCATTTGGGGTAATTTCATAAAGGGAGTCAAGGGATTTTAAGATTTCATTTTTATATTCTGTTTCTTTTATTTGATATCTTTTTTCTAAATCTTTTTTTAACATTTCAGCACCAGATAACATTTCTTGATATTTTTCTTGTTTACTTTCTAATTTACCAATTTGAACTTTGATTTTGCCGATTTCACCAACTATCTCTGAAATTTCAGCTTTGAGTTTATCAATTTCGGCTTGCAGTCTAATTTCTTCAATTTGGTTTGGGATTTTTGGGTTTTTAATTTCAATATTATACATTTTTTTAAGCATTTTTGCATAAGATGGAGAAATTTCGCCACATTGATATTTAATTTTTTTTAATATTTCTTTTTTTTCGTCGCGTTGTTTTTCTAGTTTTTGTTGTTTTGGTTTTAAAGCTTCTATTTGAGGTTGAATAGAATTTAATTGAAATTGGTGTTCATCACAGACTTTTTGTTTTTCATCTACCCATGTTTTTTGTTCTTTTAATAAATTAAATGATAATTGCCAACTATTTTTAAGTTTATTGATTTCTTCTTGTTCTCTTGCTGATAGATCTGATGGTAATTTAGAAGTGTCAGTAGGTTCAGTGAAAAGATAAGTTTTAATTTGTTCTAACTTAGCAGCAATGGTTTGAATTTTAGGTTGGAGAGTTTCTTCCGTAGAACGTTTCATTCTTGAAGGATTTGTTGGGGTTTCGGGTTCTAAGGAATCTTTTTCTGGAGTTTGTCCTAAAGGAGATAAAGAATTTTTTTCGTTTTGATAATCATTAAATCCTTGTTTAATGCCTATGATAATTGCTATTCCGAAAAGTAAAATGATAATAATAGTTACTAAATGTTTTTGAAAAAAATTGGGTTGTTTCATAATTTATTTACCTTTTCTAATAATGGCGATTGGTGATAATTAATCATATCACTCATCACCATTATACAATTTTATTAATAAAATGTTTGGAGAAAATAATTATTTATTTGGAATCATAACCATTTCAGTGATTTTACCAACTCGTCTAGCTTGCAGGCGTTGTTGAGCGTGAGCGTAACTCGGATTTTTTTGTTTTAAGACTTCTTTTAAAACATTTACATCTTCTCTTTTAGTTTCTAATTTATCTTCTAATTCAGTTTTATCTTCATATAATTTGCCAGTGTCAGAAACTTCTATTTGTTTAGCTTTTAATTCATCGATGATGGTCGAGTATTCATCAATCCAAGTTCTAAAATCTTTTTTTATATCTTTATTTAATTTTTCAGACTTTCTGGTTTCTTCCTTTAAATTATCTTCATTTTGACGAAGTTTATAATCACCTAATTTTTTTTCGTAATCTTTGTAGTCAGCTTCAAGTTTGTCTAAATCACGGTCAATATCTTTCGTATACATCTCTAAAGCTTCTTCGGTAATCATTGGTGGATGTTCTTTATTTTCATTAATTACTTCATTATACATGTGCCATAAACGGTGGCCTTCGTGAAGAACTAAAGTAGTTTTTACCATCCCTTGGCCGAACTTACGCGTAACACTTATTGTTTTATCTATAGTTTTCAGACCATATTTAGCAGGGATTAAGTCAGTAACTTTATCAAAACCTTTGAAGATCCATTTGACAATATTTCCCGCTGATGCTTCATTTTCTTTTTCATAAGTTATCATGCGGTTATACATTTCTCGATATTTTACTTTTAGGGATTGATATAATTCTTTTTCGAGTTTGATTTCTTCAAGTTTTTTATTGACTTCATCAATTTCTTTTTGGATTTCGGCACGGCGATCTTCAACTGATTGGATTTGGTTAAATAGTGATTTTTCATCAGCAGATAAAGTTTGAAATCTTTTTTTTAAATCTTTTTTTAACATTTCAGCACCAGATAACATATCTTGGTATTTTTCTTGTTTACTTTCTAATTTACCAATTTGAACTTCAATTTTGCCGATTTCACCAACTATCTCTGAAATTTCAGCTTGGAGTTTATCAATTTTTGCTTGTAATCTAATTTTATCATCTGGAGAAGCTAGATTAAATTGTTCTTCTTTGGTTTTAATTTCTTTTTCTTTGGCTTCTTTTTGTTGTTCTAATTGGATTAGTTTGCCTTTTAAGATAGTGATATTTTCGGTATTTTTATCTAAATTTTCTTTTATTTCTTTAATTTTTGTTTCATTGTTATTCAGAGACTCTTTGATTTTATCTTTGGCTTTTTGGGTTGTTTCTTGGAGTTCGTAAAGTTCTTTTAATTCCGCTTCACAATTTTGTAATTCCTTTTCCCAATCTTTTTTTAAACCATGATAATTATTAATCGTTTCATCGTATTTTTTAATTGCTTTATCAATTTTTTCGATTAATTGGCCTGTGTATTTACTTGATGGTTCAGTTTTATGAAAGAAAGATAAGTAAAGAAAACTGAATAGGGTAAGAATAATTAAAAAAGGAATTAAATAACTTTTTAGGGTTGTGGTTTTTTGATTGTGAGAAGATTTGTTTTTGATGAAACAAAAAAGGCCAAAAACAGTAGTAGCAAGCAAAAACCATGTTAAATAAGATTTTAAGTTAATAAAACCTTTCAGAACATCTAATGGTGATATCATATTTATTCACCTCCTTTCGGGGTTAAATTGTTTTCAATTTGATCTAATAAACTGGTATCTGGTGAAATAATCAATTGATAAGCCTGTTTTAAATCTTCTTTGTTAATTTCACTTCTTTTGTTTTCACCTTTACCACGGTTTTTAGCAAAAATACTAACAGTGGTTTTTAACAGGTTTTCTAAAGTACGATTGGCTTTTAAGAATTGTTGATTTTGTGGTAATCTTTCCAAAGCTTCGTTAATTACTTCAAATAAATACTGTTTTGCTTCTTCACTATAAGGGTTTTTTCTTTTCTTCGTTAAGAATTCTAACATTTGTTGACGTTCGGCTTTATTTCCTGGTTTTACTTCGATGTTAAAATCAAATCTTGATTTAATCGCTTCATCAATTAAATGATATTGATTTGTTGCCCCAATTATGAAAATTGGTTTATCAGGATTATTATTCATAGAAGTCATTTCAGTTTTGAATTGGTTAACAACGTTAGCTATTTCTGAACCTGCTTCTAACATACTTAAATCAGTAAAAATAGTTTCACATTCATCTAAAAAGATGATCGCCCCATTACATTCTTCTGCAACAATTCTTGCATCAGTGAATAAATCTTTTACCATTTTCGGTGCTAATCCTTTATATTTTTGGGAAAATAAGGAACTATTTACTTCAAAGAATGGTAAATTAGTTTCTTTGGCAAGCGCTCGTGCTAGAGTGGTTTTACCTGTACCAGGAACTCCATACATTAAAATTCCTAAGGGTGGTTCAACTTGTCCGATGCCTTGGTAGTTTTCAGGGTTTTTGAAATAATCAATAAACCCTTGGACTGCTTTTAATTCTTCTTTAAACCCAATTAATTTGTCAAAACCGATAAATTTTTGTGGGTCGGAAGGTTCAAAAATAACTCCTTCTTTTTGGAGGTTTGTGTTAGTAGAAAGATTATTATTGTCTAATAAAGTTTGTTTTTTATCTTTTGGTCGTTCTTCTTGTTGTTTAAGTAACCCTTCGTGTTGGTTTATTTTTTCCTCAGTAGTGCTTAAAGTTTGATGATGAATCCAGACATAAGTTGCTAACCAAAATAAAATAATAATCGTCATTACTTTTAAGAGAAGTGGTTTGGTTGGGGTTTGGTTTTTGGTTTTCATAATTTATTTCCTTTCTCAAATAAGACTAAGTTTTTTAACTTAGTCTTATTTCTTTTAATTAAGCCAATTGCGTAATTTTGTTTTCAATAGTTGTGCTACCACCACTAAACGCATTTCCATCTTTATCAACTAATTCATAGTCAAGAACTAAGGTTAAGTTCGGATTTGGTGCTTCAACAAAGTTGTTTTGTTCTAATTTAATTTTTTCTTGTTTTTGACGTGAGAAATAATTATTAATAGCCACAATAGAACTAATGGCAAAAAAAGAACAAATTAAAATTGTAAGAACAGTAATTATTTTGTTTTTAGTTTTGTTATTTGGTTTTTGGTTTTTTTTCATGATTATTTACCTCCTAAGGTTGATTTAATGATAGCAATTAAATTATTTATACCTGTGGTTAACCAAGGGATTTGGTTTTGGTAATAAATAACATTGACAAGTATAATAAAATTAAAAATGATTGTTAAATTTATAAATGTTTTAAATAAATTGCCTTTGTTGTTGTTGGAAGTTGTTTGAGTTGGTTGTTTTTCTGGGGTGGTTGGTACTTTTACTACCATTGTTTTGCTTGGTGGACTTGGTTTTGAATTTATTACTTTTTTATTTTTTAATTCGGTTGATTTTTTATTTGTTTTTTCTTTTTTATTACTTTTTTAATCATTGTTTTTTCTCCTTTGTATTAATTATTTATTTTTTTGTAATTTTCTAAATCATCCTTTTCTTTTGATTCATTATTTGGTTTGGGAAGAATTGAAGATGATTTATTGGTTTTAATTTCTTTTTGTGTTTCAGATTTATTATTGATTTCTGGCAATGGAAGAAAATTAAAAAAGATTTTTTTAATGATAAACATTAAAGAAGTTGTGAATAGGGCGCCAACGATAAATCCGATGGCGAAATTTAGGTCATTCATTTTCTTCCTCCTTTTCATTAATTGGATTGATATTTCGCGATTTTAGATGTTTTTTTCTTGCTTTTTTCTCTTGCCAATGAGCAACTTTAACTCTTTGCATTTCTATTTGGGATTGAAGTTTTTCTTGGTTTTCATTGATTTTATCTAGTTTTTTTAATAATTGTTTTTCTAAGTATTCTTGTTTGGCATTTTGGATTTCTAATTTTTGTAGTTTTTTGTTGGGGAAAAAGATACCCAAAATTAAATCTTTGACGAAAATACAAATATTTGCAATTAATTTAAAAATAGGTTTGAAACCAGAAACAATAAGAATAGTGAAAAGTGTTGTTTGAATTCCATCCATTCTTCGTTCAAGTATTTCGGTAGTGCTAAATCCTTTGGTATAATTTAATATAAAATTGCTAATTGTTGCAAATATTGAAAATAACCACATAATCACCCTCCTTTCTTAATTTTTATAATTTTTCTATTTCTTCTTCTAGTTCTTTCATAACTTTTCTTCGTTTTTTAGATAATTTCTTTTTGTTTTTAAAAGTCTTCTTGGGGTGGTCTAAATTAAGCCATTTCCCTTTGGTCTGATTATATTTGTTGATTTTTTTCTTGTTTTGGGAATTGCGGGATTTGAAATAAGTTCCGCGGAATGCTTCTGACATGCCGTCGCTCATATTATTCATTCTCCTTATTATTTTTTTTATCAAGTTTTTCTATTAATTCATCTAGATTTTTATGTGTTTCATTGAATCGTTCTTGGGTTTGCTTTCTTGTATCATTAACATTATCTTCAACTTTATTAATTTTTTCTTTTAAATGTTCGCTATTCAAATTGATATGATCTTTTAAATGTTTGCTTTGGGATAAACCAATTTGACGAGTTAATAAATAAGTAGTGAATATTGAAAGAAAAATAATAATTACATAAAAAATATTTGATGTTTTTTATTTTTTTTCATTTTTTAAACCAACTTTTTTTTTTTTAGTTTAATTTAACTATTTTTTTGACTTTATTTTTAAGGCTTGATGATAGTTAAAAGTCACAGCCGTTTTAGCAGGGATTTTTAGTTTTTTGCCTGTTTTGGGGTGTTTCCATAAACGAGCTTGTCGGGTTTTTAAAACAAATCTTCCAAGTTGGGGTGACAAAACTACCTCTTCGTTGGAAGTTATTGCTTCAATTAAGGTGTTTTCAAAGGAATTGTAAAATTCCTCAGTTTGGGTAACTGAATTTTTAGTTACTTTTGCAAGTGTTGTAATTAATTCTTTTTTAGTCATTGTTTTAGTGTCTCCTTTTTTGTTTATATTTTTTTTGATTAAAGTTTTGATTATTTGGGTTTTTTATGTATGATTAATATTTTTTTGTTGCTTTTATACTCCCATTGGGGTTGTAATAGATTTCATTAAAAACAGTTCCATCTGGGTTGTATTGGGTTTGTTTGGTTCGTTTATCTGTTTGGGGGTTATATTCAGTAGTATAAATTAATGTTTTGAAATTATCTTGATAGCAATTTATGGTGTGTTTTTTATCATCCATTATCATTATTTCTTCTCCAATTTTGCCATCAAGATGATAATTAATTGTTTTGATTATTTCTGCAGTTATAGGGTTCCAACAAATAATACAGTTAATGATTTTGCCATCTTCACGGAACCAAGTTGATTTATTTAATTTGCCATCAGAGTAATATTCAATAACAAACCTCTTTGTTTTGCCGTCGCCGTAATAATGAGTTTCTTTAATTCTTTTATGTGTTTGAGGGTCGTATTCTTGGATGACATAAATTGTTTTGCCATCGGAATAGTATTGGGTTTGTTTGGTTCGTTTATCTGTTTGGGGGTTATATTCAGTAGTATAAATTAATGTTTTGAAATTATCTTGATAGCAATTTATGGTGTGTTTTTTATCATCCATTATCATTATTTCTTCTCCAATTTTGCCATCAAGATGATAATTAATTGTTTTGATTATTTCTGCAGTTATAGGGTTCCAACAAATAATACAGTTAATGATTTTGCCATCTTCACGGAACCAAGTTGATTTATTTAATTTGCCATCAGAGTAATATTCAATAACAAACCTCTTTGTTTTGCCGTCGCCGTAATAATGAGTTTCTTTAATTCTTTTATGTGTTTGAGGGTCGTATTCTTGGATGACATAAATTGTTTTGCCATCGGAATAGTATTGGGTTTGTTTGGTTAATTTACCATCTGGGCTATATTCAGCAACAAATTTTATAGCTGTTTTAATTCCTTTGCGATAAAAAGTTTTTTGATGATTCATAATTATTTTTCTCCTTTAATTAAAATATTTGTTTGTTGATTAAAATTTTCATTATTTGTTGTTTTTAATAATTTTTAATAATAACTTCTTGTGATATCCCTTTTGAAGTTAAACTGTATTTTGTAGTGGTTTGAATGGGTTGAATGTGAAATTTTTTAAACAATTCAGTTATTTTTGACGAATTATAATTTGTATACAACCACTTTACCTTGCGATAATTTGCCATCTCTAAACTTTTATAAAGTCTTTTGTGATCTTCAAATGTGAAAGGTTTTTGATAAAAATATTTATCTTTAATCCCTTCACGCCAATACGGAGGATCAACAAATATAAAATCGTTGCTTTGGGTTTGGTTAATGACACTTTCAAAATCGCCATTTAACAATTTTATATTCTTAACATTGGTTTTTATTCTTTGGATTTCTGATAAAACAATTATAGGGTTTTTGAAACGAGATGAAAACCCGTATCCTAAATAAATAGTTCCATCAGGGCGATATCGGAAAATACCCCGAAAAGCATATTTCAATAAAACGTAAAAAAGGGCACTTTTATAAGCAACCAAATTACTTTTATTAAATTTTTCTACCAAATGTTTAAATGATTCTTTTTGCGTCTTTTGATCTTTATTTACATATATTTTGTCTTCAAATTTACGCACATAATCACAAAACAATTCTGGTTGTGCCAACATATCTTTCCAAAGTTGTATTAAATTGATATCATTATCGTTCAAAGTGACAGTTGAGGGGGTAAGAGATTGGAATAAAGCCCCGCTTCCTAAAAAAGGTTCATAATAATTGTTATAATTTGTTGGAATATATTTTAATAATTGAGGTAACATTTTCTTTTTACTGCCTATCCATGGTATTTTCATTATTAAACTCCTTTACCCAAATATAAATTAAAAAGACGACATCAGAAACAAGACTAATAGCAGTATTAGCCTTAATTCCTAAACTAAAATCAAAAAATAGGGTCATTAGATTTGTTATGATAAAACCTAAATATGTTATACTTAACAATATTAAAATGTGTTTGGGAGTTAAAATCATTTTCATTCTCCTTTATTTATTTGAATTATTTTTTTATAATATTCCTTAGAATATTGCACTTCTTTAATATTTCCATCAGGATAGTAGCAAGTTGTTTTAATTACTTCTTCTTTTTGGTTAAGTTCATTAATATAGTCAATTGTTTTGCCATCTGAATAGTATTCGGTATATTTGGTTAATTTACCATCTGGGCCATATTCAACAACAGATTTCTTTGTTTTGCCGTCAAGGTAATAATAAGTTTTTTGATAATTCATAATTATTTTTCTCCTTTAATTAAAATATTTTTTTGTTGATTAAAATTTTCATTATTTGGGCTAAATTTTCTTTTTGCGAGTTGGTTGCGTTAATCATAAAATGATTACAATTTTGGTGTTTACAATTTGTATCATTACAGTATTTATGACGGTTTAAATAATGTTTGCGGACATTTTCAAAATAATTTAAGGGTTTTTGTTCAATGAGGTCTAATTTATGATTTGATTGAGTTTGTTTTCGTTTTAGCCCAATTTTAGGGTCAATATCTAGGTAAAAAGTTAATTTAGGTTTAATTAAGAAATAATTGATAATTTTTGAAGTAATTTTATCATCATAATCCATGTAATTGCCTTTGCTTTGATATGCAAAAGTGGAATCATACCAACGGTCAACTAGAACAATATAACCACCCAATAAAGCAGGGATTATTAATTCATCTTGGGTTTGCATCATGTTGGCAAGGCTAAGTAAATATTTAGTTTTAGGGCTTATTTTGGATTGATGTAAAAATAAATTTCTGATTTCTTTTCCAACAATGGAACTGCCTAAACCTTGAAAAAATTTAATTTGATAGCTTTTATTTTCAAAAGAATCTTTTAATTCGTTAATTAAAGTAGTTTTGCCGCTTCCGTCAACACCTTCAAAACTAATTAATTTATTTGTCATTAGGGTGAACCATCTTTTTAATTAAATTAATGGGTGAAAAGGGAATGAATTGGTTGGTTAGTAAGTTTTGTAAGAAGAGATTGGCTGAATTGGAAAATAAATTGATTACTTTGTTAATTGATTGTACTTTACCATTTTTAATTTTATTATTTAATCTTTGAGTTTCGGATTCATCATTTGTTAACAAATAAAACCCAAAACGAGTGTCTAGTTTTTTGATTTGTTCCCCTTCTACTATTGATTGTTTGTATCTATCTCTAAGGCATGTTTTGAAATTGAAGGCAATAATGCGTTTTGTTTTGGTAAACAATACTAAATCAAATTTAATATCGGGGATGAAAAATAAATATGATTGAGGATATAAATATTTAATTCCTTTGTGGGATAAATAAAGCAAAATTAAGTATTCGTTAATTTTTCCGCGAATTGATTTTTGGCTTTGAGAGTTGTATTGGTTGTTGGTTAAATATTCATTGAGTATATTATGGCAATCAAACATATACTGATTAAAAGCTTTGTTGAAAAAAATTGGTTGAATTATTTGTTTGGTTATGTTAACGCACAAAGATTTATGATTAAAAACGTTAATATTATTAAAATCTAAATTAGATATTTGTTGCATTTTATTTATTTCCTTTTATTATTTTGCTTCAAATCTTTGGATTTGTTTATAAAAATTAAAACTACATTCGCCCTTTTGACCGCTACGGTTTTTGGCAATAATTAAATTGGTATGTGGGTTAATATCAGGTTTTTGATAATAACTTTCGCGGTGTAATAACATCACAACATCAGCGTCTTGTTCGATTGTTCCCGAATCTCTTAAATCTGTTAATTGTGGCCTTTTGACTTCTCTTACATAGGTTGCACGGTTCATTTGACTCAAAGCTACAATTGGAATATTAAGTTCACTTGCTAGTTTTTTTAATTTGCGTGAAATCACAGATATTGCTTGATATGTATTAAAATTTTGGTCTTCTTTTAATAAATGGAGGTAATCAATAAAAACAATATCAAGTCCTTTAGTATATTTCATTTGACGGCATTTGGTTTCAATGTCTTCAATTTTGTTATTTCTATCATCATCAATTAAAATGTTTAATTGCGTGGTTTCGTCTTCAGGGATAAGTAACTGTAATTTTTCATTTTTATTTAAGTTTTTGTGTTGGAGTTGTTTTAAAGGGATTTTAGAAGCAGAAGAAAATAACCTAATTCCTAATTCTTCCGCTGCCATTTCTAAACTAAAAATAACTGCTTTTTGGTTTTTGGGATTGGTATTAAAGTTTTTTGCAATATTACAAGCCAAATTAAGCATAAAAGCAGTTTTTCCCATCCCAGTTCTTGCTCCTAAGATAATTAATTCCTTTGGTTTGAAACCAGAAATTAATTCATCTAGATTTTTAAAGCCTGTTTTTATTCCTTTGCGATAAAAAGTTTTTTGATAATTCATAATTATTTTTCTCCTTTAATTAAAATATTTTTTTGTTGATTAAAATTTTCATTATTTGGGCTAAATTTTCTTTTTGCGAGTTGGTTGCGTTAATCATAAAATGATTACAATTTTGGTGTTTACAATTTGTATCATTACAGTATTTATGACGGTTTAAATAATGTTTGCGGACATTTTCAAAATAATTTAAGGGTTTTTGTTCAATGAGGTCTAATTTATGATTTGATTGAGTTTGTTTTCGTTTTAGCCCAATTTTAGGGTCAATATCTAGGTAATAAGTTAATTTAGGTTTAATTAAGAAATGATTGATAATTTTTGAAGTAATTTTATCATCATAATCCATGTAATTGCCTTTGCTTTGATATGCAAAAGTGGAATCATACCAACGGTCAACTAGAACAATATAACCACCCAATAAAGCAGGGATTATTAATTCATCTTGGGTTTGCATCATGTTGGCAAGGCTAAGTAAATATTTAGTTTTAGGGCTTATTTTGGATTGATGTAAAAATAAATTTCTGATTTCTTTTCCAACAATGGAACTGCCTAAACCTTGAAAAAATTTAATTTGATAGCCTTTATTTTCAAAAGAATCTTTTAATTCGTTAATTAAAGTAGTTTTGTCGCTTCCGTCAACACCTTCAAAACTAATTAATTTATTTGTCATTAGGGTGAACCATCTTTTTAATTAAATTAATGGGTGAAAAGGGAATGAATTGGTTGGTTAGTAAGTTTTGTAAGAAGAGATTGGCTGAATTGGAAAATAAATTGATTACTTTGTTAATTGATTGTACTTTACCATTTTTAATTTTATTATTTAATCTTTGAGTTTCGGATTCATCATTTGTTAACAAATAAAACCCAAAACGAGTGTCTAGTTTTTTGATTTGTTCCCCTTCTACTATTGATTGTTTGTATCTATCTCTAAGGCATGTTTTGAAATTGAAGGCAATAATGCGTTTTGTTTTGGTAAACAATACTAAATCAAATTTAATATCGGGGATGAAAAATAAATATGATTGAGGATATAAATATTTAATTCCTTTGTGGGATAAATAAAGCAAAATTAAGTATTCGTTAATTTTTCCGCGAATTGATTTTTGGCTTTGAGAGTTGTATTGGTTGTTGGTTAAATATTCATTGAGTATATTATGGCAATCAAACATATACTGATTAAAAGCTTTGTTGAAAAAAATTGGTTGAATTATTTGTTTGGTTATGTTAACGCACAAAGATTTATGATTAAAAACGTTAATATTATTAAAATCTAAATTAGATATTTGTTGCATTTTATTTATTTCCTTTTATTATTTTGCTTCAAATCTTTGGATTTGTTTATAAAAATTAAAACTACATTCGCCCTTTTGACCGCTACGGTTTTTGGCAATAATTAAATTGGTATGTGGGTTAATATCAGGTTTTTGATAATAACTTTCGCGGTGTAATAACATCACAACATCAGCGTCTTGTTCGATTGTTCCCGAATCTCTTAAATCTGTTAATTGTGGCCTTTTGACTTCTCTTACATAGGTTGCACGGTTCATTTGACTCAAAGCTACAATTGGAATATTAAGTTCACTTGCTAGTTTTTTTAATTTGCGTGAAATCACAGATATTGCTTGATATGTATTAAAATTTTGGTCTTCTTTTAATAAATGGAGGTAATCAATAAAAACAATATCAAGTCCTTTAGTATATTTCATTTGACGGCATTTGGTTTCAATGTCTTCAATTTTGTTATTTCTATCATCATCAATTAAAATGTTTAATTGCGTGGTTTCGTCTTCAGGGATAAGTAACTGTAATTTTTCATTTTTATTTAAGTTTTTGTGTTGGAGTTGTTTTAAAGGGATTTTAGAAGCAGAAGAAAGTAACCTAATTCCTAATTCTTCCGCTGCCATTTCTAAACTAAAAATAACTGCTTTTTGGGTTTCGGGGTTGGTAGTAAAGTTTTTTGCAATATTACAAGCCAAATTAAGCATAAAAGCAGTTTTTCCCATCCCAGTTCTTGCTCCTAAGATAATTAATTCCTTTGGTTTGAAACCAGAAATTAATTCATCTAGATTTTTAAAGCCTGTTTTTATTCCTTTGCGATAAAAAGTTTTTTGATAATTCATATTATTTATGCTCCTATATGTTTATTGTTTTCAGAGAAATATTCTAAAATGTCTTTGTTTTTAATAATCTTTTTAGACCAACCAGAATCATAATCTTTGTAATAACTTTTTATCCATGGGTGCTCCATGTGAGTTTGAGAAGATAAATCATTAGGTGATGCATCGCCGTATAACAAAATCATAAAATCAAGGATTTGTTTTTGAGTTGCATTTATTTTAGTTATATCTCCCATTGCTAAAACTTCGGGATTTATTGGTTGATAAGTAAAATCTTTTAATTGCTTGCATAATTCAGGAAAGACAGGACCATGAATCCAAGCTTGGATTTGTTCTTTTACAAGAGGTTTTTTTGTTTTTACTAGATGTTTTGCATGAGCATAATAAATCATTTTATTTAGTTTCATTTTAGTAGTTGAATGAGGATTATTTTTAACAATATAAAGAGCAACATCAAAGACATTAATAGATTCTTTTTTCATAATTATTTTTCTCCTTTAATTAAAATATTTGTTTGTTGATTAAAATTTTCATTATTTGTTCTTTTTAATAATTTTTAATAATAACTTCTTGCGATATCCCTTTTGAAGTTAAATTGTGTTTTGTAGTGGTTTGAATGGGTTGAATGTGAAATTTTTTAAACAATTCAGTTATTTTTGACGAATTATAATTTGTATACAACCACTTTACCTTGCGATAATTTGCCATTTCTAAACTTTTATAAAGTCTTTTGTGATCTTCAAATGTGAAAGGTTTTTGATAAAAATATTTATCTTTAATCCCTTCACGCCAATACGGAGGATCAACAAATATAAAATCGTTGCTTTGGGTTTGGTTAATGAGACTTTCAAAATCGCCATTTAACAATTTTATATTCTTAACATTGGTTTTTATTCTTTGGATTTCTGATAAAACAATTATAGGGTTTTTGAAACGAGATGAAAACCCGTATCCTAAATAAATAGTTCCATCGGATCGATATCCGAAAATGCCCCTAAAAGCATATTTCAATAAAACGTAAAAAAGGGCACTTTTATAAGTACCCAAATTACTTTTATTAAATTTTTCTACCAAATGTTTAAATGATTCTTTTTGCGTCTTTTGATCTTTATTTTCATATATTTTGTCTTCAAATTTACGCACATAATCACAAAACAATTCTGGTTGTGCCAACATATCTTTCCAAAGTTGTATTAAATTGATATCATTATCGTTCAAAGTGACAGTTGAGGGGGTAAGAGATTGGAATAAAGCCCCGCTTCCTAAAAAAGGTTCATAATAATTGTTATAATTTGTTGGAATATATTTTAATAATTTAGGTAACATTTTCTTTTTACTGCCTATCCATGGTATTTTCATTATTAAACTCCTTTACCCAAATATAAATAAAAAGACAACATCAGAAACAAGACTAATAGCAGTATTAGCCTTCATTCCTAAATTAAAATCAAAAAATAGGGTCATTAGATTTGTTATGATAAATCCTAAATATGTTATACTTAACAATATTAAAATGTGTTTGGGAGTTAAAATCATTTTTATTCTCCTTTATTTATTTGAATTATTTTTTTACTAATTAAAGTTTTAATTACTTGTTCTAAATTATCTTTTTGGGATTTTGTTGCATTAATTAAAAAATGATGGCAATTTTGGTGTTTACAATTTGCATCATTACAGTATTTATGTTGGTTTAAATAATGTTTGCGGACATTTTCAAAATAATTTAAGGGTTTTTGCTCAATGAGGTCTAATTTATGATTTGATTGAGTTTGTTTTCGTTTTAGCCCAATTTTAGGGTCAATATCTAGGTAAAAAGTTAATTTAGGTTTAATTAAGAAATGATTGATAATTTTTGAAGTAATTTTATCATCATAATCCATGTAATTGCCTTTGCTTTGATATGCGAAAGTGGAATCATACCAACGGTCAACTATAACAAGATAACCACCCAACAAAGCAGGGATTATTAATTCATCTTGGGTTTGCATCATGTTGGCAAGGCTTAATAAATATTTAGTTTTAGGGCTTATTTTGGATTGATGTAAAAATAAATTTCTGATTTCTTTTCCAACAATGGAACTACCTAACCCTTGAAAAACTTTGATTTGATAGCCTTTATTTTCAAAAGAATCTTTTAATTCGTTAATTAAAGTAGTTTTGCCGCTTCCGTCAACACCTTCAAAACTAATTAATTTATTTGTCATTAGAGCGAACCATCTTTTTAATTAAATTAATAGGTGAAAAGGGAATGAATTGGTTGGTTAGTAAGTTTTGTAAGAAGAGATATTAGCTGAATTGGAAAATAAATTGATTACTTTGTTAATTGATTGTACTTTACCATTTTTAATTTTATTATTTAATCTTTGAGTTTCGGATTCATCATTTGTTAATAAATAGAAGCCAAAACGAGTGTCTAGTTTTTTGATTTGTTCACCTTCTACTATTGATTGTTTGTAACGTTCACGAAGGCAAGTTTTGAAATTGAAAGCAATAATGCGTTTAGTTTTGGTAAACAATACTAAATCAAATTTAATATCAGGGATGAAAAATAAATATGATTGAGGATATAAATATTTAATTCCTTTGTGATTTAGATAAAGCAAAATTAAGTATTCGTTAATTTTTCCGCGAATTGATTTTTGACTTTGAGAGTTGTGTTGGTTGTTGGTTAAATATGTATTGAGTATATTATGACAATCAAACATATACTGATTAAAAGCTTTGTTGAAAAAAATTGGTTGAACTATTTGTTTGGTGATGTTAACACACAAAGATTTATGATTAAAAACGTTAATATTATTAAAATCTAAATTAGATATTTGTTGCATTTTATTTATTTCCTTTTATTATTTTGCTTCAAATCTTTGGATTTGTTTATAAAAATTAAAACTACATTCGCCTTCGGGACCGCTACGGTTTTTGGCAATAATTAAATTCGTATGTGGGTTAATATCAGGTGTTTGATAATAACTTTCGCGGTGTAATAACATCACAACATCAGCGTCTTGTTCAATTGTTCCTGAATCTCTTAAATCTGTTAATTGTGGTCTTTTGACTTCTCTTACATAAGTTGCGCGGTTCATTTGACTCAAAGCTACAATTGGAATATTAAGTTCACTTGCTAGTTTTTTTAATTTGCGCGAAATCACAGATATTGCTTGATATGTATTAAAACTTTGGTCGTCTTTTAATAAATGGAGGTAATCAATAAAGACAATATCAAGTCCTTTAGTATATTTCATTTGACGGCATTTGGTTTCAATGTCTTCAATTTTGTTATTTCTATCATCATCAATTAAAATGTTTAATTGCGTGATTTCGTCATCAGCGATAAGTAACTGTAATTTGTCATCTTTAGTTAAGTTTTTGTGTTGGAGTTGTTTTAAAGGGATTTGAGAAACAGAAGAAAGTAGCCTAATTCCTAATTCTTCCGCTGCCATTTCTAAACTAAAAATAACTGCTTTTTGGTTTTCTGGGTTGGTAGTAAATTTTTTTGCAATATTACAAGCCAAATTAAGCATAAAAGCAGTTTTTCCCATCCCAGTTCTTGCTCCTAAGATAATTAATTCCTTTGGTTTGAAACCAGAAATTAATTCATCTAGATTTTTAAAGCCTGTTTTTATTCCTACAAATTGGTTGGGGTTGTCATCATTAACAATACTTTGGCTAATATAAGACATTAATGTTTTTGTAGAAATAAAAGGAAATTTAGTTTTTTGCATAAAACTTTCTACTTGGTTTTTGACTGCTTGCAAATAATTGTGAATATTTTTACTTTTTGATAATGCGGTTGGTAATTGCTTAATTAATCCTAAAAAATCTCTTTTAAGGGAATTTTCTTTAATTAAATCAATGTATGTTTCTAAATATTCACTTGCAGGGGGCGCCTCCACTAATTTAATTAAATAATCAATCCCTCCTATTTTGTATAAATTGTTAGTTTCTAAAACGGAACTAACCGTAACATAATCAATTTCGCGTTTTTGCAGTTTTAATTGCTTCATTGTCTCAAAGATACAACGATGCTTGGGGTTGGAAAAATTATTTGTGTTGACTAAATTTATAACAGCATTCATTTTTTCTGGTTTTAATAATAGTACTCCTAATAATGCGCGTTCGGCTTCAATCATCTTTCAAACTCCTTTTTTTGTGATTTGGGTTATTTATTCATTTATGTTATTATATTTGCTTTGTTTTTGTGGTTTTAAATCCCTTTTGATTTTAGATTTTTTGCATAAAAAAAGACTCTCGATTAGAAGAGTCTAAGGGTTGCAAGAAAGAATATTTTAGTTAATTTTTACTTGTTAATTTAATGGTTTGAGAGATAAAAAAGAATAAAGAATAGTTAAAATATTATTTTAAAATCCATTCTTTAGGATTACCAATTCCTATAAAATTACAAAAATAATTTTTGTTCTAAATCATTTAAAATTTGTTGGTAATTACAAGTTAAATTTCTTGTTTTAGATAAATATAAAATAATGTTTTTTTTGTTTCACAAAATTGAAATATAACTTTTTGAGTTGACATTTCTTTTATTATTTTTGTTATATTAGATGTTTTTTAGATAAATAACATTGTTTTATTATTGAATCTAAAATAGAGTTTTGTGAAACATCTTTCTTTTTATAACTTATTTGATAAGGACCATTTTCTTTATGAATAAAATCATATAGTTGTCTTAATGGTTTAGAACCATGTTTTTTTAAAATGCTATTCATTATTTGGATATGTTCTTTGGTAAATTTATTTTCATCGTATTTTTGAGAAAATGTTATTGTTTTATCAAATTTGGTGGGATATTTAATTTGTTCTAAATATAAAGGCAATGAAATAGGACCTTCTTCCCAAGCCTCAAAATCATTTTCAAACATAGGAATGTTGTATTTAAGTAAATATTTACAATATGTCAAAAATACTAATTTTTGGATTTTCATACGAGTAAAATCATCTTTGTTTTGGTGTTTTACTAAATAAGTTGCAACATCTAGAATATCTATTTTATTAGGTTGCATAGTTATTTGCTCCTTTATTGTGTTATAAAATTATACTTTTCTATTTCTTTGAGAATAATAATTTTGAATAAGTTTATCAGGAATATTATTTAAAGCAAAATATTGCGATATATAACTTCTTTCCCAAGGAGAATTTGGTCTATGTGTTATATTTACTAATTCGGTATAAAAAATACCCCTTCAAAAAAAGGGTTTAGTTTATATATTAATTAAAAAGTTTTTTCTTCTTTAATTGTTCCATCGGAGTTGTAATAGGTTTTTTTGATTGGTTCCTCTGTTATGGGGTCATAATCGGTAATAAAGTCA
This sequence comes from Strawberry lethal yellows phytoplasma (CPA) str. NZSb11, assembly GCF_000397185.1. Lineage (NCBI taxonomy): Bacteria > Bacillati > Mycoplasmatota > Mollicutes > Acholeplasmatales > Acholeplasmataceae > Candidatus Phytoplasma > Candidatus Phytoplasma australiense. Next base: position 915,550 of record NC_021236.1, on the reverse strand, counting down.
ATTTTTTTGCCATCTTTATGGAACCAGGTTGTTTTAATAAAATTCAATGTATCGGGATCATGTTCGTGAATGGCGTAAATTGTTTTACCATCAATATTGTAGTAAGTAGTTTTATTTTTTTTACAATTCATATTATTTATTTCCTTTTTTATATATTTTTTTTAATTTCTTAATTGCTTTGTTTTTGATAATCGCTACTTGCCTTGAAGATAAATTTAACATTTGTCCTATATTTTTGTTGGAATATTCAATTTGAGGTTCTTCATTAACATTTCCCAAAGGAATCCCAAAACTTAATTTAATAATTTCGAATTCTTTGTAATTTAAAATATTTTTAAGTTTTTTTAAGAATAATTCATGATTATCTTGTTTTAACCATAGTTGATGGGGGTTGAGGATTGTGCTCCACCTGGGTTGCTTTGCTTCTTCCCATTCTTCAAAAGGAATATTACTTGTTTGTTTTTCTTTCCGAAAAACCAACTTCAAGGGGGTTGAAGCGGTTTGTAGGCCTCTAATAAGTTCTGTAATTTCGCCTTTAATTAATTCTTTAGCATAGTTAATAAAACCATAAAAACCATAACCTAAATCTTTATATTTATCTAAAGCTTTAATTAAACCTAAAATTCCTTCTTGGTATAAATCCTCTCTTTGGAGTGATTTAGGGAAGTATTTAAATTGGTTGGCTATTTTTTTTACTAATGGTAAAAGCTTTTCGATCAATTGATCGCGAATTGCTAAATTCTTTTTACTTTTTAAAAAATCTTTAAATAATTTTTCTCTTTGCATTTTATTCCTTCCTAAAAATATTTTTAGAAAAGATATGAAATTATTTTTTTAGTCTTGAAAAGAAAAAAAGACTAACTATTAAGTTAATCTTAAAGAATTTTTAAAAAGTAAAAAGTTGTCCAAAGTTTTGGAACACCTCACAGGTTCTACTAGATACCAAGGTAATGTTGTATATAATTTAGCTCCACAACAATTAGATACTGTTTTAAACCCAGATTCAACACAACCTAATTTAACTCCAGAACAAAGAAATAACCCTAACACAGAAGCTGTTTTAGGATTAGTTAGATTAAGTAACGATAACCCAGTTGTTACAAACGCTGATGTAACAATTTCTTTGAACAACAACCAATTAACAGTAGCCCCTGTATCAGGTTCTACTAGATACCAAGGTAGTGTTATATATAATTTAGCTCCACAACAATTAGATACTGTTTTAAACCCAGATTCAACACAACCTAATTTAACTCCAGAACAAAGAAATAACCCTAACACAGAAGCTGTTTTAGGATTAGTTAGATTAAGTAACGATAACCCAGTTGTTACAAACGCTGATGTAACAATTTCTTTGAACAACAACCAATTAACAGTAGCTCCTGTATCAGGTTCTACTAGATACCAAGGTAGTGTTGTATATAATGTAGCTCCACAATTACCTAATGTTTTGAAACCAGCAGCTACAACACAAATTGAGTTAGCAGAAAATGAAAGAACTAATCTTCAAAGCCAATCAGTTTTAGATAAAATTAAAAAAGCCACTGATAGCCAAGTTCAATTAGAGGATGTTAAAATTACTTTGATTGACAACAATAAAAAATTACAAGTAAAAGCTTTAGCAACATCTAGTTACCAAGGCGAAGTTATATATAACTTACAACAAGCCCAAGCATCAGAATTATCCAATGTTTTAGAACCATCAACAGTACCACGAAAAGTAACTTTACCTTCATTAGAAAATCTTGATACAGAAGCAAACAAAAAAGCTGTTTTAGAACAAATTGCAAAAGACCAAACACTTACATTAAATGATGTAACAATTACTTTTGACAACGATAAGAAAACAGTAACAGTAGCAACTAAAGAAGAGACTAAGAATTTTAAAGGCCAAGTTGTTTACGGAATACAACAAGCTCCACCAAGTAGTATATTGACTCCACCAACCAAAACATACTTCTGGTCATGGACTTTATTAATAGTTTTAGTTGTCGCTTTAATTAGTGGTAGTGGATATTATTACGCTCAAGGCAAAAAAAATCCTAATCCAAAATCAACAAAAAGATAATTAAAAAATTAATTAATATAAAAAAAGAAACTTTCAAAAGTTTCTTTTTTTCTTTTTATAACGATTCTTTTTTCTAAAAAATTAACTTCCAAAACTAACTTTTTTTAGTTATAATAATTATAGTATACTAAGTTTGACAAATGAGGTTGAAGAAATGTTTCAATGGTTTAAAAATAAATTTTTTAAAAAGAAGAATAGTGATAAATATCAGTTAGGGTTGGCAAAAACAAAAGGCAATTTTGTTAATTTTGAAACTCTTTTAAAAGAAGCTAAAAATATTGAAGAATCTTTATTATCTGCTTTAGAAAATATCCTTATAGAAAGTGATTTTGGCGTTAAAACAACGCTTTTTTTAATGCAGTCTATCAAAAACTATCTGAATCAATCAAATATTAAAGAAGCGCGTCAATTACCATCAATTATTATCAAACATTTGCTTCACCTATATCAAGATAGTTCCAAACAATCACAAACCCCAATTTTGAACACCAATTCCAAAACTACTCTTACTGACCCTCAAATGTATTTGTTTGTTGGTGTTAACGGTGTTGGAAAAACTACCACTATCGGAAAAATGGCAACTAAGTTGAGACAAGAAGGTAAAAAAGTTCTTTTAGTTGCAGGCGATACTTTTCGCGCAGGAGCGGTTGAACAATTAAAAATTTGGGGCAATTGGTCTCAAACAGAAGTTTTTGCTAAAGAAGGAACACTTTTCCCAAGTCCTTCAAGTGTTATTTTTGAAGGCTTGCAATATGCTAAAAAAAACGCTTATGATGTAGTTTTATGCGATACTGCAGGAAGATTGCAAAACAAGGCTAATTTAATGCAAGAATTAGCCAAAATTCAAAGAGTTATTTTAAAACATTTAAATCCTGAAAACTTACAATCTTTTTTAGTGCTTGATGCAAACACAGGCCAAAACGCCTTAAATCAAGTAGAATTATTTAATGAAGCAGTCCCTTTAACAGGAGCAATTATAACTAAACTTGACGGAACTTCCAAGGGCGGTATTGTCTTTGCTATCAAACATTTATATAATTTATCAATTAAATTTATTGGTTTAGGAGAAAAACCCGAAGATTTAGTCGATTTTGATATTCAAAATTATCTTTTTCATTTATTTAACAATTTTTTTCTGAAAAATATTTAAAGGAGTAAAGCTATTCAAATGAGTATATTAGGAGATGGATTTCAAAAAATCATTAATAAAATCAGAGGCAAAAAAATAATTGAATCTCGAGATATTGAAAACATTATGGAAGATATTCGATTATCTTTGATCGAAGCAGACGTTAATATAAAAGTTATCGATACTTTTCATGAACTTATTAGTAAAAAAAGCCTAAAACAAGAAGTTTTAAAAGGTTTAAAACCAAAAGAACACATTATTAAAATCATTAATGAAACTTTAACCCAAATTTTGGGTTCCACTCGGTCTGATTTAGTTGTCCAACCAAAACCCCATTTAAATGCCATGATGTTGATTGGTTTGCAAGGGAGCGGTAAAACTACTACAGCAGGAAAACTAGCTCTTTGGTTAAGAAAAAAAAACCATCAAAAAGTTTTGTTAATTGCTTGTGACATTTATCGTCCTGGGGCAGTTGAACAATTAAAAGTTATTGGCCGACAAATTAAAATTGATGTTTTTTCCCAAGAAAACACTCCAGTTATAGAAATTGTTGAACTAGGTTTGCAATATGCTCAAAAAAACGGTTATGATGCAATTGTTATTGACACTGCAGGGAGATTAACAATTGACGAAAAAATGATGCAAGAATTGAAAGAAATTAAGAGTAAGTGTGATTTTTCAGAAGTTTTATTAGTTATTGATGCTTTAACAGGGCAACAATCCGCAAAAAACACTCAAACTTTTCACCAACAAGTGGGAGCAACTGGGGTTATTTTGACTAAAATGGATGCAGACACTAAAGGAGGCGCTTCTTTATCTGTTAGAGTGATGACGGAATTGCCTTTAAAGTTTATTTCATCATCTGAGTCAATTGATCTTTTAGAACTTTTTAATCCTGATAGGATGGCTTCCAGACTTTTGGGGATGGGCGATGTTTTAACTTTGATTGAGACAGTAACTGATAAAATTGATGCCGACCAAGGTAAAAAAATGATGGATCGTTTGTTAGATGATAATTATAATTATCATGATTTTCAAAAGCAATTAAAAACTTTGAAAAAAATAGGTTCATTTAGTAAAATATTAAGCTTTATTCCTGGGTTAGGTAATAAAATGAAGCAACTTTCTTCAGGGATTAACGATGATAATTTAAAAAAATTTGAAGTTTTAATCCAAAGTATGACTAAAGAAGAACGTAAAAAACCGCGTTTAATTGCTTTAAGTGGTCGCAGAAGAATGCGGATTGCTAAAGGTTCTGGTAATCAATTAAGCGATGTTTCTCAATTGATGACTTTGTTAGAACAGCAAAAAAAGTTAGCTAAACAAATGAAAAATTTTGATGATGCAGATATTAATAAATTACAAGAAGAACCTTTATCCTTTTTTAATCATTTGAAATAACAATTAAAAACTTTGAAAAAAATAGGTTCATTTAGTAAAATATTTAAGCTTTATTTCCTGGGTTAGGTAATAAAATGAAGCAACTTTCTTCAGGGATTAACGATGATAATTTAAAAAAATTTGAAGTTTTAATCCAAAGTATGACTAAAGAAGAACGTAAAAAACCGCGTTTAATTGCTTTAAGTGGTCGCAGAAGAATGCGGATTGCTAAAGGTTCTGGTAATCAATTAAGCGATGTTTCTCAATTGATGACTTTGTTAGAACAGCAAAAAAAGTTAGCTAAACAAATGAAAAATTTTGATGATGCAGATATTAATAAATTACAAGAAGAACCTTTATCCTTTTTTAATCATTTGAAATAACAATTAAAAACTTTGAAAAAAATAGGTTCATTTAGTAAAATATTTAAGCTTTATTTCCTGATTAGGCAATAAAATGAAACAACTTTCTTCAGGGATTAACGATGATAATTTAAAAAAATTTGAAGTTTTAATCCAAAGTATGACTAAAGAAGAACGTAAAAAACCGCGTTTAATTGCTTTAAGTGGTCGCAGAAGAATGCGGATTGCTAAAGTTCTTTCAATCAATTAAGCGATGTTTCTCAATTGATGACTTTGTTAGAACAGCAAAAAAAGTTAGCTAAACAAATGAAAAATTTTTGATGCAGATATTATTAAATTACAAGAAGACCCTTTATCTTTTTTCCATCACTTGAAATAATGAAGAAACAAATTCACATTCAAATAACAATTCAAAGAAAGTTTTTTCAACTTTCTTTTTTTCATAATCCCCCTCGAATAACAAAAAGGAGAAAAAGATGCAACATTTAGTTTTGGTGGATGGCAATTCGCTTGTTTTTAGAGCATATCATGCAACCGCTAATAACGGAAAGAAACTTTTGCAAAATAAAAAAGGTGTTTATACTAACGCCCTTTTATCTTTTATTAAAATGTTTGAAAAAATTTTAGAACAAACAAAAAATTATATATTAGTAGCCTTTGATACGCATCATCCAACCAAAAGGCATCAAATGTATGACAATTATAAAAAAGGTAGACCAGAAACACCTCAAGAATTAATTGATCAAATACCTTTAATTAAAAAATATTTAACTTTAAAAGGGGTTAAGCATCATTTTCAAGCCGAATTTGAAGCAGACGATATTATTGGTACTTTAGCCAAAATGGCCAGCAACAAAAACATAAAAGTTTCTATTTATTCAAGCGACCAAGATTTATTGCAATTAGTAGATACAAACACAAGCGTTTATTTAATTAAAAAAGGATTAAAACTGATTAAACATTATAATCCCGAAACTTTATTAGAAGAATACGGTTTGAAAGAATATCAAATGATCGATTATAAAGCTTTAATGGGTGATTCTTCCGATAATATTAAAGGTGTTGCAGGAATAGGTCCTAAAACAGCCAAAAATTTGTTGCAAACTTATGATAATTTAGATAATTTACTTTCTCATTTAGATGCGATTAAACCAAGTTTAAAAGAAAAAATTAATAATTGTATGGAAGATTTAAAACTATCTAAAATTTTGACAACGATTGATACCAAAGTTCCATTGCCTTTCGAATTGGAACAAACAGAAATAAAACATATGTCATCTTTTGAACTACAAGATTTTTATCAAGAGATGGATTTTAAAAGGTTAAAAATAACCCCCAACACTTCTTTGAAACCAGATTTAACTCAAAATTTTATTTACCAAAATATTGACCAAAACCAAGCCTTAGAACATGTAATTCAAACAATTACCGAAGAGCAAACATGGTCTTTGTATTTTGAATTTGACCTTCATTACAAAAGTATTTTAGGAATTGGTTTTTCTTGCGGCAGCAATCATAATTTTTTCCTTGATCCTGATATTGCTTTGACGAATCAATTTTTTATTTCTTATCTCAAAAATCCTGCTTTTTCTAAAAATGTTTTTAATACTTATCAAACACAGTTGTTTTTAAAACATAAAGGAATAATAATTGAAGGAATTTGTTTTGATTTATTGCCAGCAGCCTATCTTTTATTTCCTTTGGAAAGCGATAATTTAATTGATCTTTTAACGAAAACAGATCTTTTAGGAGATTATGAACTCAATCATGTTAATTTAGAAAAAAAGACTGCCATCAAAGCTTTTTTATTTCACCAAAGCAAAGAGCACGTTTTAAAACTACTTCAAACAAATAACCAATTATTTTTGTTTCATGAAATAGAATTACCTTTAGCATCTGTTTTTGCTAAATTAGAAAATTGCCAAACATCATTGCCGTATTATCTTTTTAATAACAAACCTTTTTTAAACGAATTCCCTAAAGTTACTTTAAAAACATTAGCTTTTTTAGGTAATGTTAAAAAAATCAAAGCTTTTTTTGCTTCTAAAAACCAAGTAATGAAAGAACAACAAAAAATAACTTTTTTCGGCCTTGACACAACCAATTACCGTCAAGATTTTTCATTGCCCAACTATTTTGATGATATGATTAACGATATCGCTCAAGAATTGAATATATCTCTTTCTAATGCTAATATAATTATTAATCAATATTTAACTGTTGATGGCGATATAACTTGTTTCCTTGATAAGTTATTGCAACAAATCAAAGAACATCAATATTTAGAAACTTTTTGGAAAAGAAAAATATTTTGTTTTTCTTTGCCTTTTTTAGACAAAAAGAAACATCCTTTATCTCTTTTGTTTTTATTTTTGCAAGCAAATATTTTAGACCTTCAAAAAATCGCTTTTTTACAATTGTTTCGTCATTTGAAACCAATTAATCAATTAAAGCAAAACATACCTTTAATTGCCAAAGCTTGCAACCCCTTTTTAGAGATTTTTTAAGGCAATTTTGATTTTGGAAGATTTTTAAGTGCTAAAAACAACTGCCAACGGTCTTTTATTTAAATTTTTTTCAAAAATAATTGTTGATAAGTTATCTTAATTTTTCCATTTTTGTGATTTTTTCATTTTTTAAATAATTGAGCCATTCAAAAATTCATATTCGGTTTTTACTTTTAAAAAAATTTAGGATTAAAAATAATTTTTCAATTTTATCTAAAAAAATTTTTAGAAAAAACATTGTGGGCATGATACAAAAACATCAAAATCAATTTTTATGATCATTTTAAGGATTGAATTTTTGATATAAATTAATTCCCTTTTTGCTTCTTTTGTTTTTTTAATTAAATTTTTGACTTCTTCCGAAATTGTTTTTTTAAATTATTTTATAATTTGAAGCAAAATAAAAATAATTAAATGTTTTCATAAAAGACAATTTAGATTTAAAAGTTTAATATTGCAATCTCTTTTTAAATTTTTTTCTTATGTTTCAACAATTATATAATTTTAAGGAGTTAAATTTATGCCTGAATTGCCTGAAGTCCAAATTATTGTGAATATTTTGAAATCTAAACTAATTGGTGCAAAAATCATCAAAACAAAAGTTTTTTATGCTCCGGTTATTAAAAATTTCGAAGCTTTTAGCCAAATAGAAGAAAAAACTATTTTAGATATTCAAAGAAAAGGCAAATTTTTATTATTTTTTCTTACTCAAAAACTTGTTATAATCGGTCATTTAAGGTTGGAAGGAAAATTATTTCTTAAACCTGCATCCAATCCTCATGAAGCAACTGAACATTTTGTTTTATTTTTTGATAATGATTTATCTTTGCGATATTATGATTTTCGTAAATTTGGAAGGTTTGAAGTGCAAAATCAAAAAGATTTTTTAACTAAAACAACCCTCAATCAACTAGCTTCAGATCCTTTTGAAATTGATTTTATGACTTTTTATCAAAAAGTAGTCAAGTCCAAAACAGCTTTAAAAAAAGTTTTATTAAATCAAAAAATAATTTCTGGATTGGGTAATATTTATGTTAATGAAGTTTTATTTTTAGCTAAATTACATCCTGAAACAAAAGCTTGCGATCTAAACCCATCACAAGTTCAAAATATTTTAGAAATTGCTAAAAAAGTATTAAAAAAAGCAATTTTTTTTGGTGGCTCTAGTATTAGTACTTTTGAACCAGAAGAAGGAACTAAAGGTTCGTTTCAAAACCATCTTTTAGTTCACGGAAAACAAAAAATTCCTTGCACTGTTTGCATGACAAATATTATTAAAATCAAGGTTGGTGGCAGGGGAACTTATCTTTGTCCTTCATGTCAGCCAATTAAATAAAAAAAGAGGTTATAAAATGATAAGCAATCGTTTTACCTTATTTAAAATTAAAAATCAAATTTCTTTATCATTTGAAGACCATCAAACTCTTAGTTTACTTTATCAACCATTAATAGGTGCTCAAGCGTTAAGTATTTATTATATTTTATTGTCTTTAAAAGCTAATTTCGAATATCAACATCAATTTTTATTTGATATCGCTTTTATTTCAGAAGATGTTTTTTTAGAACAAAAAGAAAAATTAGAAGCACTTAATTTATTGGCTACTTATCAAAAAGAAAATCCTCGGGAAACAATTTATTTGGTTTTTCCTCCTTATAAAAGTAATGCTTTTTTGCAAGACCCACTTTTAGGTGATTTTTTATTAAGTGAGATGGGTGAAAAAAATTATTTTCATTTGGAAAGCCATTTTTTATTAAAGCCCCTCAATTTAGAAGGTTTTCAAGATATTAGCAAAAAATTTGATGATATATATCAATTTGAAAAAATCAATTTTAACCAAAATATTCAACAACACAAAACCATGAACCCTTTTGATAAGAGTTTTTTGCAAAGCAACTTTGATTATGAAGCATTTTTATCATCCTTGCCAGAACGTTTTAAAAAAACTTTTTTAGTAGAGTCGCAAACAATTGACTTTATTAATAAATTAAGTTTAGTTTATAATTTAACTCCTCAAAAAATAGCAGAAATTTATCAAAATACTTTTCCTAATCCTAATGATATAGATTTATCCAAGTTACGTTTAAATGTCAAAAAAAATTATCATCAAAATAATAAAGAACAAATCATTATTTCTTCTAAAAAAACAGGCTATAACGAAGAAGAAATGATTACTTTTTTAAAAAAACCTAATGCAACTCAAAGAATTATTAAAGGTTATTGTCAAAAAAGTAATCAAACCATTGCAAGTGATACCGTTTTTCAGTTATTAGAAAGAAATGATTTAGAAATAGGTTTAGTTAACGCATTATTAATTTATATTTTAAGGTATCATAATGGTATTTTGCCTTCAGTTGTTTATTTAGAAAAAACTTTAAAATCGTGGTCCCAAAAAGGTATTTTAGATGCAGAAACAGCTTATGATTTTTTAATGGAAGAAAAAACCGAAAAGCAAGTCAACTTTAAAAAACCAAAAGATAAACCGAAATGGATAGACGAAATTAAAAAAAATTGGCAATCTTAATTTGTTTATGAATTTTTAAAGATTTCCAATGTTTTTATCAGCTATCAAAAATTTAACTGTTGCAAAAATGAGAGATATTTGCACTTTTAAGAAAATCTTTAAAAATTCAAAACAATTTTCATTTTTTATAATTTTTTTTAGAAAAACCATTAAGGACATAAATTATAAAAAATCAAATAAGTAGTTTGGCATAATTAAATATTTGTAATGCCTCCCACATTAAGAAAAGAACAAACAAAAACTTATTTTTAACTAGCAAAAGACTCACAAAAAAACCATAAAAAATCAGAATGTGGCATTTTTACAAAAATGTTCGTTTGTCATTTTGTTGGTAAAAAAACTTATTTATTTTGATAATTTTTTGGTTTTGGCCGATTCATTTTTTTGTAAGTTTGAAAGGTTAATGTGTTTTTTTATGTTAAAAATTGAATACTTAAAGTTAAGTAATTAAATGAAATCAAAAAAACCATCAAAACTTAAAGGTTTTAATTAATGGTTTGAATTTGAATAAATTATAATTATTGCAATATTTGAAGTTTTAAAAAATAATTTTCAAATTAAAAGTTGTCTTATACAACTGAAATATTATAAATAATTTAAAAAAAAAATTATTTATAATGACAAAAAAATTATTAATATTTTTTTACAGTTATTTTATTTATTATAAAAATAAAGATAAAAATAATTCTAAACAAGAATTATAAAGGAGAAGTTTTAATGTCTTTATCAGATATCAAAAAAGAAATAAGAAAAAAACTTGCTCAAAATCCAGAAACAAAAGATCTTAAAATTGATGATGATGATTTATTAACTTATTATAATTATTATAAAAACAAAACAAAAGAACATCAAAATGAAACATTTTTTCGTCCAGAGTTAAAAAAAAAGCCCTTTCCAAGGGTTGTTTTGGTTCCTACTGTGCAATCTAACAAAATGCAATTCCAAGAAAATTGTAAAAAAATAAATGCTTTATTTGATAGTGAGCTGGAATTAGAGCAATATTCTTTAAGCAAATTAATAGTTGATAGCGAAATTAAAAAACAAGTTTATAAAGAAATGCAAAAAGTTATCAAAAACTTTAATAAAGTAAACAAGGGTTTTTATCTTTGTGGTTCTTTTAAAACAGGTAAAACGTTTTTTTTGAAAGCTCTTGCCAAACAGTTGCTTCAAAAAGAAATTTCTGTTCTATTTCTTTTTATGCCGAATTTAACACGTAAATTTAAAGCTCTTGTGTATAGTAATTTATTAGAAACAAGGTTTTATCAATTAAAAACAACTGATTGTTTATTTTTAGATGACTTAGGCGCTGAAAACATTAACCCTTGGTTTCGCGATGAGATTTTATTGCCTCTTTTGTATTATCGTGCAGAAAGGAAACTCCCTGTTTTTATTAGTAGTAATTATAATTTTTCGCAATTGGATAAACATTTAATAGGCAATGTTGCTTATAATGATAATAGTTATGTTAAAATCCATAAAATTATTGATAAAATTAACGAATTAACGAAATTTTATGATTTTTCCAAAAAAGAAACTTCCTAGAAAAATTCTCTTTGGGAAAAATAATTACTATGTTTTTTTTGGTGGAGATGATGGGAATCGAACCCATGTGCAAGGCCATTTTAGTTTATAAATTCTACATATTTAGTTTATTTTAATATTTTAATAACTTATTTTAAAACAAACAAAAAAATAAATTACGAGTCTTTGTATAATTTGCTATCAAAAGCCAAAGGCAAACTTATGATGCAAGCCTAACTTTTTTGACCTGCCCTTAAATCTTTAAGCTAATTTAAGGCGGGTTTTGCTATTTTTTAAGCAAAAGCTAATTGTTGTAAATTTTGGCTGCTTTGAGATGGAACCCAATTATAAATTTGATCACCTTCAGAAGCAGAATTTGTTTGTTTTCCAGTTATTAGAAACCTCGACGTTTTTACTTGCGTAACCAAGATATGCAATATAAACCTTGATGACCCTGGCAAACCCAAAAACACCCCCATACTTTTATTTTATCTTATTAACTTTTAAAATCAACATTAAAATTTTAAATATACAATCTTTTCCTAAATATTAGCTATTTTTTTATTTTTAAAAAGTTTTTTTAAACTCAAAATAATTTTTACCTTTTGACTAAAAAAATTTTTTAAAAACCATCACAAGTATGAATGACAAAAATAATCAATAAGAAATATTTTTCTTCTAACATTAAAAAAATGAAATAGTTGTGTAAAAAAATATGTTGTTTTTTAATTTTTTGATGAAAAAAATTAAACTTATCTTATTGTATTTAGTAAAAATATAAAAATAGATATTTTTTTGATAAATTTTCTAAATTTTTTTAATCTGATTTTTTTTAATTTTTGTTTGTATTATTATAATGTTTGCAAGTTTTTAAAAAAATAAAACAAAATCCATCTTAAAAAACGAAACATCACAATGCAATTAATGCAACAAAAAAAAGAAATTAATCTTTTTTTTGTTAAATTGCAAATATTATTCTTCTCTGTCGTTAATTACGACAACGTCTACTGCCTGAATTCTGTTGTCGTGTTCTTTTATACTGAACTCAACTTTATCATCTTTGTTTAATGTTCTTCTTCCTTGAACTTCAGTTTGAATAGAACTGTAGTGAACAAAAACATCTTTGCCTTCTGCAGAAACGATAAAACCGTATCCTTTGTCTCCAGAAAACCATCTACATGTTCCTTGTTGTCTTTGATCTTGCATTATTGATAATAACTCCTTTTTACAATGTTTCGGTTTGATAACCTATTTAATATTATAACCTATTTTTTTTTTTAGTCAAGTTTTTTTGCTTTTTTATTTATTTTTTTATTGCCAAATTGCTTTTTTAATTTTGTATTGTGAAAAAAACTTTGACAATTATAAAATTAATGATATAATAATAAGGAACGTGAAAGCCCTTATAGTTTAATGGTAGAACGTAGCAATGGTAATGCTGAAATACAAGTTCAATTCTTGTTAAGGGCACCAAAAGAACTGCTTAACAAAATGTGGGCGTCGTATAGTGGTTATTATACGTGCTTGCCAAGCATGAGACGGGGGTTCGATTCCCCTCGCCCGCTCCAAATAAAAAATTCAGTTTCTTTTTTGTAAATTTATTTTATTCCAAATAATAATAGTTACTCCTAAAAATAAAAATATCAAAAAAAGCAATCTTTTATCAAAAGAAGAATTGCTTTTTTTGATATTTTTAAAATAAGTTTATAAAAGATTTTTGAAAAAATATGTCTTGCATCATTTATCAGTTATTGAAAAAAATTATTTAAATAGTTAATAATTTTATTTTTTTGTTTGTTTTTCAAAACCACAACAACTTTTTAAAAGAGATAAGGGTCTAAAATTTAGATTTGGTGCGGATAATGAGATTCGAACTCATACAAGAAAAATCTTACATGTCCCTCAAACATGCACGTCTACCATTCCGTCATACCCGCGGTAAATATAAAAATGATCTTTTGAAGACCATTTTTATTTTTTTTATTCTAATGATAAAATATAAGCAGCTTCCACTCCTTCATTTGCAAGAATTTCTAATTCTAAGTGATCGTAATTTTTTTTCAAATATTTTTCAATTTCAGCTAATTCGTGAGTGTTTGTGACGGAAGAATTATAAAAAATAGTTAAAAAACTTTGACAAGGTTTAATCATTTTTTTTAAAAGAGTGTTGATTGCTTCATATTTGTTTGGTTTTGCAGCAACCACCTCCCCTTCATAAATGGATAAATAACTTTCTTTTGCGATATCGATTTCTTTATTTATTGCAAGCTTTTCATTCATTTTATCAGCAGCAATAATTTCTCCTATTTGAATGTTTTTAATTGTGTTTTCAATCATTTCTTGGTTTTGGTCCCAATCTAATGATGGATCAAATGCTAGAAGAGCGCTGTATGTTTGAGCAATGTTTTTGCTTGGTGCAATAATAATTTTTTGATCTTTTTGGGAAAGAATAGTATTTTTTTTCAATTCATTTAATATTTCTAAATTGTTAGGGAAAATAAAGATATATGGAGAATCAATTTGGTTAATTACTTTTAATAACGCTTCTTTTGTAAAATCTTTTTGTGGAATAATATAATTAATCTCAAAATCACTTAATAATTTTTCCATTTTGGCATCTTTGACAAAAACAATCAAAGAATGTTGTTTTTTTTCTGAAGTGGGTTTTTCATCGATGATTTTTTGGTGCTGTTCTTTCATATTATCGATTTTACTAATTTTTAAATTTCCATAATTTAAAAGTTTTTCTAAAATAGTTCCAGGACAGTTAGTGTGGATGTGTATTTTCAAGATTTCTTCGTCTTTGACCAATACTAAAGAATCACCTTTTGTTTCAAAATAAGCTCCTAATTCTTCGGTGTCACAATCATTATTTTTTAATTCAAAAACATACTCAGTGCAGTAAATGTATTTAATATCTACTTCTCCTAAATGATGAATATGATGAGCGGTTTCTGTTTTGATGGATGTATCTTTTAATTCAATCATTTGATTTTCTTTGAAGAAGTGCAACCAACCTTTTAAGATTTCCACAAAACCAGCCCCACCGCTATCAACTACTCCAGCTTTTTTCAAAACTGCTAATAAATTAGTTGTTTGTTTTAAAGCTTCTTTAGCGTTGTTTAAAAAAAGTTCTATTAAATCAATTATAGATGTAAATTTATTTTTTTGTTCGCTTGTTTTTTCAACAGCCAGTCGAAAAACAGTTAAAATAGTCCCTTCAGTTGGTTTAATAATTGCTTGATATGCTTTTTTATAACCGTTTTCCAAAGATTGCATAAATTCTTCAAGGTGAATTGAGTTCTTTTGTAATTTGGCAAAAGTTTCTCCCATTCCTGCAAAAAATTGCGATAAAATAACGCCTGAATTTCCTTTGGCGCCCAACAACAAAGCTTTTGATAAAATTTGTGAAACTTCAACAATTGAATCATTTTTTAAATTTTTGATAGCTTCAACACCTGACATCATAGTGATTTTCATGTTGGTGCCTGTATCTCTATCAGGAACTGGAAAAACATTTAAATTATCAATTTTGTGATAATTATTGTGTAAATTAACAGCTCCGTTGATAATCATTTTTTGAAAAAGTATACCATCGATATTTGTGATTGTCTTGTTTTTCTTCATTTTTTTCTCTTTCATCATAATTTTTTAATTTTTTTAGTCATTTTAAATTTTATTTTTTCTAAACAGTTAAGGTTTTTTTACTAATAAACTAATAAAAAACAAATATAAATACAAAATATTTATAACCTCTATTAAATTATAACATATTTTAGTTTTTTCATCTTACAACAAAGAATTAAAGACTTTATACTAAATATAAAAATAAAAACTTTCTAAAAAAATTAATAGCAAAAGACGAAAAAAATTCCAAAAGAACCATTAATTAAAAAACTTAAATGCTTGATTTTATAATTAAAAATAGTTATAATAATTAAGTAAACATTATATATAATATATAATTCAATAAATTTATCTTTCAGTTTCTAAATTTCTAAAATTTTTTTAATTATTTAATGATAATTCTGATAATCAAAATAAAAACTAAAAAGATGTTTACAGATAGGAGACTAAGGTGAATAATTTTAAAATAGTAAGAAAAATTTTTAACAAAATTATGCTTTGTTTTATAGCATTGTATAGTATTTGTTTTTTTAATAAAATCCAAAATTCAAAAAAATCGGTAGTTTATGCAGCGGTTTCAGGGGATAACGAAAATGGAAAAAAAGATAGATCTAAAAACATCCTTATAAAAAATAATACCAATTCTGGAAACCCAGATACAAGACTAGAAATAACATATGTAGAAAGAGAAGAAGAAATAGAAAATAACTCCCAAGAATCCCAAAACAAATTAGAGACTGCCGCCAAAAAAGAATTAGAAGAAGTAGATAAAATTATAGATCAAATAAATAACAATAAATATTTTAAAGAAAACGAAACAATCAAAAAGTCTCCAACTTGGGAAGATGCTGAAACAAGATATAAAAAAGCTCAAACATGTCTAAGAGACAACAAATTTCAAGAAGCTTTAGATGAATTAAATGAATTAAAAGAATTAAAAGATTCTCGAAATATGGTAGTCAGAACCATATCTAATGTTGCATCTCGTGTTTCATCTTATTTTTCTGAATCGGCTGCTTCTTCGCCTACTCCTAAAAAAGCTTTAGTAGACATTTATAAAGGTATTTGGATGCAAGTGGAAGCTGAAGAAAAAAAATTAGAAACTGACACAAAAAAAGAATTACAAGAAGTAGAAACAATTAGAAATCAAATAAATAACGAAACTGCAGAAGCTAAAGAATTCAAAAATTGGCAAGGTGCCGAAATAAGATATAACAAAGCCAAAGAATATTTAGACAACAAAGATTTTAAAAATGCTTCAGACGCATTAAAAGTTCCTCAAGGTTGGTTCGGTCTTTCAACAACAACTTTATTAGCTGTTTATCAAGATATTCAGAAAGATATTAATAATCAAGTAGAACAACAAAAAAACCAACTCCAAGAAAAATTACAAGAAGTAGAAAAAAATAGAAATCAAATAACTGACAAAAAATATTTTCAAGAAAATGAAGCAATCAAAAACTCCAAAACTTGGAAAGACGCTGAAAAAAGACATGAAACAGCTAACGAATATCTAAGCAACAAATATTTTCAAAAAACTTTAGATGAATTAAAAACTTTAGCAAAAGATTATCAAGCTATTTGGAATCAAGTAGAAGCCCAAGAAAAATTAGAAAACAAACCCCAAGAAGAATTCCAAAACGCAAAAGACATTAGAGATAAAATAACTAAAAACAAATATTTTCAAGAAAATAAAGACACCGAAATATCCACAAATTGGAAAGGTTCTTGGCAAGCTGCTGAAACAAGATATGAAAAAGCTCAAACATGTCTAAGAGACAGCAAATTTCAAGAAGCTTTAGATGAATTAGTTTCTAAAGGTTTATTTAAAACAACAACTTTAGAAGGAGATTATCAAGCTATTTTGAATCAAGTGAAAAAAACCGAAAAACAAGCAAAAATCCAACAAGAATCCCAAAAAAACTTAGAAAACAAAGCCCAAGAAAAATTACAAACTAATTTAAAAAAAGAATTAAAAGAAGTAAATGAAACCAAAAAACAAATAACTGACAATAAATATTTTCAAAAAAATGAAGCAATCAAAAACTCCAAAACTTGGCAAGCTGCTGAAGAAAGATATAAAAAAGCTAATGGACATCTAGAAAACAACGAATTTCAAGAAGCTTTAGGTGAATTACAAACTTTAGCAAAAGATTATCAAGTTATTTTGAAGCAAGTAGAGGCCCAAGAAGAATTCGAAAAAGTAGATACAAATAGAAATAAAATAATTGAAGAAAAATATTTTCAAGAAAATAAAGACACCGAAATATCCCAAACTTGGCAAGATGCTGAAGAAAGATATAAAAAAGCTAACGAACTCCTAAAAAACAAAGATTTTCAAAAAGCTTTAGACCAATTAAAACCTTCTCAAGGTTGGTTTACAAAACTAAAATCTTATTTTTATCCATCAGATGATTCTCAAAAATCTTTAGCAGATGTTTATCAAGCTATTTTGCAAACTATTTTGAATGAAATAAATGAGGCAAATGAATTCAACCGCAAAACAACAGAAGATAAAAAAAATTGGTTTAGTAAATTGTTGAATAAAATACAAGTACCTTCCCTTAACGCCCAAACTGATTCCTCCTTTACCAATGATGACCCACAAAAGAGACTTCCAGCAATTACAAATTTTTTTAAAAGACATCTTTTTTTTACTAAAATATTTGCAATAGCTTTGGGAGAAAAAGCCACAGATTTAGATACAATCGCTACTAAATTAGCTCAAAATATGTTTGATGGTTTAGGAGGAGAAGTACATAAACAAGTTGAAATAGCTAAAAAAGACGTTCCTGAAAAAGCTAAAAGCGCTATAGCACAATACATTACAGAAATTATTGTTGCATCTGTTGCTGCCGCTGTTTTATTTATTACAACAATTTATGTTATTATTAGCAAACTTTAAAAAAAATAAAAAAACTCTTAAAACTAAAAAATAACTTTATCCTTTTTTAGTTTTTTTGAATTTTTTGATTAATTATCCTATTTTTATCTTTTGTTATTTCCCTTTGACTTATTAATTTTTTTCAGGAATAAAAATTGACAAAAAAATAAAACAATTAAAGAATTTTTGAACTTCGTGCTTAATATTGCAAAAATTACTTTATTTTCTTATACATTATCTTTTTATAAAAAATTTATAAAAAAAATTAAAAATACATAAAAATCTTGAAAAACCAACAAAATATCTTCCAATTAATAATTATCATTGAAATAACCAAGGTTAATTATCCAATAAAAAAACCATCACTTAAATAAAGTGATGGTCAATTCAATTTAATTTTTTGTATTTTTCTTCCATTAATGCTTTATTCATATGCAAAAAGTCTTCTGGATGAACGTATAATGTTTTGTCTTTGGAGTCATAGTGAGTTTTTTGAGTATAGTCTTTTAAAATTTCAAATTGCATTTCTTCAACGTTGTTTAATTTTTCTAAAATTTTCCTCAAAGCGTCAGGGATTTCATTGTAATTTTTTCTTGGTTGTTGAGCGATGTTATTTTGTTTTTTACTTTCTTCTAGATCTTTTATTTTTTGCTTCATTTCTATTTCAAAAATTTTTTGATTGAATTGTGTTTCTAACATTTTTTGTCTTATTTCTAAGAAGTCAGTTTGCAAACGGCCATTATTTTCTTTTTTTGCCATTAGTTCCATTAATTTCAAATTAATTAAACAATTAGAATCCAAATTAGAATTTAAATCTCTATTATTGATTAAAATATTTGGTAAATTATTTTGATCATCATCTTTCTTCTTTTTTTGAGAGTTTGTAGAATTACTAAATAGGTTAGCAATTTTGAAATTTATATAATAGATAAACAACAATAATTTAATAATTAATTTTATTAAGAGAAATAAAATAACTGGGAAAAAAATGCAAAGAGTTCCCAAAAACATTAATGGCTTTGCTTCTATAAGACTCTTAATTTGATTAAACATTCCGCTTATGTCCAAAAAAATTACCCCCTTTCCTACTTTTAATTTTTTTTAAATTAAAATAACTTTTTTTAACTAAATAAAATATTCATCTACAATTGTATTTAATCAAAAAAATATTAAAATGTCAACCTTTAATCGTGATTAAAATAATAAAAAAAGCTTTAATTAATTAAAAATTTCATTATTTTTTAATTTTACAACAAAAACCCTTTAAATTCCACCAAAACAAAAAAAGTTTTAATTAACTTAAAATTCTTGAGTTGTTTTCTTTTGTAGATAACTTTTGTTTTGGTTTTTCTTTACAAATTACAAATATTTTAATAATTTTTAATTTCTTCAGATTAAAAAATTCTAAAATTTTATTAAATAAATTAATTTTTGCTGGTTTTTTTAATTTCATTTAATTGCGATTACGAATTATCTTGGGTATTCAATTTTTGCCGCAAACAAAAAAACATTAATCTCACAAGCTTACAAAAATAATTTCTCAAGCCAAAAAAATTATCAAAACAGATAAGTTAAATTTTTTCACCAACAAAATTGTACTCTAATATCTTTTTTCAAAAAAATAATGCCACATTTTGCTTTTTGTGGCTTTTTTATTTTTTATCAACTCCAAATATAATTTTAGTGGGGTTGCGATCTTTTTTTTGATGATTTTGTTTCTTTTGTGTATATTTGCAAAATATTTTTTTGATATTTTTGTAATTTATGACTGTAATGTTTTTTGATTTTTTTCACCAAAATTTAAAAATTATTTTTTTAAGTTTCCAAAAGAAAAAAAAGACTGACTTAAAAAATTGTTTTAAAAATTTATACCAACTAAAATGTTTTCTAATATTGCAGTTGAAAAACTTTTTTCGCCAAAATTTAAAAATTATTTTTTATTCTAAAAAGATACGCAAAAACTTCACTGATTTTAAATTTTAAAGACTGATTAAAATTTTGAAATTTTTTAAAAACTTAACACTTCGGTCAATCCTATATTTTTGTCAAAAATAAAAAGTATCCATAAGTTTTTGAAAATCCTAAATTTATTTTTTTAAAACGGCTCTATTTTTCATTTTTTTATAGTAAGTTCTATATTTTTTTAAAAAACAAAAGTATCCAATAGCGAATGCTCCCAAATATTGGGGTTTTGAATAAACAAAAGTATTTTTCCAATGATGAAAAGCAAAAATTTATTCCTAAATATTTGTTATCATTTTCTAAAACATTACTTTTTATTAACTTACTATTATTACTATTATTATAACTATTAAAAAAAATTATCAACAACAAAAATTTAATAAAGAGATTTTTTTGCAATACTTAAAGCCCTCAAGCTAGAAGGCTAATTTTTTCAACAACCCAATCCTAAATTTATTTTTTAAACCGCTTCATTTTTCATTTTTTATATCTAATATTTTTTTGTTATTTAGTTCAAAAAACCAAATTTTTAACTTAAAAGCAATATAAAATATAAAACAAAAGCAAGCTTTATCCAATTATCTAGGAAGCATTAATTTATGCAAAATTTATGCACACATTTAAGAATATTGGGCAAACTTCAAAATAATTAAAAACACTTCATTCAACAACTATTTTTGATTATTACTAATAAATTAAAATTATGATCTTTTTTTCATTTTTGGAAAAAAATTTTGCCAAAAAATAAAAAAACTAACTTAAAAAAGTCAGTCTTCAATGTTTAATTATAAGATTTTAATTTTTTAGTGTTTTTATTTCGGTTAAATTTAAAACAACAGAAGTTTTGATTAATTTAAAAATATTTATCATCTTGGATTTTATAATAAAAAAAATTTTTAAATTGAACCCAAATAAAAAAAGCTTTGATGAACTCAAAACCCATTATATCTTATTTATCTTTTTTGTTTTTTGAAATGGCAGGGATATCAGGATTCGAACCCGAACGAGCGGTTTTGGAGACCGTTATGCTACCGTTGACATCATATCCCTTAAATATTTGATGGTACGGGTGACAGGAGTCGAACCTGCACGCACAAGCGCTAGATCCTAAATCTAGTGCGTCTACCATTTCGCCACACCCGCTTTTAAATTTTTTTGTAAGGTTTAAAAAAAATGGCAGACCCAGCTGGATTTGAACCAGCGAATCACGGAGTCAAAGTCCGTTGCCTTACCACTTGGCTATGGGCCTTAGTTTTATCTTTTTTGTATTATTGGGGCGGCTGATGGGAATCGAACCCACGAATATCGGCGCCACAAGCCGCCGCGTTAACCACTTCGCCACAACCGCCAACTAACAATATAAATTTAATAATACAAAATTATTATACCTGTAAATTTTCGATTTGTAAAGTAAAAAAAGCTTATTTTAGTTTTTTCAGTCAAAAAAGTATCGTTGATGATGTTAAATTTTTTCTCTTCCAAATATTTTTAATTTTTTTGATTGTCTTTTGTGGATAATATTTTTTCTCTTCGAATACAATAATTGTTATAATAATGGTAGCGTTGATGTTTAGAAATAAATTTTTGCAAACAATTTGAATTTGACTAATCCAATCATTTTGTAATTTTGCGAATATTTACATGAAAAAAATGTTTGAAAGTAGGTTTTTTTGTGTTTCCTTTGCTAGCTAATTTAATGACCGTATTTCGTATTTTATTAATTTTTGTTCTTTTGCCTTTAATGTCTTTTGATGAGTATGATTGGAAATTCATTTTAATTTTTCAAATTATTTTTATAGCAGCCGCACTCACTGATTATCTAGATGGTTATATTGCTAGAAAGTATAAACAGCAAACAGTTTTTGGTAAATTTTTTGATCCGATTGCTGATAAACTGCTCGTGATTATCGCTCTTTTTTATCTTTGCCAATTTCGTTTTTTAACAATCCCAAAAAACTTTTTTATTGAGAAGCGTTTTTTCCTTCCTATTTTGATGGTAATTATTATTAGGGAGTTTTTGGTTTCGGGTGTTCGTATGTTGGCTGCTGAAAATGAAGTTGTGGTTGAGGCTTCTTTTTTAGGCAAAGCCAAAACTTTATTTACTTTTTTAGCTATTTTTTTCCTTTTTTTTGGTTTATATTTGAATACAGAAGGAATCCCTCCATCCATTAAAGAAATATTTAGACATATAAATAAAATTGGAGATGTTTTTTTACTTTTAGCAACTTTTTTAACTATTATTTCAGGGATAGATTATTTTTGCAAAAATTTTCAACTGATTGTGAAAAATTTTTCACCTAATGAACTTGATCCAAAAAAATAATTTTTTTGAAAGTGAGTCATCAGAAGAAATAAAAAAATTTGGTGTTATCAGTTTTTTTTAATTTTTCAGTTCTTGAGACTAAAGTAGATATATTTTCTGTTATGTTTTAATGATTATAAATATTTTAAAACTCTTTTAAAATTATTTGGTGACTGTTTTTTTATTTTTCAAAAAAAATGATGGCAAGTAGATTTTCATTTTTCAATCACTTTGAATTTTTTTTATTTTTTTGACTTGATTGGATGTTGAAACATTTAATATCCTTTTTTAATTTTTTAAAATTCTTTAAGCCCGTTGTTTTTAATCATTTTTCGGTTGAATTTAAAAATAAAATTATTTTTTAATCATAATGATGAATGTTTAGAGAAACAATTGGAAGAAAAAACGTTATTAATTGTTTTTAATTTTTAAAATCATCTTTTCTCTATTTTATTTTAATTTTTCAATTGCTTTGAAAATATTTTCTAATTCTTCAAAGGCAACAGGAAATAAGCAAAAACACACACACATTATCAATTGTTTTGGATTTTTAAAAAGAAATCTGGTCTCAATTTTATCTTCATTTTTCAGTTGTTGTAATTTTAAAATGAAAGAATATATTTATTTCATGGTATAATTATCATATATTCTTATAATTCATTTTCTTTACTTTTGAAACTTTTAAAAAAATGCTTGTTTTTTTCCAAAAGTAACATTGTTCGGAAGGATCAAACTGAAATCTTTTTTAAACTTTTTTTAATTTTATTAAATAGATTTTTTTAACTAATTTTTTAAAATAATAAAAAACAATCCCCCTTCTGTGATTCCAAATTAAGTAATTTATAATAATTTTTTCTTTTTTAAAATAACAACAACTGGGATGCTGAAAAAATTAGGACGCTTTTTATTTTTTCATTAGTTTCTTTTTTTAAATTACAATGAGTTTCGCATTTTTCCACAAACTCAATAAACATCATTCCAAAAACTTTCAAAATTTCATAAAAACTAAAACTTAATTATTTTAATAATTTTATTCAAAAAAATATTACAAAGACAATAAAGGAAAAAATATGCAAAATGGTTCCAAAAAAAATAATTTAGAAGAAACGCGAGTGTGGTAAATATTTAGAAATAAATTTTTGCTTTTCATCATTGGAAAAATGCTTTTACTTATTCAAAATCCCAATATTTGGGAGCATTCGCTATTAATTATTTCATTTTATGAATGTGGTAAATATTTAGGAATAAATTTTTGCTTTTCATCATCGGAAAAATACTTTTGTTTATTCAAAACCCCAATATTTTGGTTCATTCACAAAAAAAGGATTTTTAATTTCAAAAAAACTATAAATGTTTTAATATTGGAATATGGTAAATATTTTTAGATTGATAATCTTTTTTTAATTTCCAAACAAATGACAAATTTTTAAATATTGGAATTTAAATTATGGAATTATTGAACTTTGTGAGTATGGTAAATATTTAGGAATAAATTTTTGCTTTTCATCATTGGAAAAATACCTTTACTTATTCAAAATCCCAATATTTGGGAGCATTCGCTATTAATTATTTTATTTTTTATGAATTTAGTAAATATTTTTGGATCAATAAGGTTTTTTTAATTTCCAAACAACTAACAAATTTTTAAATATTGAAATTTAAATTATGGAATTATTGAACTTTGTGAGTATGGTAAATATTTAGGAAGAAATTTTTGCTTTTCATCATTGGAAAAATACTTTTACTTATTCAAAACCCCAATATTTGGGAGCATTCGCTATTAATTAGTTTATTTTATGAATGTAGTAAATATTTTTAGATAAATAAGGTTTTTTTAATTTCCAAACAACTGACAAATTAAGATAAAAACTTTTAAAAATTAAAAAAAGAACAATGACACCTCTTTTTAACCTGCCGCCACTTATTTCTTAATATGATATTGTTTTTTAATTTCGTTTAGCAAAAAATGATAAATTTGAACGTTTTGGATAAGATATTTTTTAGCGTTATCACTTCCTTGACCAATTTTTTCGCCTTTATAACTATACCAAGAGCCATTTTTTTGAATTAAATTTAATTGTGTAGCTATTTCTAAAACCTCTCCTGCTTTAGAAATTCCTTTACCATAAATAATGTCTACTAAAGCTGTTTTGAATGGAGGGGCTAATTTTGATTTCACAACTTTTATTTTAGAACGAATGCCTATCATTTCGCCATTTTCTTTAATAGTGTCAGTTTTTCGAATATCTAACCGAACAGAAGCAAAAAACTTTAATGCTTTCCCTCCTGGGGTTATATTCGGTGATGACCAAAAACAACTCCTGTTTTTTCTCTTAATTGATTAGTATAAATGACAATTGTGTTTGTTTGAGAAATAATTGTGGATTGTTTTCGCATTGTTTGTCCCATCACCCTTGCTTGCAAACCAATATAATTACTTCCCATGTCACCCGCAAGTTCTGCCTCAGGTGCTAAGGCTGCAACAGAATCAACAACTAATAAACTAATATGGCCGCTAGAAATTAATTTCAAAGCAATATCCAAAGCTTGTTCGCCTGAATTTGGTTGCGATAAATATAAATTATTAATGTCCGACTCCAATCGATTTAGCATAAATAGGGTCTAAAGCATGTTCAGCATCAATAAAAGCAACGTTTCCGCCTGCTTTTGGAGCTTCTGAAATAGCATGCAAAGTTAAAGTTGTTTTGCCAGAACTTTCAGGGCCAAAAAGTTCAACAATACGGCCTTTAGCAAAACCTCCGACTCCCAAAGCAATATCAAGGACCAAAGAACCGGTGGAAATCACTTCAAATCCTTTAAAACCTTGATCATTGAGTTTCATTATACTTCCTTTGCCGAATTTTTTTTCAATTTCTTTAATAGTTTGGGGAGATGATGTTTTTTAGACATTTTTTGTTTTAAAAAATTATTCTTTAAAACTACAAAAATAATAGATAATTTCATATCTTTTCAAATCAACAAAACAAATTAATTAAACCAAAATCGTCCATAAGTTTTTTAATATTTTGCTCGTTTCAAAAGATATATTTTTATCCCTTCACTATATAAGAGGCAAAAAAAATCGAAAACGCTAGTCTAAAATGAAAGGGTGTTAATTTTTTTACAAAATAATCACGTTTTTTGATGTTTTGTGATTTTGCAAGGGTATTTTTGCTCAAAAAAATGTACAGTGAAATAACCTCTTTTTAAAAAAGTTGTAGTTGATTTTATCATTAATTAAAATACTATCTGAAGGATTGAGAATATTTTAAAGGTGATAAATTATTTAATTTAGCCAACATCCATCTTTTATTCCAAAAAGAAGGGAAGCGATGGATAATTTTTTTAATTTCGTGTGGTTCTTGTTGAAATAAAAACGGATGTTGGTTGAATAAAATACTTTTCATTTGGCCGAAAAAGTTTTCAATCACAGCATTATCGCGTGGGGTTGCTTTGCGGGACATGCTGATTAAAAAGCCTTTTTTAATTAGTTTATTTTTCACTTTGAGCGATTGGTAAACCGTGCCGCGGTCGGAATGAATAACACAAGGGTCTTTTAGTGGGGGTAATTTTTTGATTGTATTTAAAATTAACTCTTTGTCTTGGCGGTTTGAGGTGTGGGAGGCGATTATTTGATTGTTAAAAGAGTCAATGATTGCAGAAAAATAAACAAAACCTTCAGGAGTTGGGAAAAATATGATGTCGGTAAATAATTTTTGAAGTGGTTTGGTTGCAATAAAATCGCGGTTGATAAGTTTGGGTGCTACACTTAATTTAGGCTTTAAGTTGTTTTTATATGCACGTTTGACTTTTTTTATTCTTAAACGGCAGCAAATATTATTTTCTTTCATAATTTGATACACTTTTTCCTTGGCGATGTGTTCGTTGAAAGTTTTTTGATATAAATGAGTGATTTTGCGATATCCGTAAAAATATTGATAACGAGAACATAAAGCCTGGATGCGTTTTTGTTGTAAAAGGTAGTTTTCGCGTTGTAATCGTTTCTTTTCTTGATTTTTTAGCCAATAGTAATAAGTGCTGCGGTTGATTTTGATTGTTCTTAGGATGGTAATAAATTGAGAGTTTTGAAAAAACGTTTAACTAATTTAAAAACAATTTCTTTATCAATGATTTTAATTTGAGAAATCATATTTTGTAATAATATTATTTTGTTATTTAATTTTTGCATTTTTTGTGTTTCTGACATCGATTATCTCCATATTTTTTTGTCAATTACAAAAATCATTGTAACATATTACAACATATTTGTGACCAAAATTACTCAATGAAATAAATATTATTTTTCAATAATTGTTTGTTTAATCGCTATAACCAGCCTCAGTTATTACTTTGGTTATTAAGCTTGTGCGTAAATTTAAAGCACTGTTGGTGGATAAAAAGGATGTTTTAGTCCAGTCGTGATTGAAAAAGAAGGGTTTTGATTTCTAAAAAAAGGGGGGTTGTGCGGAACTGGGGGGGTTCTTTTTCTATTCTATTTTTTCCCTCAAAAGGTTTATGCTTTATCTGAGCCCTTGAGGGCTCTTAGATTTTTCTCATTTTTGGATTTGAATATTTTTATCTACGGAACGCATCGGAAATTTTTAAAAAAACTTGAAGAGAGTTATTTAAATCCTTTGCAAACAATACCACCAAATAAAACATCAACATTTATAATTGAGATTTTATTAATTGAGATATCATTAATATCTCTTGGGTCTATATAACATTTTTTTCTAATAAAGGAAAATTTAATTTCAAAGTTTGAATACAATTGGGTTCAAATTCATTAATATAAACGCTTTCGAAACAATTATTAATAAACCCTAAATGAGAACCGCCAGCACCAGCAAAAGTTTCAGCAATAGTATTTTTATTCATATTATATTCTTGCTTTCGATTCGTTGTCTAGATTTTTTTGATGAATCGCTTGCTCGGGTTCTATGTTAAAAACCGCGGCACTATTATAATCATTGTATTTAATTATTTGACCTGTTATTGGGTGCCATTGGGCGGCACTTGAAACTGTGCGGTCTTTATTGTAAAAAATACAGCTAATTAAATTTCCTGTGATGGGGTGCCATTCGGTAACATACCAAACGTTTTTTCCGTTGGAATAATATTGGATTATTTTAGTGGGTTTTCCTGTTTCGCGGTCGTAATATTTGATGTAATCCAATCCGCAGATAAAATTATAGGCAGTTTTTTTCACCTTTCTTCCTGTTTGGGGGTCACATTCGGTAATTCTTTGAGGCTTTCCTTCTAAATTACACTCTGTTAGCTTAATTGGATTTAGTGTTTCAGGGTGATATTCGTAAATTAACCAGGGGTTTCCGTTGTCATGATGAAAGGTTTTATTTTCTTTCATGTTGGTTTCTCCATAATTTGGTTGGTTGTTCATTTTTTTATTTCTCCTTTTATTTGTTTATTGGATTTATAAGAGCCAAAACATTTTCTTCCTACGAATGTGGGATTTTCCTTTTGAATTTTTGATTAAATTATGTATTTTTCTTATTTCTGCTTCAGTTGGAAGACATTTGTATTTGTTTTTTCTCGCACTCATTTTTTATTTCTCTTTTTTGGGTTTTTTTATAAAAATTATACTTTTCTGTTTTGTCGTGAATAATAATTTTGAATAAGTTTATCAGGAATATTATTTAAAGCAAAATATTGCGATATATAACATCTGCACCAAATGGAATATGGTTTTTGTATTATGGTGGCTATTGCATTGCGTGTTTTTGAACCATATTTTTTTATGATATAATCCATAATTTCTTTTTCTTGTTGGGTAAAAATATTTTCATCATAATTTTTTTTAATTTTGTGATGAGGGTTTAGTGGGGTTTTTTCTCGGGATAAAGTGTTGTATAATTTCAGCGAAACCGCACCATAAGGCCAAGATTGAAAGTCATTATTAAACATAGGGTAATTAAAATCTATTAGGTATTTGGAATATACCCAAAAAGCTAAGTTTTGGATTTTAAAAGGTGCGTAATCGTTTCTGTTTTGATGCTGGATTAAATAAGTGGCAACATCTAGAATATCTATTTTATTAGGTTGCATAATTATCAACTCCTTTTATTTTTTTTTAGCCGAGCGTGTTTGTGTTGTGGGTTTGGGTAGAAAAAAAGACCTTTGAAAAAGTCTTATTGTTTGTTTTCTTTGTCGTATTCAGTGATGGAGGCGATTGTTTTGCCGTCTGCACGGTAATGGATTGTTCTGGTTGGTCTGTGTGTTTCAGGGTTGTGTTCGACGACGACTTTAATTGTGTTGTTTTCGTTTTGTGGGGGATTGCTATAGCTTCTTGCTTCCTTAATGATGATTAAAGTTAAAAGAATCACTAAAATAGTTCCTAAGAAAATGTCTTTATTTATTTTTTGAAAAAATTGTTTGAATTGCATAATTTTCCTTTCTTTTGGGTTATTGTCTAAATTCATGTTTTGGTTCTCCTTAATTTTTATTTTTGTTTGTTTTCGTTGAGGTGTTGTTATTTTGGTTTCTTTGTTTTTTGGTTTTTTTATTTTTTTGTTTGGAACGGTCTAAAAAATAAGTTCCACCTAATGCTTCTGACATTCCGTCGCTCATATTATTTATTCTCCTTTTTTTGAATTTTAATTTATTATTTTTTCCCCGAGTGTGGTTGTGTTGTTTTTGTTGGAAAAAAATGTCCTGAAGGGTCTAGCAATTAATTGAAGTGTTGGTTATGTCTGATGGTATTGTCTTTGTTGTAAATAGTTCGTTTAATTCGGCGACCTGTTTGTGAGTCATAAATGTAGACATATTTTGTACCGTTTGGATAGAAATAAATTGCTTGAATTAAATTGCTTGTTTCAGGGTGGTATTCTTTGATGAATAGTTTTGAGCCGCCTCTTCTGTGTCGGATTAATTTGGTTTTGTTGCCTGTGGTGGGGTCGTATTCTATGATGTCTTCGGCGTAACGGTTTCTTTGTTTTTTTATTTTTTGCATTTTTTTTATGTTGCCTTTCGTTTGGTTTTTTTATTTAAGAAAATTTGATATTTTTATAAAGATATTGTCGTCATCCTAAGAATCAATAAAATAAATTCATCTGAAAAAATATAACCAATTATTTTATCTACAAAGTAAGAAATAAAGAATGACCGAAATAAACATGAAAAGATAGAAGAAGTATGATAGCAAAAATAACAAACGAGAATATAAAACGATAAGGTTTTTAAACAAAAAGATAGTATTTTTTTAATTTTCATGTTATCGGTTCCTTTCTGATTTATTATCTGAAATTGTTGGCATGTTTGTGATGCTGTGCATATCCTGCGATGGGTGTAGTAGAAAAATTGTTAAATACCCACCACATGCTAGGGTGTGTGGGTTTTTGTATTAAAACATGGATTATCAAAAGGAGGAGGAATATGTATATAAATGAACTGATTATTTTTTTCTTTGCTAAATTACTAAAATATAAAATTAAACAATTATTAAAAAATAATAAAAAGCTAAAATAAAAGCCCATCGCAGGATATGCACATCATCAGGAAATGGGGTTTTAAAAGAAAAGACCACTATTTTCAGTGGTCTTATTTATTTGAAATCTTGTGCTTGTTCTGTATGAATAAATCTAATTTCTTTATAAGCATCTTTTTCTTGGAAATATTCTAAACAATGACATTCCATTTCAGTAAAATCCGTCTGATTTTGAATAGCAAATTTTTTAATTTTTCTTTAATGTTTTTTTGGAACATCTTTCTGTACATTCGTCGTGAATAATTACATCGCGGATTTTGTTTTTGGGGCAGTATATAATTACCAGATTAGGATTCCATAATTTTGTAATTTTTTATCCGTCTTTTAGATATTTAGTTCTCGATAACTCATTTCCTTTGTCGTCATAAGTTCTGTCAAAAGTACCATCGTCCGTCCAATCAATTTTTGGGTTTTATTCAGTACTATCTGATGTAAAACGACGGCGAAACAATTTATTTCCGTTGGCATCACAAATTTCATTATAAGTCCAAAAACTTAACCAATTAGTAGAACCATCAGGATTTAGTGCCCTATGTTCTGTGTATGGATTTGGTTTAGTTTGGGGAGTTGATTTTTCACGAAATGATTGAGTTTTTTCATCGAAGTAATGAATAATTCTTGGATTGTTAAAGTTTTGCATTTTTTAATACCTATTTCTTTTTTTGATTATTTTTTTTGCCGAGCGTTGTTGGTTTGTGTGTTCGTTAAAGAGAAAGGCCCGCTAGCACGGACCTTGTGAAATTTTGATATTTTATTATTTGCTTTTTTGGAAGTTATTAAAAGACATAAGTTAAAAAAGGATTATTAATGATTTATTAGTTTTTAGGGTCTAAGAAAATGATGTGTTTAACAACAACTCTTATGTATGTTTTGGTCTCTTTGTTATTGTTGGTGTACTTTTGAACGTCGATTGGCCCTTCGGAGTATATCCTAGAACCTTTGCGTGTGTATTGGGCTAGGTTGTCGGCTTGTGTTCGGAAAGCGACGCAGGGTACGTATTGCACTTTGTCTTTTATATTTACAACTAAGTCGAAATCAACTTTAGCAATTCGTTCTCCTTTGCTGTTTAAAAATTCTTTTTTTGGGTCGCTTGTTAGACGGCCGATTAATTGGGTTCTATTTAACATTAGTTATTTTCTCCTTTTTTGAATATTTTTTGTAATTTAGCGATGGCTTGAGTTTTGATTTGTTCCACCTGTCTTAAAGAAAAGTTTTTATTATATTTTTTTTCTAATTCTTCTGCAATTTCTTGGTTGGAGTGAATAACTTTATCGTTGTCTTCAACGTCTTTTGGGGAAACCCCGAGACTCCAACTGATAACGTCAAATTGTTTATCCGTTAAATTTTTAGTTAATATTTGTAAGAAAATATCGTGATGTACTTGTTATCTCTTGCTCTTAAATAAACCGCTAATAAACCATCTGGTGGATTTTTGATTTGATATTGAAAGTAGTTTTGGTTGTAAGGGTTGTATCGTGAATCATCTAAATTATTTCCAACAACACTTATTTTAAAATAATTTAGGATTTCAGGGATGCTTTCTTTGTTTAAAACAGGAATGTCATATCTTTTCATTTTGGGTTGGGTCGCTAACCATTCTTGTTGGAGGGTTTCGTAATCTGCTAATTTAATTTTGGTTTTGTTTTGACTATGAAAAAAAGAAGAATGAGCATTGATGGAAGGGACAAAATTGAAGATAATTATTAATATTAGAATGATGAATATTTTATTATGCCGTCGGGATAGCTAATTTGTGCTTTGAATGCTTCACCTGTTTCAGGGTTTCATTCGTAGATGAGTTTGGAACCGTCTTTGAAGTTGATTGTTTTTTGGTTTTCTTTGTTTTGCATTTTATTTATTTTCCTTTTTTTGAAATTAATAGTGATTTTGTGGTTTTCCGAGCGTGTTGTGTGTTTGGTTTGTTTGATAAAGAAAAAAAGACCCACTATCATGGGTCTTGTGGAAGACGATGTTGTATCGTTTTCTTAATTTTAGTTTTTGGGGTCTAAAAAGACGATGTGTTTAATAACAACCCTTACGTATGTTTTTGTTTCTTTGTTGTTGTTGGTGTACTTTTGGACGTCGATTGGTCCTTCAGCATATATTCTAGAACCTTTGCGTGTATATTGGGCTAAGTTGTCGGCTTGTGTGCGAAAAGCGACGCAGGGTACGTATTGCACTTTGTCTTTTATGTTTACAGCCAAGTCGAAATCAACTTTAGCAATTCGTTCTCCTTTGCTGTTTAAAAATTCTTTTTTTGGGTCGCTTGTTAGACGGCCGATTATTTGTGTTCTGTTTAACATTGTTTGGGTTCTCTCTTTCTGAATATTTTTTCTAATTTGACAATAGCTTTTTGTTTAATTTTTTCCACTTGCCTTAAAGAAAATTTTTTGTTGTATTTGTTTTCTAATTCTTCTGCAATTTCTTTGTTGGAGCGAATAATTTTATCGTTGTCTTCAACGTCTTTTGGGGAAAGCCCAAGACTCCAACTAATAATGTCAAATTGTTGATCCGTTAAATTTTTTAGTTAATATTTGCACAAAAATATCGTGATGTGCTTGTTTTAGCCATAGTTGATGAGGCGTAAGGATTTCATCCCACTTGGGTTGTGTGGCTTCTTCCCATTCTTCGAAATCAATATCATCTGGTTTGTTTTTCTTGCGGTGGATTGTCCTAGGAACTGAAGACGAGTAACTCTTGCGAATAAGTTCTTGGATTTCAAATTTTATGGCAGGTTTGGCGTAGGCAAGAAAATCATAACCTTCATCTTGGTAATTATCAAGAGCCTTAATTAATCCCAAAATTCCTTCTTGAAACAAATCTTGTTTTTGAAGCAATGAAGGGTAATGTTTGAATTTATTAACCAATTTATGAACTATTGGATAATGTAACTCAATTAATTGGTTTCTTATTTCTAAATTCTTTTTATTTTTTAAAAATTCTTGAAATAATTCTTTTTTTCTATTTTCATCTGTCGGCATTGTTCTCCTTTCTAAAAAAACGTTTTTTTAGAAAAGATAGAAAAAATTATTATTTTTTAGTTTTGGATACAAAAAAAGACCGACTTAAATAAGTCAGTCTTAAAGAATTTTTAAAAAACAAAAAGTGTCCTAATTATTTCATCAGTCCACCCTTTTGAAGTTAAATTGTGTTTTGTAGTGGTTTGAATGGGTTGAATGTGAAATTTTTTAAACAATTCAGTTATTTTTGACGAATTATAATTTGTATACAACCACTTTGCCTTGCGATAATTTGCCATTTCTAAACTTTTATAAAGTCTTTTGTGATCTTCAAATGTGAAAGGTTTTTGATAAAAATCTTTATCTTTAATCCCTTCACGCCAATACGGAGGATCAACAAATATAAAATCGTTGCTTTGGGTTTGGTTAATGACACTTTCAAAATCGCCATTTAACAATTTTATATTCTTAACATTGGTTTTTATTCTTTGGATTTCTGATAAAACAATTATAGGGTTTTTGAAACGAGATGAAAACCCGTATCCTAAATAAATAGTTCCATCGGATCGATATCCGAAAATGCCCCTAAAAGCATATTTCAATAAAACGTAAAAAAGGGCACTTTTATAAGTACCCAAATTACTTTTATTAAATTTTTCTACCAAATGTTTAAATGATTCTTTTTGCGTCTTTTGATCTTTATTTTCATATATTTTGTCTTCAAATTTACGCACATAATCACAAAACGATTCTGGTTGTGCCAACATATCTTTCCAAAGTTGTATTAAATTGATATCATTATCGTTCAAAGTGACAGTTGAGGGGGTAAGAGATTGGAATAAAGCCCCACTGCCTAAAAAAGGTTCATAATAATTGTTATAATTTGTTGGAATATATTTTAATAATTTAGGTAACATTTTCTTTTTACTGCCTATCCATGGTATTTTCATTATTAAACTCCTTTACCCAAATATAAATTAAAAAGACAACATCAGAAACAAGACTAATAGCTGTATTTGCTTTGATTCCTAAATTAAAATCAAAAAATAGGGTCATTAGATTTGTTATGATAAATCCTAAATATGTTATACTTAACAATATTAAAATGTGTTTGGGAGTTAAAATCATTTTCATTCTCCTTTATTTATTTGAATTATTTTTTATTGATTGTTCCATCGGAGTTGTAGTAAGTTCTTTTAAACAATTTACCATTAGGATGGTGTTTGTATATAAAAGCTATTCTTTTGCGATCGAAGGAAAAACCAGTTGTTTTAATTAATTTGTTTGTTTTGGGATGGTACTTAAATTCTGTAATATAGTCAATTGTTTCACCATCTTCTCGGTATTTAGTAAATTTAATTAATTTACCTGTTTGGGGGTTGTATTTTCTGATGTAATCAATTGTTTCACCATCGCCATCATAAAAAATTTCTGTGGTTAATTTACCATCAGAATTATAATTTGTTTGTTTAATTACTTCTTCTGTTTCAGGGTGATATTCAGTGATGTAATATATTGTTTCCCCATCTGAGTAGTATTCGTTCCATTTGGTTTTTTTACCATCTGGGGTGTATTCAACAACAAATTTCTTTGTTTTGCCATCGTCATAATAAAAAGTTTTTTGATAATTCATATTATTTATTTCCTTTAATTAAAATATTTTTTTACTAATTAAAATTTTCATTATTTGGGCTAAATTTTCTTTTTGCGAGTTGGTTGCGTTAATCATAAAATGATTACAATTTTTGTGGTTGCAATTTGCATCATTACAGTATTTATGTTGGTTTAAATAATGTTTGCGGACATTTTCAAAATAATTTAAGGGTTTTTGTTCAATGAGGTCTAATTTATGATTTGATTGAGTTTGTTTTCGTTTTAGCCCAATTTTAGGGTCAATATCTAGGTAAAAAGTTAATTTAGGTTTAATTAAGAAATGATTGATGATTTTTGAAGTAATTTTGTTATCATAATCTATGTAATTACCTTTGCTTTGATAAGCAAAAGTAGAATCATACCAACGGTCAACTAGAACAAGATAACCACCCAATAAAGCAGGGATTATTAATTCATCTTGGGTTTGTAACATGTTGGCAAGGCTAAGTAAATATTTAGTTTTAGGGCTTATTTTGGATTGATGTAAAAATAAATTTCTGATTTCTTTTCCAACGATGGAACTGCCTAAACCTTGAAAAAATTTAATTTGATAGCCTTTATTTTCAAAAGAATCTTTTAATTCGTTAATTAAAGTAGTTTTGCCGCTTCCGTCAACACCTTCAAAACTAATTAATTTATTTGTCATTAGAGCGAACCATCTTTTTAATTAAATTAATAGGTGAAAAAGGAATGAATTGGTTGGTTAGTAAGTTTTGTAAGAATAGATTAGCTGAATTAGAAAATAAATTGATTACTTTGTTAATTGATTGTACCTTACCATTTTTAATTTTATTATTTAATCTTTGAGTTTCGGATTCATCATTTGTTAATAAATAGAAGCCAAAACGAGTGTCTAGTTTTTTGATTTGTTCACCTTCTACTATTGATTGTTTGTAACGTTCACGAAGGCAAGTTTTGAAATTGAAAGCAATGATGCGTTTTGTTTGGGTAAACAACACTAAATCAAATTTAATATCGGGGATGAAAAATAAATATGATTGAGGGTATAAATATTTAATTCCTTTGTGATTTAGATAAAGCAAAATTAAGTATTCGTTAATTTTTCCGCGAATTGATTTTTGGCTTTGAGAGTTGTGTTGGTTGTTGGTTAAATATTCATTGAGTATATTATGACAATCAAACATATACTGATTAAAAGCTTTGTTGAAAAAAATTGGTTGAACTATTTGTTTGGTGATGTTAACGCACAAAGATTTATGATTAAAAACGTTAATATTATTAAAATCTAAATTAGATATTTGTTTCATATTTTTATTTCCTTTTTTATTCTTATTCTTTTGCTTCAAATCTTTGGATTTGTTGATAAAAATTAAAACTACATTCGCCTTTGGGACCGCTACGGTTTTTGGCAATAATTAAATTCGTATGTGGGTTGTTATCAGGTGTTTGATAATAACTTTCGCGGTGTAATAACATCACAACATCAGCGTCTTGTTCGATTGTTCCCGAATCTCTTAAATCTGTTAATTGTGGCCTTTTGACTTCTCTTACATAGGTTGCACGGTTAAATTGACTCAAAGCTACAATTGGAATATTAAGTTCACTTGCTAGTTTTTTTAATTTGCGTGAAATCTCAGATATTGCTTGATATGTATTAAAACTTTGGGGGTCTTTTAATAAATGGAGGTAATCAATAAAAACAATATCAAGTCCTTTAGTATATTTCATTTGACGGCATTTGGTTTCAATGTCTTCAATTTTGTTATTTCTATCATCATCAATTAAAATGTTTAATTGCGTTATTTCATCCTCAGCAATAAGTAACTGTAATTTTTCATTTTTAGTTAAGTTTTTGTGTTGGAGTTGTTTTAAAGGGATTTGAGAAGCAGAAGAAAGCAACCTAATTGCTAATTCTTCCGCTGCCATTTCTAAACTAAAAATAACTGCTTTTTGGTTTTCAGGGTTGGTAG
This sequence comes from Strawberry lethal yellows phytoplasma (CPA) str. NZSb11, assembly GCF_000397185.1. Lineage (NCBI taxonomy): Bacteria > Bacillati > Mycoplasmatota > Mollicutes > Acholeplasmatales > Acholeplasmataceae > Candidatus Phytoplasma > Candidatus Phytoplasma australiense. The sequence continues at coordinate 879,241 of NC_021236.1, read as the reverse complement.
TAAAGTTTTTTGCAATATTACAAGCCAAATTTAACATAAAAGCAGTTTTTCCCATCCCAGTTCTTGCTCCTAAGATAATTAATTGGTTAGGTTTGAAACCAGAAATTAATTCATCTAGATTTTTAAAGCCTGTTTTTATTCCTACAAATTGGTTGTCTTTTTCATCATTAACTATACTTTGGCGAATATAAGGAATTAATGTTTTTGTAGAAATAAAAGGAGATTTGGTTTTTTGCATAAAAACTTCTACTTGGTTTTTGACTGTTTGCAAATAATTATGGATATTTTTTGATTTAGATAATTCAGTAGGTAATTGCTTAATTAATCCTAACAAATCTCTTTTAAGGGAATTTTCTTTGATTAAATCAATATATGTTTCTAAATATTCACTTGCAGGGGCCGCCTCCACTAATTCAATTAAATAATCAATTCCTCCTATTTTGTATAAATTGTTATCTAAAACAGAACCCACCGTAACATAATCAATTTCGCGATTTTGCAGTTTTAATTGCTTCATTGTCTCAAAGATACAACGATGCTTGGGGTTGGAAAAATTGTTTGTGTTGACTAAATTTATAACAGCATCCATTTTTTCTGGATTTAATAATAGCGCTCCCAATAATGCGCGTTCGGCTTCAATCATCTTTCAAACTCCTTTTTTTTGTGATTTGGGTATAAAAAATACCCCTTCAAAAAAAAAGGGTTTTAGTTTATATATTAATTAAAAAGTTTTTTCTTCTTTAATTGTTCCGTCGGAGTTGTAATGGGTTTCTTTGATTGGTTCCTCTGTTATGGGGTCATAATCGGTAATAAAGTCAATTGTTTTGCCATCTTTATGGAACCAGGTTGTTTTAATAAAATTCAATGTATCGGGATCATGTTCGTGAATGGCGTAAATTGTTTTACCATCAATATTGTAGTAAGTAGTTGTATTTTTTTGATAATTCATATTATTTATTTCCTTTTTTATATATTTTTTTTTAATTTAGCAATTGCTTTGTTTTTGATAATTTCTACTTTCCTTGAAGATAAATTTAACATTTTTCCTATATTTTTGTTGGAATATTCAATTTGAGGTTCTTCATTAACGTTTCCCAAAGAAATCCCAAAACTTAATCTAATAATTTTAAATCCTTGGGGATTTAAAATATTTTTAAGTTTTTTTAAGAATAATTCATGATTAGCTTGGTTTAGCCAAATTTGATGAGGGTTTAGATTGTTGTTATTAATAGATTGGGGTTGGATTTTTTCAAAAGGAATATTACTTGTTTGTTTTTCTTTCCGAAAAACCTCTCTGGAAGTGGAAGTAGTTTGTAGGCCTCTAATAAGTTCTGTAATTTCGCCTTTAATTAATTCTTTAGCATAGTTAATAAAACCATAAAAACCATAACCTAAATCTTTATATTTATCTAAAGCTTTAATTAAACCTAAAATTCCTTCTTGGTATAAATCCTCTCTTTGGAGTGATTTAGGGAAGTATTTAAATTGGTTGGCTATTTTTTTTACTAATGGTAAATGCATTTCGATCAATTGATCGCGAATTTCTAAATCCTTTTTATTTTTTAAAAAATCTTTAAATAATTTTTCTCTTTGCATTTTATTCCTTCCTAAAAATATTTTTAGAAAAGATATGAAATTATTTTTTTAGTCTTGAAAAGAAAAAAAGACTAACTATTAAGTTAATCTTAAAGAATTTTTAAAAAGTAAAAAGTTGTCCAAAGTTTTGGAACACCTCAAATTGATCAATATGAAATCCAAAAAATAACTTATGTTAATAAACGTAGTTGGCAAGAAGGTTTTTGCCGTTTGATGGTTATAATTGATAAATTTGGGGAAGTGTTTTCTTGTAAATTAAGACAATTGTCGCAAAACACTTTTGACCAAAAAGTGGCAAACCTTAAAATGAAAGATTTTGAAATTAGTGAAGTGCCATATTTTGATTTCTTGAATTTCTTTTTCAAATCAATCTTGTTTTTATCTTCTTTAATTTTTTTGATTTATGGATTCTTTAATATTAAACGAATAAGAAAAAGTTTACAAAAAACCTCTATCTTAATTTACATTAAACAGAGAAAGAATAAAATAAAAGAAGTTTATTTAATCCAATTATAACTTTTTTAAGTTATAATTAATTGTAGTCTTAATAAAAAAAGGAGTTATTAAAATGTTAACAAAAAAAGTTATCAGTTATCAAGGGCAAAATTTTTCTGATTTTATTAACCGTGAAGGTTTGGTTCTTGTTGATTTTTTTGCTGTATGGTGCCCTCCATGTCGCAAATTAGAACCTATTTTAGAAGAGGTCGCGCGAGTTCAAAGAGAAGTATTTTTTGCTAAAGTTGATATTGATTTATTTCGAGAAGTAACCTTGGAGCAAAAAGTTGCAAGCTTTCCAACTCTTATTTTGTATAAAAACCAGAAAGAAGTAGCTAGAAATAACGGTTTCTTAGATAAAGAAGAATTATTATCTTTTCTCCAAAAACATAAATAATGTTATCATGTTCCAATAAAAATAAAATGAATGGTTTCTTTTTAGTTCACAAACCTTCCCAACTCACTTCTCATGATGTAGTTTATCAAATTAAAAAAAAATTTCACCTTGATAAGGTGGGTCACACAGGAACACTAGATCCTTTAGCGTCAGGACTTTTAATTGTTTGTGTTGGTAAGGCCACAAAGTTATCTTTTTTGTTTGATGGCCTTGACAAAACTTATCAAGGAACTTTTATTTTTAATCGCAAATATGATACTTTAGATGTGACAGGTAAGTTATTGGATACTAAAGTAAATATTTTAAACCAACAATTAATCCAAAAAACTTTTGCCTCTTTTCATCAAAAAAGTTATTTCCAAACACCTCCTATGTTTTCAGCGATCAAAGTCAATGGCCAAAAAATGTATCATTTAGCTCGCAAAAATAAAATCATTGACCTTCCACCTAAAAAAGTTATGATTCATCATTTAGAAACCCAATCTTTATTAAAAAATGATCAAATTGATTTTTTAACAACAGTTTCTAAAGGAACTTATATTCGCAGTTTGGCGCAAGATATAGCTTCAAAAATGAATACTTATGGTGCACTACTTTCTTTGAAACGTGTGGCTATTGGACCTTATTTATTGCAAAATGCCAAAACAGTGGATGATTTAACTAGGGATGATTTTATTTTGGATTCTTCTTTATTTGAATCTTGCGATAAAATTATTTTAAATGACTATTTAATTAAATTAGTTCAAAATGGTGTTTATTTAGATCAAAGGCAAACAACAACTGAAAAACCTTTTATTGTGCAAGATAGTAACCATAATTTGATTGCTTATTATGATGTTTTGGAAAAAAATAAATATTATCCGCGGTATTTTTTTAAATAATGAATATTTTTAGTTTTAAAATGACTAAGATGACTAATGAAAGTTTGAAATATTGTTTATGGAAAGATTACAAAAATTTATAGCATCAGCTAATTTAGTTTCTAGAAGGAAAGTAGAAATTTTAATTTTACAAAAAAGAGTAAAAGTAAATAATCAAGTTGTTTCTCAATTAGGCACTAAGGTTAAAGCTTCTGATGTTGTTACTTTAGATGATGTTTTAATTAAAAAAACTACTTTATTTTATTATTTACTTAACAAACCTCAAGGATACCTTTCAACTACTAAAGATGATAAAAAAAGGCCCACCGTATTAGATTTAATCAAAGAGTCTCAAAACCAAAGATTATATTCTGTTGGAAGATTAGATTTTAATACCACAGGTTTAATTTTAATTACTAACGATGGCGAGATGACTCAAAAATTAACTCATCCTTGTTTTGGTATTCCTAAAGAATATCATGTTAAAATAAACGTTTTTTTAACTAAAAAAGACCTTTCTTTGTTGCTTAAAGGTGTTATTATTGATCACAATTATTTATCAATTCCCAAAGAAATTAATATTTTAAAACAACGTTATTTACCCAAACCATCTACTTGGCTTAAAATAGTAATCACTGAAGGAAAAAACCGTCAAATAAGAAAAATGATGGAAGCTTTAGGATATCAAGTTTTAAAATTAAGACGTTATAGTTATGCTTTTTTAACTATTGAAGGATTAAAAACAGGTGCTTATCGTCTTTTAAAAATTCACGAAATCAAAAAATTAAAAATTTTAACTAATAAAAACTAAAATGATTTTTTTAAGGAGTCAATATTTTGTATGCAAGGTTTTAAATTAGCAATTGATGGGCCTGCTGGAGCGGGTAAAAGTACCGTTTGTCAAAAACTGTCACAAAAATTAGGCTGGGAACATATTGATACTGGTGCAATGTTCCGTGCTTTAACTTTGTATTTGTTAGAAAATAAAATTCAAATACAAAATGAGCAGTTTCTTAATAAAGCTTTAACAAAAGTTGAGATTGTTTATTTAGATAATAAAATTTTTTTGAATCAAGAAGATGTTTCTTTAAAAATTAAAAATTATATTGTAGAAAAAGATGTTTCTGTGATTGCTTCTTTGCCTGCAGTAAGAAAAAAATTATTAACTTTACAAAAAGGAATTTGCAAGAAAATACCTTATTTAATTATGGACGGTAGAGATATAGGAACAGTTGTCATTCCTGATGCAGATTTAAAAATTTTTTTAACAGCCAATATCACCCAAAGAGCTTTAAGAAAGCAAGAAGAATTGAAAAAAAAAGGTACCCAAATGGAAATACATGACATCATTGAGCAATTAAAAAAACGTGATTATCAAGATTATCATCGTAAATTATCGCCCTTGCAAAGGTCTTCTGAAGCTTTATTGTTAGACACCACGAAATTATCAATCGATGAAGTGGTTATGCAAATACAAGACTTAATTAACAAAAAAACCTCTCCATGCCTAAAATAGCTATTGTGGGGCGACCCAACGTTGGTAAATCAAGTCTTTTTAATCGTCTTATCGGTAAAAGACAAGCAATCACGCACCACAAAGAAGGAATAACTCGCGATCGTATTTATGCTCAAGCTAATTGGTTAACCAGAACTTTTGATGTAATTGACACTGGAGGGATTGAATTCCAAGCAATTCCTTTTTTAGAGCAAATTAAACAACAAGCTCAATTAGCTATTGATGAAGCTGATGTTATTATTTTTGTGGTCGATGGTAAAACCGGTTTAACTCAAAGTGATCATTATTTGGCCAAAATTTTATATCAAACTAAAAAAAAGGTTCTCTTAGTTGTTAATAAAATTGATAATCATGATTTATTATCTAATATTTATGAATTTTATGCTTTAGGTTTTGATGCCCCTTTGCCTGTCAGTGCTTTGCATGGAGTTGGAGTTGGAGACATTTTGGACAAAATTATTTTTCATTTAGATTTTTCTAAACCATCTTTACAAGCGACCGAAAATGAAACCGACAACGTTATTAAATTTTGCATCATTGGCCGCCCTAATGTTGGTAAATCAACTCTTACAAATTCTTTATTGTTTTCTCAAAGGATGGTAGTTTCTGACATCGCAGGCACTACTACTGATGCTATTGACACTTTTTTTATCAATGAGGGACAAAAATACCAAATTATTGATACTGCAGGAATTAAAAAAAGAGGCAAAATATACGAACAAGAAGATAAATATAGTGTTTTAAGAGCTTTACAAACTTTGGCTAATTGCGATATTGCTTGTTTAGTAATCGATGCTCAAGCAGGCATTTTAGAACAAGATAAAAACATTGCAGGCCTCATTTTAGAACATCATAAGTCATATATTATTATCGTTAATAAATGGGATTTAATTTCAAAAGAAACGAATACTATGAAAAAATTTGAAGATCAAATTCGCCAAGAATTTAAGTTTTTGCCAGACGCTCCTATTATTTTTTTATCAGCTTTCAAAAAAAACCGCCTTCAATCCCTTTTCCCTATTTTAAAAAAAGTTTTTCAAAATTATCAAAGTAATTTTAGCACTCATCTTTTGAATGATATTTTGCAAGAAGCAACTATTATAACTCCTCCTACTTGTTTTAATCAAGGAATAGCTAAATTTCGATATATTTTTCAAATTAAGTCTAAATCACCAGAATTTCTTTGTTTCGTGAACGATCCTAAATATATTCATTTTTCTTATGAAAGGTTTTTAAAAAACCAATTTCGTCAAAAACTTTCTTTAGAAGGCACTCCACTTAAAATTGTTTTTCACAAAAAAAAATAATCAAGGCTTCTTGTTAGGGGCCTTTTTTTTTGAAAAGAAATTATGTTTTTGAATATAAAACCCTTTAATAAAAAAAGTTTTTAAATGTGGGTTATAATTAAAGATAAATTAAAAAAACAACTTTTTAATTTTTATTGCTTGATTTTATTTTTTGTTTTGTTATAATGTTATCAGGCTTAATAAAATTAAACAATTAAATAATAAGTTTTAAGCTTTAAATCCATCGTCTTTCTTTGGCTTCAAAAAATTATAAAATTAGTTAAATATTCAAATCAAATTAAAGGGAGCGTTATATGAATAAAAAGGAACAATTTTTACAAATTAGTCATCTTAACAAAGATGAAGTCCTTAAGCATTTAAATACTAGTTTTGAAGGGCTTACAAGTAAAGAAGTTTCAGAGAGACAAAAAATTCATGGTAAAAACATTATTAAACAAAGCGCTTCTTTTCGTTTTTGGAAGCAATTAATTAAACAATTTATATCTGTTATGGCTTGTTTATTATGGCTTGCAGCCTTTTTAGCTTTTAATTTCGGCGACAAACCTATAGGAATATCTATCGTTTTGGTAATTGTAATTAACGGTTTATTTTCTTTCTCTCAAGAATATAAAGCCGATAAAGTCTTGTCTTCTTTAGGGGCTATGATTCCTAAAAAAGTACAAGTTTATAGAAACCAAAAAATCCAGATGGTTGATACCACCGAATTAACTATTGGCGATGTTATCTTTTTGGAAACAGGAAGCCAAGTTCCAGTTGATGCACGCATTATTCAGGCCAATAGTCTTTTTGTTGACAACTCAATGTTATCAGGAGAAACCATTCCTTTAAATCGCACTGAAGCTCCTAACACTCAAGATAATCGTGTTGTTTCAGAAATACCTAATTTAGTTTATGCTGGTACCACAATAACACAAGGAAGTTGCTTGGCAGTTGTTTATGCTATTGGTAACGATACTCAAATTGGTGAAGTTTCTGCTCTATCGCAACAAATTAACAAAGGAAAAAGCATTTTAGACCAAGAAATGCATCGCATCGTTAAAAAAGTAAGTCTTATTGCTATTATCGCTGCTGTACTTGTTTTTGTTATTTGTTATGCTAAAGGATTCGAAACACCAGAAAAAACTAAATTTGCAACTGCTTTTTTATTTGCTGTAGGAATGCTTGTTGCAAACATCCCTGAAGGATTATTACCAACAGTAAGTTTGAGCTTGGCTTCTGGTTCTCAAAGAATGGCGAAACAAAACGCTTTAGTGAAAAAAATTTCTTCTTTAGAAACATTAAGTTCTACTACGGTTATTTGTACTGATAAAACTGGTACTCTAACTCAAAATCAATTAACGGTTAGAGAGATTTTAACCCCAGATGGATCAGTAAAACTTGAAGGATCAGGTTATAACGACAAAGATAAATTTGTTATTCCTGAAAACAATAAGATGAAAAAAGGAGTTGAAAAATTTTTAATCGCTTCTGTTTTATGTTCCGAGGCCAAATTAACACCAAAAACAAAAAATCCTCATCAATATGAATTACTTGGTAATCCTACCGAAGGGGCTTTGTTAATTGCTGCCAAAAAATATGGTTATAATTTAGAAGAAATTAGAAATAATTTAGAGACCCTCAAACTTAATCCTTTTACTTCAGAACGTAAAAAAATGAGTGTTTTAGTCAAAAATAACCATGAAAAATCATATGATACAAACTCCAAATATTTATTCATCAAAGGAGCTCCTAATATTGTTTTGTCTCAATGTTCTATGCAATATAAAAACCAAAAAGTAACCCCTTTTAGTTCTTCAGAAAAAGATTCTTTTTTAGCAAAAAACGATGAATTCGCCAATAAAGGCTTTCGTGTTTTAGCATTAGCTTATAAAAAAATCGAGCAAAATGAACCTTTAGAAGAAGACATGGTTTTCTTAGGTTTTGCTATCAACTATGACCCACCCAGAGAAGAAGTAAAAGAAGCAGTTAAAAATTTAATTAAAGCCGGTCTTAAAATTACTATTATTACTGGTGATTATGGCCTAACAGCGACTGCTATCGGTAAACAAGTAGGCATTATTAAAGATGAATTTATTAACTTAAATGGATTTGATCTTGATAAAATGTCTTTAACACAATTGCAAGATGTTTTAAAACAAGAAAAACCTGTAGTTTTTTCTCGCACAACACCTAAACACAAATTAAAAATCGTTCAAGCTTACCGTAATAATGGCGAAGTGATTGGCGTTACTGGTGATGGCGTTAATGATATTTTGGCTTTAAAAGCAGCCCACATTGGAATTGCAATGGGTAAATCTGGTACAGATGTTGCCCGTAATGCAGCAGATATGATTTTATTAGACGATAATTTCGCAACTATTTCAAAGGCGGTTTTAGAAGGTCGTTGTATTTACGAAAACATTAAAAAATTCATGACTTATGTTTTCGCTTCTAATATACCTCAAATTTTTCCTTTCATCGCAATTGCTTTTTTAGGTGTTAACAAACCTTATTTATATGTTTTACAAATTTTGGCAATTGATCTTTTGACAGATTTAATCCCTGCGATTGCTTTAGGCGCTGAAGTGAGTGATAATAGTTTATTGACTCAAAAACCACGAAGCAAAAATGACCATTTAATGGATAAAAAAATTCTTAAACGTAGTTACGGCTTTTTGGGGCTAATAGAAGGAATTATTTCTTTATTCTTGTTTGTCCTTTTCTATCGTTTTATTGCTAAAGATAATTTCTTATTAGCTTCTACAATGGCTTTTGGTTCAGTTATTTTTTCTCAAGTGGGTAATGCTTTTGCTTGTCGTTCCAATAAACTTTATTTTTGGCAAACTTTAAAAAAACCTAATAAGATTTTATATTGTGGTATTTTCATTGAACTTTTATTTTTTGTTTTGATAACTAATAATTTGAATTTGAGTAGTATTTTTGAAACTACATCAATAAAATTCCATCATTATTTAATTTTGTTATTGTGTCCTTTTATTGTTTTATTATTTGATACAATTTCTAAAAAAATTCTTTCTCTCAAATCAAAAAAATAAAAAAATTGAATTAATATAAAAAAAGAGACTTTTTACGGGTCTCTTTTTTGCTTTTAAAAGTTTTGTGCTGTACTTTTTTTTAATAAAATGATAAAATAAAGTAGAAGATTTTTTCTTTTTATTTTGTTGTCGTCTTTTTGACTTTTTTACTATTTATGTATAGCGAAGAGATAAAATATTAAAAAAATGTCTTTTGAAGCTAATAAATTATGAAAAACGTGATTATTGCGTAAAAAATTCGTATCTTTTCATTTCGCTTGAAAAAAATGTACAGCAAAAGAACCTTTTTAAAAGGTTGTAATTAATTATCGTTATAGGGATGAAGTATTGATTTAGTTAAAATTCTGGTTAGTGGAGCGTCATATAAATGTTAGTTGTTGAGAAGAATTACTATATAATTTAAAACAATTTTTTTATGCTATAATGAAGAAAAAGTATAAAAAAAGGAATAGAAAAGGAATAATAAAAAATGTATCGAGTTGATAGAAATAATTTTTTCAAAAATGAAAAAAAATCTACTATTTATACTCCTAGTTGGGTATCGCAATTTCTATATGATATTTTATCACCTCAAATCAAACGTGGTTTGATTTTTGACCCCTGCGTTGGTGAAGGATCTTTATTATTGCCTTGGAAAGAAAAAGGTTTTGATGTTTTGGGGGTTGATATAGAAAAAACTTCTTTTTCTAATTTAATTCATAAAAATTTTTTAGAATTAAGTCAAAAAGATTTAAAGAAACAAAAAATATCTTTGGTAATAACAAACCCACCTTTTAATTTAGATTTTAAAACTAAAAGTTATGTTAAGGAAAAATATGGTGGTCGTCCATTATTACCTGAGTTGTGGTTAAAAAAAATAATTGAAATTTTTGGCAAAGATATTCCAATTGTTTTATTCACACCTTATGGCTTTAGACTTAATCAATCACTAAATAGCAAACGATTACAAAAATTTGTAAATCAAGAATATCCCGAAATCTCTTCTATTATTAGTCTTCCCAAAGACGTTTTTGAAAACGTTGTTTTTCATTCAGAAATTTTAATTTTTAATGTTAATAATTTAAAACCGCATTATTTTTGTAGAGGAACAATGATTTAAAATGTCTAATTCAGAACAATTAAGAAAAAACATTAAACAACACAAACCTAAAAATAATAAATCTAAAAAAGATGATAAATTAATTTATGCCGCCATGATAGATGTTAAAAATTATTTGGAATGGCGTTTTAAAGACTTTTTGGCTAACAACCCTTTTTATATTATCCATGAAAAACAATTATCCATTGGTTTTATGAAGGATATTATTTATAAAAAAGGTATTAGAAAAATAACTGATTATGAAGAGGATAAAATTTTTGATAATCGCACTATTAAACCAGATGGGGGAGTTTTGCTTTTGAAATCATATTCAGATAATGATTTTTGTAAGGTTTTATTGGTTTCAGAAGTGAAAAGACAAGGAACTAATGATAAATTACAAGAAGAAGGAAAACCTAAACAATCAAGAGGAAATGCAGTTGAAAGGTTAGGAAAAAATTTAACTGCAATTAAATCTATGTTCATGCATGAACTTATTACTCCATTTGTTTGTTTTGGTTGGGGTTGTGATTTCAATCATGAAGATACTTTTGTTGATGCTAAAATATTTGTTTTAAACGAATTTTTTAAATTAAATAAGACATTTGTTTTTAAAAAATATGGAGATAATGGACATAATCGTTTTTCACCAGTTTCTATGTATTTTCGTGAAAATCCTTGGACACGGGAAGAAATGTTTGATTTATTAAAAGAAGTAGCCGAAACCGCTTTTAGATATTACTTTTTTTAGGTTTTTTTAGGTATTATAATCAATAATGAGTTTTTATAATTTTACAAAAATTTTATAAAAAATATTTCATAGCGATAGAAAAAAAGACTGACTTAAATAAGTCAGTCTTAAATAATTTTTAAAAAATAAAAAGTATCCTAATTATTTTATCATCCCATAAATTTGAGTTATTGTTTTTGTAAAGATGCATTTTTTGCTGCAAATATCACTCACAAATCTGACTTAAATTAAAGAATAAGTATTTAATAGCAAAACTTGAATTTTACTCTTTGAAATTGTTTTTTTGGTTTTTCTTTTCTATAAAATCTTTTAAAAAACATTTATCAATTTCCATCATTTGTTCTATTGGTAAATCTTTTTCTTCAAACCACTTTAAACTTTGAACTTCCGATTTTTGAGATCTAATTCTTCCTTCAGTCTTTGTAACTACAAAAGCTAAAACAACTGGATAAATAACGTCATTATTAGGATAAATAATTTTAAATTTTTCCCCTGAATAAGTTTTAAAAAAATTCATTTCCAAAGCTTTTAAATTAGTTTCTTCTTTCAATTCTCTTAAGGCAGTTTGCTCTCCTGTTTCTCCTAAATCCATAGCACCACCATGCAAACCCCAAATTTTAAAATCATTTCTAAATTGTAGTAAATATTTGTTGTTTTCGTAAACAATAATGGAAGCCCCTGGAGAAAACAAAGGTTCATGGCCTATTTTTTGACGTATTTTTTCAAAATAATGCATTTTCAAAATCTCTTTTCTACTTCTTTTCTTAATTTTATAAAAAAATTTAATATAAAAAAATCCTATTGATTGTAAATATTTCAAAAAATTAAATAATAATACCTCATACTTTAAAAAACACCACCATATTATTATACTATTTTATTTTAACAAATTTTTTTTAAATTTATATTATTATCGCATTTTTATTTTTTATTTTCTTTGAATTAATAAAATTTGTCTTTTTTGGATAAATTTTTTTTGAACAAAAAAGCATAATCTTTTCAAAATAGTTGAATTTTATATTTTTTATGTTATAATTTTTTTAATTAAATATTGAAAAAATAAAGAAAAGAGGCTATAAGTAATATGTCTTATTTAGTGGAAGTTCAAAATTTACAAAAACAATTTAATGAAAAAGTTGTTTTGCAAGATATTAATTTAAAAATCAAAGATAAAGAAATTGTTACCATTATTGGTCATTCTGGGTCTGGCAAATCCACTTTATTAAGATGCCTGAATTTATTGGAAAGACCTGATACAGGAGTTATTTTGGTTGATAATGAAAACATTTTAAAACCTAACGTTTCTTTGTCTGAATTAAGAACTAAAGTAGGAATGGTTTTTCAAAGTTTTAATTTATTCTCAGGAAGAACTATTTTAGAAAACTGTTGCTTGGCGCCAATGAAAGTTTTAAAATTAAAACGTTCAGAAGCAGAAGCAAGAGCTTTAGAAAAATTAAAAGAAGTTGATTTAGAAGATTTTGCTAATTATCAAGTAGATCTTTTATCAGGCGGTCAAAAACAACGCGTTGCCATCGCTCGTGCTTTGTGTATGAAACCACAAATTCTTTTGTTAGATGAACCAACTTCTGCACTAGATCCTGATTCTAGTCAAGAAGTTTTAAAAATTTTAAAAAAATTATCTGATAATAAAAAAATAACTTTAATAATTGTAACCCATGAAATGCGTTTTGCTAAAAAAATTTCTCATACTATTTGTTTTATGGAAAAAGGTTTAATTGTTGAAAAAGGAACACCGCAAGAAATTTTTGAAACTAATAAATTTCCTAAATCCAAGGCTTTTTTTGAAGAATTTTAATTTCAAACAATTACTCAAATTAAGAAAAATAAAAAGCTTATTTAATTAATATCTTTTTTATTTTTTTGACATATTTTTAATAATTACTTTTTTTGGTTTTTGACAAAAGTTAATTAATACAAACCTATCCTTTTGCTTTTAATTTTTAGAGAAACAAAACTGAATTATTACTAAAATGTAGAAACTTTAGCCTTTAAAAAAATTCTTTAAAATATGAAAAATTCGAAATTTTTTCTAAAATGATTTTAGAAAAATCTTCCTTAAGTAATTTAAGTCCTTTAAAAGGACTTTTTTTATATCTCAAGAATAAAAAAAGAGGTTAAAAACACATTAAAAATGCAATAAAATCAAAAACTAAACCATTATTATCTTAGTTATTACAACAATCTTTACTTCAATTGCAGTTGTTTTTTAAATATTTTCTTCTTCAAATGAATGAAATTGATGCAACTAAGAATGAAATCTAATAATATAATTATCTTTTCCAAAAAATTTATAAATTTATTTTAAAAAAACAATTGCAAAATCAAAATACACTTATCGCTTTTTTCAATTATTGACCCCCCCCTCTTTTTAAATACTTTTGAGATGGTTTAATTTAAGAATTTTTTTAATTTGAATAAATTTGTAATTATTAAAATATTTTGTAGTTTAAAAAAAGCTAAAACAAAATTATTTACAAAAAGATTTGGAGAAGCATAAAAAAATTGCAAAAATTTCAAAGATGTGATTTTCATTTCTAGAGAAGTTAATAAAAAAACTACTTATTTTAATTAACTGAGATTTTAAAAAATTTTAAATAATTAAGGAATTTTTAAATTATTTTTTTGATTGTTTCGGGTTGTTTCCAAAAAACTTCAATGAAATTTCAATTTTAAACAATAATCAATATCGTTTGGGATATTTTTGCTATTTTCTTTATTTGTGTTTGTCAGTGTCAAATCCATTTTATAACATTTATAAATTGAAAAAATCACACCTAAATTTAAAAAAATGTATCAAAAAAATGACAAAAGTTTTTTTTATATCAAAAAAACTCCTTTATTTTAAATTAGTTTTTCAATTAATCTTTAAAATATTAAATTTTTCATTTTTTTAAGAAAAACCAAAACTTAACTTTATGCTTTTTTTCATAACTCATAGACAAACAAGCAAAACTATTTTTTAGTTTGGTTGTTTTATGAATGGTTACAACTTTCTTTTTTTATTTGTTTTTTTCCTTATTTTTAAACTTTTTAATAAATTCATACATTGATTCCATTCTCTATTTCGCACTCTTTAATTCTTTCTTTTTGTTTGGTTGTTGTAATCTGGTTGTTTTGGAACAAATCGCGAATTTTATTATTAATTAGAAAAGCTCCTTTGATTCCTATTTCAGGTTTTTCGTTGGTTGCATAATAATCATAAATTTTTAAATGTAGAAGAAAATGTTCTAATAAATCACAGTAAACTAAATTTTGAGCTTCTTGATAGTGAAAGTCTAAATTAAGTTTTTGGGGATTTGATAAGCCGGGTTCTTCTTTTTCTAAAACATGATGAATTTCAAGTCCATCACTCTGGAACTTCAAAATTTTTTTGTTATGAACGAATTTGCCTTCATTGTTTTTAATAAAATAATTTCCTTTTACATCGCCATGTTTTTCTTTTAAAAAAATAATACAATCATCATATGACAAAAGTAATAATTTTTTCAATGTCATTAATTGATTCTTGATTAATTAATTTGTTTAAAATATTTTTTATATCTTTCAAGTGATTTACTAAAACTTTTTTCTCTCGTTTTTTATTTGGATTATTTTTGGTCCAAGTTTGAAAGTAGTTTAATTCATGATTAATATTGGATTTATAATTATTTGAAACATTTGCGCTGTTCCTTTTTTTAATACAACTTTTTATTTATAAATTACTCTTTAAGACTTTAAAATTAAGTAGATAATTTCATATCTTTTCAAACTAACAAAGTAATTTCATTACACTTAAAAAGTGTCTAATGTTTTTTTATAATTTGCTAGTTTCAAAAGATATTTTTTTAATTTTTATCCCTACACTATATAAATAGGCCGAAAAAAACAAAATGTCTGTAACAAAACGACATGGATTAAATTTTTTTACACAATAATGCCAAATTTTTCATTTTTTACTTAAAAAAATGTACAGTGAAATAACCTCTTTTAAAAAGGTTGCAGTTGAATTCGTTAATTAATTAAAATATTTATCTAAAAGATTGAGAATATTTTAAAGGCGATAAAGTATTTAATTTAGTTAAAAGCCATTTATGATTCCAAAAAGAAGTGAATCGATTGATTATTTTTTTGATTTTGCATGGAACTTGTTGAAATAAAAACGGATGCTGGTTGAATAAAATACTTTTCATCTGGCCAAAAAAGTTCTCAATCACGGCATTATCGCGCGGGGTTGCTTTGCGGGACATGCTGATTAAAAACCTTTTTTTAGTTAAGGTTTGTTGTACTTTTAGGGATTGATAAACTAATCCTTGGTCGGAATGGATAACACAAGGTTCTTTTAATGGAGGTAGTTTTTTGATTGTATTTAAAATTAATTCTTTATCTTGGCGATTCGAAGTATGGGATGCGATGATTTGGTTGTTAAAAGAATCGATTATGGCAGAAAAATAGATAAAACCTTGGGGAGTTTGGAAATAAGTAATGTCGGTGAATAATTTTTGCATAGGCTGGGAGGCGGTAAAGTCTTGATTGATTAAATTTGGTGCAACTTGGAGGTTAGATTTTAAATTTTTATGATAATAATATTTATTTTTTTTAGGCCTCAACTTACAACAAATATTATTTTCTTTCATGATAAGATAAACTTTTTTCTTAGTAATGGGTTCGTTGAAAGTTTTTTGGTATAAATCAGTAATTTTACGATGGCCGTAAAAATATTGGTAGTGTAAACATAAAACTTTAATTCTTTTTTGTTGTAAAAAATATTTTGTTTGTTTTAATTTTAACTTTTCTTCAATTTTTAGCCAATAATAATAAGTACTTCGATTAATGCGAATTGTTTTTAAAATGGTAGTTAAATTTAGGTCTTGAGAAAATTGTTTAACCAATTGAAAAACTATTTTTTTATTAATAATTTGAATCTGAGAAATCATATTTTGTAATAATCTTATTTTTTGCTTTAATTTTTGCATTATTAACACCAATTATCTTAATATTTTTTTATTTAATTACAAAAATAATTATAACTCAAAAATATATTTTAAAACTGAATTTTAAAATATATTTATTAAATTAATATATAAATGGAAGATAATATATGTATATGTAATATAAAGAAAGAAATAAAAACTTTTAAATAGTTTTTATTTCTTTCTTTATATATTAACCATATATATTATCTTTACATTATTAATTATTATAGTATGTTTCTAATAAGGTTAAACCCGAATTAATCATTACTAATCACAAACCAATTCAAAATAGCCTTGGAGGGCTTTTTGAATTGGTGTTTAGTTTTACTCACGGGTTTAACCTTATTAGAAGCATACCCATTATATATATAGGCCGAAAAAAACAAAATGTCTGTAACAAAACGACATGGATTAAATTTTTTTACACAATAATGCGGAATTTTTTATTTTGGGCTGTTTTTGTTATATAATAAAAAATAAAACCCCCCCCCATCTCTAGTTGAGGGGTGGTTATAAATTAGGTTTAAAAATGATCCGTTTTAGTTTATTCCAAAATTGTAAAAATTAAAAGTAAGTATTTACAAGGGTTTTTGAGAGTTCACTTAAAGGCTAAACTGGATTTAAGGGGGGTATAAATTACAAATAGGGTTATTACCCTAATTGTAATTTAATCACAGCGAGAAGGGCAAAATAATGCGTTAAAGAGGTATGTTTGATTTTGGGGGGTTTTTTAGTTTAGATAGTCAGTAGAAGAAATTATAATTATAATTTTATCCTCTTAATCTTGGTTTTTATGATTCTTCTGTTGGTTGAGTATTAAATTTCTTTTTTTATGCATGATTTAGGAACCGTATTCAACTTCTTTAATTGATCCATCTGGGTTGTATTGGGTGTGTTTGATGTTTCTTCCTGTTTGAGGGTTGTATTCGTTGGTGTAATCAATTGTTTTTCCGTCGGATTTGTAATTGGTTTTTTTGGTTATTTTTCCTTCGGAATTGAAAAATTCAATTGCTTGAATTGTTTTACCATCTGAGTAGTATTTGGTCTCTTTGATTAATTCTTCTGTTTGAGGGTCGTATTCTTGGATATAATTAATTCTTTCGCCATCTTTGTAATATTGGGTATATTTGATTGTATTACCTGTTTGAGGGTCGCATTCTTGGATGACATAAATTGTTTTGCCATCTTTGTAATATTGGGTATATTTGATTGTATTACCTGTTTGAGGGTCGTATTCTTGGATGACATAAATTGTTTTGCCATCGTCGTCATAATGAGTTTCTTTGGTTTTTTTGCCTGTTTGGGGGTCAATTTCTATGATGTAATCAAGTGTTCCATCAGGGCGATATTTAGGTCCTTTTTTAGGTTTTTCATTTTCGTCGTTAGATGTTATTTTATCTATTTCTTTTTCAAGTTTTTCTATTAATTCATCTAGATTTTTATGTGTTTCATTGAATCGTTCTTGGGGTTGCTTTCTTGTATCATTAACATTATCTTCTGTTTTATCTTCTTTTGGTTTTGATTCTTTTTCCTGTTTTAAAGATAAAAAAACAAGGAATAAAATAAAAATAACTGCAGCAGATATTGATAAAGCCCAAACAACAAAAACTCGGCTTAATTTAGAAGGATTATTTTTTGTCATTTTTTTTGCCTACTTTCTTCTCTAATTGTTTTTTTAATTTACCATTTTGTAATTTTAAAAGGAACAATTGTTTTTCTTCTTTTAATTTTAACTTTTCTTCAATTTTTAGCCAATAATAATAAGTACTTCGATTAATGCGAATTGTTTTTAAAATGGTAGTTAAATTCAGGTCTTGAGAAAATTGTTTAACAAGTTTAAAAACTATTTTTTTATTAATAATTTGAATATGGAAAATCATATTTTGTAATAATCTTATTTTTTGCTTTAATTTTTGCAATTTTTGCATTATTAACACCAATTATCTTAATATTTTTTATTTAATCACAAAAACAATTATAACTCAAAAATGTATTTAAAATTGAATTTTAAAATATATTAATTAAATTAATATATAAAATTATTATAATATATGTATATGTGCGCTGTTCCTTTTTTTAATACAACTTTTTATTTATAAATTACTCTTTAAGACTTTAAAATTAAGTAGATAATTCCATATCTTTTCAAACTAACAAATTAATTTCATTACACTTAAAAAGTGTCTAATGTTTTTTTATAATTTGCTAGTTTCAAAAGATATTTTTTAAATATTTTATCCCTACATTATATAGTTAGCCTGAAAAAAACAAAAACGCCCCTACAAAATGACATGGGTTGCATTTTTTTACACAATAATGCCAAAATAATTGATTTAAAGAATTTTATTAATTATAAAAAAATAAATATTCAAAATATTACCTCTTAAATGATTTTATATTTTAATAGTATAATATATATGGTTAATATATAAAGAAAGAAATAAAAACTTTTGAATAGTTTTTATTTCTTTCTTTATATTACATATACATATATTATACTATTAAAA
The DNA here is from genome assembly GCF_000397185.1 of Strawberry lethal yellows phytoplasma (CPA) str. NZSb11. Classification (NCBI taxonomy): domain Bacteria; kingdom Bacillati; phylum Mycoplasmatota; class Mollicutes; order Acholeplasmatales; family Acholeplasmataceae; genus Candidatus Phytoplasma; species Candidatus Phytoplasma australiense. Next base: position 860,726 of record NC_021236.1, on the reverse strand, counting down.
TATAATTATTAGAAACATACCATTATATAGTTAGCCTGAAAAAAACAAAAACGCCCCTACAAAATGACATGGGTTGCATTTTTTTACACAATAATGCCAAATTTTTCATTTTGGGTTGTTTGTGCTATATAATAACTGAATGTCACTTAGAGGCTAAATTGGATTTAAGGGGGGTATAAATTGCAATTCGAGTTATTACTCTAATTGTAATTTAATCGCGGCTAGAGGGGCAAAATAACGCGTTAAAGAGGCATGTTTGATTTGGGGGGTATTTTAAAATTAATTCAGTTGAAATTATTATTTTAATTTCTCGTTTGACTTCTTCTTTATTATAACATAAAACTCTTTTTTAGATTTTACCAAAGATGAGTAAAAAAAAAATGACCTCCATTTGGAGGTCTTAATATCAATTAATATTTAATTCTTGAGGTTTATTATGTTATGGTTGAGTGGTGTCCCAGTAGCCGTTGAATTTATTGTAAATCCATCCACTGGATTTAGGACCAACAATAATTATAACTTATTAAAACTGAATTTTAAAATATATATATTAAATTAATATATAAAATTAATGATTATGTTTCTAATTATACCCCCAAATCAAGGTTATATCTCTAAAATTTTGATTATTTTTTAGCAGTTATATCATTTGATTCAAATTTATTAAAAAAAGACCAACTTTTAAGTTGGTCTTAATTATAATTTTATCCTCTTAATCTTGTTTTTGGGGATTCTTCGTTTTCTTTAGTATTAAATTTCTTAGTATAAAGTGTGATATAGTTTTGTTTTGGGTTGAAGTGAAGATAGTAGTTTTTCATTTCTCTTTTTGGAAAACTAGAGTCCTTTGGGTCTATGATATGACATGTCACTTCATCCATGAAAAAGTCTTTATCTTCTTCAATTAACCATTTCGGGCCTTTGTAGTTGAGTTCTGTGTAGTGGTCTACATAGTTGTTGATGAACATATTATTAAATTGTGAATCATCATTTTTATGTTTTGTGTGGAAAGTATCAAAAAAATCAATACTGCTGAGTTTTGTTTCCCATTTGTCAAAAGGATTTTTCATAAACGGCATTAAGTCAGTTGGCTCGTATTCACGGTGCTGTCCGCAACCAAGACCGTCGAGACCGTAGAAGGTGTATTTAATTTTTATTTTCCATTCTCCCTCATCAGCAACACCATTCATTACCCATTTGCCTTTATCATTTCTATAAGGTTTGTTATCTTCTTCAATTGCGTATTTTTTATTTCCTGTTTCAAACCATTCAGCTTCAATTTCTACTTTCGGTTCAGAAATAGTATAAGTTTTAGGTTTCGAGTTTGTTATATCATATTTATTGTCTAAAAATATAAAACCACCGAAAATAGCAAATATACTTATTATAAAACAATAATATATAATTATAGCTTTTATTGGATTTCTTTTTGTATATTTTTTAGCTTTTAATTTTCCTGCCAACATTTGATTATGTGATAATTCTGCTTGTTGCTGCCTTAATTCAGTTTGGATAGTGTTTATTTCTTCTTGTAATTCGGTTTTTTCTTGAACTGATAAAGCTTTATTATTTACTAACTCAGCTATTTTTTGGTTTAATTTCTTTTGCTTAGTTATTGTCTCAACTTCAATTTTAAATTTAATATTTTCTACATTATTTAATTTATTATTTACGTGTTTTTGAACAAACCAAATCAATAAAAAAACTCCTAAAATACCTATAATAACTAATACTTTAAATAACTCCATCCTATAATTAACTTCCTTTTTTATTTTTATAACTTATCATCATTGTATCATAATCCAATCTGGTAATGCAAAAAAATTGCATTAACGACCAAACCATGTTTTAACTACATCCCAATTACTAGCAACAGCTACAGCAGTAGAAATTACACCACCTGCAACTCCACCTAAAACCGCACCTATAGGCCCCGCAGCACTTCCCAACGTAGCGCCCATCACCACACCAGCTTCGGTGAAAACACCTATTTTTGTACCCGTTTCCCAACTATTTTGTTTGTCTTTTAATTCTTTTGATCTATTTTGTAAGTTTAATGCATCTTTTTTTAACTCAACAATCTCTTCTTCCAATCTTATTTTTGTTGCAACGTGCGCGTCTTGTTCTGCTTTCAATTGGGCTTTTAGTTTATTGATTTCATGTAGTAATTCTTTGTTATTACCACCCAAAACACCACTTGCATCTTCAAGTCCTGCAATTGCCCCTTCTAGTTGTTGAATTTTAATTGCTTGTTGCTTGAAAGTTTCTATATTGTTTTCAATTTCGGCAGTTAATTTTATAATTTGTTCCGCTTGTTCTTGAACTTTTTGTTGCAATTGTTTAATTTCTTCGTCTTTTTGTTTGATTGTTTCTTGCAACTTAGTTTCATTGGCTTCTAAGGTATTAATTTTGCCCTTTAATTCTTTTATTTGAGCTTCTTTGTGATTTAATTGTTTAACTAATGCATCATCAGCATTGCCGTTTTTAATCAATTCAACTTCTAACTCTTTTTTCTCTTTTTCTAGTTGTTCGTTTTCATTTTTAGTTGCATCAAGTTCTTGTTTGATTTTGTCTAAATCATTAGTATATTTTTCTTTTAGGTTTTTATTTTCTAATTTTAAAGCATCAATTTCACTTCTAAAACCTTGTTCTTTAATTTCTAATTGTTGCATTTCGTTTTTTAAAGTTTTAATATGATTTGCTTTATTATTTAATTCTTGTTGCAAACTATCATCTGGTGTTTGATTTTCTAATAATTGATTATATTCTAGTTGAGCGTTTTTTAAATTAGTTTCATAATTTGATAATTCTTGAGATATATTTTTTAAGTTTTCTTTTGCTTCATCAAGTTTGAATAAATTTTGTGGTGGTTCGGTCTGTGAGGTTGGTTCGCTAAAAATTAAATTAGCGCCATTAGTGGAATATTGTATATTTCTCATATTAATAGAAGGTTCGCAATAATATTTACCTGGTGATAATTCTACACTTTCTCCTTGTATAGTATTTCTTTTAATCATCTCATTATATGTTCTCATACTTCTTGGAATATGGGGCAATCCAGTATTTTCAAAATCAATCTTTGGGACAATTTTATATGTAAAAGGTTTATCATTCCAAAAACGAGGGAATTGTATTTCTTTACTACTACTACCAACCCCCCAATTTGTACGATTTTTTATCTTTTTATAATTTGTTACTGTTTGGTCGTTTTCTAAGTCTTTTATTATTTGTAATAAGTTATCTTTATTTACCGTCAAACCCCCTATTTTTTTGTTAATTTCGTCTAATTTCGCTTGTTGAGTTTTTATTTCTTTTTGTAGTTGTTTAGCATTTTCATTGTTTTTTTCAATTTGGTCTTTTAGTTTTTGAGTTTCATTTTCTAGTTCAGCAACTGTTTTTTTGTAATTTGTAATTTGTCTTTGGATTTCTTCCAAAGTTTTTACATGTTGTTCTCTTAGGCTCATAGTTTCTTCTTGTTTTTGAGTTAATTGTTCTTTTAAGTTTTTTTCGTTTTCTTGTAATTGTTTGATTTCTTCTTCTTTAATTAATAAATGAGCTTGATAATTTACTTGTTTTTGTTCAATATTATTTCTTAAATTATTAATTTCTTCATTTAATTGCTTAACTTCATTTGCTGATAAGTTTTTTTGTTCAGTTAATTTTCTTTCTTTTTCTTTTAATTCAACTTCTTTATCAAATATTTCTTGTTGTAAATTTTGTAAATCTTGTTTATTTGAATCTAATATTTTTTCTAATTGGAATTTTTGGTTTTGTATTTGTTCTATTTCTTTATTTCTAGAAGATAAATTAGTATTTATGTCCTCAATTTGCTTAGTTAATTGTTGTTTTTCAGCATCTGATAAGTTTTTTTGTTCTAAAAGTTCTTTTTCTAAATTATTTTTATTTGCTGTTAAAGTTCCTATTTTTTTGTTAATTTCATCTAATTTCGCTTGTTTAGTTTTTAATTCTTTTTGTAATTGTTTAGCATTTTCATTGTTTTTTGCAATTTGGTCTTTTAGTTTTTGGGTTTCTTCTTCTTTAATTAATAAATGAGCTTGATAATTTACTTGTTTTTGTTCAATATTATTTCTTAAATTATTAATTTCTTCATTTAATTGCTTAACTTCATTTGCTGATAAGTTTTTTTGTTCAGTTAATTTTCTTTCTTTTTCTTCTAATTCAGCTTCTTTATCAAATATTTCTTGTTGTAAATTTTGTAAATCTTGTTTATTTGAATCTAATATTTTTTCTAATTGGAATTTTTGGTTTTGTATTTGTTCTATTTCTTTATTTCTAGAAGATAAATTAGTATTTATGTCCTCAATTTGCTTAGTTAATTGTTGTTTTTCAGCATCTGATAAGTTTTTTTGTTCTAAAAGTTCTTTTTCTAAATTATTTTTTTGATTTTTTATATTTAAAATTTCCAAAAGATGAGCTTGTAAATTAGCTTCAAAATAATTTCTTTCTTGCAACAATTGTGCTTCTCGTTCTTTTTCAACGGTCCTCAACTCCTCAACTTGTTTTTGCATGTCTGGATTCAATAAACTTTTATTATATTCTTCTTTGTTAATTTCTTTTTGTTTATGAATTGGTTGTTTTAAAGTTGGTTGAGGAGTTAGTGTTTCATCATTTAATTCAGTTGATTTTGTTTTTTTTTTTTTTGAGTTTCTTGGTTTTCTGAATCTCTGTTATTTTCAGTTAATTTATCTGTTTCAATTTGTTTGTTTGTATTGTCTACTTCGTTTTCTACTTGTTGTGGTGGAGATGTATTTTTTGGTGGTTCTTGGTTGGTTTTTTCGGTAAGTGTAATAATTCCTACATAAATGATAGTACTTATTAAAACTGCTCCTCCTAAGAATATGCCAATTCCTGGGATTAAACAACATGTAGCAGCAAGTAAACAACCACCAACAAGCCATAAAGCTTTTGATGCAATAGCAGAATATTTGGGGTCTATTTCTGCATTTTCTAACGCTTTTTTGGTCTTGTCATCTAGATTATGACATGTATGTTTAATAAATTGCCAACATGTATCAACAACTCCGCCAATTTTCCCAGCTAATTCAGGAAAAAACTTAGAAATTACAAGCCATATTCCTCCACCAATTAGTATGAATGGTAATAAAATAAGGGTTATTTTGACAATTGATTTGATTAATTTTACAAACCCATTCTCTTTTTTGGTTTCAACAATTATTTTAGTAGGTTGGATTTGTTTTTTGATTATAGTTTTTGAAGGTTTTTTTATTTTTTTAATTTCGGAAACAGTCTTTTTGGGAGTTGGAATTATTTTTTTGGTTTTATTGGTTGGAAGTTTGGTTTTTACTTGTTTGATAGTTTTTTTAATTGTTTGTTTTTGTTTTGGTTTTTTAGTTTTGATTATTTTTTTTGCCATCTTATTTTCTCTCTTTCTGATTATTTATTTTAATTATTTTTTGTATTAAATTTCTTAGTATAAAGTGTAATATATCTTTGTTTTGGGTTGAAGTGAAGATAGTAGTTTTTCATTTCTCTTTTTGGAAAACTAGAGTCCTTTGGGTCTATGATATGACATGTCACTTCATCCATGAAAAAGTCTTTATCTTCTTCAATTAACCATTTCGGGCCTTTGTAGTTGAGTTCTGTGTAGTGGTCTACATAGTTGTTGATGAACATATTATTAAATTGTGAATCATCATTTTTATGTTTTGTGTGGAAAGTATCAAAAAAATCAATACTGCTGAGTTTTGTTTCCCATTTGTCAAAAGGATTTTTCATAAACTGCATTATATCAGTTGGCTCGTATTCACAGTGATGTCCGCGACCAAAGCCATTGAGGCCATTAAAGCGGTATTTTTCTTTAATCATTGTTGTATCTTTTGGAGGTTTACGATATTTTAAAAAACCTTGTTTCCAGGATTCATATTGTTCTTCGCATTCTTTGCGACGTTTCATAATATCATTATGAGGATTTTTGATTTCTAAAATTTGGTCTAATGCTTCATCTAAATCAGAAGGCAACATTACTTCATGGTTTTCATTTTCTACGGCCAAAAGGTCATAAATTTGAAAAGCTGTACGCAGTAATTTAACTAAATCACGATTGGTGAGTTGCTTTTCTGCAGGGATTTTTTTAACCAAAGTTTTGAGATAATTGAAGGTATGGAAACTAATACGCCAATCATTCTTTAAAATTAAAAATTCTAAAAATCCTGGGATTTCTTCTTTTTTAAAAGAATCAATTTTAATTTCTTGTTGAAAACGACTTCTTAAAGCGGAATCAATTTGGTCTAGGTGATTAGTAGCTCCCATTAAGACAATTTGTTTTTCACTTCTTTTGAAACCGTCTAATTTAGTTAATAAATTATTTACAATGTTGATACTTGTTTTATTAGAGTTTTTGTCTTCACGGTTAGCTAGTCCACTAATTTCGTCAATAAAGATAATAGTTTTATCATGTGATTCAGCTTCCGCCCAAATCTTTTCTAATTCTTCGTTGCCTTCACCAACGTAAGTCTTGTCAAATTTTGACGGCTCTAATTCAATATAATGTACTCCTGATTCGCCACATAAACCTTCAATTAAATGACTTTTCCCTGTTCCTGGCGGGCCATATAATAAATATCCTGTTGGTTTCACATTTTCATATCCTAACGCATGTTTCGTAGCATTAAAATAATGGATTAAAAACCTAAATTGCTCTTTTTCTTCTTCCATCCCATATACATCATTAAAAGTTATTTTCTTTTTTTGTGTAGTCCAAGGTTGATTATTTTGAATAGCTTGAAGCTTTGCTTGTAAAGTTTTAATTTGTTTGTCAAATTGGATTAATTGACCGTCTAAAAATAAATCATAACTTTTGAGGTTTTGAACTTCTCGGAGGTTGTCTTGATGTTTAATTATTAGTTCTTTGATGTTTTCTTTGCTCGCGTTATTATAATTTATTGCTTGTTGTAAATCAGATATTTTTTGATAAATATCTTTGAATTGAGTAGTTTTATTGGTTTCTGATTGGACATTTTCAATGATCTTCTTATTGCTTACTTGTGATTTTGTATTTTCCACTCTTTTTTTAGTTAATGGTTGGGTAGCTTCATTGATTTGGTTGCGTTGTTTTGATAAATCAGCTATTTGTTGGTTTAAGTTTTTTATTTCAGTTTCTAATTGGGATTTTGTTTCATCGGTTAAATTAGTTTCTTTATTGTTTAATTCTTTGCTTTTTTGGTCTAATTCTTGGTTGAGGTTGTTAATTTGAAGATTTAAAGTTTTGATTGTTTCTAAATTAGAGTTGATTTGTTGTGATAATTGGTTATCTTCTTCAATAAGTTTTTTGTTATTATTTATGTTTTGTTGATTGATTATTTCTAAATCTTTTAAACATTTTTGAAGTTTATTAAGTTCTTCTTTTGCTTCTGAATCAAGTTGGTTATTGGGTGGTTGTGTTATTGTTGGATTTATTAATGGTTTGATATTGTTTTCTTTTTTAGTTATTCCAACAATAAATAAAATCAACAAAATAAAACCGAATAAAGCTAAGAAACTAAGATATATTTTGTTTTTAAGTTTCATTTTTTCTCCTTTCTAGAAAAATTATTTTTTATTAAAGTAGTTTAAAACTTGTGAATATAATAAGTCAACTTTTGTTTTTTTGAGCGAAAAAAGGGCAAAATTTTGAGTCTATTTTTGGAGGGTTTTTGGAATTTGTTGTTATTGTTTTAAATTCATTTATTAATATAAATCTCCTATATTTCCTTATTATTTTTATTAATCTTTTTATCATCTAATTCATCCAGTTTTTTGTCTATTTTATCGAAATTATTTTTAGTTTCTTGTTTGAAATCCTTAATATTTTTTTCTAAATGTTCGCTTTTCAAATTGATATGTTCTTTTAAATTATTATGATTATTGGAATAAAAACCAATGGCTATTGTTATAATAACACCAATTAAACAAATAATAATACCAATTAAATTAAATTGTTTTTTGAGTTGTTTCATTTTTAAAACCTCTTTTTTTATTTATTTTTTATTCCTCAGCTGAGGTGATTTCGTAGAGTTCGTTTAATTGAGAATAAATTAAATTTTTATATTGTTTTTCGGATCTTTCATATCCTTTTTCTGAATCTTTTGTTTAAATTTGCTTAGTTTCTTTAAATAAGTTGTTTGGGATAATTCTTGTTTGGCTAGATTTAATAATGATAAATACTTTCGACTATCGGACATCATTTTTTTCACAAATTCATGATCCTGATAGATACGGACAACGTGGTAATTATTATCGTTAAAATAAACTAAGAAATAAGCAAACTGGGCTTGAGAACAATATAATTGGCATTGAACTTGGGCCCAATAATATTTAGGCAGGTTTTTTTCACACGGATTGGCTAAAAACAAAGTCCAAGTACTGGAAATATTTTCTTTTTCATCTACATAAGGACATTTAATTTCTAATAAAGTATTAGTTGGTTGGTTATAACCATCAAGCGAGGCCGAAAACATATCAAGTTTATCATCAGTAAAAATGGTATCAGGGAATTTTAGGTTAGTTATTTTTTCAAACCAATTACGAGCAATTGGTTCGGTTTTGTTGCCGTGTTCTGTGTATTTATTCGCGGTAAAAGTGGTGCCAAATAGTTTATCATGGACTAATCGGGGTAAAGAACGGAACGGATCTAATCCTGTAATACTCCCGATTTCGGAAGCATTAATATATTTTTGGCGATGTTGGAACCAAGCTTTGGTACGTTGATTTAAGTTAATTTTCATTTATTTCTTTGTTACTTTCTAAATCATCCTTTTCTTTTGATTTGTTATTTGGGTTTGGAATAATTGAAAACGAACTTTTAGTTTTGTTGTCTTTTTTTGGTTCATTTGTTTTATCAATTTCTGGTAATGGAAGAAAATTAAAAAAGATTTTTTTAATGATAAACATTAAAGCAGTTGTAAATAGAGCGCCAACAATAAATCCGATGGGGAAATTTAGGTCATTCATTTTCATCCTCCTTCTTAATAATTGAATTGATATTTTGTGATTTTAATTGTTTTTTTCTTGCTTTTTTCTCTTGCCAATGAGAAACTTTGGATTTTTGTGCTTCTATTTGCGATTTGAGTTTTTCTTGATTTTCATTGATTTTATCTATTTTTTGTAATAATTGTTTTTCTAAATATTCTTGTTTAGCATTTTGGATTTCTAAGTTTTGTAGTTTTTTGTTGGGGAAAAAGATACCCAAAATTAAATCTTTTACGAAAATCAAAATATTTGCAATTAATTTAAAAATAGGTTTGAAACCAGAAACAATAAGAATAGTGAAAAGTGTTGTTTGAATTCCATCCATTCTTCGTTCAAGTATTTCGGTAGTGCTAAATCCTTTGGTGTAATTTAGAATAAAATTGCTAATTGTTACAAATATTGAAAATATCCACATAATCACCCTCCTTTCTTAATTTTTATAATTTTTCTATTTCTTCTTCTAGTTCTTTCATAACTTTTTTTCGTTTTTTAGATAATTTCTTTTTGTTTTTAAAAGTCTTCTTGGGGTGGTCTAAATTAAGCCATTTTCCTTTGGTCTGATTATATTTGTTTTGTTTTTTTAGTTTTGATTTGGAACGATCTTGGAAATAAGTTCCGTTAAATGCTTCTGACATGCCGTCGCTCATATTATTCATTCTCCTTATTATTTTCTTTATCAAGTTTTTCTATTAATTCATCCAGTTGTTTATGTGTTTCATTGAATCGTTCTGGATATGTTCTTTGGTAAATTTATTTTCATCGTATTTTTGAGAAAATGTTATTGTTTTATCAAATTTGGTGGGATATTTAATTTGTTCTAAATATAAAGGCAATGAAATAGGACCTTCTTCCCAAGCCTCAAAATCATTTTCAAACATAGGAATGTTGTATTTAAGTAAATATTTACAATATGTCAAAAATACTAATTTTTGGATTTTCATACGAGTAAAATCATCTTTGTTTTGGTGTTTTACTAAATAAGTTGCAACATCTAGAATATCTATTTTATTAGGTTGCATAGTTATTTGCTCCTTTATTGTGTTATAAAATTATACTTTTCTATTTCTTTGAGAATAATAATTTTGAATAAGTTTATCAGGAATATTATTCAAAGCAAAATATTGCGATATATAACTTCTTTCCCAAGGAGAATTTGGTCTATGTGTTATATTTACTAATTCGGTAGCTGTTTTAGGACCATATTTTTCTATAACATAATCCATAATTTCTTTTTCTTGTTGGGAAAAAATGTTTTGATCATAATTTTCTTTAATTTTTTGTTGATAATTTAATGGTTTTTTGTCTTTTGGTAAATTAGTATATAATTTAGGTGAAACTGGACCATAAGGCCAAGATTCAAAATCATTATTAAACATAGATTGGTTAGTATCTATTAAATTTTTAGCATATACAAAAAAAACTAATTTTTGAAGTTTTAAAGGTTTATAATCATTTTTATTTTGGTGGTTTATTAAGTAAGTTGCAACATCTAGAATATCTATTTTATGAGTTTGCATAGTTATCAACTCCTTTTTGTTATTTTTTTTATTAAAAAGTTCATTTATGTTATTATTTATTTAAGATTAAATAAATAATATTAATGATATAGTTAAATTTTTATCAAAAGAATAAATAAACTTTTTTTGGATTATCAGAATTAAACAAAAAATATTTCATAAAGAAGTTGAATTAGAAAAAATATTAGATTCAAATAAACAAGATTTACAAAATTTGACATTTATTTTTGAATCCTATTTAAATTATTTTTAAAAAAATCATAAATAGTTTGGTCTAAAATAACGTTTTTATCCCAAGTGATATTTCCATTGTAAGATAATTCCCATGGCAATTCTTGGTGAGTTAAATCTGCCAATTCATTTCCAGTTTTCGCACCATATAATTCAATGATAAAATCAATATTTTTTTTTAAAGTAGAATTTATTTTGGTAGAATTTCCTTTTGGAGAAAGTTTATTAATCGGTAAATAAGTAAATTCTTTGAATTCATTATATAATTCAGGCAAAACTGGTCCATAAACCCAAGCTCTAAAAGAATCTTTAAAGTTTGGAAGAGAATTGTGTTTCATTAAATATTTAGCATAAGCATAATAAATCATTTTGTGTAATTTCATGTGAGTTGTTTTATGTGGATTGTTTTCAATAATATAATTTGCTACATCAAAAACGTTGATTTGATTATTATTTTTCATATTTATATTCCTCTTTTTTTGTTTTATTATTTTTAGGTTTGTGTTGTTTAATGTTTTTTCTTAATTGTTCTGAATTAGACATTTTAAATCATTGCTCCTCTACAAAAATAATGCGGTTTTAAATTATTAACATTAAAAATTAAAATTTCTGAATGAAAAACAACGTTTTCAAAAACATCTTTGGGAAGACTAATAATAGAAGAGATTTCGGGATATTCTTGAATTACAAATTTTTGTAATCGTTTGCTATTTAGTGATTGATTAAGTCTAAAACCATAAGGTGTGAATAAAACAATTGGAATATCTTTGCCAAAAATTTCAATTATTTTTTTTAACCACAACTCAGGCAATAATGGACGACCGCCATATTTTTCCTTAACATAACTTTTAGTTTTAAAATCTAAATTAAAAGGTGGGTTTGTTATTACCAAAGATATTTTTTGTTTCTTTAAATCTTTTTGACTTAATTCTAAAAAATTTTTATGAATTAAATTAGGAAAAGAAGTTTTTTCTATATCAACCCCCAAAACATCAAAACCTTTTTCTTTCCAAGGCAATAATAAAGATCCTTCGCCAACGCAGGGGTCAAAAATCAAACGTGGTTTGATTTGAGGTGATAAAATATCATATAGAAATTGCGATACCCAACTAGGAGTATAAATAGTAGATTTTTTTTCATTTTTGAAAAAATTATTTCTATCAACTCGATACATTTTTTAAACCAACTTTCTTTTTTTTAGTTTAATTTAACTGTTTTTTTGACTTTATTTTTAAGGCTTGATGATAATTTAAAAGTCACAGCCGTTTTAGCAGGGATTTTTAGTTTTTTGCCTGTTTTGGGGTGTTTCCATAAACGAGCTTGTCGGGTTTTTAAAACAAATCTTCCAAGTTGGGGCGACAAAACTACCTCTTCGTTGGAAGTTATTGCTTCAATTAAGGTGTTTTCAAAGGAATTGTAAAATTCCTCAGTTTGGGTAACTGAATTTTTAGTTACTTTTGCAAGTGTTGTAATTAATTCTTTTTTAGTCATATGTTTTTGCTCCTTTCTTTTATTTATATTTTTTATTGATTGTTCCATCGGAGTTGTAGTAAGTTTTTTTAAACAATTTACCATTAGGATGGTGTTTGTATATAAAAGCTATTCTTTTGCGATCGAAGGAAAAACCAGTTGTTTTAATTAATTTGTTTGTTTTGGGATGGTACTTAAATTCTGTAGTATAGTCAATTGTTTCACCATCTTCTCGGTAATTAGTAAATTTAATTAATTTACTTATTTGGGGGTTGTATTTTCTGATGTAATCAATTGTTTCACCATCGCCAGCATAAAAAATTTCTGTGGTTAATTTACCATCAGAATTGTAATAGGTTTCTTTGATTACTTCTTCTGTTTGGGGGTCGTATTCGATGATGTCAATAATTGTTTTTCCATCGTCATAATAAAAAGTTTTTTTGGTTTTGTTGCCTGTTTGGGGGTTGTATTCGGTGATGGAAACAATTGTTTTTCCGTCGGATAAGTAATTTATTTCTTTGGTTTTGTTGCCTGTTTGAGGGTCGTATTCAAAAGTTTCTTTGATTGGTTCCTCTGTTATGGGGTCGTATTCGATGATGTCAAGAATTGTTTTTCCATCGGATTTGTAATAGGTTTTTTTGGTTAATTTACCATCTGGGGTCCATTCAACAACAGATTTCTTTCTTTTGCCATCAGTTCTGTATAAAGTTTGTTTGGTTAATTTACCTGTTTGAGGGTCGTATTCGTTGGTGAAATCAATTGTTTTTCCGTCGTCATAATAAAAAGTTTTTTGATAATTCATATTATTTATGCTCCTATAATTAAAATATTTTTTTATTGATTAAAATTTTCATTAAAAACAGTTCCATCTGGGTTGTATTGGGTTTGTTTGGTTCGTGTACCTGTTTGGGGGTTATATTCATTAGTATAAATTAACGTTTTGAAGTCATCTTGATAGCAATTTATGGTGTGTTTTTTATCATCTATTATTTCTTCTCCAATTGTGCCATCAAGATGATAATTAATTGTTTTGATTATTTCTGCAGTTTCAGGATTCCAACAAATAATACAATTAATGGTTTTGCCATCTTCACGGAACCAAGTTGATTTATTTAATTTGCCATCAGAGTAATATTCAATAAAAAACCTCTTTGTTTTTCCGTCGGAGTTGTAATGGGTTTCTTTGATTCTTTTACCTGTTTTGAGGTCATATTCTTGGATGACATAAATTGTTTTGCCATCGGAATAGTATTGGGTTTGTTTGGTTAATTTACCATCTGGGCTATATTCAGCAACAAATTTTATAGCTGTTTGTATTCCTTTGCAATAAAAAGTTTTTTGATAATTCATAATTATTTTTCTCCTTTAATTAAAATATTTATTTGTTGATTAAAATTTTGATTATTTGTTCTTTTTAATAATTTTTAATAATAACTTCTTGCGATATCCCTTTTGAAGTTAAATTGTGTTTTGTAGTGGTTTGAATGGGTTGAATGTGAAATTTTTTAAACAATTCAGTTATTTTTGACGAATTATAATTTGTATACAACCACTTTACCTTGCGATAATTTGCCATCTCTAAACTTTTATAAAGTCTTTTGTGATCTTCAAATGTGAAAGGTTTTTGATAAAAGACTTTATCTTTAATCCCTTCACGCCAATACGGAGGATCAACAAATATAAAATCGTTGCTTTGGGTTTGGTTAATGACACTTTCAAAATCGCCATTTAACAATTTTATATTCTTAACATTGGTTTTTATTCTTTGTATTTCTAATAAATCAATTATAGGGTTTTTGAAACGAGATGAAAAACTGTATCCTAAATAAATAGTTCCGTCGGATCGATATCGGAAAATGCCCCTAAAAGCATATTTCAATAAAACGTAAAAAAGGGCACTTTTATAAGCACCCAAATTACTTTTATTAAATTTTTCTACCAAATGTTTAAATGATTCTTTTTGCGTCTTTTGATCTTTATTTACATATATTTTGTCTTTAAATTTACGCACATAATCGCAAAACAATTCTGGTTGTGCCAACATATCTTTCCAAAGTTGTATTAAATTGATATCATTATCGTTCAAGGTGACAGTTGAGGGAGTAAGAGATTGGAATAAAGCCCCACTTCCTAAAAAGGGTTCATAATAATTGTTATAATTTGTTGGAATATATTTTAATAATTGAGGCAACATTTTCTTTTTACTGCCTATCCATGGTATTTTCATTATTAAACTCCTTTACCCAAATATAAATCAAAAAGACAACATCAGAAACAAGACTAATAGCTGTATTTGCTTTGATTCCTAAATTAAAATCAAAAAATAAGGTCATTAGATTTGTTATGATAAATCCTAAATATGTTATACTTAACAATATTAAAATGTGTTTGGGAGTTAAAATCATTTTCATTCTCCTTTATTTATTTGAATTATTTTTTTACTAATTAAAGTTTTAATAATTTTATAAAAATGTTGTTGATATCCTAAGAATCAATAAAATAAATTCATCTGAAAAAATATAATCAATTATTTTATCTACAAAATAAGAGATAAAGAATGACAAAAAAATGAATGAAAATATAGAAGAAGTATGCAAACTCAAATAACAAACAAGAATACAAAATGATAAAGATTTAAAAACAAAAGATAATATTTTTGGCATATTGTTGAATCCTTTCTAGTTTTCAATGTATTTGTTTCATTTACTTTTTTTAGCGTTATATTCATTAATAAATTCAATTGTTTTACCATCATCGTCATAAAAATTTTCTTTGATAATTCATAATTATTTTTCTCCTTTAATTAAAATATTTTTTTACTAATTAAAATTTTCATTATTTGGGCTAAATTTTCTTTTTGCGAGTTGGTTGCGTTAATCATAAAATGATTACAATTTTTGTGGTTGCAATTTGCATCATTACAGTATTTATGACGGTTTAAATAATGTTTGCGGACATTTTCAAAATAATTTAAGGGTTTTTTCTCAATGAGGTCTAATTTATGATTTGCTTGGGCTTGTTTACGTTGTATCCCAATTTTAGGGTCAATATCTAGGTAAAAAGTTAATTTAGGTTTAATTAAGAAATGATTGATAATTTTTGAAGTAATTTTATCATCATAATCCATGTAATTGCCTTTGCTTTGATATGCGAAAGTGGAATCATACCAACGGTCAACTATAACAAGATAACCACCCAATAAAGCAGGGATTATTAATTCATCTTGGGTTTGCATCATGTTGGCAAGGCTTAATAAATATTTAGTTTTAGGGCTTATTTTGGATTGATGTAAAAACAAATTTCTGATTTCTTTTCCAACGATGGAACTGCCTAAACCTTGAAAAACTTTGATTTGATAGCCTTTATTTTCAAAAGAAGCTTTTAATTCGTTAATTAAAGTAGTTTTGCCGCTTCCGTCAACGCCTTCAAAACTAATTAATTTATTTGTCATTAGAGTGAACCATCTTTTTAATTAAATTAATAGGTGAAAAGGGAATGAATTGGTTGGTTAGTAAGTTTTGTAAGAAGAGATTAGCTGAATTGGAAAATAAATTGATTACTTTGTTAATTGATTGTACTTTACCATTTTTAATTTTATTATTTAATCTTTGAGTTTCGGATTCATCATTTGTTAATAAATAGAAGCCAAAACGAGTGTCTAGTTTTTTGATTTGTTCACCTTCTACTATTGATTGTTTGTATCTATCTCTAAGGCAAGTTTTGAAATTGAAAGCAATAATGCGTTTCGTTTTAGTAAACAATACCAAATCAAATTTAATATCAGGGATGAAAAATAAATATGATTGAGGATATAAATATTTAATTCCTTTGTGATTTAGATAAAGCAAAATTAAGTATTCGTTAATTTTTCCGCGAATTGATTTTTGACTTTGAGAGTTGTGTTGGTTGTTGGTTAAATATGTATTGAGTATATTATGGCAATCAAACATATACTGATTAAAAACTTTGTTGAAAAAAATTGGTTGAACTATTTGTTTGGTTATGTTAACGCACAAAGATTTATGATTAAAAACGTTAATATTTTCAAAATCTAAATTAGATAATTGGTTCATTTTTTTGCTCCTATTTTATTCTTTTTCTTCAAATCTTTGAATTTGTTTATAAAAATTAAAACTACATTCGCCCACTTCTCCGCTACGGTTTTTGGCAATAATTAAATTCGTATGTGGGTCAATATCAGGTTTTTTATAATAACTTTCGCGGTGCAAGAACATCACAACATCAGCGTCTTGTTCAATTGTTCCCGAACCACTTAAATCTGTTAATTGTGGGGTTTTATCTTCTCTAAGATTATTTGCACGGTTCGTTTGACTTAAAGCCATAATTGGAATATTAAGTTCACTTGCTAGTTTTTTTAATGCGCGTGAAATTTTAGATATTGCTTGATATATATTCAAATTTTGGTCGTCAATTAATAAATGGAGGTAATCAATAAAGACAATATCAAGTCCTTCAGTAGATTTCATTTGACGGCATTTGGTTTCAATGTCTTCAATTTTGTTATCTCTATCATCATCAATTAAAATGTTTAATCGCGTGATTTCGTTATCAGCGATAAGTAACTGTGATTTTTCATCTTTATTTAAGTTTTTGTGTTGCAGTTGTTTTAAAGGGATTTGAGAAGCAGAAGAAAGTAACCTAATTACTAATTCTTCTGCTGCCATTTCTAAACTAAAAATAACTGCTTTTTGGTTTTTGTTGTTGCTAGTAAAGTTTTTTGCAATATTACAAGCCAAATTTAACATAAAAGTAGTTTTTCCCATCGCAGTTCTTGCACCTAAGATAATTAATTGGTTAGGTTTGAAACCAGAAATTAATTCATCTAGATTTTTAAAGCCTGTTTGGATTCCTACAAATTGGTTGTCTTCGTCATCATTAAGAATACTTTGGCAAATACAAGGAGATAATGTTTTTGTAGAAATAAAAGGAGATTTGGTTTTTTGCATAAAACTTTCTAATTGGTTTTTGACTGCTTGCAAATAATTGTGAATATTTTTAGTTCCTGATAATCCGATTGGGAATTGCTTAAATAATCCTAACACATCTCTTTTAAGGGCATTTTCTTTAATTAAATCAATGTATGTTTCTAAATATTCACTTGCAGGGGTCGCCTCCACTAATTCAATTAAATAATCAATTCCTCCTATTTTGTATAAATTGTTATCTAAAACAGAACCAACCGTAACATAATCAATTTCGCGATTTTGCATTTTTAATTGCTTCATTGCCTCAAAGATATAACGATGCTTAGAGTCATTAAAATTGTTTGTGTTGACTGAATTTATAACATAATCCTTTTTTTCTGGTTTTAATAATAGTGTCCCTAATAATGCGCGTTCGGCTTCAATCGGCTTTAATAATGCGCGTTCGGCTACAATCATCTTTCAAACTCCTCCTTTTTGTGATTTGGGTATAAAAAATACCCCTTCAAAAAAGGGGTTTAGTTTATATATTAATTAAAAAGTTTTTTCTTCTTTAATTGTTCCATCGGAGTTGTAATAGGTTTTTTTGGTTATGTTGCCTGTTTGAGGGTTGTATTCGAGGATGTTATTAATTGTTTTTCCATCGGAGTTGTAATAGGTTGTTTTGGTTTTGTTGCCTGTTTGAGGGTCGATTTCTTTGATGGACCAAATTGTTTTGCCATCAGCTCTGTATAAAGTTCGTTTGGTTAATTTACCATCTGGGGTGTATTCAACAACAAATTTCTTTGTTTTGCCATCAATTCTGTATAAAGTTTGTTTGGTTAATTTACCTGTTTGAGGGTTGTATTCTTCAATATAATCAATTGTTTTTCCGTCGTCGTCATAAAAAGTTTCTTTGATTGGTTCTTCTGTTATGGGATCATACTCAGTAATAAAGTCAATTGTTTCGCCATCTTTATGGAACCAGGTTGTTTTAATAAAATTCAATGTATCGGGATCATGTTCGTGAATGGCGTAAATTGTTTTACCATCAATATTGTAGTAAGTAGTTGTATTTTTTTTACAATTCATATTATTTATTTCCTTTTTTATCCATTGCGAAGTAATCCGACTCCCTTAATTTAGTAATTGCTCTGGTTTTGATTTTTTCCACTTGCCTTAAAGATAAATTAAACATTTGGCCTATGTTTTTGTTGGAATACTCAATTTGTTGAGGTTCTTCATTAACATTTTCCAAAGAAATCCCAAAACTTAATCTAATAATTTCGAATTCTTGGGGATTTAAAATATTTTTAAGTTTTTTTAAGAATAATTCGTGATTAACTTGTTTTAACCATAGTTGATGGGGGTTGAGGATTGTGCTCCACCTGGGTTGCGTTGCTTCTTCCCATTCTTCTAAAGGAATAGGAATATTACTTGTTTGTTTTTCTTTCTCAAAAACTTCTTTGGGAATGGAAGCAGTTTGTAGGCCTCTAATAAGTTTTGTAATTTCACTTTTAATTGTTGGTTTAGCATAGGCAATAAAATCATAACCTAAATCTTTGTAATTATTTAAAGCTTTAATTAAACCTAAAACGCCTTCTTGAAATAAATCTTCTCTTTTGAGTGATTTAGGGAAATATGTAAATTGTTTAACTATGTTTTTTACTAATGAAAAAGGTTCTTTTAAATGCATTTCAATCAATTGATCGCGAATTGCTAAATTCTTTTTATTTTTTAAAAAATCTTTAAATAATTTTTGTCTTAACATTTTATTCCTTCCTAAAAATATTTTTAGAAAAGATATGAAATTATTTTTTTAGTCTTGAAAAGAAAAAAAGACTAACTATTAAGTTAATCTTAAAGAATTTTTAAAAAGTAAAAAATTGTCCAAAGTTTTGGAACACCTCAATGTAATATAAATAAAGAAATTAAAACTATTTAAAAGTTTTTATTTCTTTATTTATATATTAACCATATATATTATAATAATTTTATATATACTAAATAAATACAAAAACCTACTAAAGGTTTTTATATTTATTTAGTATCATTAATATTATTTATTTAATCTTAAATAAATAATATTAATGATTATGTTTCTAATAAGGTTAAATCCGAATTAATCATTACTAAACACAAACCAATTCAAAATAGCCTTGAAGGGCTTTTTGAATTGCTGTTTAGTTTTACTCACGGATTTAACCTTATTAGAAACATACCCATTATATATATAGGCCGAAAAAAACAAAATGTCTGTAACAAAACGACATGGATTAAATTTTTTTACACAATAATGCGGAATTTCCAATTTTGGGGTGGTTTTTCCATATAAAGGGTTTTTTGAATGTCACTTAAAGGCTAAACTGGATTTAAGGGGGGTATAAATTACAATTAGGGTAATAACCCTAATTGTAATTTAATCGCAGCCAGAGGGGCAAAATAATGCGTTAAAGAGGCATGTTTGATTTGGGGGTGGTATTTTTTATTCTAAAAGTAGTTATTTGAAATTATTATTTTAATTTCTTGTTTGACTTCTTCTTTATTATAACATAAAACTCTTTTTTAGATTTTACCAAAGATGAACAAAAAAAAAAAAAAGACCTTCTAATGAAGGTCTTAATATCAATTAATATTTAATTCTTATCAATTAATATTTAATTCTTGAGGTTTTTTGGGTGGTGGAGTGGTGTCATAAAAATTATTAAAAGTATTGTTTGAGCCAGAACAATAACTCCCATTAACGAACCAATCATCTATGAAGGTATTTGTAACATAATAATATCTACATTCTTTCCCTTCTTCATTATAAATGTCTCTTGATGAACGACCAAATTTATCTCTTATTTCTCCAGCTGAATAAGAACCGCCAGCTTTAATGTAACATTGTTTAAACCATTCTGCATAAGCATCACGATATTGTTTGGCGAGTTGGAGTTGGAGTGTATCATTTTTACAAACTAAATAATAACAACAATCAGTAGTTTCAAAAGTATGTTTGACTAATTTAATCAGGTAAGGAATAGAAATTTTTTTATAAGCAGGAGAAGTAATTTCAAAACCAGCATCACGATTTTCGCTTCGTTCTACATAGTCATCTTCTTGAACTAGAGGAGGAAAAGTGTAAAGGTTGTTTTCTCGTTTCCAGTCACGAATAGCTTGGTAAGGATCAATAGCATCGGGTAATTTAATTTCTTTGATTCTTTTTTTAGTAGTGAAAGAAAAAAGATAGATGTTTTTGGCACCATTAGAGAGTTTCAATAAATCTTTAATGGTGTAAGTTTGGGAACTTTCTGGGAAAAAACGGATTCCATCATCAAAGTAAATAGCCTCTATTTGTTGTTGTTGAGGTGGTTCTAGTTCAGAAACTGGTTCACTAAAAACTAATCCTACTCCATAAGTATCATATCTTATTTTATGCATATCAATAGAAGGTGTACAATAATATTTTCCTGGGGCCTTTTGTATGCTTTCTCCTTGTATAGTATTTCTTTCAATCATCTCACTATATGCTCGATAACCACTTCCACTTTCCCTGAATCCAGTTTTATAAAAATCAATCTTTGGGACAATTTTATATGTAAAAGGTTTATCATTCCAAAAACGAGGGAATTGGATTTCTTTACTACTAGTTTTATGATTATATTCTTTTTGTGCTTGTAAAAGCCAATTTTTGATTTCATTATCTTTTTCATAGGTTGTGTAATTTATTGAAGGTAAAGGAACAACCAGACCAGTAGTTGGAGTAGCGTTGTAACAACCTAATTTAGTTAATTTGGGTTCTTTGATGATTTTGTTTTTGATTAAGTATTCGTTTATCGCTTTTTCTTTATTGTCGCTTGCATAGATATTTTGCTTGACGAAAGTTATATTGACATTTGTTTGAGTCGGTTGTTTGTTAGCGTCCCAAAAGACAAAAGCTTCCTCAATAGCGATTTCGTATTTTAAAAAGTCATCTAAGGTGTATTTATCGCAAGCTTGAGGATATTGCTCCTTAAAAGGGTTTTGCCTGGCTTTGAAAAAAACACAGATTAATCCTGCAGGAGGATTTTTGAAGTACCAGATCAAGGAATTGTTAGCATAAGAATTATAAGTAGGCTTTTTATTCAAACCATAAGTAGAAGTTTCAATGTTGAAATATTTTAGGATTTCATGGATACTTTCTTTGGATAAAACAGGAATGTCATATCTTTTCATTTTGGGTTGAGTCGCTAACCATTCTTGTTTGAGGGTTTCGTAATCTGCTAATTTAATTTTGGTTTTGTTTTGACTATTAAAAAAAGAAGAATTAGCATTGATGCAAGGGACAAAATTGAAGATAATAATTAATAACATAATTATTAATTTTTTAGATAAAGGGAATTTTAATTACTTTAAACATTATTTAATAACCTCCTTTTTGTTATTTGGGTATAAAAAAAGACCCCTAGTAAAAAAAGGGTCTAAATTAGATTAAAAAAATGCTTCGTTGAAATTAAAGGTAAAATTGTAAAAATTAAAAGTAAGTATTTACAAGGGTTTTTGAGAGTTCACTTAGAGGCTAAACTGGATTTAAGGGGGGTATAAATTACAATTAGGGTTATTACCCTAATTGTAATTTAATCACAGCGAGAAGGGCAAAATAATGCGTTAAAGAGGAATTTATTTTTGAATTTTAGAATATTTCTCATCATAAAAAAAATTATAAACCCCAATATGAATATAAAAATCTATTTCAGGGAATCGTTTTACTCTTGTTTTTATAATCCAATCACTATTTTTATATTTTATTTGTTTATTATGAAAATTATTATTATCGCTTTGTTTTTTAATAATTTTTTCAATTTCTTCTAAAATTTGATTAGGTTTAAATTCTCGTTTTAAAACAAAAAAAATTAATGAAATTTTGTTATCTTTTTCTGTTGTATTATAAATTAGTTGTTCATATTTTTTTTCAATTTTATAACCACGATCTTTTTCTTTTAAAGTAGCACATTCTGCTATGTACTTTTTTTCATTTTTAAAAGGTATTATAATATCTGTTTTGCCATGATTATTGTTGGCTTCACAATTAACGAAATTTTCGAACGAAGAAGGATAACTGTTTAATTGTACAAAAATATTATCTCTATAAATAGCTTCAGTGTCTTGTGGATTAGAATTGTTATTTTTTCTTAAGTTTTTAGTTCTAGAAATACTAACACAAACACTATGAATTGTTTTGATAATTTCTTCAAAATTATCTTTATTTAAATTTTTCAAACAGCAATTTACCCCTTACACAATTAAATTATATTATCTTTAAAAAATTTTTCTAATAATTGGTGAGTAATGATGTTATTTTGCCATTTTTTACGAGGATTATAAGCCTCTTTCCATGGAAGTTCTTCATGAGTTTTAACACTTAATTCTCTGGCACTGAAAGGAGAATATTTATTAATTACTTTATCAATAATTTTTTTAGCTTCTGTAGTTAATTCGTTTTTACTAGCACCTTTACAAACATAATCATTAGGAATTGAATTATCAACAAAATTGAAAAATTCACTGTAAATATTTAAAATGACAGGACCAAACAACCATGCTTCAATTTTTTCTGGAAAAAGTGTTTTTCCTGTTTGGGCTATATAATGACCTTGAATGTAATATAATAATTTATTAATTTTCATATTGGAAATTTTATATTTATTAGTATCCGTTTGGCTAATTAAATAATTTGCAACATCAAAAACATTGATTTGATTATTATTTTTCATCTTTTAAACCTACTTTCTAATTTTTTTTATTTCTTTTATCGTCTTCGATTGTTATTTGGTGGATTTGGATTATTTTGTAATTGTTGAATTATAATATTTATTTGTCTTCGGTTTTGGTCTATTCTTATTTGAATATTTCTTAGCACGTTAATTTGTTCTGTTGAAGCATAAATGGGTATATTATTAATAGCTGTATTCATTTCTTGTATTAATGATAAATGTTCTCTTTCAAGTTGAATTTTTGTTATATTGCGTTCAAAATTTATCATAAATTGATGCTGATTATTGTGTTGTCTTTGTTGATGAGTTATTATTTGTTGGTGTATTTGTTGGCTTTGATTTAACAAAGTATTAATTTCAACTTCTGAATTATGATTTCTAAGAGCATTAATAATTTGTTGAATTGTTCCTTCTTGTATAGATAATAAATTTTGAAAAATCCTATACTCATCTATATTATTATCGATATTTGAATTATTTTGGGATAGATTATTATTCATACCCATAACCTGTTTGTTATCAACAATAAATAATAATCCTAAACAACTAATTAAAAAGAATGGTAAAAGATGTAATTTATTTTTTACTAACATTATATATTACTCCTTATTTATTATTTATTCCTCAACTTTGATGATTTCATAGAGGGAGTTGAGGGATTTTAAGATTTCATTTTTATATTCTTTTTCTTGTCTTTCATAGCTTTCCACTAAATCATTTTTAAACTTTTCAGCACGAGATAACATATCTTGGTAGTATTTTTGTTTTGATTCTAATTTTTTGATTTGAAGTTTGACTTCGCTGATTTCTTCAATTATTTTTTGTTTTTCACTTTGGAGTTTTTCAATTTCAGCTCGTAATCTAATTTTATCATCAGGAGAAGCTAAATTTTTTTCTTCTTGCTTTTGTTTAATTTCTTTTTCTTTGGCTTCTTTTTGTTGCTCTAGTTTTTGTTGTTGTGGTTTTAAAGCTTCTATTTTAGGTTGAATTGAATCCAGCTGGGTTTTTAATTCTTCACATTCTTTTTGGGATTTATTAATACCAGTAGGGCGGGTTTTTCTGTTTTCTAAAAGTTCTAAACTCAATTTCCAACTATTTTTTAATTTATTGATTTCTTCTTGTTCTCTCTCTGATAAATCCGATGGTAATTTATAAGTGTCAGTAGGTTCGGTGAAAAGATAAGTTTTAATTTTTTCTAACCGAGCAGATGTTGTTTTAATTTTCGGTTGGGGTGTTTCTTCCGTAGAAAGTTTCATTCTTGAGGAGTTTGGTGTGTTTTCGGGTTCTAAGGAATCTTTTTCTGGAGTTTGTCCTAAAGGAGATAAAGAATTTTTTTCGTTTTGATAATCATTAAATCCTTGAAAAAGCCCGATGATAATTGCAATTCCGAAAAGTAAAATGATAATAATAGTTATTAAATGTTTTTGAAAAAAGTTTGGTTGCTTCATAATTTATTTACCTTTCTTGATAATGGTGATAATTAATCATATCACTTATCACCATTATACAATTTTATTAATAAAATAATTAGAGAAAATAATTATTTATTCTTTCTGGTTTCTTCCTTTAAATTATCTTCTGGATCCATAACCATTTCAGGGATTTTGCCAACTCGTCTAGCTTTTATCCGTTGTTGAGCGCGAGCGTAACTCGGATTTTCTTGGTCTAGTTGTTCTTTATTGGTATTTATTGCTTTATTTATATTTTCTAATTTATCTTCTAAACTATCTTCTTTGTTTAACAAAGGAACAGTGTCTGAAACTTCATCTCGTTTTTCTTCTAATTCATTAATGATGTTTGCATATCCATCAACGACGTTACGTCTTCTTTCTTTAATGCCTTCAGCCAATTTTTGGGATTCATCCAATTCCTTTTTTAAATTATCTTGCTTTTGACGAAGTTTATAACCCGCTAAATCTTCTTTGCCATCTTTGTAGTCAGCGTCGAGTTTGGCTAAATCGTCGTTGATATCTTTAGTATACTTTTCTAAAGCTGCTTGGGTAATCATTAGTGGTTTTTCTTTGTTTTCATTAGCTACTTCATTATACATTCCCCATAAACGGTGGCCTTCGTGAAGAACTAAAGTAGCTTTTGACATACCTTGTGCGAACTTACGCGTAACACTTATTGTTTTACCTATAACTTTGAGAGCAAATTTTCCAGGGATTAAGTCAGTAACTTTATCAAAACCTTTGAAGACCCATTTGGCAATATTTCCTGCTGATGCTTTATTTTCTTCTTGATAAGTTGTCAAGCGGTTATGCATTTCTTGATATTTTAATTTTAAATCTTCATATAATTCTTTTTTGAGTTTGATTTCTTCAAGTTTTTTATCGACTTTATCAATTTCTTTTTGGATTTCAGCATGACGTTCTTTAACTGATTTAATTTTATTAAACAATGTTTTTTCATCATCAGATAAAGTTTGATAAGTTTCTTCTAAATCATTTTTAAACTTTTCAGCACGAGATAACATATCTTGGTAGTATTTTTGTTTTGATTCTAATTTTTTGATTTGAAGTTTGACTTCGCTGATTTCTTCAATTATTTTTTGTTTTTCACTTTGGAGTTTTTCAATTTCTGCTTGTAATCTAATTTTATCATCAGGAGAAGCTAATTTTTCTTCTTCTTGTTTTTGTTTAATTTCTTTTTCTTTTGCTTCTTTTTGTTGTTCTAATTGGATTAGTTTGCCTTTTAAGATAGTGATATTTTCGGTATTTTTATCTAAATTTTCTTTTATTTCTTTAATTTTGACTTCGTTTTTTTCTAAAACATCTTTAATTTTACCTTTGGCTTCTTGGGTTAATTCTTTTTCGTCGCGAAGCTCTTTTAATTCTGCTTCACATTTTTCCAATTCCTTTTCCCAATCTTTTTTTAAACCATGATAATTATTAATGGTTTCATCGTATTTTTTAATTGCTTCATCAATTTTTCCGATTAATTGACCTGTATATTTAGATGATGGTTCAGATTTATGAAAGAAAGATAAGTAAAGAAAACTGAATAGGGTAAGAATAATTAAAAAAGGAATTAAATAACTTTTTAGAGTTGTGGTTTGTTGATTGTGAGAAAATTTGTTTTTGATGAAACAAAAAAGACCAAAAACAGTAGTAGCAAGCAAAAACCATGTTAAATAAGATTTTAAGTTAATAAAACCTTTCAGAACGTCTAATGGTGATATCATATTTATTCACCTCCTTTCGGGGTTAAATTGTTTTCAATTTGATCTAATAAACTGGTATCTGGTGAAATAATCAATTGATAAGCTTGTTTTAAATCTTCTTTGTTAATTTCACTTCTTTTGTTTTCACCTTTACCACGGTTTTTAGCAAAAATACTAACAGTGGTTTTAAACAAGTTTTCTAAGGTACGATTGGCTTTTAAGAATTGTTGATTTTGTGGTAATCTTTCCAAAGCTTCGTTAATTACTTCAAATAAATACTGTTTTGCTTCTTCACTATAAGGGTTTTTTCTTTTCTTCGTTAAGAATTCTAGCATTTGTTGACGTTCGGCTTTTCCTCCTGGGGTTACTTCGATGTTAAAATCAAATCTTGATTTAATCGCTTCATCAATTAAATGATATTGATTTGTTGCCCCAATTATGAAAATTGGTTTATCAGGATTATTATTCATAGAAGTCATTTCAGTTTTGAATTGGTTGACAACATTCGCGATTTCTGAACCTGCTTCTAACATACTTAAATCAGTAAAAATAGTTTCACATTCATCTAAAAAGATGATCGCCCCATTAGATTCTTCTGCAACAATTCTTGCATCTTCAAATAAATCTTTTACCATTTTCGGTGCTAATCCTTTATATTTTTGGGAAAATAAGGAACTATTTACTTCAAAGAATGGTAAATTAGTTTCTTTGGCAAGTGCTCGTGCTAAGGTGGTTTTACCTGTTCCAGGGCAACCGTACATTAAAATTCCTAAGGGTGGTTCAACTTGTCCGATGCCTTGGTAGTTTTCAGGGTTTTTTAAATAATCCATAAACCCTTGGACTGCTTTTAATTCTTCTTTAAACCCAATTAATTTGTCTAAACCGATAAATTTTTGTGGGTCGGAAGGATCAAAAAATACTCCTTCTTTTTGGAGGTTTGTGTTAGTAGGAAGATTGTTATTATTTAATAAAGTTTGTTTTTTATCTTTTGGTTGCTCTTCTTGTTGTTTAAGTAACCCTTTGTGTTGGTTTATTTTTTCCTCAGTAGTGCTTAAAGTTTGATGATGAATCCAGACATAAGTTGCTAACCAAAATAAAAAAAATAAAATGATAATCGTCATTACTTTTGAGAGAAGTGGTTGGCTTCGGCTTTTGTTTTTGGTTTTCATAATTTGTTTCCTTTCTCAAATAAGACTAAGTTAAAAAACTTAGTCTTATTTCTTTTAATTAAGCTAAATTTTTAATTTTGTTTTCAATAGTTGTGCCACTACCACTAAACGCATTTCCATTTGAATCAACTAATTCATAGTCAAGAACTAAGGTTAAGAGTGGATTTGTTGCTTTAACAAAGTTGTTTTGTTCTAATTTAATTTGAATATTGGTATTACCTTTGCCGTTTGGTTTATATATAAGTTGTTGACGCTTGGTGTCATCATAAATTATGTTATTGGTTTTAATTTCTAAATTAAATAGTGTTTCAGGATTAGAAAAAGTATTATGAGTGTCATATTTTGGAGTTATTTTTAGATATAAACCAATATCAGAGTCAAATCCATTTAAGTTTAGAACTGCTTGATGATTGATAGTTATGGTGTGATGATATTTGTTTGGATTTAAATTAGGCATCGGTAAAGGGATAAGGGTTTTATCTTCATTGTTACCGCTGATTTTATTGACTTCAAATAAAGGGGCATTGTTTTCGCTCATTAATTTAATTTTTTCTTGTTTTTGACGTGAGAAATAATTATTAATAGCCATAACAGAACTAATGGCAAAAAAAGAGCACATTAAAATTGACAGGACAATTATAATTTTGTTTTTAGTTTTGTTATTTGGTTTTTGGTTTGGTTTTTTCATAATTATTTACCTCCTAAGGTTGATTTAATGATATCAATTAAATTATTTGTACCCGTGGTTAACCAAGGGATTTGGTTTTGGTAATAAATAACATTGACACGTAAAATAAAATATAAAATGATTGTTAAATTTATAAATGTTTTAAATAAATTGCCTTTGTTGTTATTGTTGGTAGTTGTTTGGGTTGGTTGTTTTTCTGGGGTGGTTGGTAATTTGACTACTGTTTTTTCGCTTGGTGGTGTTTGTTTTGAATTTAGTACTTTTTTATTTTTTAATTCGGTTGATTTTTTATTTGTTTTTTTCTTTTTTATTACTTTTTTGATCATTGTTTTTCTCCTTTTTTATTAATTATTTTTTTCTTTGTAATTTTCTAAATCATCCTTTTCTTTTGATTCATTATTTGGGTTTGGAATAATTGAAAACGAACTTTTAGTTTTGTTGTCTTTTTTTGGCTCATTTTTTTTATTGATTTCTGGCAATGGAAGAAAATTAAAAAAGATTTTTTTAATGATAAACATTAAAGCAGTTGTGAATAGGGCGCCAACAATAAATCCGATGGGGAAATTGAGATCATTCATTTTCATCCTCCTTCTTAATAATTGGGTTGATATTTTGCGATTTTAATTGTTTTTTTCTTGCTTTTTTCTCTTGCCAATGAGAAACTTTAACTCTTTGAACCATAATTTGGGATTGGAGTTTTTCTTGGTTTTCATTGATTTTATCTAATTTTTTTAATAATTGTTTTTCTAAGTATTCTTGTTTGGCATTTTGGATTTCTAATTTTTGTAGTTTTTTGTTGGGGAAAAAAATACCCAAAATTAAATCTTTGAAGAAATTTAAAGTGTTTGCAATTAATTTAAAAATTGGTTTGAACCCAGAAACAACAAGAATAGTAAAAAGAGTTGTTTGAATTCCATCCATTCTTCGTTCAAGGATTTCGGTAGTTGTAAATCCTTTAGAGTATTTTAGAATAAAATTGCTAATTGTTGCAAATATTGAAAAAATAAACATTATTTACCTGCTTTCTTAATTTTTATAATTTTTCTATTTCTTCTTCTAGTTCTTTCATAACTTTTCTTTGTTTTTTAAACGATTTCTTTTTGTTTTTAAAAGTTTTATTGGGGCGGTCTAAATTAAGCCATTTCCCTTTTGGTTGATTATATTTATTAGTTTTTTTCTTGGATTGGGAATTGCGGGATTTGAAATAAGTCCCATTAAATGCTTCTGACATGCCGTCGCTCATATTATTCATTCTCCTTATTATTTTTTTTATCAAGTTTTTCTATTAATTCATCTAGATTTTTATGTGTTTCATTGAATCGTTCTTGGGTTTGTTTTTTAGCATCATCAGCATTATCTTTGTGTTGTTTAATGTTTTTTCTTAATTGTTCTGAATTAGACATTTTAAATCATTGCTCCTCTACAAAAATAATGCGGTTTTAAATTATTAACATTAAAAATTAAAATTTCTGAATGAAAAACAACATTTTCAAAAACATCTTTGGGAAGACTAATAATAGAAGAGATTTCGGGATATTCTTGATTTACAAATTTTTGTAATCGTTTGCTATTTAGTGATTGATTAAGTCTAAAACCATAAGGTGTGAATAAAACAATTGGAATATCTTTGCCAAAAATTTCAATTATTTTTTTTAACCACAACTCAGGCAATAATGGACGACCACCATATTTTTCCTTAACATAACTTTTATTTTTAAAATCTAAATTAAAAGGTGGGTTTGTTATTACCAAAGATATTTTTTGTTTCTTTAAATCTTTTTGACTTAATTCTAAAAAATTTTTATTAATTAAATTAGGAAAAGAAGTTTTTTCTATATCAACCCCCAAAACATCAAAACCTTTTTCTTTCCAAGGCAATAATAAAGATCCTTCGCCAACGCAGGGGTCAAAAATCAAACGTGGTTTGATTTGAGGTGATAAAATATCATATAGAAATTGCGATACCCAACTAGGAGTATAAATAGTAGATTTTTTTTCATTTTTGAAAAAATTATTTCTATCAACTCGATACATTTTTTATTATTCCTTTTCTATTCATTTTTTTATACTTTTTCTTCATTATAGATAAATGTTCGTTAATATATTTATTAAATTAATATATAAAATTATTATAATTTGGGAATTGATACTCTCTTCAATTACTTGACGAGTTAATAAATAAGTAGCGAATATTGACAGAAAAATAATAATTATATGAAAAAATGTTTTAAAGTGTTTTCCTAGTTCTTTCATTTTTTTTGCCTACTTTCTTCTCTAATTGTTTTTTTTAATTTACCATTTTGTAATTTTAAAATTAACAATTGTTTTTTTATTTCGTCATCTTGGTTTTTATTTGAAACAGAAACATCGGGTTTTGGTTTTGGGATTAAATTAAGTAAAAGACTCGACAATACAGGCAATTGTTTTTCCGTCGGAGTTGTAATGGGTTTCTTTGGTTATTTTTCCTTCGGAATTAAAAAGTTTTTTCTTCTTTAATTGTTCCGTCGGAGTTGTAATAAGTTTCTTTGATTGGTTCCTCTGTTATGGGGTCATAATCAGTAATATAATCTATTGTTTTGCCATCTTTGTAATATTTGGTATATTTGGTTTCATTGCCTGTTTGGGGGTCGTATTCTTGGATGACATAAATTGTTTTGCCATCTTTGTAATATTTGGTATATTTGGTTTCATTGCCTGTTTGGGGGTCATATTCATGGATATAATTAATTCTTTCGCCATCTTTGTAATATTGGGTATATTGGATTGTATTACCTGTTTGGGGGTCAATTTCTATGATGTAATCAAGTGTTCCATCAGGGCGATATTTAGGTCCTTTTTTAGGTTTTTCATTTTCGTCGTTAGATGTTATTTCATCTATTTCTTTTTCAAGTTTTTCTATTAAATCATCTAGATTTTTATGTGTTTCATTGAATCGTTCTTGGGTTTGGTTTGTTTCAGCCGCCTTTCTTTCAGCTTCTGTTTGAGCTTGGTGACGCAAAGCTTCGCTTCCGCCTGCTTGTGGGTCTTGTGTTCTATTGGCGTTGAATAATCTATAACTTATAAAAATCATTCCCAATAAAGCTAAAATAGCAAAAACTCGGCTTAATTTAGAAGGATTATTTTTTGTCATTTTTTTTGCCTACTTTCTTTTTTAATCTAATTCAATGTTTTTGACTTTATCTTTAAGGTTTGATGATATTTTAAAAGTCACAGCCGTTTTAGCAGGGATTTTTATTTTTTTACCTGTTTTGGGGTTTCTTCCTAAACGAGCTTGTCGGGTTTTTAAAACAAATCTTCCAAGTTGGGGTGACAAAACTACCTCTTCGTTGGAAGTTATTGCTTCAATTAAGGTGTTTTCAAAGGAATTGTAAAATTCCTCAGTTTGGGTAACTGAATTTTTAGTTACTTTTGCAAGTGTTGTAATTAATTCTTTTTTAGTCATATGTTTTTGCTCCTTTCTTTTATTTATATTTTTTATTGATTGTTCCATCGGAGTTGTAGTAAGTTTTTTTAAACAATTTACCATTAGGATGGTGTTTGTATATAAAAGCTATTCTTTTGCGATCGAAGGAAAAACCAGTTGTTTTAATTAATTTGTTTGTTTTGGGATGGTACTTAAATTCTGTAGTATAGTCAATTGTTTCACCATCTTCTCGGTAATTAGTAAATTTAATTAATTTACTTATTTGGGGGTTGTAATTTCTGATGTAATCTATTGTTTCGCCATCGCCAAGATAAAAAATTTCTGTGGTTAATTTACCATCAGAATTGTAATAGGTTTCTTTGGTTGGTTCCTCTGTTTCAGGGTGGTATTCGGTGATGGATAAAATTGTTTCACCATCTGAGTAGTATTCGTTCCATTTGGTTTTATTGCCTGTTTGAGGGTTGTATTCGGTAATATAATCTATTGTTTTGCCATCTTCTTGGTATTGAGTTTCTTTGATTGGTTCTTCTGTTTCAGGATCATATTCAGTAATAAATTCAATTGTTTTTCCATCGGAATAGTATTGGGTTTGTTTGGTTAATTTACCATCTGAATTATAATTTGTTTGTTTAATTACTTCTTCTGTTTCAGGGTTGTATTCTTGGATGACATATATTGTTTTGCCGTCGGAGTTGTAATAGGTTTTTTTGGTTAATTTACCATCTGGGCTATATTCAACAACAGATTTCTTTGTTTTGCCATCAGTTCTGTATAAAGTTTGTTTGGTTAATTTACCTGTTTGAGGGTTGTATTCGTTGGTGTAATCAATTGTTTTTCCGTCGTCGTCGTATTTGGTGTGTTTGATTAATTCTTCTGTTTGGGGGTTGTATTCGGTGATGTAATTAATTGTTTTTCCGTCGGAGTTGTAATAGGTTTTTTTGGTTAATTTACCATCTGGGTTATATTCAACAACAGATTTCTTTGTTTTGCCATCAGTTCTGTATAAAGTTTGTTTGGTTAATTTACCTGTTTGGGGGTTGTATTCGTTGGTGTAATCAATTGTTTTTCCGTCAAGGTAATAAAAAGTTTTTTGATAATTCATATTATTTATGCTCCTATATTTTTATTGTTTTCAGAGAAATATTCTAAAATGTCTTTGTTTTTAATAATCTTTTTAGACCAACCAGAATCATAATCTTTGTAATAACTTTTTATCCATGGGTGCTCCATGTGAGTTTGAGAAGATAAATCATTAGGTGATGCATCGCCGTATAACCAAATCATAAAATCAAGGATTTGTTTTTGAGTTGCATTTATTTTAGTTATATCTCCCATTGCTAAAACTTCGGGATTTATTGGTTGATAAGTAAAATCTTTTAATTGCTTGCATAATTCAGGAAAGACAGGACCATAAATCCAGGCTTGTATTTGCTCTTTTAAAAGAGGTTTTTTGGTTTGTACTAGATGTTTGGCATGAGCGTAATAAATCATTTTATTCAGTTTCATTTTAGTAGTTGAAGAAGGGTTGTTTTTGACGATATAAAGGGCAACGTCAAAAACGTTAATTTGTTTTGTTTGGTTCATTTTATTTATTTTCCTTTTTGATTTTTTTACCACCAGTCTTTACCGAAAATACCAAATTTTTTATTAAAATTTTGTTTTAATTCATCTTGGTGGATTGTTTCTAAAAGTTTATGATTTGAAAAAAAGTTTTTTAAATCTTCATCTGAAATTGTGCTGTTGTTGTTTTTGTAACGATAATAATGGTATGTTTCGTCCTGTGGGGATTGTTGGTGAGAAATATTAGCTAATTCCTTCCCAGTTTTATCTTTGCATAACAACAAAACTTCATCAATGTTTTTCTTTCTTTTTTCGTCGGTTATTATTTTTTGACTTCTCCCATCACATAATGGTTTTACAATCGATTTTTCAAAATAATCTTTTAAAACAACATATAATTCTCCAAAAATAGGTCCATATTTCCAGGCTTTTGGATGCTCTAAAATTAATCTTTTTTTGTATTCAATTAAATATTTTACATAAGAAAAATAAATTAATTTGTGTAGCTTCATGTGAGTTAAATTTTGGTTGTTGTTTTTAAATTTTATAATAATATAATTTGCAACATCAAAAACATTAATAGATTCTTTTTTCATAATTATTTTTCTCCTTTAATTAAAATATTTATTTGTTGATTAAAATTTTGATTATTTGTTCTTTTTAATAATTTTTAATAATAACTTCTTGCGATATCCCTTTTGAAGTTAAATTGTGTTTTGTAGTGGTTTGAATGGGTTGAATGTGAAATTTTTTAAACAATTCAGTTATTTTTGACGAATTATAATTTGTATACAACCACTTTACCTTGCGATAATTTGCCATCTCTAAACTTTTATAAAGTCTTTTGTGATCTTCAAATGTGAAAGGTTTTTGATAAAAGACTTTATCTTTAATCCCTTCACGCCAATACGGAGGATCAACAAATATAAAATCGTTGCTTTGGGTTTGGTTAATGACACTTTCAAAATCGCCATTTAACAATTTTATATTCTTAACATTGGTTTTTATTCTTTGTATTTCTAATAAATCAATTATAGGGTTTTTGAAACGAGATGAAAAATTGTATCCTAAATAAATAGTTCCATCAGAGCGATATCGGAAAATGCCCCGAAAAGCATATTTCAATAAAACGTAAAAAAGGGCACTTTTATAAGCACCCAAATTACTTTTATTAAATTTTTCTACCAAATGTTTAAATGATTCTTTTTGCGTCTTTTGATCTTTATTTACATATATTTTGTCTTTAAATTTACGCACATAATCGCAAAACAATTCTGGTTGTGCCAACATATCTTTCCAAAGTTGTATTAAATTGATATCATTATCGTTCAAGGTGACAGTTGAGGGAGTAAGAGATTGGAATAAAGCCCCACTTCCTAAAAAGGGTTCATAATAATTGTTATAATTTGTTGGAATATATTTTAATAATTGAGGCAACATTTTCTTTTTACTGCCTATCCATGGTATTTTCATTATTAAACTCCTTTACCCAAATATAAATCAAAAAGACAACATCAGAAACAAGACTAATAGCTGTATTTGCTTTGATTCCTAAATTAAAATCAAAAAATAAGGTCATTAGATTTGTTATGATAAATCCTAAATATGTTATACTTAACAATATTAAAATGTGTTTGGGAGTTAAAATCATTTTTATTCTCCTTTATTTATTTGAATTATTTTTTTACTAATTAAAGTTTTAATAATTTTATAAAAATGTTGTTGATATCCTAAGAATCAATAAAATAAATTCATCTGAAAAAATATAATCAATTATTTTATCCACAAAATGAGAGATAAAAAATGACAAATAAACAAGTCCAAAATATGACACTCATAACACTTTCTCCTTTCTAATTTTCAATGTATTTGTTTCATTTACTTTTTTTAGCGTTATATTCATTAATAAATTCAATTGTTTTACCATCGTCGTCGTAAAAAGTTTTTTGATAATTCATAATTATTTTTCTCCTTTAATTAAAATATTTATTTGTTGATTAAAATTTTCATTATTTGGGCTAAATTTTCTTTTTGCGAGTTGGTTGCGTTAATCATAAAATAATTACAATTTTTGTGGTTGCAATTTGCATCATTACAGTATTTATGTTGGTTTAAATAATGTTTGCGGACATTTTCAAAATAATTTAAGGGTTTTTGTTCAATGAGGTCTAATTTATGATTTGTTTGGGTTTGTTTTCGTTGTATCCCAATTTGAGGGTCAATATCTAGGTAAAAAGTTAATTTAGGTTTAATTAAGAAATGATTGATAATTTTTGAAGTAATTTTATCATCATAATCTATGTAATTGCCTTTGCTTTGATATGCGAAAGTGGAATCATACCAACGGTCAACTATAACAAGATAACCACTTAATAAAGCAGGGATTATTAATTCATCTTGAGTTTGCATCATATTGGCAAGGCTTAATAAATATTTAGTTTTAGGGCTTATTTTGGATTGATGTAAAAATAAATTTCTGATTTCTTTTCCAACGATGGAACTGCCTAAACCTTGAAAAACTTTGATTTGATAGCCTTTATTTTCAAAATATTTTTTTAATTCATTAATTAAAGTAGTTTTGCCACTTCCGTCAACACCTTCAAAACTAATTAATTTATTTGTCATTAGGGTGAACCATCTTTTTAATTAAATTAATAGGTGAAAAGGGAATGAATTGGTTGGTTAGTAAGTTTTGTAAAAAGAGA
This sequence comes from Strawberry lethal yellows phytoplasma (CPA) str. NZSb11, assembly GCF_000397185.1. Lineage (NCBI taxonomy): Bacteria > Bacillati > Mycoplasmatota > Mollicutes > Acholeplasmatales > Acholeplasmataceae > Candidatus Phytoplasma > Candidatus Phytoplasma australiense. Next base: position 825,157 of record NC_021236.1, on the reverse strand, counting down.
TTAGCTGAATTGGAAAATAAATTGATTACTTTGTTAATTGATTGTACTTTACCATTTTTAATTTTATTATTTAATCTTTGAGTTTCGGATTCATCATTTGTTAACAAATAAAACCCAAAACGAGTGTCTAGTTTTTTTAGTTGTTGTCCTTCTACTATTGATTGTTTGTATCTATCTCTAAGGCAAGTTTTGAAATTGAAAGCAATGATGCGTTTAGTTTTGGTAAACAACACTAAATCAAATTTGATATCGGGGATGAAAAATAAACATGATTGAGGGTATAAATATTTAATTCCTTTTTGATTTAGATAAAGCAAAATTAAGTATTCGTTAATTTTACCTCTAATTGATTTTTGACTTTGGGAGTTGTGTTGGTTGTTGGTTAAATATGCATTGAGTATATTATGACAATCAAACATATACTGATTAAAAACTTTGTTGAAAAAAATTGGTTGAACTATTTGTTTGGTGATGTTAACGCACAAAGATTTATGATTAAAAACGTTAATATTTTCAAAATCTAGATTAGTTAATTTTTTCATTTTTTTCTTTTCTTTTTTTATTCTTATTCTTTTGCTTCAAATCTTTGGATTTCTTGAAAAAAATTAAAATTACATTCGCCCTTTTGACCGCTACGGTTTTTGGCAATAATTAAATTCGTATGTGGGTTGTTATCAGGTTTTTGCCAATAACTTTCGCGGTGTAATAACATCACAATATCAGCGTCTTGTTCTATCGATCCTGAGTCTCTTAAATCGGATAAAACAGGCCTTTTGTCTACTCTTTTTTCAATATCCCTTGAAAATTGAGATAAAGCTACAATTGGAATATTAAGTTCACTTGCTAGGTTTTTTAATTTGCGTGAAATTTCAGATATTGCTTGGTATATATTAAAACTTTGGTCGTCTTTTAATAAATGGAGATAATCAATAAAGACAATATCAAGTCCTTCATTATATTTCATTTGACGGCATTTGGTTTCAATATCTTTAATTTTGTTATTTCTATCATCATCGATTAAAATGTTTAATTGCGTGATTTCGTCATCAGCGATAAGTAACTGTAATTTTTCATCTTTATTTATTTTTTTGTGTAGGAGTTGTTTTAAAGGGATTTTAGAAGCAGAAGAAAGTAGCCTAAATGCTAATTGTTCCGCTGCCATCTCTAAACTAAAAATAACTGCTTTTTGGTTTTCTGGGTTGCTAGTAAAGTTTTTTGCAATATTACAAGCCAAATTTAACATAAAAGCAGTTTTTCCCATCCCAGTTTTTGCTCCTAAGATAATTAATTCCTTTGGTTTGAAACCAGAAATTAATTCATCTAGATTTTTAAAGCCTGTTTTTATTCCTATAAATTGGTTGGGGTTGTCATCATTAAAAATACTTTGGCAAACATAAGGACTTAACATTTTTATAGACACGAAGGGAGATTTAGTTTTTTGCATAAAACTTTCTACTTGGTTTTTGACTGCTTGCAAATAATTGTGAATATTTTTAGTTTTTGATAATGCGGTTGGTAATTGTTTGATTAATCCTAACACATCTCTTTTAAGGGCATTTTCTGTAATTAAATCAATGTATGTTTTTAAATATTCACTTGCAGGGGTCATCTCCACTAATTCAATTAAATAATCAGTCCATTTAGTTTTGTATAAATTGTTAGTTTCTAAAACAGAACCCACCGTAACATAATCAATTTCGCGATTTTGTATTTTTAGTTGTTTCATTGCCTCAAAGATATAACGATGTTTGGGGTTGGAAAAATTGTTTGTGTTGACTGAATTTATAACAGCATCCATTTTTTCTGGTTTTAATAATAGTGTCCCTAATAATGCGCGTTCGGCTTCAATCATCTTTCAAACTCCTTTTTTTTGATTTGGGTTATTTATTCATTTATGTTATTATATTTGCTTTGTTTTTGTATTTTTAAATCCTTTTTGATTTTAGATTTTTTGCATAAAAAAAGACTCTCGATTAGAAGAGTCTAAGGGTTGCAAGAAAGAATATTTTAGTTAATTTTTACTTGTTAATTTAATGGTTTAAGAGATAAAAAAGAATAAATAATAGTTAAAATATTATTTTAAAATCTATTCTTTAGGATTACCAATTCCTATAAAATTACAAAAATAATTTTTGTTCTAAATCATTTAAAATTTGTTGGTAATTACAAGTTAAATTTCTTGTTTTAGATAAATATAAAATAATGTTTTTTGTTTCGCAAAATTGAAATATAACTTTTTGAGTTGACATTTCTTTTATTATTTTTGTTATATTAGATGTTTTTTAGATAAATAACATTGTTTTAATGTTGAATCTAAAATAGAGTTTTGTGAAACATCTTTCTTTTTATAACTTATTTTATAAGGACCATTTTCTTTATGAATAAAATTATATATTTGTCTTAATGTTTTAGAACCATGTTTTTTTAAAATGCTATTCATTATTTGGATATGTTCTTTGGTAAATTTATTTTCATCGTATTTTTGAGAAAATGTTATTGTTTTATCAAATTTGGTGGGATATTTAATTTGTTCTAAATATAAAGGCAATGAAATAGGACCTTCTTCCCAAGCCTCAAAATCATTTTCAAACATAGGAATGTTGTATTTAAGTAAATATTTACAATATGTCAAAAATACTATTTTTTGGATTTTCATACGAGTAAAATCATCTTTGTTTTGGTGTTTTACTAAATAAATTGCAACATCTAGAATATCTATTTTATTAGATCGATATTTAATAAACGAGCAAAATTTTTTTTAAAATTATCATCTTTTAGAATTAAATCCGTTAATTTGTTTTCATTCACTTTTTACCTCTTTTAAAAATTTTTTTATTTTTTTAGCAATAGCATTAGATAGTAAAATAGGTACTGCGTTACCTATTTGTTCACACCTATTTGAATGGCTCCCATAAAATTTATAATTTAATGGAAATCCACTTAAAGCAGCGGCTTCTCTTATTGTGATGCTTCTATTCAACCAAGGATGGATAGGTAAAGCACTATGTCCTGGAACCAAAGTGCCGCATGGTTTGTGTCTAGATAATCTAGTAGCACTTCCACGAGAATAAAAACTACTAATTTTAAGTTCATTTGGTAATTGGTCAATAATATGAGAAATATTTTTTCCCTCAGGGATAAAACCAAATCTTTTAATAGTTTTGGGATTGTGTGACATCGGTATATTATCTAAATCATCTAAATTATTATAATCAATGGTTTTGAAAACATCTTCTACAGTAGTATAAGGGAGTAAATTATCACAAAAACTCATTCCATTAATATTCCCTAATGGATTATCTTTTTGAAAATGAGTGATTTTAGGAAAGGTAAAAATTTTTTTTATTTCTTTTTTAACTGCTACTATAATAGCTCTATTTCTAGCAGTAGCTGCACCATACCAAGCTGAATTTAATACTTGATGGTAAACTTTATAACCCATTTTATCGTATTTATTTTTAATATCATCAAATACAGAAATTAAAACTTGTTGTTTTTCTAATTTTTTTAATAAATCATTTTTTTGTTTTTTTAATTCCAAAAGACGTTTATTTTCTAATTCATGAGATAAATTCTTTTTTCTTTTGCTACCTTTTTTGGCTTGAAGTTGAGCGTATTCTTGCCAAATATCATCAATTTCTTTTTCAAATTGAGGAATCAATTCCTTTTTTAAGATTTTAGTAGTTAAAAAAGTAGGAACATTTTCAATAATAGAAATTGTAGGTTTTAAATGGTTAACAAATTCTAATTGTTTTAAATATAAATAATTTCTTTTATCGGTGGGTTTTCTTTGACCTGCTAAACTAAATCCTTTGCAAACAATACCACCAAATAAAACATCAACATTTATAATTGAGATTTTATTAATTGAGATATCATTAATATCTCTTGGGTCTATATAACATTTTTTTTCTAATAAAGGAAAATTTAATTTCAAAGTTTGAATACAATTGGGTTCAAATTCATTAATATAAACGCTTACGAAACCATTATTAATAAACCCTAAATGAGAACCGCCAGCACCAGCAAAAGTTTCAGCAATAGTATTTTTATTCATATTATATTCTCGCTTTTAATTCATTAATTAAAAAATCTAAACCTTTGACATTTTTGATGTTTAAAAATGTATCAAAAGAAGTTGCATTTTTCATTTTTTAAACTACTTTCTTTTTTTAATTATTATATTATTTTTTTACAAATTAAAATATGAATTTTAACATAAAATCGGTTTTGCTCCTATTAGGTTGCATAGTTATTTGCTCCTTTATTGTGTTATAAAATTATACTTTTCTATTTCTTTGAGAATAATAATTTTGAATAAGTTTATCAGGAATATTATTTAAAGCAAAATATTGCGATATATAACTTCTTTCCCAAGGAGAATTTGGTCTATGTGTTATATTTACTAATTCGGTAGCTGTTTTAGGATCATATTTTTCTATAACATAATCCATAATTTCTTTTTCTTGTTGGGAAAAAATGTTTTGATCATAATTTTCTTTAATTTTTTGTTGATAATTTAATGGTTTTTTGTCTTTTGGTAAATTAGTATATAATTTAGGTGAAACTGGACCATAAGCCCAAGATTCAAAATCATTATTAAACATAGATTGGTTAGTATCTATTAAATTTTTAGCATATACAAAAAAAACTAATTTTTGAAGTTTTAAAGGTGTATAATCATTTTTATTTTGGTGGTTTATTAAGTAAGTAGCTACATCTAGAATATCTATTTTATGAGTTTGCATAGTTATCAACTCCTTTATTGTGTTATAAAATTATACTTTTCTATTTACTAATTCGGTATAAAAAATACCCCTTCAAAAAAGGGGTTTAGTTTATATATTAATTAAAAAGTTTTTTCTTCTTTAATTGTTCCGTCAGAATTGTAGTAGGTTTCTTTGATTGGTTCCTCTGTTATGGGGTCATACTCGGTAATAAAGTCAATTGTTTTGCCATCTTTATTAAACCAAGTTGTTTTAATAAAATTCCATGTATCGGGATCATGTTCTTGAATGGCGTAAATTGTTTTACCATCAATATTGTAATTGTAGTAAGTAGTTTTATTTTTTTTACAATTCATATTATTTATTTCTTTCTTTATATATTTTTTGTAATTTAGTAATTGCTTCGTTTTTGATAATCACTACTTGCCTTGAAGATAATTTTAACATTTTTCCTATATTTTTGTTGGAATACTCAATTTGAGGTTCTTCATTAACGTTTCCCAAAGGAATCCCAAAACTTAATCTAATAATGTCAAATTCTTGGGGATTTAAAATATTTTTAAGGTTTTTTAAGAATAATTCATGATTAGTTTGGTTTAGCCATAGTTGATGGGGGTTGAGGATTGTGCTCCACTTGGGTTGCGTTGCTTCTTCCCATTCTTCTAAAGGAATATTACTTGTTTGTTTTTCTTTCCGAAAATCCTCTCTGGACATGGAAGTGGTTTGTAGGCCTCTGATAAGTTTTGTAATTTCACCTTTAATTGTTGGGATAGCATAGACAATAAAATCATAACCAAAATCTTCATAATCATCTAAAGCTTTAATTAAACCTAAAATTCCTTCTTGGTATAAATCCTCTCTTTGGAGTGATTTAGGGAAATATGTAAATTGTTTAACTATGTTTTTTACTAATGAAAAAGGTTCTTTTAAATGCATTTCAATCAATTGATCGCGAATTGCTAAATTCTTTTTATTTTTTAAAAAATCTTTAAATAATTTTTGTCTTAACATTTTATTCCTTCCTAAAAATATTTTTTGAAAAGATATGAAATTATTTTTTTAGTCTTGAAAAGAAAAAAAGACTAACTATTAAGTTAATCTTAAAGAATTTTTAAAAAGTAAAAAGTTGTCCAAAGTTTTGGAACACCTCACTGTTTTATCCGATTTAAAAGATACTGGAAATATCGAACAAGACGCTGATGTTGTGATGTTTTTGCACCGCGAAAGTTATTATCAAAAACCTGATATTGACCCACATACCAATTTAATTATTGCCAAAAACCGTAGCGGTCAATTAGGTGAATGTAGTTTTAATTTTTATAAACAAATCCAAAGATTTGAAGCAAAAGAATAAGAATAAAATAGGAGTAAAAAATGCAACAAATATCTAATTTAGATTTTAATAATATTAACGTTTTTAATCATAAATCTTTGTGCGTTAACATAACCAAACAAATAGTTCAACCAATTTTTTTCAACAAAGCTTTTAATCGGTATATGTTTGATTGCCATAATATACTCAATGCATATTTAACCAACAATCAACACAACTCTCAAAGTCAAAAAGCAATTCGCGGAAAAATTAACGAATACTTAATTTTGCTTTATCTAAATCACAAAGGAATTAAATATTTATATCCTCAATCATATTTATTTTTTATTCCTGATATTAGATTTGATTTGGTATTGTTTACCAAAACTAAACGCATTATTGCTTTCAATTTCAAAACTTGCCTTCGTGAACGTTACAAACAATCAATATTAGAAGGGGAACAAATCAAAAAACTAGACACTCGTTTTGACTTCTATTTATTAACAAATGATGAATCCGAAACTCAAAGATTAAATAATAAAATTAAAAATGGTAAAGTACAATCAATTAACAAAGTAATCGATTTATTTTCCAATTCAGCCAATATCTTCTTACAAAACTTACTAACCAACCAATTCATTCCTTTTTCACCTATTAATTTAATTAAAAAGATGGTTCGCTCTAATGACAAATAAATTAATTAGTTTTGAAGGTATTGACGGAAGTGGCAAAACTACTTTAATTAACGAATTAAAAGATTCTTTTGAAAATAAAGGCTATCAAATCAAAGTTTTTCAAGGTTTAGGCAGTTCCATTGTTGGAAAAGAAATCAGAAATTTATTTTTACATCAATCCAAAATAAGCCCTAAAACTAAATATTTATTAAGCCTCGCCAACATGATGCAAACCCAAGATGAATTAATAATACCTGCTTTATTGGGTGGTTATCTTGTTCTAGTTGACCGTTGGTATGATTCCACTTTTGCATATCAAAGCAAAGGTAATTACATAGATTATGATGACAAAATTACTTCAAAAATCATCAATCATTTCTTAATTAAACCTAAATTAACTTTTTACTTAGATATTGACCCTCAAATTGGGATACAACGCAAACAAACCCAAGCAAATCATAAATTAGACCTCATTGAGAAAAAACCCTTAAATTATTTTGAAAATGTCCGCAAACATTATTTAAACCAACATAAATACTGTAATGATGCAAATTGCAACCACAAAAATTGTAATTATTTTATGATTAACGCAACCAACTCGCAAAAAGAAAATTTAGCCCAAATAATGAAAATTTTAATCAACAAAAAAATATTTTAATTAAAGGAAATAAATAATATGAATTATCAAAAAACTTTTTATTATGACGATGGCAAAACAATTTATGCCATCGAAGAATATGACCTCAAAACAGGTAAAAGAATCAAAGAAACTTATTATGACGACGACGGCAAAACAAAGAGGTTTTTTATTGAATATTACTCTGATGGCAAATTAAATAAATCAACTTGGTTCCGTGAAGATGGCAAAAAAATAGATTCCATCACCGAATACGACCCCCAAACAAGCAAAATAACCAAAAAAACCTGGTTCCATAAAGATGGTAAAACAATTAACTGTATTACTGAATATGATCTTGAAAAAGAAGCACCAATCAAAGAAACCTACTACAATTCTGACGGAACAATTAAAGAAGAAAAAAACTTTTTCATTAATATATAAACTAAACCCCTTTTTTACCTGATAAACTTATTCAAAATTATTATTCTCAAAGAAATAGAAAAGTATAATTTTATAACACAATAAAGGAGCAAATAACTATGCAACCTAATAAAATAGATATTCTAGATGTTGCAACTTATTTAGTAAAACACCAAAACAAAGATGATTTTACTCGTATGAAAATCCAAAAATTAGTATTTTTGACATATTGTAAATATTTACTTAAATACAACATTCCTATGTTTGAAAATGATTTTGAGGCTTGGGAAGAAGGTCCTATTTCATTGCCTTTATATTTAGAACAAATTAAATATCCCACCAAATTTGATAAAACAATAACATTTTCTCAAAAATACGATGAAAATAAATTTACCAAAGAACATATCCAAATAATGAATAGGATTTTAAAAAAACATGGTTCTAAACCATTAAGACGAATATATGATTTTATTCATAAAGAAAATGGTCCTTGGCGAATAAGTTATAAAAAGAAAGATGTTTCACAAAACTCTATTTTAGATTCAACATTAAAACAATGTTATTTATCTAAAAAACATATAATATAACAAAAATAATAAAAGAAATGTCAACTCAAAAAGTTATATTTCAATTTTGTGAAACAAAAAAACATTATTTTATATTTATCTAAAACAAGAAATTTAACTTGTAATTACCAACAAATTTTAAATGATTTAGAACAAAAATTATTTTTGTAATTTTATAGGAATTGGTAATCCTAAAGAATGGATTTTAAAATAATATTTTAATTAAAGGAGCATAAATAATATGAATTATCAAAAAACTTTTTATTATGACGACGGAAAAACAATTGATTACATCAACGAATACAACCCTCAAACAGGTAAAATAACCAAACAAACTGTCTACAGATACACTGATGACAAAACAAAGAAATCTGTTGTTGAATGGACCCCAGATGGTAAATTAACCAAAAAAACCTATTACTTATCCGACGGAAAAACAATTTGGTCCATCAACGAATACAACCCCATAACAGAAGAAACAATCAAACAAACTTTCTACAGAACTGATGGCAAAACAATTAATTTAATCACCGAATACAACCCCAAAACAGGCAACAAAACCAAACAAACAAATTACAACTCCGACGGAAAAACAATAGATTACATTATCGAGTATGATCCTCAAACAGGCAACAAAACCAAATGGAACGAATACTACTCAGATGGGGAAACAATTTTATCCATCACCGAATACAACCCCCAAACAGAAGAAGTAATTAAAGAAACAAATTATAATTCTGATGGTAAATTAACCACAGAAATTTTTTATGATGGCGATGGTGAAACAATTGATTACATCAGAAAATACAACCCCCAAATAAGTAAATTAATTAAATTTACTAAATACCGAGAAGATGGTGAAACAATTGACTATATTACAGAATTTAAGTACCATCCCAAAACAAACAAATTAATTAAAACAACTGGTTTTTCCTTCGATCGCAAAAGAATAGCTTTTATATACAAACACCATCCTAATGGTAAATTGTTTAAAAAAACTTACTACAACTCCGATGGAACAATCAATAAAAAAAACCAAACCTAAAAGTTCGTTTTCAATTATTCCAAACCCAAATAACGAATCAAAAAACAATTTAGAAAGCGACAACGATTAAATTAAATTTAGACAATAAATTAGAAAGGATTCAACAATATGGCAAAAATATTATCTTTTGTTTTTAAATCTTTATCATTTTGTATTCTTATTTGTTATTTGAGTTTGCATACTTCTTCTATATTTTCATTCATTTTTTTGTCATTTTTTATCTCTCATTTTGTGGATAAAATAATTGATTATATTTTTTCAAATGAATGGTTTTCATTATTGATTCTTAGGATATCAACAACATTTTTATAAAATTATTAAAAAAACCAAATGGAACGAATACTACTCAGATGGGGAAACAATATATTACATCACTGAATATCACCCTGAAACAGAAGAAGTAATTAAACCAACAAATTATAATTCTGATTGTAAATTAACCACAGAAATTTTTTATGATGGCGATGGTGAAACAATTGACTATATTACAGAATTTAAGTACCATCCCAAAACAAACAAATATTTTAATTAAAGGAGCATAAATAATATGAATTATCAAAAAACTTTTTATTACCTTAATTATCAAAAAACCTTTTACAACTCCGACGGAAAAACAATTGATTACATCAGAAAATACAACCCCCAAACAGGTAAATTAACCAAACAAACCCAATACTATTCCGATGGCAAAACAATTTACTTTATTACTGAATATGATCTGGAAATGGAAGTACCAATCAAAGAAACTTATTATGACGACGACGGAAAAACAATAGATTACATTATCGAGTATGATCCTCAAACAGGCAACAAAACCAAATGGAACGAATACTACTCAGATGGGGAAACAATTTTATCCATCACCGAATACAACCCCCAAACAGAAGAAGTAATTAAAGAAACAAATTATAATTCTGATGGTAAATTAACCACAGAAATTTTTTATTATGACGACGGAAAAACAATTTGGTCCATCAACGAATACCACCCCCAAACAGGAAGAAACACCAAACAAACTTTATACAGAACTGATGGCAAAACAATTGACTTTATTACTGAATTTAAGTACCATCCCAAAACAAACAAATTAATTAAAAGAACTGGTTTTTCCTTCGATCGCAAAAGAATAGCTTTTATATACAAACACCATCCTAATGGTAAATTGTTTAAAAGAACTTACTACAACTCCGATGGAACAATCAATAAAAAATATAAATAAAAGAAAGGAGCAAAAACAATGACTAAAAAAGAAAAATTCAAAAAACTAACAAAAAAAGAATTAATCAAAAACCTCGCAGTAATGCATAATACTTCGGTTACTCAAACCCAAGATTTTTACAATTCGTTTGAAAATGCTTTAATTGAAGCAATCAAATCAAACAAAGCAGTAATAATTTCGCCCAAAATTGGTAAATTCATCTTAAAATCAAGAAAAGCCCATAAAGGACGAAATCCTAAAACAGGTAAACCACTCAGAATCCCTGCAAAAACCGTGGTAAATTTCAAATTTTCTCAAACTATCAAAGATGAAGTTAAAAACCTTAAATTAAAATAAAAAAAGAAAGTTGGTTTAAAAAATGAAAAAAATTAAAAAACATCAAATATTTTTTCATATAATTATTATTTTTCTGTCAATATTCATCACTTATTTATTAACTCGTCAAATTGGTTTATCCCAAAGCGAACATTTAGAAAAAAATTTTAATAAAGTTAGCGATGAAGTTAATGATGCTAAAAAACAAACCCAAGAACGATTCAATGAAACACATAAAAAACTAGATGAATCAATAGAAAAACTTGATAAAAAAAATAATAAGGAGAATGAATAATATGAGCGATGGCATGTCAGAAGCATTTAACGGAACTTATTTCCAAGATCGTTCCAAATCAAAACTAAAAAAACAAAACAAATATAAAAACACCAAATACAAAAAAATTACTAAGAAAGCAGGTAAATAATGTTTATTTTTTCAATATTTGCAACAATTAGCAATTTTATTCTAAATTACTCCAAAGGGTTTAGCACTACCGAAATCCTTGAACGAAGAATGGATGGAATCCAAACAACACTTTTCACTATTCTTGTTATTTCGGGCTTCAAACCAATTTTTAAATTAATTAAAAACATTATTGTTTTTATTAAAGATTTAATTTTGGGTATCTTTTTCCCCAACAAAAAACTACAAAACTTAGAAATCCAAAATGCTAAACAAGAATATTTAGAAAAACAATTATTAAAAAAACTAGATAAAATCAATGAAAACCAAGAAAAACTCCAATCCCAAATAGAAATGCAAAGAGTTAAAGTTACTCATTGGCAAGAGAAAAAAGCAAGAAAAAAACATCTAAAATCGCGAAATATCAATCCAATTATTAAGAAGGAGGATGAAAATGAATGATCTAAATTTCGCTATTGGCTTTATCGTTGGCGCCCTATTCACAACTTCTTTAATGTTTATCATTAAAAAAATCTTTTTTAATTTTCTTCCATTGCCAGAAATCAATAAAAAAAATGAGCCAAAAAAAGACAACAAAACTAAAAGTTCGTTTTCAATTATTCCAAATCCAAATAACGAATCAAAAGAAAAGGATGATTTAGAAAATTACAAAGAAAAAAAATGAAAACAATAGTTTCAAAGATAAAAACTACTATCTTCACTTCAACCCGAAACAAAAATATATCACACTTTATACTAAGAAATTTAATACAAAAAAATAATTAAAATAAATAAAAAATAAGGAGTTTAGTAATTCATGTTTAAATTAAAAATAGATTTTTTTGTGTTGAATATAATTTTATTTAGCGGTTTAAGTTTATTATTTATTGATAATAATCAAGTGATGGCGATGGAAAATAATAATAAAACAAAAAAAAGAGGAATATAAATATGAAAAATAATAATCAAATCAACGTTTTTGATGTAGCAAATTATATTATTGAAAACAATCCACATAAAACAACTCACATGAAATTACACAAAATGATTTATTATGCTTATGCTAAATATTTAATGAAACACAATTCTCTTCCAAACTTTAAAGATTCTTTTAGAGCTTGGGTTTATGGACCAGTTTTGCCTGAATTATATAATGAATTCAAAGAATTTACTTATTTACCGATTAATAAACTTTCGCCAAAAGGAAATTCTACCAAAATAAATTCTACTTTAAAAAAAAATATTGATTTTATCATTGAATTATATGGTGCGAAAACTGGAAATGAATTGTCAGATTTAACTCACCAAGAATTGCCATGGGAATTATCTTACAATGGAAATATCACTTGGGATAAAAACGTTATTTTAGACCAAACTATTTATGATTTTTTTAAAAATAATTTAAATAGGATTCAAAAATAAATGTCTAATTCTGATAATCCAAAAAAATTTATTTATTCTTTTGATAAAAATTTAACTATTTTATCTTATTTTAATGAAGAAAAAGTATAAAAAAATGAATAGAAAAGGAATAATAAAAAATGTATCGAGTTGATAGAAATAATTTTTTCAAAAATGAAAAAAAATCTACTATTTATACTCCTAGTTGGGTATCGCAATTTCTATATGATATTTTATCACCTCAAATCAAACGTGGTTTGATTTTTGACCCCAGCGTTGGCGAAGGATCTTTATTATTGCCTTGGGAAGAAAAAGGTTTTGATGTTTTGGGGGTTGATATAGAAAAAACTTCTTTTCCTAATTTAATTCATAAAAATTTTTTAGAATTAAGTCAAAAAGATTTAAAGAAACAAAAAATATCTTTGGTAATAACAAACCCACCTTTTAATTTAGATTTTAAAACTAAAAGTTATGTTAAGGAAAAATATGGTGGTCGTCCATTATTGCCTGAGTTGTGGTTAAAAAAAATAATTGAAATTTTTGGCAAAGATATTCCAATTGTTTTATTCACACCTTATGGTTTTAGACTTAATCAATCACTAAATAGCAAACGATTACAAAAATTTGTAAATCAAGAATATCCCGAAATCTCTTCTATTATTAGTCTTCCCAAAGACGTTTTCAAAAACGTTGTTTTTCATTCAGAAATTTTAATTTTTAATGTTAATAATTTAAAACCGCATTATTTTTGTAGAGGAGCAATGATTTAAAATATCTAATTCAGAACAATTAAGAAAAAACATTAAAACTTCAAAAAAATAGACTAAAAATTTTGCCCTTTTTTCACTCAAAAAAACAAAAGTTGACTTATTATATTCACAAGTTTTAAACTACTTTAATAAAAAATAATTTTTCTAGAAAGGAGAAAAAATGAAACTTAAAAACAAAATATATCTTAGTTTCTTAGCTTTATTCGGTTTTATTTTGTTGATTTTATTTATTGTTGGAATAACTAAAAAAGAAAACAATATCAAACCATTAATAAATCCAACAATAACACAACCACCCAATAACCAACTTGATTCAGAAGCAAAAGAAGAACTTAATAAACTTCAAAAACGTTTAAAAGATTTAGAAATAATCAATCAACAAAACATAAATAATAACAAAAAACTTATTGAAGAAGATAACCAATTATCACAACAAATCAACTCTAATTTAGAAACAATCAAAACTTTAAATCTTCAAATTAACAACCTCAACCAAGAATTAGCCCAAAAAAGCAAAGAATTAATCAATAAAGAAACTAATTTAACCGATGAAACAAAATCCCAATTAGAAACTGAAATAATAAACTTAAACCAACAAATAGCTGATTTATCAAAACAACGCGACCAAATCAATGAAACTACCCAACCATTAACTAAAAAAAGAGTGGAAAATACAAAATCACAAGTAAGAAATAAGAAGATCATTGAAAATGTCCAATCAGAAACCAATAAAACTACTCAATTCAAAGATATTTATCAAAAAATATCTGATTTACAACAAGCAATAAATTATAATAACGCCAACAAAGAAAACATCAAAAAACTAATAATTAAACATCAAGACAACCCCCAAGAAAATCCTCAAAACCTCGAAAGTTATGATTTATTTTTAGACGGTCAATTAATCCAATTTGACAAACAAATTAAACAACTTCAAAATGAAATTGAAGTAATCAAAAACCCAAATATTGAAAAAATCCCAAAAAAAGAAATTACTTTTAAAGACGTTTATGGCATGGAAAATGAAAAAGAACAATTAGAGGATTTAATTTTTTATTTTAAAGAATCCAATAATAATTTAGTAAATTTTGACAAAATAAGACCCAAAGGATATTTATTATATGGTCCGCCTGGTACGGGAAAAACTTTTTTACTGAAAGCATTGAGTAATGAATGCAACGCCTATTTTATTGAATTTGAACCTTCTAAACTAGATAAAACTTATGTCGGCGAAGGGGTAGAAGAATGGGAAAAGATATGGAAAGATGCTGAATCCCACAATAAGGCAATTATTTTTATTGATGAAATAAGTGGCATGGCTAACCGTGAAGACAAAAATACTAATAAAACAAGTATTAATATTGTCAATAATATTTTAACTAAATTAGATGGTTTTAACCGTTCTGATAAAAAAATTGTCTTAATGGGTGCTACTAATCACCTAGACCAAATTGATAAAGCCCTCAGAAGTCGTTTTAGCAAAGAAATTAAAATTGATTTAATTAAAGATGAAGAAATTGAAGGTTTCTTAAAATTCTTGATAGAACCTTATCAAATCAGTTATCACACTTACCTTCATTTAAAAGAAATTGCAAACAAATGTAAAGGCAAAAACTACTCTAACCGTGATTTAACAACTATCATTAATGATGCTTATAATAAAACAAACAAATTCAAAACCCTAAATCCAAAACATGAAGTAATGTTGCCTTCTGATTTGGATGAAGTAATCGACACTAAACAAGGAATCAACAAATCAATTACAGAAATTAAAGCCCGCAGAAAAGAATGTGAAGAACAATATGAATCATGGAAACAAGGTTTTTTAAAATACCTCAAACCGTCCAAAGACGAAACGAAAGTTGAAAAACTTTATGCCTTTTACAGCCTCAATGGCCTTGGTAGAGGACAACACCGTGAATGCGAGCCAACTGATTTAATGCCGTTTATGAAAAATCCTTTTGACAAATGGGAAACAAAAGACAGCAGTAGTGATTATTTTGATACTTTCCATATGAAACATAAAGGTAATGATTCATATTTCGGTGATATAAATTTCATCAACAACCGTTCAAACCACTACACAGAACTTGAATATGAAGGCCCAAAATGGTTAATTGAAGAAGATAAAGACTTTTTCATGGATGAAGTTCGTTGTCATATCATAGACCCAAAGGACTCTGGGTTTCCAAAAAGAGAGAAGAAAAACTACTATCTTCACTTCAACCCGAAACAAAGTTATATCACACTTTATACTAAGAAATTTAATACTAAAAAAGATATAGAAAACACACCAATTAACGTCAGTATCTTACAAAATAACTTACAACATTTGGAAAAAGAAAAGGAAGAAAAAGAAATAGCAATAAAAAAAATCAAAGAAGAACTAGAAAAAGGAGATAAAAAATGAAATTAAAAATACTTAATAAAACAGTGTTAATTTCAACCATCTTTTTCATTATTATATTTTTAAATCCCTTAGAAATACACGCATCACCAAATAATAATACTTTAAAACGTTGTAACGCATTTAAATATGATGAAAACAATAATATAGTATCAGTATCAACGCCCCAAATAATTCAAAATTTAAATACCATTTCAATTTTGAATATCAACAAAACAAAATTTTTTCATTTTCTGCATAAAATATTTCATTGTGGAATAGATATTTTAAGTATAACTAATGAAATAATAGATTTACAAAATAATTAAAAATAAATTAGAAAGAGAGAAAATAAAATGGCAAAAAAAATAATCAAAACTAAAAAATCAAAACTAAACCAACCAATTAAAAAAAATACCAAACAAATAAAAACGAAACTTCCTACTAAAAAAACTAAAAAAATAACTCCAATTCCAAAAAAGGTTGTTTCCAAAATTAACAAAACAAAAAAAACTTCAAAAAAGATAATCAAAAAACAAATCCAACCTACTAAAATAATTGTTGAAACCAAAAAAGAGAATTGGTTTGTAAAATTAATCAAATCAATTGTCAAAATAACCCTTATTTTATTACCATTCATACTAATTGGTGGAGGAATATGGCTTGTAATTTCTAAGTTTTTTCCTGAATTAGCTGGGAAAATTGGCGGAGTTGTTGATACATGTTGGCAATTTATTAAACATATGTGTCATAATCTAGATGACAAGACCAAAAAAGCGTTAGAAAATGCAGGAATAGACCCCAAATATTCTGCTATTGCATCAAAAGTTTTATGGCTTGTTGGTGGTTGTTTACTTGCTGCTGCATGTTGTTTAATCCCAGGAATTGGCAAATTCTTAGGAGGAGCAGTTTTAATAAGTACTATCGCTTATGTAGGAACTATTACACTTACTGAAAAAACCAACCAAGAACCACCAAAAAACACATCTCCACCACAACAAGTAGAAAACAAAGTAGACAATACAAACAAACAAATTGAACCAGATAAATTAACTGAAAATAACAGAGATTTTGAAACTCAAGAAACTCAAAAAAAAAAAAAACAAAATCAACTGAATTAAATGATGAAACACTAACTCCTCAACCAACTTTAAAACAACCAATTCATAAACAAAAAGAAATTAACAAAGAAGAATATAATAAAAGTTTATTGAATCCAGACATGCAAAAACAAGTTGAGGAGTTGAGGACCATTGAAAAAGAACGAGAAGCACAATTGTTGCAAGAAAGAAATTATTTTGAAGCTAATTTACAAGCTCATCTTTTGGAAATTTTAAATATAAAAAATCAAAAAGATAATTTAGAAAAAGAACTTTTAGAACAAAAAAACTTATCAGATGCTGAAAAACAACAATTAACTAAGCAAATTGAGGACATAAATACTAATTTAGCTTCTAGAAATAAAGAAATAGAACAAATACAAAACAAAAAATTCCAATTAGAAAAACAATTAGATTCAAATAAACAAGATTTACAAAATTTACAACAAGAAATATTTGATAAAGAAGTTGAATTAGAAGAAAAAGAAAGAAAATTAACTGAACAAAAAGATTTATCAGCAAATGAAGTTAAGCAATTAAATGAAGAAATTAATAATTTAAGAAATAATATTGAACAAAAACAAGTAAATTATCAAGCTCATTTATTAATTAAAGAAGAAGAAATCAAACAATTACAAGAAAACGAAAAAAACTTAAAACAACAATTAACTCAAAAACAAGAAGAAACTATGAGCCTAAGAGAACAACATGTAAAAACTTTGGAAGAAATCCAAAGACAAATTACAAATTACAAAAAAACAGTTGCTGAACTAGAAGAAGAAACCCAAAAACTAAAAGACCAAATTGAAAAAAACAATGAAAATGCTAAACAACTACAAAAAGAATTAAAAACTCAACAAGCAAAATTAGACGAAATTAACAAAAAAATAGGGGGTTTAACGGTAAATAAAGATAACTTATTACAAATAATAAAAGACTTAGAAAATGAAACAACAATAACAGATTGGCAAAAATCAAAAAATCAAAAAGAATATAGTTATGGCACTAGTAGTAAAGAAATCCAATTCTCTTGTTTTTGGAATGATAAACCTTTTACATATAAAATTGTCCCAAAGATTGTTTTTTCAAATACTGGATTGCCCCACATTCCAAGAAGTCTAAGAACATATAATGAGATGATTGAAAGAAATACTATACAAGGAGAAAGTGTAGAATTATCACCAGGAAAATATTATTGCGAACCTTTTATTAATATGTCAAAAATACCATATGATACTAATGGAGCTGACCTTTTTTTTGATGAAACAATATCATATTTAGAACCACCTGAAATTTTAATCCAACTTGATGAAGCCAAACTATTATTAAAATATATATCCCAAGAATTAACAAATTATAAAACTAATTTAAAAAACACTCAACAAGAATATAATCAATTGTTAGAAAATCAAACACCAGATGATAGCTTACAACAAGAATTAAATAATAAAGCAAATCATATTAAAACTTTAAAAAACGAAATGCAACAACTAGAAATTAAAGAACAAGGTTTTAGAAGTGAAATTGATACTTTAAAATTAGAAAATAAAAACTTAAAAGAAAAATACACTAATGATTTGACAAAAATCCAACAAGAACTTGATGCAACTAAAAACCAAAACAATCAACTAGAAAAAGAGATACAAGAGATACAAACTGAATTGGTTAAAAACGGTAATGCTGATGATGCATTAGTTCAACAATTAAATCACAAAGAAACCCAAATAAAAGAATTAAAGGGTAAAATTAACACCTTAGAAGCCAACGAAACTAAATTGCAAGAAACAATCAAACAAAAAGACGAAGAAATAGAACAATTGCAACAAAAAGTTCAAGAACAAGCGGAACAAATTATAAAATTAACTGCCGAAATTGAAAACAATATAGAAACTTTCAAGCAACAAGCAATGAAAATTCAACAACTAGAAGGGGCAATTGCAGGACTTGAAGATGCAAGTGGTGCTTTGGGTGGCAATAATAAAGAATTACTGCATGAAATCAATAAACTAAAAGCCCAATTAAAAGAAGAGCAAGACGCGCACGTTGAAACAAAAGAAAGATTGGATAAAAAGATTGTTAAATTAAATAATGATAATTTAGATTTAACCAATAGATTAAATGAATTAAATAACAAAAAAGAAGATTGGGACAAAAATAGTAAATATGTAGGTGCTGCAGGTGGTGCGATGATAGGAGCTATTTGGGGAAGTACTGCGGGGCCTTGGGGTACGGTTTTAGGTGGAATTGCAGGTGGTGCTGCGGCTGTTGCTACCAAATGGGCCACAGGTAAACAATGGTTTAATTGGTAATGCAGTTTTTTTGCATTACCAGATTGGATTATGATACAATTTATGATAAGTTATAAAAATAAAAAAGGAAGTTAATTTATAGTATGGATTTATTTAAAGAATCGGTTATTATAGTAATTTTAGGAGTTTTTTTTGGATTATTCCCCCTATGGATTTGGTTTGTTCAAAAACGAGAAAATAAAAATAGAATTAAAAAAGTTAATTTAAAAACGTTAATGATTTGGCATTATGTTATTATAATAAGTATATTTGCTATTTTCGGTGGTTTTATATTTTTAGACAATAAATACGATATAACAAATTCAAACCCCAAAACTTATACTATTCCTAACCCAAAGATAGAAATTGAATTTGAATGGTTTGAAACAGAAAGTAAATACGAATGGAAAGGTTATGAATCAATAAATATAGGAAATAAAAAATACCCAATTGAAGAAAATAACAAACCTTATAGAAATGATAAAGGCAAATGGGTAATGGATGGTGTTGCTGAGGAGGGAGAATGGAAAATAAAAGTTAAATACACTTTTTATGGCCTCAATGGCCTTGGTGGCGGTCATCATCGTGAATACGAGCCAACTGACTTAATGCCGTTTATGAAAAATCCTTTTGACAAATGGGAAACAAAAGACAGCAGTAGTGATTATTTTGATACTTTCCATATGAAACATAAAGGTAATGATTCATATTTCGGTGATATAAATTTCATCAACAACCGTTCAAACCACTACACAGACCTCGAATACGAAGGCCCAAAATGGTTAATTGAAGAAGATAAAGACTTTTTCATGGATGAAGTTCGTTGTCATATCATAGACCCAAAGGACTCTGGGTTTCCAAAAAGAGAGAAGAAAAACTACTATCTTCACTTCAACCCGAAACAAAGTTATATCACACTTTATACTAAGAAATTTAATACAAAAAAATAATGAAAATAAATAAAAATTAATAAATATTTTAAAACAACAATAAAATCTTTTAAGAAGTTTTATTGTTGTTTTTTTAATTAAAACCACCTAAACAGTTTTTTTAGCAATCAAAGCTTAAAAAAATAAAGTTATGTTAATAAAACAGAAATGAGTTTAGAAATGGAGAAAAAATTAAAATTATATTCTTTGGATGTTAAATTAAAGGCTGTTTTTGCGAAACAGGAAGACAAAAGATGTGAAGAAATACAACAAAGCTTAAAGATTAAAAATCGGAGTCAGATTTATCAATGGGTTAAATGGTATGAATTAAAAGGAGCAGAAAGGCTAGAACAATCAATTAGAGGAAAAAGAAAAGTTAAAGATTCAGAAATTAATCCAATTAAAACCGCAATTAAAAACCAACTAAAAACTAGTTTCAAGAAAAATAGAAAATTATATTTAGAAATCATTAATAAATATCAAAAAGAAGCTTCATTAGAACAATTGATTAAATGGTTATCTATTTCAAAAACTAGTTATTTTAGATGGATTAAACAAAGTCTTCATCCTAGACCTCAAAGTGAATTGGAAAAAGCCTTGTTTCAAATATGCAAACAAGGTTCATATATCACAACTGATGGCAAAAGAAAAAGAAGGCTTGGGTATCGGGTGGTTCATCAAAAATTAATTGACCTTAAATTTAAGATAAACGCTAAAACTGTTTTAAAACTGATGCATCAATTTGGGTTATTATCACAAAGAATACAACGAAAACCTCAATATTATTATGATTTAGCTATTCAAAAAGAAAATAATTTAAAAAACCTAATTCAAAACAATTATCATGCCACAAGACCATTTGAAAAATTATGTACTGATATTACTTATATACCTTTTGGAAAAAATAACCAAAAATTATTTGTTTCAGCGATGATGGATTTGTATAACCGCGAAATTATTGGTTACAACATTTCTAAAATTGCTGATGTTGATTTTGTGATTAATACTTTAAAAATTATTCCTACATTAATAAACCCTTGCATTCTTCATTGCGATAGAGCAAGTGTTTATACTTCTAAAAGATATCAAACTGAATTAAAAGCTAATAATCTAATAACTAGTTTCTCAGCTAAAGCCATGCCAACTGATAATGCTTGTATGGAGTCGTTTTGGGCCAATATGAAACGTGAAACTATCCATTATGAAAAAATGCAAAATTTAGACGAATCTCAAATTATAGAAATTATTACTGATTACATTGAATATTATAATATTTATCGCAAAATGAAAGTCCTAAATTATTTATCACCCAAAGAATTTAAAACCAAAAAATATTAATTAATAATTAAAATTATAAGCCCTTCATCATGGAGGGCAATTTGTGTAGGTTTTTTTTAAAGAACTTAAAAAAATAACTTTTTAAAAAAGCATAATTACCACTTAAAACTCAAAATTTTGCCCTTATATGAAACTTTTAGTGGGTTGGGAATGATAAATATCAAATCGTAAATATAAAATCATTTAAGAGGTAATATTTTGAATATTTATTTTTTTATAATTAATAAAATTCTTTAAATCAATTATTTTGTGATTATTGCGTAAAAAAATTATTTTTCTTATATTTTAGTATTGACAAGGATAATTTTTAATAGTATAATATATGTATATGTAATATAAAATTTTTTTCTTCAAAAAACCAATTAAAAAGTGGTACTGGTTGAGAACAACAAATTTAAAAATAATTAATATTTTATATTTTGACAAATAATTTTAATTATGTTATAATATAATTAGTTAATAAACAATTTATTTTTTCCAAAAAATCATATTTTTTTTGGAAAAAAATGTTGTTCTCAAATGGTGCCATTTTCGTGGAGCTTACCAAAGTAAGAAGGAGGCGATAACTGTGGTAAACAAAAACAACAACAAACCTAATGTTTTAGATGTCACAAATTATATTATTATAAAATTTAAAAACAACAACGAAAATTTAACTCACATGAAACTTCATAAGTTAATTTATTATTCTTATGTAAAATATTTAATTGAATACAAAAAAAGATTAATTTTAGAACGTCCAAAAGCTTGGAAATATGGCCCTGTTTTTGGTGAATTATATTTTATTTTAAAAGATTATTTTGAAAAACCGATTGTAAAACCATTATGTGATGGGAGAAGCCAAAAAATAATAACCGACGAAAAAAGAAAGAAAATCATTGATGAAGTTTTATTGTTATGTAAAAATAAAACCGCTATTGAATTATCTAATATTTCTCACCAACAAACTCCGTGGGATGAAACTTACCATTATTATCGTTACAAAAAAAACGACAGCACAATTTTAGACGAAGATTTAAAAAACTTTTTTTCAAATCATAAACTTTTAGAAACCATCAAACAAGATGAATTACAAAAAAATTTTAAAAAAAAATTTGGTATTTTTGGTAAAGACTGGTGGTAAAAATTCAAAAAGGATTTTTTTAAACAAATCAAATGGATAATTTCAAATTTTGTCAAAAGTGTAAAAGAGAATTAATTTCAAAAGAGAAAAAAATTGATAAAATCAACGAGATAATTTTTGATAGTTGTGATTATATCGGGGAATATAGAATAGATTTTAGAGATTCGAAAGAAAGAGCTTATCGAAGTATTGTTGCAACTTCTTTAAGACATTTTTTTAATACTGTTTTTGTTGAAAATCTTAATAATAAAGGTTATCCCGATATTTTTCTTCCGTTAGAAAACCGAAAACATTATTTAATTGAATGCAAAAGATTGAGTAACAAAAACAACAAAAATATTTTACAAGAAGCATTCGAACAATTAATGGGATATTCTGGATCTTCACACGATGATTTTTTCGCAATAATAATTTTTAACGATAAACAAAAGATTGATTTACCAAAATTAACAAAACTAATTAAAGATCAAGTAAATGCAAGTAAAAATTTTATCTCTTTATCCGAACGCAAGAAAACATTTTGGATAATTGAAGTTAAAAAAAATGAAGAAACCTTTAATTTATTTTTATTTATATGCGAATGTTTCAGCGCTCCTAAAAACTCTAAAACTAAAAAGAAAATTTAAAAAGATTTATTATTTAATATATTTTGATGAATAACCAATTTTTTTTATTATTAAGACCAACTTGAAAGTTGGTCTTTTTTATTTGGGCTAGACTGCCCCAAAAAAATGGTACTGGTGTGTAGGTTTTTTTTAAAGAACTTAAAAAAATAACTTTTTAAAAAAGCATAATTACCACTTAAAACTCAAAATTTTTCCCTTATATGAAACTTTTAGTGGGTTGGGAATGATAAATATCAAATCGTAAATATAAAATCATTTAAGAGGTAATATTTTGAATATTTATTTTTTTATAATTAATAAAATTCTTTAAATCAATTATTTTGTGATTATTGCGTAAAAAAATTATTTTTCTTATATTTTAGTATTGACAAGTATAATATTTTAATAGTATAATATATATGGTAAATATATAAAGAAAGAAATAAAAACTTTTGAATAGTTTTTATTTCTTTCTTTATATTACATATACATATATTATACTATTAAGTACTATTAAAATATAAAATTTTTTCTTCAAAAAAAACCACCAAAAAAAATGGTACTGGTTGAGAACAACAAATTTAAAAATAATTAATATTTTATATTTTGACAAATAATTTTAATTATGTTATAATAAAAGTAATTAATAAACAATTTGGTTTTTCAAAAAATCATATTTTTTTTGGAAAAAAATGTTGTTCTCAAATGGTGCCATTTTCGTGGAGCTTACCAATTTAAAGAAACTCTCTAATGGTGCCAAAAAAATCTATCTTTTTTCTTTCACTACTAAAAAAAGAATCAAAGAAATTAAATTACCCGATGCTATTGATCCTTACCAAGCTATTCGTGACTGGAAACGAGAAAACAACCTTTACACTTTTCCTCCTCTAGTTCAAGAAGATGACTATGAAGAACAAAGCGAAAATCGTGATGCTTATATAGAAATTACTTCTCCTGCTTATAAAAAAATTTCTATTCTTTTCCCGATTAAAATAGTCAAACATACTTTTGAAACTACTGATTGTTGTTATTTTGTAGTTTGTAAAAATGATACACTCCAAATTAAACTCGCCAAACAATATCGTGATGCTTATGTAAATTGGTTAAACCAATGTTACATTAAACCTGGCATTTCTTATTCAGCTGGAGAAATAAGAGATAAATTTGGTCGTTCATCAAGAGACATTTATAATGAAGAAGGGGGAAAATGTAGATATCGTTATGTTATAAATACTTTCATAGATGAATGGTACGTCAATGGGAGTGAATGTTCTGGCTCAAACAATACTTTTTATAATTTTTATGACACCACTCCACCACCCAAAAAACCTCCAGAATTGAAGTAAATGATAAAGATTCGTGATATTCAAAATCCGAAATAAAAAACTACTACCTTTACTTCAACCCAAAACAAAAATATATCAGACTTTTGGAAAACAATAGATTTAACACTCAACCAACAGAAGAATCATCAAAACTAAGATTAAGAGGATAAAATTATAATTATAATTTCTTCTACTGACACTTTTTATAACCCCCCAAAATCAAACATGCCTCTTTAACGCATTATTTTGCCCCTCTCGCTGTGATTAAATTACAAATAGGGTTATTACCCTATTTGTAATTTATACCCCCCTTAAATCCAATTTAGTCTCTAAGTGAACTCTCAAAAAACCTTGTAAATACCTACTTTTAATTTTTACAATTTTGGCATAAACTAAAACAGATCATTTTTAAACCTAATTTATAACCCCCCCTCAACTAGAGGGGGGGTTTTTTATTTCTTCCATCCTCTCAAAATTAAAAATTCCGCATTATTGTGTAAAAAAATGCAACCCATGTCATTTTTATGGTGACTTTTTGATTTTTTTGCCCTATATATATAATGGTATGTTTCTAATAAGGTTAAACCCATGAGTAAAACTAAACACCAATTCAAAAAGCCCTCCAAGGCTATTTTGAATTGGTTTGTGTTTAGTAATGATTAATTCGGGTTTAACCTTATTAGAAACATAATCATTAATATTATTTATTTAAGATTAAATAAATAATATTAATGATACTAAATAAATATGAAATTATTATAATATATTTTAAAATTCAATTTTAAATACATTTTTGAGTTATAATTGTTTTTGTGATTAAATAAAAAATATTAAGATAATTGGTGTTAATAATGCAAAAATTGCAAAAATTAAAGCAAAAAATAAGATTATTACAAAATATGATTTTCCATATTCAAATTATTAATAAAAAAATAGTTTTTAAACTTGTTAAACAATTTTCTCAAGATCTAAATTTAACTACCATTTTAAAAACAATTCGCATTAATCGAAGTACTTATTATTATTGGCTAAAAATTGAAGAAAAGTTAAAATTAAAACAAACAAAATATTTTTTACAACAAAAAAGAATTAAAGTTTTATGTTTACACCACCAATATTTTTACGGCCATCGTAAAATTACTGATTTATACCAAAAAACTTTCAACGAACCCATTACTAAGAAAAAAGTTTATCTTATCATGAAAGAAAATAATATTTGTTGTAAGTTAAGGCCTAAAAAAAATAAATATTATTATCATAAAAATTTAAAATCTAATCTCCAAGTTGCACCAAATTTAATCAATCAAGACTTTACCGCCTCCCAACCTATGCAAAAATTATTCACCGATATTACTTATTTCCAAACTTCTCAAGGTTTTATCTATTTTTCTGCCATCATCGATTCTTTTAACAACCAAGTTATCGCATCCCATACTTCGAATCGCCAAGATAAAGAATTAATTTTAAATACAATCAAAAAACTACCTCCATTAAAAGAACCTTGTGTTATCCATTCCGACCAAGGATTAGTTTATCAATCCCCAAAAGTACAACAAACCTTAACTAAAAAAAGGTTTTTAATCAGCATGTCCCGCAAAGCAACCCCACGCGATAACGCCGTGATTGAGAACTTTTTTGGCCAGATGAAAAGTATTTTATTCAACCAGCATCCGTTTTTATTTCAACAAGTTCCATGCAAAATCAAAAAAATAATCAATCGATTCACTTCTTTTTGGAATCATAAATGGCTTTTAACTAAATTAAATACTTTATCGCCTTTAAAATATTCTCAATCTTTTAGATAAATATTTTAATTAATTGACGAATTCAACTGCAACCTTTTTAAAAGAGGTTATTTCACTGTACATTTTTTTAAGTAAAAAATTAAAAATTCCGCATTATTGTGTAAAAAAATGCAACCCATGTCATTTTTATGGTGACTTTTTGATTTTTTTGCCCTATCTATATAGTGTAAGGATAAAAATTAAAAAAATATCTTTTGAAACTAGCAAATTATACAAAAACATTAGACACTTTTTAAGTGTAATGAAATTACTTTGTTAGTTTGAAAAGATATGAAATTATCTACTTAATTTTAAAGTCTTAAAGAGTAATTTATAAATAAAAAGTTGTATTAAAAAACGGAACAGCGCATTCAAACCAAGATATGTTAAATTGTTTCTAAAACAAATTAAAAAATGTATCACGAGATGAAGGAAAATATAGAAAAAATTGCAAAACAAAAGCCTCAAAAAAATAAACCAAATAAATTAAATAATCAATTCCATTGTTATTTTCAAAATTTTTTTAGTTTCTAAAGAAGAACTAACAGAAACATAATTATTTCATGGTATCTTAATGAAGTTGTTTCATCGCCTTAAAATTTTATTACCTTAAAAATATATTGGCAATGAGCGTTATTAAAAATCGGTTTCTTAAATCATATCGCAAACTGAATCTATTTTTTTAAAGTCTGAAAGTAAAACTCCTATCAAAGCTTGTTCGGCTTCAATCATTATCTTTTATTCTTGGACTGTTTGAAAATATTTTTTTGAAAAAATATGAAAATTATTTTTTTAATTTATACATTATTTTATTTATCAAAAAAATCAAAAGCCAATAATTAAAATTTCTAATAATAAAATTTCTAATAATAAAATTGGGTACAAAAAAAGACCGACTAAAAATAAGTCAGTCCCAAATTTTTTTTAAAAAATAAAAAAATATCCTAAATACTGTAATATCTCAAAAAAATAATTAATTAAATTATTAACGCACCAAAATATTGACTACCATTTATCTTTTTTTCCATTGTAACTGCTACATTAATTACAATTTATTTTATTTCTCACAATATAAAAGTTTAAATAAAACCGTTGTTAATAAAAACCAATGATTGAAAGAAATATTGAGCCCAAAACTAATTTTTAAAAAATTGTTTTCTTAAGTCATAAAGACAACAATTAATTTATAAATCCCACAAATTAATGATCGATAAAGGTAACTTTGAAAAAACATTGAAACAAAAAATCATTATCTAAAAAAAGTCATCAAACTAAATAAATTGAAGAATTAAAAAAATAAATATTTCATTTTTAATGTATAAATTGCTTAATTTTGATTTTTATGTTTTTGATTCCATCCTTTTCCCTTCAGCAAAGGTTTTATTTTATGGTAAAATATATAGTATTGTTACTGTTCTAGATTATTTTTTAATTTATCATTTTATCATCAAAATAAAAAATTATTGATTTATTATATTGGAGGTTTTATGATATATAAAAAAAATCAAATCAATAAAAAGAAAATTATGATTGCTGAAGAAAAAAAAAGAAAGTTTTTATTAGAAGGCAATTTGTGGAAAGTTATTTTATACGTCACCTTTCCTATTATTATTTATTTGGTTTTTCAAGTTTTTTTTAATTCTTATGATATTTTATTTTACAAATCAAGCAAAGGCGAAGTGGATAAGTGTTTTTTGCCATCAATGAATCGAATTCACTTAGTCAAAGACATTCTTATCCCTTTTGGTGCATCCATTGCTACTGCTGGTGTAATTTTAGTAGGTCGTAATTACGGCAACAAAAATATCGAAAAAATGCGTTCTTATCTTTCGCAAACTTTTATATTAACTGTCATTGTAAGTTTTGTTATTACTATCTTGTTTGGATTTTTTTTAAAAACAACTATTTTAAAAAATATTTGTGATATTAAACAAAACAATCCAGCAAATCAAACATCATTGAAGAATTATTATTTTGTAATTATTTTGTCCATTTTTTGCATCATTATTAATACAGTTTTTTTAGCCTTAGAAAGAGCTAAAGGAAACAATAAAATAATTTTAATCACAACTGCATTAAATGTTTTTATTAAAGTCATTTTATCTAATCTTTTTTGGAATTGGAAAGAAGACATTACCTCTTTAGGGTATGCAACCCTCTTGGCTCACGCTATTGTTACTGTATTTGCTTTTTGGTTTTTATTTTGGAACCACAACAACTTTTTGAAAATTATTTTAAAAAAACTTCACTTTGAAAAACGTTTTTTGAAAAAACTTGTCCCCTTAGCAGTTCCTATTTGTATCAGCAATATAATCTTTATCTTAGGAAAATTAATTATTAGTATAACTTTGACGCGTTATTATGGAAGCGAACAAGGAAAAGTGATTGATACTCAATTAATTTTGGCAGTATCTATAAATAATATTTTTTCTAATATTATCAATTCTTTTGCTGATTCTCAAAACGCTATTATTTCTCAAAATTTAGGGCAAAAAAACATGAACCGCGTTTTTCAAATTTTTCAAAAAATTATGATTTCTATTGTTGTTTTAGCTTTTTTAGGCACTTTGATTCATATTTTTTGTTATCGCAAGATTTTATTCTATTTCATGAAAGAAACAATAGAAAGAGGATCTACATTTAAAATATTGTTGTTCTATGAAACCACAGGTTTATTTTTAACTTCTTTTTCTATAGTTTTATGCAATTTTTTAGTTTGTTTTAAAAAAACCAAAATTTATTTAAGTATGAATCTTTTAAGGGTTTTTGCAGGTGTTTTATTTCTTTTTATTTTAAAGAAAATGGATATTTTTAGTTCTTTTACAGAAGAATTAAGTAATTTTCATAAAGTCGGTTTAAGTCTTTTGTTAGGTAATTTAATTTCTTTCATTGCTACTTTAACTTTTTTCATTCCTTTTTATCGCAAACTTCAAAAAGAAAATCTTGCTAAAATGAAAATTAAACGAAAAATAAGCTAAAGATAATTTAGCTTCTTTTTTTATATATTTATGATTTTTCAATTTTTAAAGGTGTGGGGAGATGATGTTTTTTAGACATTTTTTTGTTTTAAAAAATATTCTTTAAAACTAAAAAAATAATTTTAAAATTTGGTCTAAAAAAAATTATAAAAACTATCATCTGAATTACAAAAAGATTCAACTAAGCAATATTTGTTATAAAAAAAACACTAGATGAAAAACAAACACGCCAAAAAAACCTAAATATTGTTTTAAAGTTAAAAAACACTAAAATCCCAAAGATCAAAATATAATATGATTATGTAAAAAATATGTTTGTTTGTGATTTGTGTCAGAAAAGTTTTTGCTCATTTTTTTGACTATTTTTGGTGATGGATTATTTTTCTAAACTCGTGAAGTTAATGCGTTTTTTTTGTTTACGACCTAAACTTTAAACAAAAATAATTTACAATTAAAGGGATTAAAAAAAACTGAATTGTTCCAAAAGTTTAGACACTTTTACTTTTCAAAAACCTTGAAAACTCAAAAAATAATTTTCAAATTTGGTCTAAAAAAAATTTATAAAAACCAACAGACATGAAAAAAATAATAAACAAAACAGATTTGTCATATATATAAACAACATCACCAAGAAAAAACTTACAAATTCCAAACAATGTTTTGGATAACGAAGCAAAAAAGACACAAAAAATGCAAAAAATGGAATCATGTTCTTAAAAAAGTGTTTGTTTGTTGTTTGTTAGAAAAATTTTTAAATTTTCATTTCTTTTGATAAATTTGATTCTCTTAGTAAATTCATTTTTGCAAACTTGTAAAATTCATTCGTTTATTTTAGGGAAAAATTGAATACCTAAATTTGGGAGCAATCACGCCTAAAAATAATTAATTAACGAATTAAAAAACCATCAAAAACTTAAGAAATTTAATAATTTTCAAGTTATGTAATCTGAATAATTTTGAAAATATCAAAATATTTTTCAGTTTTTAAGAACTACTTTTTTGCAGTGCTTTTTTTATGTTATAATTATTGTGATAGATTTATTTTTTTTCATAAATAAACAAGAAAGTATCTATCTTTTTTCCAACATTAAACTTAATACTAGATAGTTTATGCTTTGATCCCTTCTTGTTGCACAAACTAATTTATTTTTTGCTTTTAATTAAAAAAAGTGCTATAATTAACGAGCGATAATTTGGTGTTAATTGTTTTTCAAAACAATAACTACCATAAGTTTTTACATCTGCTGAAAAAGTGGATTGTTTTTAAAAAAAATTTAATGATTGTTATTTTTTTATGCTTTATCATTAATTTTTAGGAGATGTTTTTGGAAAAGTATTTTTATAAATTAATTTTAAGTTATGATGGCACTTGTTATTGCGGATACCAAAAACAACCCCAAACAAAAACGATTCAACAAACATTAGAAAATGCTTTAAAATCGATGACTAAACGTCAAATTAATACTTTTGCAGCTAGCAGAACTGATAAAGGTGTACATGCTCAAGAACAAACAATTCATTTTCAAACTGCTTTTGCGATTGAACTAAAACGTTTTAAAAACACTCTTAATCGTATTTTACCGCCTGATATTAGAATTAAAAAAATAGAAAAAGCAACAGCTGATTTTCATGCTCGTTATTGGGCAAAATCCAAAATTTACCATTATATTTTTGCCAAAAAACCTTTAAATGCTTTTAATTATCGTTTTCAAGTTTTTGTTGCTAACCTTGATTTTGCAAAAATAAAATCCGCTATGAATTTGATTATTGGAAAATATAATTTTGCCTCTTTCACTAACGACAAAAAAGAAAAAAATTTTAATAAAACTGTTTTAAATGCTTTTGTGAAAGAAACTTCCCAAAATTATATTTTAATTTTTCATGCAGATGGTTTTCTTAAGTATATGGTTCGATTTTTGGTGGGGGGGTTGATTGAAATCGGGAAAAATAAAATGTCTTTAGAACTTTTTAAAGCTATGTTAACCAACACAACTAATCAAAAAGTATCCCTTTTAGCTCCAGCGAAAGGTTTATTTTTAAAAAAAATTTTTTATTAAATTATAATTTGTTTTTTCTATTTTTCATTTAACCCCAAAATTAAAATTGGAGAGTTAACAAAATAAAAAAAGGAGAATTAAGATTATTATGTTTATTTCTTTTGAAGGCGGAGAGGCATCAGGAAAAACAACTTTAGCTCGTATTTTGGCTCAAAAATTATCCGGAAACAAACACCAAATTGTTTTAACCAAGGAACCGGGAGGATATCATCCTTTTCTTTTTATTAGAGAAAAAATTTTAAATCCTGAAATGCCTCCGATTGATTTAAAAACAGAGGCCTTGCTTTATGCTGCAGACAGAAACGAACATTTAAAAAATATAATTCTTCCTGCTTTAAAAGAAAACAAAATTGTTATTTGTGATCGTTATTTAGATTCTTCTTTTGTTTATCAAGGATATGCCAGAAAATTAGGACAAAAATATATTGAGTATATTAATGATTTTGCTTTAAAACATTTACCTAACATTACTTTTTACCTTGATTTAGACCCTGTCATAGCTAAAAAAAGATTGGAACTTTTTCGCCCGGATAAACAAAATCGGCTGGATTTAGAAACGATTGAATTTCATCAAAAAATCCGCGAAGGTTATTTAAAACTGGCCCAAAAAGAAAATAAACGTATTATCAAAATTCAAGCAGATAATTCTTTGCCTCAATTATCTTCTTTAATTTACCAAAAAGTTAAACATTTATTATGCCAAACCAACCATTTTTAAAACCATTCTTAAAAATAATTCAAAACAAAAAATTAGCTCACCTTTATTTAATAACCGGGCTTGATCTCCCTCAAAGAAAAAAATTTGTTTTGGAATTATCTTATCAAATTTTGAAATCCCAAGAAAATACTCAAAACCATTCTTTTTTAAAACAAACTTTAACTGAAGGCACATATCCTAACTTTTATTATTTAAAAAAAGATAACCATCTTTTTAAAAAAGAGCAAATATTGCAATTAAAAGATTTTTTTAGTCAAAGTTCTTTGTTTGGAGAACAAAGAATTTATGTGATTGAAGAAATGGAAAAAACAACTTTGCCAGCAGCCAACAGTTTGCTTCATTTTTTAGAAAATACTCCCAATAATATAATTGGTTTTTTGTTGACAGACAATTTACATCAAGTTTTGACAACAATCGTTTCACGTTGTCAAGTTATCAATATTGATGTTTTCAAACAACAGTTATTAACTCCTGCAATCGAAGAACGAAAATTATCGCAAGAAATAGATGTTATGAATTGTGCTTTAATTCCTTTGATAAATATTTCTTCTGACGAAAATACAGCTTATTATCTAGAATTTAAAAAATATTTTTTGTTTTTTTTGGAACAATTTCCTAAAGATGGTTCTTGTGCAACTTATGACTTTGCTACTGTTCTTATAAATTCTTTTGCTGTTTTTTTAAGCGATTTGGTATCAGTTTTGTTAAGGTGGTTTTTAGATTTGTTTTATCAAAAAAAACAATTGCCTATTTATTTTGAAAATCAAGCACACCATCAAAAGGAATTTCAAAATTTAACTTTACAGCGAATCACAAATATTTTAGAGATTCTGCAAAAATATCATCAAGAAAAAATTAATTTGGTGAATCCCCAAAACCTCTTTTTTGCTTTAATTTTGGAATTAGAACAACAAAAATATTTTTAATAATTTTTTTAATCAAGGAGGCAATATGTTATTTCACCAAAAAAGTTTTTGCAATCAAAAACCGACTTTGTATTTAGTTGCAACTCCTATCGGTAATTTGGAAGATATTACTTTTAGAGCGGTCAGAGTTTTAAAAGAAGTCTTTTTAATTTTAGCAGAAGATACCAGAAATTCCAAAAAACTTTTAGAACATTATCAAATTAAAAAAAAAATAATTTCTTATTATCAACATAATCAGAAAAATAGGTTACCTCAAATTTTAGAATTGTTATCACAAGGAAAAGATTTGGCTTTAATCAGTGACGCAGGAACTCCTTTAATTAGTGACCCAGGGTTTTTATTGGTGAATGAAATAGAAAAAAAAGGCTTTAATATAGTAGCTATTCCAGGAGCTTCTGCTTTTTTAACTGCCTTTGTCACCGCTAACCTCAAAACTCCTTTTATTTTTTTGGGTTTTTTGCCTCGCTTAGGTCAAGCTTTAAAAAAAGAGTTATTGAAATACCAAAACAACCATGAAACTCTTATCATTTATGAATCTCCTTATAGAATTAAAAAAACTTTGTTGTTAATTCATCAACTTTATGGCAATCGTCGAATTTCTTTGGCGCGAGAACTAACTAAAAAATTTGAAACTATTATTAACGGCAATCTGGAAGATGTTTTAAAAGAAGATCTAGTTTATAAAGGAGAATACGTTCTTTTAATAGAAGGAAAACAAAAAACAACTCCCCAATTAACTTTTTTAAATATTTCTGAACATATTGCTTTTTATTTAAAATTAGGTTTTAGCCAAAAAGAGGCCTTAATGCAAGTGGCTCAAGAACGTCAAGAAAGCAAAAAAGAAATTTATCGCAAATACAATCATATTAAAAATCTTCAAGATAAGAAATTATAAAAATTGCTACACTTTTTATCACCACAAAAATGCCTTCTTTTACAAAAATAATTTTTAAAAACATCAGCAAAACATTAGTCAAAATTAGGCCTGCATGTTTTTTCTTCTTACTGCACTAATTTTAAAAAACGCATCAGTTTTTGATGTTTTATAATTTTATGTTATTTTTTTATGTTGATAACAATAAAACTTATTATAAAAAAATTATAAAACATACAACAACTTGCAAAATCCAATCCAAATCAAAATAAAAATTAAACTAAATAATTATCATTGAATCTTTTTATGTTCAAACAATGATTAATTAATTTAAAATATTTAAGCAAAATAAATTTAGAAAACTAAAGTAATTAAAAAAGATTATTGAATAAATATACAGCAAAACTTTGGAGACTCTTTTGCTGTGCATTTTTTAATCAAAAAAAATGATGTTTTAAGGAATATTTTTAAAAATTTATCCACCATATAACTATTGAAAAATAAAAAATTAAAAAATATCTCACGCATTAACTAAATTATGAAAAAAACTTATAGACGCTTTTGTTTTAATTAATTTGTTTTGTTAGTTTACAAAAATATTGTAATTATCTATTGTTTTTTAAGTTTTAAAGGAATATTTTAAATCAAAAAAAACCTAAAAAAGAACGTAAAAGTGAATTCAATTAAATATAATTAATATCACTTTTGCTTTAAAAATAATTGTTTACTTTCTAAAGTCAAAATCCCAGAAACATAATTAATTGCATGTCATCTTGGTGTAGTTTTTTTCATAGCTTTCAAAATATGCACCATAAATCTTTTTTAAATTCTTTAGAATAGTTGTTATATCTACTAACTGTTTTGTTTGCTAATAAATAATCAAACTCCATTGAATAATTCTTTATTTCTAAATTCTTTTTATTTTTTAAAAAAACTCTTAATATTTTTTTGTCTTAAATATTTTATCCGTTTATCAAAACGTTTTTAGAAAATATTAAAAAATTATTTTTTTAAGTTTCCAAAAGAAAAAAAGACCGACTTAAAAATAAGTCAGGCATCATTTTTTTAAAAAATAAAAAGTATCCGAATTTTTAGAATAACTCATTGTTTCAAAATATTTTATTATTAATCATTAATCCTTAAAAAAAGAATTATTTCAAAAACAAAATAAATTAATTGTCAGCTGACATTTCAAAGTTATTTTTGTAGTTGATGGCTTGAAAAAATAAAAAAATCATTAATTAAAAAATATCATTAGTCATTAAAGTTTTAAAAAAGTTATTCCCCAAAAAAGAAAACTTGCTATTTTTTTGAGAGTTTTTGTTGTTGACTGAATTTTTTTAAATAAAATGGTTTTTTTATAAAAAAAAGACCGACTAAAAAGTCGATCTTTAAAATTAAATTTAAAAACTCAATATATTCTTTATTTTTTCAACAAAGAAAACATTTTTTGTTTATATATTTCCACACCTGGTTGGTTGAAAGGGTTTACTCCCAATAGCAAACCTGACATAGCGCATGCTTTTTGGAAAAAGTACATTAAATAACCTAAATGAAATGCATCCAAAGAAGAAACAACAATCTCTAAATTAGGGACTTCTCCTTCGATGTGAGCTTGTTTAGTTGCTTGAAGGATTATTTGATTAATTTCTGAATAAGTTTTATTAGCTATGTAATTAAGATTATCTAATTCATTGCTTATTTCAGGAACAACACATTCATCTTTTGTAGAAAGGAAGTTCAAAACTGTTTCAAAACATATTTTTTTTCCTTCTTGGATGTATTGTCCTAAAGAATGAAGATCAGAAGAATTATTTACAGAGCCCACAAAAAGACCTTTTTTGTCTTTTCCTTCTGATTCAGCAAATAATTGCTTCCACCATTCTGCAAAAGCTAGTAAAGAAGGTTCATAAGTAACTAACAACTCTACGTTTTTATTCATTTGAGAATACATACAACATCTAGCTAAAGCATATTGATAGGCTTGGTTTTGATCTAAATCATCTGAAGAAGTATCTTTGAAAGCTTGTAAAGCGCCTTTTAATATAGCGTCCACATCTAAATTAGCAAAAACAAAAGGCAAAAGTCCTACACTAGTTAAAACACTAAATCTTCCGCCAACAGAATCAGGAATCACAAACATTTCATACCCTTGTTTTTTGGATAAATTAAATAAAGTTCCTTTTTGTTTATCTGTGGTAGCAAAAATACGTT
Source organism: Strawberry lethal yellows phytoplasma (CPA) str. NZSb11 (assembly GCF_000397185.1). Classification (NCBI taxonomy): domain Bacteria; kingdom Bacillati; phylum Mycoplasmatota; class Mollicutes; order Acholeplasmatales; family Acholeplasmataceae; genus Candidatus Phytoplasma; species Candidatus Phytoplasma australiense. The sequence continues at coordinate 789,041 of NC_021236.1, read as the reverse complement.
TTTTCGCAGCTTCTTGACCATATTTTTTTTCAATTACTTCTTTAAGAATTCGAAAAGCTAAAGCCGGTTCTAAAGTGGTGCCTGATTTTGAAATAACGTTGATGGCCCAAGTTTTGTCTTGTAAATATTTTAAAAGATTAGTTAAATAAGTTCCTGATACTTGATGTCCTGCAAAAATAATTTCTGGTTTGTTATTTTGAAAAGGAGTTTGAAGAAATTCAATTCCTGCTTTTGCTCCTAAATAAGAGCCTCCAATTCCTACAACTACTAAAACATCTAGATCATTGTTTTGATTTTTTAATTGTTTCATTCTTGCAAATTCTTCTTGATCATAATTTAAAGGCAAATCTAACCACCCTAAATATTGATTTTGAAGAAGTGTTTCATTATGTAATTTATAATGAATATCTTTTATTTTATTTTTATATTCTTTTGTGATTTTTTCCCAATCACAAAAAGATGCAATTCCACTAAGATTTAATTTTAAGCTCACGATAAACTCCTTAATTTTTAAATAAAATTTTTTCTTATTTTTGTTGTTGACGATTTTTGGCCTTATTTTTGCTCAAAAAAGAAATAAAGATAACCGTTGTTACGATTAAAACAGTTGCGTTACTTCCAAGAGTGCTTAAACCAAATTGATGAGCGGGGGTAATTGTTGATGAAGTTGATGAAAATATATTATGTAAAACAAATAAAATTGATATTCTTAAAACTACTCTTAAAAGATTCATCCAAAAAATAAGATTGGCGTTTTTCTTGTAAGATAAAATATAACCCATCATCATAGAGGCCCAAACAGAAGTAAATAAAGAAGTTCCTTCATAACGTAAAATTATTTTAAAATTTTCGAGCATTTCTTTATGTGTTTGAGGTGTATAATTTTTTTGTTTCACAAAAGATAATATTTCAACTCCGAAATATTCATTTATTAAAAAACCAAAAAGACCAATAATGAAAGTAATGACAAAAACATTTTTAAAGATTTTGAAAGTTTTTTGATTACTTTCAAAAGCAACACTTTGAGAAACCATTGCAGATTGAGAATCTTCAAAAGACTGAGAAATGCTATAACAAATACCATTAACAACCGCAACAAGTCCAGAAATAGCGACTATGTCTTTATAATAATTAGTAGTCATATCAAGAATAATTTTTTTACCGATTTCATAAGTAACTTTACCAATAATTAAAGTTCCTATTAATTTAAGCATCCCTTTAACTACATCTTTAGGGAAAGTTATTTTTTTAAATTGTAATTGAAAAGGATTTTTTGGGTTAAACATACAAAAAAAGGCAATACAAGTAATGAACAAATTCGATAATAAATCAGCTAAAGCCAAATCAATAACCGTTACTTGTCCCTTTTCTTTCACAAATTTATAAATAAAAGAAAGAACGACTCTTAAAGTTATTAAAAAAATATTAAGAATTAAAATAAATTTAGTTTTGTTTTTGGCACGTTCTAAAGCAATAAAAACGGAATTAATAGTGATGAAAACAAAAGTGATTAAAGAAAGTTGATAATATAATAATCCACCATCAGCATGATAATCGCTTTTTAAAAATAAATCTCCTAAAGGTTTAGGCAAAAAAACTCCTAATCCTAAAAAAGCTAAAAAAGCTAAAGAAATAGTAACAGCTAATAAAAAAGCTAAAGTGGCATATTGGCGGGATTTTTCTTTATTTTGTTTTTTATATTCACGCGCGACCAAAACTACTCCAGCGCCTCCCAAAGCAATTGCTATACTTTGAAGAATTTTTTTAATTTGCTTCATGTAAGTAATAGTGCTATCTACATTGGTTGTCTTTTGAGAATCGCCAATAATAGCAAAATCAATAGAAGTGGTTAAATGTTGAAAAAGCAAATAAATGGCAATCGGGAGAGAAAGGATGATTAAATTCTTATAAATGGCCCTTTTAAAAGTTTTTTGATTAGAGTCTTTGGTAGACGTTTGTCTTTCAACAGACATAAATTACTCCTTTTTTATTGTTTTTTTGAATGTCCAAATGATTATTTTTATCACAAAAACTAAAATAATTTTATAAAATAACTTAAACAAAAGATCATTGAGGTAAAAATTTTGAGCAAAAACAAATTATAAAGAAAAAAACATTTCTATTAATTTATACCAAAAGTTTTCTTTTACAAAACATATTAAATGTTTTCAAATAATTTTATTATCTTATTTTATTATTGCATCACAAGTTTGCTTGTGAAAAAAATTATTATATTGGATTTTGAATTTCATAATTTTTTACAAATCTTTTCTTTAATAAATGTTAATTGTTAAATTTATTGCATTTGTTTTGGAAAAGTTAAAATTAAACTGCAAGCAAGGGAGCGAAAAATAAAGGTTAAAATATTTATGAAAGTTTTTAATATCTATTTTTTAATTTTTTTAACAAATTAAATCGTTTTTTTGAATCATCCAGATTGATTAAAAAAATAAACTACTAAAAAAGCCAGAATAAAATAATGTTTGCTTGTTTTTTTATCCTGCAATAATTTTTTTAATATTTAACTTTATCATTTGATTTTAAATAGTTTAAAAGAACGTTTTTAATATCAAATTGAATAAAAACTAAATTTCTTTTAGTAGCTTTGATAATTGTTTTAGTAGGAAGATAAATGTTGGTAGTTTTTAAGCATTATACAATTGTTGCTTTTGAAAAAAAGCTTTAAAACTAAAAAAATAATTTTTAATTTTTTTTAAAAAAGCTTTAGAAAAACCACCACGGCAGCAATAATAAAAATACTAAATAGGGTATATGCAAAAAAATTATCTAAAAAGTGTTCATTTTTAAATTGTTGATGAAAACATTTAAAACATGTTTTTCTGAATTTAATAAAATATAAAAAAACTTAAATGTTTTTTTATTTCATTCAGATTTTTTTGTTAATCTGAAGAAATTTGAAATGATAAAATATTTACAAGCCTTCAAAAACTAAAATATAAAAATTGTTTCAAAAAAGCAAAAAATTCAACAATTCAGGAAAACAAAACTCCTTAAAAATAGAAAAAAGCTATACCCAGATTGTAAAAAACATTTATTTAAATAGCTTGTGAAAAATTTTTCGTGGTTTTACAAAACTTCTAGGTTGGAAAATTGATGCAAAAAAAACATTCAAGAAATTGCAAAAAAATAATTATTTACAACTAACATAAAAGATATAATTGAGTTTTTGATTAAAAAATTATCAATAAAAATAGCAAAAATTTTTTTATCTTTTGTAGCTTTTATAACTAATTTTTTTGAATTAAATTATCGATTTGCTCTAAAAATTTATTTAAGTTTTGAAGTTATCAACATAAAATTTTTACCCAAAAAAAATGACATTTGAAATCTAAATAAAATAGAATTTGTCTTAATTTAAAAATATTTATTTTAGTTAGCCAGAAAAAAAACTATATAAATTATGTTTATAATAATTTAGCAATTGCATGAAATAAATCATTTTGTTGGTTATGGTTATTAAAAACATCAAAAAAATGTGTATAATTTAAATTAAGACCACAAGTACCAACAGCACAATCAAAAATATTTTGTTGTAACAAAGAAACCGCATAACTTCCCATTCTAAAAGCAAGCACTAAGTCTTCTGCAGTAGGTCTTCCGCCTCTTTGAATATGACCTAAAACTTGGGCGCGAGTTTCAAATCCGCTATATTTTTCAACTTCCTTAGCAAGGGTTGCAACATCAAAGATATGTTCTGTCACAACTACAATAGCATGTCTTTTTTTAGCTTGATATAAAACTTTAACTTTGTCTAAAATTTCTTGTTTAGATAAAAGATTTTCGCGAGTTACAATAACATCTGAAGCGGCTGCAAGTCCTCCGTATAAAGCTAAATCTCCTTTGTAGCGTCCCATAACTTCAATGATACTACATCTATGATGAGAAATAGAAGTATCGCGTAATTTTTCAATTGCATCCACAATGTTATTCAAAGCAGTACTAAAACCAATTGTAAAATCGGTATTATTAATATCATTATCAATAGTAGCAGGCAAGCCAACACATTTAATTCCTAATTCTTTTAATTTCATAGCGCCTTTATAAGAACCGTCACCACCGATAACAACTAATTTTTCAACTCCCAATTTTTTCAAATTGTTTGCACAAGTTTGGCGAACAGCAAGGTCGTTTTGAAAAGGGAGAAAACGAGAAGTTCCCAAAAAAGTTCCTGAAACATTAATAACGCGGGGGAAATAATTTGAATCTAAAAGACTTATTTCGTTATTATACAAACCTAAATAACCATCTTTAACTCCATAAACTTCAAAACCTTGTTTATTTCCTTCTAAAACAACTGCTCTAATGGCAGCATTCATACCAGGAGCATCTCCTCCTGAAGTTAAAACAGCAATTTTTTTTAATTCTTTTTCTTTTTTCATTTTTGATACAAAACCTCTTTAAATTTATTTTATTTTCAAAACATGTACTTATAACTAACTTAAGTGATTAAAAGATTAATGAATTGAATTAATTAATAAAAATGAGAACAAAATAAAATTAATTAAAAAAATAATACAACTAATTACATATTTAATAAAATTTATCCTTCCTTATAAAGATGACTAAAAAAATAAAATAATTGTAGTTTTTTTAAAAATTCATCAAAATATTTTGACGTGTAGATTCGTCATTTTGAATCATCTTTTGAAAGAAATATAAATAGTAAATTAAAATAATATTAATGATTTAATTATTAACTACACTTAATTATATAAAATTAAAAACAATATTGCAATGCAAAAACATGAGTTATTAAAAAAATTGATAAATTTAACTTTTGGTAAAACCGAAAAAAAGATAAATACAATTTGTTTTGATTTGAAAAAAATGAATATTTCAAAGTTTTTTCGACCATTTAATTGACGTTAAGTATTAGAGGATATATTAAACACCACACAAGAAACAATTAAGAAAAATGTTGAAAAATAACAAATCCAAAAGCAAAATCTTACTAAAAAAATTAATGACTTAGTGAAAAAAATCCAAAATTATTTGTAAAACAAAATTCCGCAGTTGGCGAAGAAACCGAAAAAACTTCAAGCTTTAAAATGGAGTTAAAAATTATCGCTAAAGAAAGTATTGAACAAATAATAAAAACTGAAGCAGATTTTGATAATTTGAAAAGCAATTTGTGAATAAACTTCCTTATATAAAAAAAAAAAAAATACATGCCAAAAATTAGACGACTTGAAAAAAAGAAAGCCCAGAGATATCAGTGCACACTAGAACAAACCAGAGAACAATTAGAGTTGTTGTCGAAAATAGACCTCTCTAAAGCAACAATGCCGATTTAGTAAACTTTACAAAAGAACTTGGAGAAATTCGCGTTAATAAACCTATGCCAACTGTGATTAGACAAAATAAGAAGATAATTTCTTTTTTTGCTTCCTTCCGCCCTAGTTTCTTTTACAAAAAAACATAATAGGGGAAATAATTTTATCCCATTATGTTTCATCAGAAAGGGATTAATTATGGAAAAAATCACAAATTCCTCTTCCCAAAACAACAACAAGTTTTTTTATTTCATTATTGCGATTTTTTACACTTCAATCGTCATCTTTACAATATTTTTCTTCAACAACGTAGATCGTTTATTTTCTAAACAAAAATTTGACCCCGAAACAGGACACCGACTGCAACCCCAAAAAATCATAACACACAACAAAACAAGAACAATAGTAATTATTTTTTACTTTTTGTTATCTTAGCTCCTTGGAATTAAGATTTTTACAAAAAAAATCATTATAAAGGTTTTGTTTTGACTTTTTAACGTTATCCTTTTAATACTATTTTTTCACTTTTTGAGAATAATTTATTTTTCATGAAAGTTGTTTTTTCAAAATCTCTAAAAAACCACTCTCCTCAACTAAAGGTTTTTTTCAACACCACCACACAAACAAAAACACACAACCTGTCCTGTCCAACAATTTGCTTCTACAATCACCACCCCTCTCGACTATCATAATCCCTCTACAATAAAAACCAACACTTCAACACATTATCCACACTCTGTCCTGAACAAGACGCAAAACTGTAGAAAAAATTATAATCTATGCCAAAAACTTGTTTTTTTTGATGATATAATTAAATCATACACTGGTTTTTAATAAAACCAAGAAAGGAAATAATTCTTAAAAAATTGAAAAAACAAACAAAATATTTAATTTTCTTTATAATTGCATTAATTTCCATTATTATTTTCTGCCTTTTTATGCACTACATTACCAACAAATCACTCAAATATACAAAATCTACTCAATTCACAAATCAAAAAGAAATAGAAAGGAAAAGTGATAACGACTTTATAAAACAAATAATAGAATATAACAAAAAAATTGTACAATGGCAAAATCAATGTTATATTAAACCATATACAGATTACGGAGCGTGGGAAATTAAAGATAAGTTTGGTAAAGAATCTAGAACTATTTATAATCAATATGGTAAAGCATGTAATTATACCTTTATTAAAAGATTTTTTGTTGATAATTATTATATTGAAGGCAAAGAAATTTGTGTTGGAAGCCATAAGTTTGATGATTATTACGACACCACCCAACCTCCACTTCAACCAACCCCTCCCCAATATCACGAATTTCGCCTTGATTACCCTTCAACTCGTATTTCTAGTTGTGATGTATATAACGAAGCCAACCAAAAAATTAAAACATTTAGATTTCTTTTTGGAAATAACAAATATGATGAAATTATATACGACCGCGAAACAGGCAATATCTCTTTAATAAATAATTATTATCCTAATGGTCGTCAAATGGGATATTTTACTTATGACCCTAAAACAGGAAAGTTCGTTAATTCCGTACGTTTTTGATCTCTTTTATTTTCAACCTATTACCCAATAGGTCTTTTTTTATACCCTTATTTCCACCCAAAGAGCCTATTTCCCTAGGCTCTTTTTTCTTTTCTTCTACCCTCCATCCTCCCACTCTCTTCACAAAACAAACTCACCTCAACTCCACCACACACAAACACACATTATCTGTCTTGGTTATAAAAACATTCATCAAATTACATCCATCTCGCTTGCCGCAATCTCTATTCAATAAAAAAACAAGTTTCAACACGCTATCCCCACAAACTACTCATAAATACCCCAAACACACAACACCCCCCAACCTTTCCTGGCCAACAATCCCTCTACAATAAAAACCAACATTTCAACACACCACACACCAACCTGTCCTAAACAAGACGTAAAACTGTAAGAAATTTATAATCTATGCCAAAAAGTTGTTTTTTTTTTGGTGATATAATTAAATCATACACTGGTTTTCCAAAACCAAGAAAGGAGATATCTTTTGAATAAACAAACAAAACCCATAATTATTTTCACTACTGCACTAATCTCCACCATTATTTTCTGCTTATTTATGCATTATATTACCAACCAACCAAACATTTCCAAACAAAAACCACACACACAAGAAGAATACACATTACCAAACCAAAACCAAAACCAAAAAGAAAGGATAAGTGATAACGACTTATTAGAAAAAATTAAAGAATACAATCAAAAACTCCAAACTTGGAAAAATCAATGTTATATTAAACCACAACAAACATATGACGCTTGGACTACAAGAGATAAATTTGGCAGAAATTCTAGAACTATTTACCGCGAAGACGGAAAAGCATGTGATTACACCTTCAAAAAAGGTTGGGTAGTTGATGATTATTACGTGGATGGAAAAGAAATTTGCGTTGGTCAAAATAGTTTTAATCATTATTACGACACTTCTACTCCGCGATTTGTTAAACCAACTCCTCCAAACGCAAATTTCATAATTGATTATGCTCATTATTCAGAAATTTATAGTTTAAGACAATTCGACCCTTCAACAAAAAAATTAATTAAATACATCAAATTCTGTGAAGATGGTTTAATTAGTTGGATTAAACAATACAATCCTAAAACAGATGAAATAATCAAATACACTCATTATCATTTCGTAGGCCAAAAATTAGAGCGTACTACTGAACACGACCCTGAAACATACACAACCATTCGCGAATTTTTTTACGGACTCGACGACAAAATAGTTAAAAAAACCTCTATGACCCCGAAACAAGAAAACCTATTCAAACCACTTTCTACGAACCCGACGGCCAAACATGTGATCTCTACTACCACTACGACCCCCAAACAGGCAAGTCTATTACATTATACAACCCTTAATTTCAATTCCCTACTAGACCTATTACCCAATAGGTCTTTTTTTATACCCTTATTCCCACCCAAAGAGCCTATTTCTTTCCTTAGGCTCTTTTTTTCTTTTCTCTTTAATTACAACATTATCCCCAACCGAAAACTCAAAAAACACATTCACTCAAACTAAAACATCCTTACCTAAATCGCTCCACACAACACATAAAATCAAAATCCAAAAGAAAACAAAAATAAAAGAATATTTTGTCTTATTTTGTCAATTTGTTTAAAAAAAGTGCAGCACAATAACCTCTTTTTTATGATGGTATTTTGGATTTCAAAAAAGAGAACGTAACTTAAAGTTATATTTTCTTTGTTTGTGTATGCTTATGATTTAGTTTGTACTTCAATTCGTTTAAGTTATTTTAGTTAATTTTATAATGATTTTTAATGAAATATTTTAAGAATCTAACGGTTAGACTAAATTAAAATAATTAAAAAATTAATCATATAATTAATATATGTATTAAATTATAATAATAATAAAGAAATTCAGACAAATTAATTTTGAGATATGTATGCGACTTTTTCCATATTATTTGCTCTTTGCGGAAGGTTTCAAAGTACTTCTGAATGGAAAAAAATAATATTTATTACTAATTTTTCTTATTTTTTATACAAAATAATATTTAATTATGCAGTCAAGGAGGTCAAATACAAATCATCAAAACAAATCTTTTTGAGTTTTTGAATAAAAAAATAACCCTTGTAGACTTAAGGGTGTTTTGTTTTAAAAAAATATTTTTTTAATTTTTTAATATCAATTTTGATATTTAAGATTATTTTATTATAAGTTAAAGATATATATATATATTGACTTAAAAAAATAATTTTAACGGCGGAATGTGCCCATTTATTTTCGTTTAAAAGGCGTTTGAGATGAGGATTTTATTTGGTTTCATTGCCTGTTTGGGGGTCGTATTCATAGATTCTTTGGATTGAGCCATTTTCGTTGTAATAGATTGATTTGGTTATGTTTCCTGTTTGTGGGTCTGATTCAAAAATTAAACCAACTAATCCTTCTTTGTTGTAATAGGTTGATTTGGTGCGTTTATTTGTTATTTTGTCGTATTCCAAGATTTCCTTAATTGTGCCATCGATGTTATAATTGGTATATTTGATTTTGTTGCGTGTTTCAGGGTCATATTCAAAGCTGTAATCAACTTTTCCATCTGGTTTATAATGGGTGGATTTGATTCGTTTTCTTGTTTTTTTGTCATATTCAGAGATCCAATCAATTGCGCCATTGAGGTAAATAATTGATTTGATTCGTTTACCCTTTCTTTTGTTACATTCAAAGAAATCCTTAATTGTGGTATCTTTTTTGTAATTGATGTATTTGATTTTTTTGCTTGAAATTGGGTAGCGTTCAGCGATTGTCTTTAAATCGTCTGAGTTATAATGGGTGGATGGGGTTTTATTATTAGTTTTATTAGCTAAGCCAAAATAAATACATAGACTTGTGATGAGCGTTGCAAGTGTTAAAATTAAAAGCAGTAAAAAACCAACTCCAATTAAAAAATTTTTCTTTTCTTTTGAAAAAAATTGTTTAGATTGCATAAAAATTCCTTTCTTTTTGGCCATTTTACCATTGCAAATCTAAAATTAGTTTTTTGTCTAAAACTTTTATTTGATGATTTAATAAATTTATTTCTAAATTAATGGATTCTTTATTTAATAAAATTTGAATAATTACTTTAAAAAATAATTTTATGTTGAATAATAATTTTTTACCTCGTTAAAATAATAATTTAAAACATCTTGAATAGATTTTTTTTACGGCATTATTTCTGTCTTTTAAATATTTATTTTTAAGAAATTTAGTAATTTCTGCTTTAGTGTGATTTTCATCAGCCAAATATTTTCTTTTTCTTCTTTTGCCTCCATCAGTTGAAAATAAAATTATTTCAAAAGATCTACTGCCAAGATTAATAATAATTTCAGCTAAATATAAATAATCTTTTTCTTCCATCTAGTTGTCATCACGATAATAACCAGTATACTTATCTCAATTTTGTTGTTTTTTTGTTTTCTACAAAATAAATTATTCTTTTTAAACAAAAGTGGATAACGCATAAGCAACTTAAACAAGCCATTTTTAATTGCTCTTAATTTGGTTCGTAATCTAAATTAAAAATCGGCTTTTTGATGAAAATAATAAAAATAAACAACAATATTATTAATTATTCTTTTTAAATTGTGAAAAATAATGATTCTAAATTATTACTATCCTCATATTTCATAATATCTTTTAACCACTGCTACATATTTTACATCAAAAGAAAATAAAAAAATAAGTTTTTTGCATAATAAAATGAATTTAGTAAGTTTATAATTTGTTAATGTTTTTAAAAATTGTAAAAAATTTAATTTAAAATGAACAATTAATTTGTTATCTCAAATAGATCTTTCTGAAATAGATAACGTTAAATTAAAAGAATTTATGAAAGAATACCAAGAACTTACATTCAAAAAACCTAGTGAAAACGCAATTAAGCGTGCAAGAAGAATAATGGAATAATTTCTTTTTTATATCCTTTCCGTTTTATTTGCAAAAAAAAAAAAACGGTATAATGGAATTGTATTATTTTTTCATTATACTTAATTAGAAAGGATTCAAATATGAATAATTACCCAAACTACCCAACCCCATTTCCGCAAAAAAACAACAAACTTCTTTACTCCATTATTGCAATTGTTTCTGCTGTAATCGTTATTTTTGCAATAATTTTCTTTTATAACAAAAACAAAACTACTTCCAACCCCCAAAACCCCGAACAACAAGAAACCCCAAACAATAGGAATACTTCAAACAAACCAAACTCTCAAAAACACACACCAACACATCCTGAAAATACTAGACCATCCAGAACTTCAGGAAATCCATCTGATTTTTCAGGCGATAATTCTTTACCATCTTCCAATTTCAAACCTCAAGATGAAAAAAATAATAAAAACACATCAAATTCCTCCTCTTCTCCACAATCACCAACAACCCCTCAATTTTACACAAACACTCCAAACCCCAATTCTTCATCATCTCCTCAATCCCCAACCGACTCTACTGAAGAAATAAACCACCTTTCTGCTGAAAACGATTTACTTTCTCAAGAACTCGAAACATTGTTTAACTATGATTTCAAAAACCACTCTTATGCTTCACAAAAACAAATCACAGACCCTTTAGTTTTCACATCTTCTAATTTGAATGGTTTAAATTACGAACTAGGAGATCGACGCAAATTTTTAAATTTTTACATTAGTGCGTTTGAAACAAACAACGAGCATCATAAAGATTGTTCAACTGTAGAACGAAAATATATTAAAAAAGAAAAAGAATTATATAATCGCCCTGAATTTTCTCCTTTAAATAATTTAACAAAATTAAATAACAAATTAAAAGAAGAAAAAACAACAGTTGAACAAAGGATCAAGGAGTCTGTTCAACAAATAGAATCAAGAAACCTTTTATACCCTACTTTTTCTAAATTAAAATCAACAAATGAAGAATTAGAAAAAATCTCAACTGTAGTTAAAGAAATATCGAGAATGTATTCTAATATCCACAGAAACAAAGAAGAAACCGCCCGCCAAGCAAACACCAAATACACCCAAATCAAAGCGGACGCCCAAACTAAAAACATCATTCTTCCTAATATCCCTTTTAACTAAACCCCTCTCAAAAGAGCCTATATTTTCCTTAGGCTCTTTTTTTTATATGCTTTTTTCACTTTTTTTGCACTTCAACTGTTATCTTTAAAATAATTTTTTTTAATAACTTAAATTCTTCAATTTAAGGATTTCTTTGGGGAATACTTATTTTAAGTTTTCAGAGTTTCTTCGGAATAATTTTTTTTAGTTAGTTTTTTTATGATTCTGGAATACGTAAAAACTTACGAACAATTTTTTATTTATTGAACCCCACCTTTTTTTAAGAATTATGCTCCTTTTATATTCCATCAAAATTACAAAAAAAGAAAATAAAAGAAGTTTATGAAGGAAAAAATTATAAAAGATAAAAAAAGAAGTGTTTTTTAATACTTTTAAAAGTATAATATAAAAGATACAGTAAAAATTTATAAATGTTAAAAACAAAAAACATTACAAAAAAATAAAGTTATTTTATGAAAAATAAATTTTTTTAAAAGCGGTCTTTTTGCTTGTTTTATAAAAAACTCTTTTAATTTCAACAAAAATTTTTTGGATTAACTTGAAAAGCAATAATTGGAAAATAATTTTTTTTCGATCATCATTCAAATTTCTTAAAGCAATTTTTAAAAATATTCATTAAGCGCTTGAGCAAAAACATTTTATATTTTTACTTGTATAATTCAAAAAAAGAAAGAAATGAGGAAATTATGAATATTTTATTCGAACAATTACCTATTTTAGAACAAACTAAAAAAGCTTTGCAAGAGCTTAACTTTATCGAAGCAACACCCATTCAAGCTTTAGTGATCCCAGAAATTATCCAAGGACACGATGTAATTGGACAAGCGCAAACAGGAACAGGAAAAACTTTTGCCTTTGGAATCCCTATTATTGAAAAAATTGATTATAAATTATCTAAAACTCAAAGTTTAATTTTATGCCCCACTAGAGAATTAACTTTGCAAGTTTATGAAGAGTTGAAAAAATTACTACGTTATTACCCGCAAATTAGAATTGCAGTTGTTTTTGGTGGTGAATCCTACACTAAACAATTTAGAGCTTTAGAAAGTAAACCACATTTAATTATTGCAACTCCAGGAAGAGTGATTGACCACATAGAAAGAGGCAAAATTGATTTATCAGCGTTAAAAATTTTAACTTTAGATGAAGCCGATGAAATGTTAAAAATGGGATTTCAAGAAGCTTTAGAAACTATATTAAAACAAATCCCAGAAGAAAGACAAACTGTTTTATTTTCTGCCACTCTTCCTCCTTCCATCAAACAAATTGCAAGCAAATACCAAAAAAACACTAAAATTTTACAAGTTCCTGTTAAAAAACTTGCCGTTAACGCAATTGAACAATATTATTTTTTAGTCAAAGAATTTGATAAAAACAAGTTATTAGTTCGTTTATTAGACTTAAAAAGAGATTATTCAACCATTCTATTTGCCAACACCAAAAAAGACGTGGATGAAATTGCTTCTTTTTTACAAGACAAAGGGTTTTTAGCTGATGCTGTTCACGGAGACTTAAAACAAAATCAAAGACAATATGTCATGAATAATTTCCGCAAAGGAAAAATAAAAATCTTAATCGCAACCGATGTGGCTGCAAGAGGGATTGATATTTCTGATATCAAAATGGTAGTTAACTATGATTTACCTCACGAAGATGAAGTTTATGTCCACAGAATCGGAAGAACTGGACGCGCAGGCAAAAAAGGTTTGGCTTATAGTTTTATCAGTCCAAGAAAATTCAGTCAACTCAAAAAATTAGAATATTATTTAAAAGAAAAAGTAAAATTCTTAGAAATTCCTTCAGTTGAAGAAATCAAAAAACAAATTTTGGAAAACTTTGAACAAAAAGTAATAGATATTATTGAAAAAAATAGCCAAGAAAACGCTAATAATCCAATGATTGAAAAATTATTACAAAAATTTTCTTCTGAACAAATCATTCAAGGTTTATTAACAAACATCCAACCAAAAGCAAAAAATTATACAGATATTATACCTCCAAGAATGACATTTACTCCAAGAGAAACATTTAATAACAATTCTTTTGGTAATAGAAGATTTGGAGAAAAACGTTTCCAGAATCCAAAATTTAGCTCCTATAATTCCTATAATTCTTATAATTCCTATAGTCAAAAAAGAAATGACTTCATTGAAGCAACAATTAACCTTGGTAAAAAAGATAATATTAACCCAACTGTTTTGATTCGATTATTAAAAGATGAGTACCAAATTTATGGTAAAAACATTGGCAATATCAAACATTTAACCCATGAAACTATTTTTGAAATTCCGAGTCGTTTTTGGAATCAAATGAAAAATAAATCAGACATTCGCTTCCAAAACAAAATTTTAGTTATCAATAAAAAAGAATAAAAAAAGATAAAAGAAAAGGCCTTTGTGGGCCTTTATTATTTTTTGTCTCTTCCAACTGCGTTTTTTTTGAAAATATATAATCACAATTTGAAAAAATCTGGGGAGATGATGTTTTTTAGACATTTTTATTTTAAAAAAATATTTTTTAAAACTAAAAAAATAATAGATAATTTCATATCTTTTCAAATTAACAAAACAAATTAATTAAACTAAAAAGTGTCCTAATTATTTCAGCAACCCATCCATTCCGACCAAGGATTAGTTTATCAATCACCAAAAGTACAACAAACCTTAACTAAAAAAAGGTTTTTAATCAGCATGTCCCGCAAAGCAACCCCACGCGATAACGCCGTGATTGAGAACTTTTTTGGCCAGATGAAAAGTATTTTATTCAACCAACATCCATTTTTATTTCAAAAAAACCCAAGTAAAATCAAAAAAATTATAAATCGATTCGCTTCTTTTTGGAATCACAAATGGATTTTAACTAAATTAAATACTTTATCTCCTGTAAAATATTTTCAATCTTTTAGATAAATATTTTAATTAATTGACAAATTCAACTGCAACCTTTTTAAAAGAGGTTATTTCACTGTACATTTTTTTAACTAAAAAATTAAAAATTCTGCATTATTGTGTAAAAAAATTTAATCCATGTCGTTTTATAGGTGACTTTTTCTTTTTTTTTACTTATATATATAGTGTAAGGATAAAAATTAAAAAAATATCTTTTGAAACTAACAAATTATAAAAAAACATTAGACACTTTTTAAGTGTAATGAAATTGCTTTGTTAGTTTGAAAAGATATGAAATTATCTACTTAATTTTAAAGTCTTAAAGAGTAATTTATAAATAAAAAGTTGTATTAAAAAACGGAACAGCGCAAAATTGTATGAACGAAAGCTCCATTTGATGCGTTTGCCTGTTCGAGGGTCATATTCATATTCAGTTATATCATCAATCGTACCGTCTTTTTTGTATGTAGTTAACTTAGTCTTTTGGTTTGTTTGGGGGTTGTATGCAAAGACGTCTTTAGCGATTTTGTTAGCTTCATTGATATCGTATTCGTTGTATTTGGTCTCTTTGATTAATGCACCTGTTTGGGGGTTATATTCTTTGATATACCAAATTGTTTCTCCGTCGGGGAAGTATTGGGTGTGTTTGATTTGTTTACCTGTTTCAAGGTTGTATTCTCTGATACAAATGATTGCATCTCTTTTAGCCCAAATATCTTTGCTTTCGGGGTTGTATTCAGTAAATTTGGTGTATTTTGGTTCGATTTCTTGTGGTTGGGTCAAATTCAATAATGCAATCAACTGAGCCATCGGGGTGATGAGTGATGTATTTGGTCTTGTTGCCTGTTAGGGGGTTATATTCATTGGTGCCAGCAACTGATCCATTTTTATTATATACAGTTTCTTTATTGTTTATTGGTTCCATTTTTTTCCGTTCCTTTGATTTTATTTTGTATTTCTAAAAAAATGCTTTATTTTTTTATCTGTTTTAATATCTTGGTGGATATTGTGGATATGTAGGTGAATGTGAGGGATTTTGATAAAAACCTTTTTCATCCTTTCTTCCCAAAAAACAAATCAAAGCAGGAATGACAAAACAAGCCGCCCAAGAAATTAATTGAGATTTTTCATAATCTTTATCAAATTTTTTAGCAGCCTCAAGCAATTTCTGCTTGTTTTCCTCACTGGGATTTAGTACATAATCAAGATTTTCTGGCGTATTTTCAACTAAAGATTCAAAATATCCGTTTCTTATGGTTGCAAAAACACAAATTAAAATTATAAAACAAAATACACGCCCTACAGAAAATTTAATTGAAATATGTGGTTTTTGTTCATTGGGGACATAGTTTGGTTGTTGTCCTGGATATTGTTGATAGTTTTGATTCATTTTTTTAATTATTCCTTTCTTTATTTTGATGTATCAAAATAAAACACTTTTTTAATTTATTTAATTAATAGTGATTATTTTAAAAACCAAACCACTATTAATTATATTTTACCATCAAAAAAAACAAGTTTTACGAGTAGCAAAGTAAAATTCATTTACTAAATTTGGCACTTGTTTTTCGCTTAGAATTTGTTAATAATTTTAAAACTAAAAAATGCAACAACACCATTCAAAAAAACAATAACTCAATAAAATAAAAAAATTATTTTTAAATTTTTCTTAATTCCAAAGGATTCATAATAAATATCTCTTTTAATCCTTTGTTTTCCAAATAAAAATGTCAATATAATAAAAATTTGTTATAATATTAATGTCTTGCAAAAAAATAAAAATAGGTACATGCTTATTCCTTGTCTTTATTACAATTATAAAGACCGCATAGACCGTAAGGAGAAAAAATGAAAAAATACGAAATTATGTACATTCTAAGGCCTAATTTAGATAATAACGAAGTCAAAAAAATTAATGACCATTTAGAAAGTGTTTTTAGCAAAAAACCTAGTACAATTTTAGAAAAAAAAGAAATAGGCTTAAAGGATTTAGCTTATCCCATCAATAATCATAAAAAAGGTTATTATTATTGGTTTATTACTCAAACTGATAATGAAGCTGTTTTAGAATTTAACCGTATCGTTAAAATAACTGAAGAAGTTATTAGATTCATCATCATTAAAGAATAAAAAATTGAGTAATTTTGGGACTCAAGAGTCCTTAAATGATTATTTTGTGAATTTTAAAATTATTAACAAAAGCAATAAGTGAAGCAATAAAGAAATGAAATAGTTATAAAAGGAGATTTAATCTAGATGATTAATAAAGTTATTTTAGTTGGAAGAATTACTAAAGACCCTGAATTAAAATCTTATAATGGGGAAGTTAATTATGTTAAATTTACCTTAGCAGTAAATAGATTTTATAACAATCAAGAAGAAAATAAAAAAACTGATTTCATTAATTGCATCGTTTGGCGTAAACAAGCGGAAAATTTGAGTAAATACATCTTTAAAGGTAATTTATTAGGAGTTGAAGGAAGCATTCGAGTAGAAAAATGGGAAAAAGATAATAAAACCAATTGGTCTACTGAAATTCTTTGCAATAACATTTCTTTTTTAGAATCCAAGAAAAGTTTGAACGCAACACAAGAAAAAGACTATCAATCAAATAATGACTCAAGTTTTGAAAATTCACAATCTAATGATTTTGAAACAAATACACCAGAAGATGATGGATTACCCTTTTAAATTAAGAAAGAGGCAAAATAAAAATGAAAAAAAATAAAAGACATGTTTTCAAAAAACGTCGCAAAGTTTGTTATTTTACTGAAAACAAATTCAGTAAAATTGATTTCAAAGATATAGAACTTTTAAAAAAATTTATCACTGAGCGTGGAAAAATTATTTCTCGCAGAATCACTAATACTTCAGCTAAATGGCAACGTCAATTAGCAGTTGCTATCAAAAGAGCTCGTCACATGGCTTTAATATCTTTTATTCAACAATAAAAACAGGCGTAATCCTGTTTTTTTTATTAATTTTTTTTATACTTGACAATATTTTGCTTTTGCAAATTTGGATTTAAAAAAAAGAAAGGCAATAATTTATGTCTCTTAAAAAAAATGTCAAATTAGTAATGGCTATTGTAATTGTTGTTTTATTTTTATTATTTTTACGCTATGATTATGACAATATATCTAAAGTTATTCAACAAATAGATAAAACATCTGACAATCTGTTAAAAGCCCGTCTTTGGGCTGCATTTGGTTTGGGAAAAATTATTTTAATTATTTTAATCATTAGCTTTGTATTACAGATTAAAAAAAATAATAAAATCAAACGTTTACAAGCCAAATTAAATTTATGGTCAAAATTATCTTTCCATGTGAGCCAAATTGGCGAAGAAGTTCTAAATGAACTTCCAATTGGAATTGTCTTAATTGATGTAAACAACAAAGAAATACAATGGTTGAATCCTTATGCTGATTTGATTTTAAAAAATCCTGAAATCAATACCCCTTTAAGTCAAATCAATGAATCAATGTTGTTGTTGACCGAACAAGAAACAGAAAAAACAATCATTACTTTAGAAAAAGAAAAATTTGAATGTTTTTATAAAAAAGATTTAAACGTTTTTTATTTATTTAACGCTAGCGAAAAAGAAGAAGTCAAACAATTATTTAGAGATAAATCTTTGGCTTTAGCCATGATTACTTTTGATCATTTAGAAGAATCATTGATTCGTTATGATATTTCTGAACAATCACAAATTAAAGGGGAATATTTAAGAGCGCTATCTGATTTTATTGATCCTTATGAAGGATATTTAAAACAGTTATTAGATGACCGTTTTTTATTGCTTGTAAATCGTCAAAACTTAGATAAAATGATAGAAAATAAATTTAGTATTTTAGATACCGTCAGAAAAATATCTCATAAATATCAATTAAAAGTCACTCTTTCAATGGGAATTGCTTGTTGGAATGTGTCTTATGATAAATTGGCTATTTATAGTCAAAACGCGATTGAATTAGCTCAAAAAAGAGGTGGAGACCAAGCGGTTGTTAACATTGAAAATGAAAAAATTCAATATTTTGGTGCCAAAATTGCTACTTTAAGCAAACAATCAAAAGTTAGTGTTCGCGTAAATACTCAAAATTTAGTTGATATAATTAAAAAATATCCTGGTTTTTATATTATGGGACATAATTACACTGATCTAGATTCTTTGGGTTCTATGATTGCTTTTTATAAAATAGTTTTAAGTTTAAAACCTGATTGTCCTAATTATATTATTCTTGACAAAGAAAAGTTAGATAAAAGCCTTCTTCCTGTTTATCATCAATTGATTCAACAAACAACAAAACCACTAGTCGAGATTATAACAACTGAAAAAGCCGCAAAAATGATTGATGAAAATGATGTGATTGTGGTAGTTGATACTCAAATTAAAGATACGTTGAATAGCCCTGAATTATTGGGTTTAACTAATAATGTGATTGTTATTGACCATCATCGTGCGACAGAAGAAGTTGTTCCTTCTATTTTTTCTTATGTTGATCCTTCCGCTTCTTCAACTGTAGAATTATTAGTTGAAATTATGGGTTTTTTAACGGAAGAAATAAAAATTGCTCCTTTTGAAGCCAGTGTTATGTATGCAGGCATTTTAATTGATACTAACGCTTTTATTTATCGCACTAGCTCGCGAACTTTTGAAGTTATTTTAAAATTAAAAGATTTCGGCGCTGATGGAATTGAAGTTAAAAGTTGGTTACGAAAAACTCGGGATAATGTTGATTCAACGAATGCATTAATTTCTAAAATGGAAATTTTTATGGGTCGTTTTGCTATCATCAAAAGTGATAAAATTTATGATAATCGTTCTTTTTTAGCTCAAGTGGCAGAAGATGCTTTAAACATTAGTGGGATTGATGCTGCTTTTATGGTTGCAAAAATTTCTAACAATAGAATAGCAATTAGCGCTCGTTCTTATAATCAAGTTAACGTACAAACTATTATGGAACAAATGGAAGGTGGAGGTCATTTCAATAGTGCTGCTACCCAAATTACAGGCAACGATATTCAAATAGTAATTCAAAACTTAAAACGTTTATTAAAGTTAGAATTAGAATATGAAAAAGGAGATGCACAAATGGAAATCATTTTATTAACAGATATCCCTAACAAAGGAAAAAAACACGATATTATTAAAGTTAATAATGGTTATGGGAATTTTTTAATTCAAAGTCAAAAAGCACTTTTATCTGATAAAAACAATTTAGCTCAAATCCGCAAAAATGAAATTTTAGAAAAACAAAAAAAAGCAAATTATGAAGCTTTAATGAAAAAACTAAAAAACGAAATCGACAATAAAACAATTTCTTTAGATATTCAAGTAGGACCTAAAGGAAAAATTTACGGCAAAATAACTTTAAAGCAAATTGCTGATGAATTTAAAAAAATACACCACATCATAATTGATCGTAAAAAAATTTCCTTGGAAAATGAAATTACTTCTGTAGGTATTTATCATATTGATGTCAATTTAACCGAACAAATTAAGGCTACTTTTTTTCTCAACGTAATTGAAAGAAAAAATAAATGAGTGAATATAACAAAAAAAAGCCTTATAGCCCCGAAGCAGAGCAGGCTTTACTAGGGGTTTTATTATTAAACCCCGAAAAAGTACCTTTTGTTCTTGATTTGATTAACGAAGATTGCCTTTATGAGGCCAAACATAAATATATTTTTAAAGCGATGAAGCAACTTCATCAAGAAGGACATGCAATTGATTATGTTTCTGTGAGTTCTTCCTTAGAAAACGAAAAGTTATTAAGTAAAATTGGCAACATTGATTATTTAATTGAATTGGTGGAGATGACCCCTGCAAGTGAATATTTAGAAACATATATTGATTTAATTAAGGAAACTGCTTTAAAAAGAGAAATTATGGAGACCGCTTCTTACTTAGCTCAAAAAGGATATGACCAAATTGATGTTCAAAGTTATTTAGATGAAGCAGAAGAAAAAATCTTTAATTTAACTCAAAGAAAAAAAACAAGTGATTTATTAGATTTAAAAAATTTGTTAAAAGAGATTAAAAGTAAAAATATTCAAGCACAACAAAAAAAAGATTTAGCGGGTTTTTCCACGGGTTTTGAAAATCTTGACAACATTACTTTAGGTTTGAAACCTGAAGAATTTATTATTATTGCAGCCCGTCCTTCGATGGGTAAAAGTACTTTTATGATTAATTTAGCTCTTAATGTAGCTAATTCCAAATATAATTCTCAATCGCCTCATGTTGCTATCTTTAGTTTAGAGATGTCCAACGAACAACTAGCAATGAGAATGTTGAGCTCTGTTTCCAAAGTAGAACATAAAAAAATTCAATTAAGTCGCGTTGATAAAGAAGATAAATTAATTTTAGAAATAGCAATTGATAAGATGAATAAATTAAATATTTATTTTGATGATTCGGCTACAGTGAACATTTTAGATATCAAAGCTAAATGTCGTAAATTAAAAAGCCAAAATAAATTAGATGTTGTTATGATAGATTATTTACAATTAATTCGCAAATCTCAAAAAACTAATCGTCAAGAAGAAGTGGCAGAAATTTCTCAAAGCTTAAAACAAATAGCTCGTGAATTAAAAATCCCTGTAATTGCTTTATCTCAATTATCAAGGGATGTTGAAAAAAGAGAAGACAAAAGGCCTGTTTTATCCGATTTAAGAGACTCAGGATCGATAGAACAAGACGCTGATATTGTTATGTTTTTATATCGAGAAGATTATTATAAAAAAGAAAGAAATGTAATTCCTGGAAAAGTTCAAGTAATTATTGCCAAAAATCGTCAAGGAGCTGTGGGCGTCCGCGAATTTAGTCTTAATTTTGATTTGATGTTGTTTACTGAAATAGAATCTTATGTTAGCGAAAATTGATTTCAAAATCAAACTTTCCTTCCATTGATTTGGTTTATCGAAAATAAAAAAAGAGGAGATAAAAGTTAAATATGCTTGCGAGACTTAAAAAAATTCAACAAAAATATCAAAATTTGCAACAAGATTTGCTTCAAAACCAAAGCATATCTAATAAAATTAACATTTTCAAAAATCTCAGCAAATTAGAACCAATAGTAGAACTTTTTCAACAATATTTAACTTTAGAAGAGCAATTAACAAATATTACAAAAGCCCTTAATCAAGATCAAATCGAAGATAAAGAAATTTTGGAATTGGCTCAAAAAGAAAAAGAAACGCTTTCACAACAAAAAAAAGTTCTTTGGAATCAATTACGTATTTTATTGTTGCCTCAAGATCCTGAAGACCAAAAAAACGTGATTTTGGAAATTAAAGGAGCTGTTGGTGGTAATGAAGCCAATCTTTTTGCAGCCGATTTATTAAGAACTTACATGAAATATGCTGAAAGTAAAAAATGGAAAGTAGAAATCCTCAATTTACATCCAAGCATTAAAGGTGGCCTGTCTTCGGTAGAATTATTAATTTCAGGACAAAACATCTACTCTTTTTTAAAATATGAATCAGGAGTTCATCGAGTTCAGCGAGTTCCTGCAACTGAGGTCCAAGGACGAATTCACACTTCAACCGCAATTGTTTTAGTTCTCCCTGAAGCTAAGGGAGTTGAAATTAAAATTGATTGGAATGACATTCGCACAGATACTTTCAACTCAAGTGGACCAGGGGGGCAATCTGTAAACACCACTAAATCAGCTGTTAGACTTTCTCACCTTCCTTCAGGCATCAGTGTCGCTTGTCAAGAAGGAAAAAGCCAACATGAAAACAAAGAAAAAGCCTTCACTTTGCTAAAAGCTCGCATTTATAATCAAATATTAAATGCCAAACAAGAAGCAGAAAATAAACATCGCAAAAGTTTAGTGGGAACAGGTGACCGAAGTGAAAAAATCAGAACTTATAATTATCCTCAAAACCGCATTACAGACCATCGAATTGGACTTACTTTGCAAAAATTAGACATCATTATGGAAGGCAAATTAGATTTTATCATTGAACCTTTGATTGATGCCACTCAAAAAGAAAAATTAGTTCAAAGTGAATAATACAAAACCACTCAAAAACATCATCATTTTTCCCACAGATACAGTTTATGGGATGGGAGTTTCTTTATATGACGAAAAAGGACTAAAAGAAATTTATCAATTGAAAAAAAGATCTTTGCAAAAAAACATTATTGTTTTATGTTCTTCTTTAAAAGAGGCTCAAACTTTAGTTAAGTTTAATGAAATAAGTTATCAATTAGCCACTAAGTTTTTTCCAGGACCTTTAACTTTAATTTTGAAAACCCAAACTAGTTATTTGAAAAAAACAGGACAAAAAACTTTAGGAATCAGAATTCCCAATCATCCTTTGGCTTTGTCTCTTTTAAAAAAATATGGTCCTTTAAAAACCACTTCTGTTAACGAAAGTGGCAAAGAACCTTTAAATTATTACAATACTATTTATCAAATGTATAATAATAAAGTTGGCTTCATTTATCCTAATGATTATCCAATTTTGAAAGTGGCTTCTACTATTGTTGATGCAAC
Organism: Strawberry lethal yellows phytoplasma (CPA) str. NZSb11; assembly: GCF_000397185.1. Taxonomy (NCBI): domain Bacteria; kingdom Bacillati; phylum Mycoplasmatota; class Mollicutes; order Acholeplasmatales; family Acholeplasmataceae; genus Candidatus Phytoplasma; species Candidatus Phytoplasma australiense. The sequence goes on along the minus strand of NC_021236.1, from coordinate 765,723 downwards.
CACTAATAAATTGATTGTTTTAAGACAAGGAAGCATTAGTGAAGCAGAAATTAAAAAAATTGCAAAATTATGATAATGGCAAAATATTTTTACCTAAGAAAAAGAATTCCAAACCGGTATCTAGATTGATAGAACCTATTTTGGATTGATATTCTAATTCTATTAAAGTCAAAAAAGAAGCTTGTAAAAATTGAGTGTTTTTAAAAACTTGGACTTCCTTAGTTAAAAGGAACGCTTTTGCAGGAGAACATTTAAGAATTTGGGAGATTTTTTCTTGATTATAATTTTGTTTAACCATATTTTTTACTAATAATAAAGCTTTAATTTTGTTAGTTAATTGATATAATATTTGGAAAGCGTTGTTTTTGTGCTTTTTGAATTTTTGATACAATTCATAAGCCCCAATTCGATTATTATTTAAAAAAAGGTTAATTAAATGAAAAAGGTTGTCTTCTGTTTGAAAAAAATTTAATTTTTCAACTAATGGATAAGTGATTGTTTTTTCTTCCAGTTGACATAATTTTAATTTTTTGATTTCTTGGTGAAGAAAAAAAAGATTATAATTTGTTTCTTTTAATAAATGATAAATAGCTTTTTTTTCTATTTGAAAACCTTCTTTTTCAAATGATTCTGCAACATAAGTAAAAAAATCGTTTTTTTCCAAAGACACAATTGTTTCACAAGAACAATATTTTTGAAACAATTGAAAATTTTCGTTATTTTCAAGTCCGTTTTCTACAAAAAAATATAAAGAAATCTTAGGAGATGGGTTTTGAAAGTAAGAATTTAAAAAAGTTAATTCTTTTTTTTTCTTTTGTAACAAAATTTCGCTTTGATCAACAATAATTACTTTATGCAAAAGTGGAATAACTTTTAGTTCTTTTTCTAAATCACTATCAGCATCTTTTTGCATTCGATAATGAACGACATCCAAAGATTGATTTTGAAAAGTGATGATTAGTATTTTAATTTTTTGTTCAAGAAAAAACCTTTGTTTTCCTGAAATTAAATATATGTTATTTTTTGACATTTACTCAAACTCATTTTTCTAGTTTTTTGAAACATTAATCTATTACTATTAATTATTTTATCAAATAAGAGAGTCAACGAATGCAATTATTTAATTTACTATAAGAAAATTTTGATTAAAGTCATAAAAAACGACTAATTAAAAAGTCAGGGTATCAATCTTTAAGTTTTCATTATTTAAATTTTGAAAAAAGTTCAATTTAAAACAAATCCCAAAAAAAGATTTCTTTTAGTTGTTTGTAAATAATATTTTTAGAAACATAAGTATTTATTATTTTATTTTGGAAATGAAAATTATTTGAAAAAATACATATCAAAACATAATTTTATTATTTTATCAAAAATTAATTCAGTTGATGTAGTCCCTAACTTATAGATATTTTAACTTTTCAAAAAATCTTGAAGATTAAAAAAATAATTTTCCAATTTGGTCTAAAAAAAATTTATAAAAACCATTAAGGGCATAAATTACAAAAATACCAAACAGTAAATATTTGATACACATAAAAAACCTTCAATCAACAAAAGATAAAAAAACAAAAAAACCTAAACAATGCTTTGAATAACGAAATAACCAAAAAAAATCAAAATATGACATGATGACATGAGTCTAAATTGTTTTTGTTTTGAGTGGTTGATGTAAATAAAAAATATCATTCGATAATTTTTAGTTTTGGTGCTTTTAAGTTTGTGATCTTTTAAGGTTCATTTGTTTAATTTATGAAAAAAATTAAATACCTAAACAAGTAAAAAAATCAAAGAAACCTGAATACTACCCTAAAAGCAAACAAATTTTGGTTCATCATTATATTTAATCCCCACAAAGGCCAAGAAATCAACAAAAACTATTACAGACGAAAGAAACTAGGAATAACAAGATGCAAGGTTTGACTAATCCACAAAAATGGATTAGCTATATATATTACAATCTTAATTTTGTTAATTGTACTAAAATGATGTAAATAAAATAATTAAATCAAATACAATAAATGAAATTACAAAATCAGCAAAAAATGGATTATTTTATTTAATGCAGAACTTTTTTAATTGGAAGATTGTATTTAATTTCAATATTTTTTTAAGTTTCAAGCCAAAAATTAAGATAAAAGTTTCCGCAAAAAAATAGTAAAAGTTTTTAAAAAATAACCAAAAAAAATTGAGTCAAAACTTCCATTTATTTTTACAAAAACTTAAATTTTTAATTTATTATAAAAAAATTTAAAAGTTTTATATGAATCGAGTCATAAAAAAGACTCATGAAAAAGGAATTGATGAAGAAATTTGAAATATTTAATTTTATGTAGCAAACAGCTCGCAGTTTCAAAAAAACAAATCCTTTTTTTCAAAAACAACCGAAAAAAAACAACCGAAAAAGTAAAAATAAAATTAATAATGAATACGATAAAAAAAATTTATAAATGTTTTAAAACCAACTGTAAAATTAATCAAATTAGCCAAAAATAAAAAAGGAAAAAGCATATGATTCAAAAAGCAAATTTTATTCGCAGCATTGAAAACATCAAGGACCAACCTTTAGAAAATTATCCAGAAATCATTTTAATGGGTAGAAGTAATGTTGGAAAAAGTTCTTTTATCAATGCTTTAACTCAAAGAAAAAAATTAGCCAAAACTTCGCAAACTCCAGGAAAAACAATAACTTTAAATTATTATTATGTCAATGACTCATTTTATTTAATTGATACTCCAGGTTATGGTTATTCCAAAAGAAGCAAAAGTATTCAAAAGCAATTTTTACCAATGATTATATCTTTTCTGGAACAAAGTAATTGTTTAAAGGCGATATTTCAGCTAATTGATTTTAAAATAGGGCCGACTCAAGAAGACGATAGAATTCATCAAGCTCTTCTTAAAGCACAATTTGAAGTAATTATCGTATTTGTTAAAAAAGATCAAGTAAAAAAAACCACTCAACCAAACCAATTAAAAAAATTAATCAATCATTTTACTAATATTAAACGTTTTTTTTTAGTATCTTCGGCGAAAAAAGAAGGATTTAAAGATTTAACAGATTTTCTTCTTTCTTTAGTCACAAATTAAATTATAGAATTTTTTTATTCTTTTTTTGAAAATTCAAAACAAAAATATAAATATTAAAAAAATAAAAAAGGGATACTTTTATGAAAAAGAAATATGATTTTAAAGAAGTCGAATCTCAAAGATATCAAGAATGGTTATCCAAAAATTATTTTGCATCTGTTTCTACTAGTCGCAAAAAAAGTTTTACTGTTGTAATCCCGCCCCCAAATGTAACAGGCAAACTCCATTTAGGACACGCTTGGAACAATGTCATCCAAGATATTCTTATCCGTTTCAAAAAAATGCAAGGGTTTGAAGTTCTATTTCTTCCAGGAATGGACCACGCAGGAATTGCCACACAAAAAAAAGTAAAAGAACACTTAAAAAAAGAAAATCTTTTAAATAAAGACTTAGATAAAGCCACTTTTTTAAAATATGCTTGGGAGTGGAAAGAAAAATTTGCCACAAACATTCGCAACCAATGGAAAGCTTTAGGCCTGCATTTAGATTATAATTTCGAAAAGTTTACTCTTGATCCTGATTTAAGTAAAACAGTTCAAGATGTTTTTATTAAATTATACCACCAAGGCCTTATTTACCGTGATTATAAAATTATTAATTGGGACCCCGAAAGCAAAACGGCTTTGTCCAATGTAGAAGTTAATTATCAAGAAACCGAAGGAAAATTATATTATCTTAAATATTTTTTCGCACAACCTCACCAAAATCAAAAAACCTCTTTTTTGGAAGTTGCAACCACGAGACCCGAAACTATTTTTGCTGACCAAGCCTTAATTGTGCATCCTGATGATTTGCGTTATCAGTCTTTTATTGGAAAAAAAGTTTTGATTCCTGAAACTAATATCCAAATTCCTGTTCTTAGTGATACTTATGTGGATCCACAATTTGGTACAGGAGTTGTAAAAGTCACCCCCGGACATGATATCAACGATTTTGAAATCGGCCAAAGAAAGCAATTAAAATCTTTACTTTGCATGAATGAAGACGGAACTTTAAATGAATTGGCTGGAAAATATCAAGGATTAAACCGCTTTGTATGTCGAAAAAATTTAGTTAAAGACTTAGAAAAAAAACAAATAATCACTAAAATTGAAAATCATCTACATCAAGTAGGTTATTCTAGCATATCAGGGGCTATCATCGAACCGCGACTATCTTTGCAATGGTTTTTAAAAACCAAAGATATTGCCCAAGAAGCATTAAAAAAAAATAAAATTAATTTTTATCCTCAACGTTTTTTAAAAGTTTTTAATAATTGGTTAGAAAACATTGAAGATTGGTGCATTTCGCGTCAATTATGGTGGGGACACCCTATTCCTATTTGGTATAAAAATCAAGAAATTAAAGCGCAATCAGAAAGCCCTGGGGAGGGTTGGGTTTGTGATTGTGATGTTTTGGATACGTGGTTTTCTTCCTCTTTATGGCCTTTAAGTACTTTAGGTTGGCCGAATAAAAAGAGTTTTTTTAACAAACGTTTTCCAGCGGATGTTTTGGTAACAGGTTACGATATTTTGACTTTTTGGGTTTCTAAAATGGTTTTACAAAGTAGTTTTTTAACTCAAAAAGATCCTTTTAAAGATGTTTTGTTACATGGCTTAATTAGAGATAACGAAGGCCAAAAAATGTCTAAGTCCAAAGGCAATGGCGTTGATCCTTTAGATATAATTAATAAATATGGCGTTGATGCTTTGCGGTTTTTTTTAATCACAAGTGCCGCTCCTGGATTGGATTTATTATATGATGAAATCAAAGTTAAAAATGCTTGGAATTTTATTAATAAATTATGGAATATCACACGTTTTATTAAACTCAACACTAATACAACATTAGATTGTTTTGAAGTTGATAAATTGTCTTTGCCACAAACAGCTCTTTTAACTCAATTAGCTTCCACTACTGAAAAAATTACTCAATTATATCAAAAATATGAATTAAAAGAAATTGGACAAATATTATATCAATTTGTTTGGGAAAACTTTGCTAATTGGCATTTAGAATTTGTTAAAAATGATTTAGATAATTACAAAAATGATCTTAATACACAATTTTTTTTAGTTTATGTAATGAAATATATTCTACAATTGCTCCATCCTTTTATCCCCTTTGTCACCGATGCTCTTTATTTTTATTTTGATAACAAAACAAATATAACTCAAACCTTGTTATCGAAAGTCGTTAGTGTAAATAAGCAACAAGATTTACAAGATTTCGAAGATTTAAAACAATTAATTATTAAAATGCGCCAATTTAGAAACGAACATAAAATCGATAGTCAATTTTTATTAGATATGGAATTAGAAGTGGTTTCTGATCCAAAAAATTACCTTAATTTAGAAAATGCGTTAAAAAAGTTTTTTTACGCCAAAAATTTTAAAATAACTAATAAAGTAACAGATCCTTATAAAACCCTTTTATTTTTAGGAAAAAAATTTAATCTTTATATTGATAAAAAAGTTTTGCAAAGTTTTCATGAAGCTAATTTTTTAAAACAAAAACAATTTCTTTTATCAGAAATAAAAAGAAGCGAAAAGATTTTAAAAAATCCGTTATTTTTAACTAAAGCCTCGCCGCAAAAAGTCGCTCTTGAAAAAAAGAAATATCAAACATACCGCAAGCAATATCAAAAACTCTTAGACAACGAAAATTCTTAATTAATTGAATATATAAAAAAATAAATTAATTTTACCAAAAACTTATAGATGGTTTTTTGGTTGAATTAATTTTGTTTTTGTTAGTTTGAAAAGATATGTTATTATCTATTTATTTTAGTTTTCAAGAATATTTTTTTAAAACAAAAAATATCTAAAAATTGGGTCCCCATTTTTTCTAAAAATGTTTTTAGAAAAGAATGAAAATATCCATGATTTTGATCACAAAAAAAGACCAACCAAAAAGTTGGTCCTAAATTTTTTTTTCAAAAAGAAAAAAGTTGTATAGTATTTTCGAACAGTTCAAACTCGAAAAAAATAATTACAAAGAACGTGAAACAGGCAATATGGCCTAAATACAATCATCAAACAAAAGTAAAACACCAAAAATCATAAATTACCTAAACAACAGTTTTTTACAAATAATTAACTAGATAAAATAAAAAACTTCAAATCCATAATATGGCATAATTTTTAAAAAATGCATTCTTTTGTCATTTTTTGGAAAAATTTACATATCTCTGAATTTAGCAAAACATAAAAAAATAGATAAGTTTTTTAAAATTGGGTAACTGTTAAAAAAATTAATAACTTTTTGAATCAATAAAATAAATATTTTTTTATCAGTTAATTTAAGAAATTAGAATCGACCAAAACACTCAAATACTCCAAATAATAAAAACTGGCAAATATTTTTTTAAAAAAAATAAAAAGATTAAAATACTTGAATAACTTATTAAATTATTAATAAAAAAATAACTCACAAAAATAAGTTTTAAAGCTTAAAAAAAAAATTAATTATTTGATTTGCGAAAAGTAAGGCACGATATTTTTTGGAAAAACAACTGAAAAATTAAAATATATTTGTTGCCTTAATTTTTGCTTATCGAAAAAAAATATTAAATTAAAGAAAAGAAAAAAATGAAAAAAAATACTTCTATTAAACAAACTGTTACCATTGCCATCAATACTGCTATTTATGTTATTTTAAGTTGTTTTGCATCCATTCCTATCGGTCCTAATGTTGTTTTGGAAACTTCTTTTTCTTTTTTAGTTTTTGTAGCAGTTTTATTCGGGTCTAAAGTTGGTTTGAGTGTGGGTTTGCTAGGTCATATTATTAAAGATTTTTTTCTTTTTGGCAATGTTTATTTTAATTGGATTGTTTGTTCTGGTCTACTTGGTTTTCTTTTTGGTTTATCAAAAAATTTAATTAATTTAAAATATCATTCTTTTACTCGGAAAAAAATTCTTTTCTTTTGGCTATATCAAGTTTTTGTTAATGTTTTGGTGTTTGGCCTGATTGCTCCTATTTCTGATGTTTGGATTTATGCACAACCCTTGAAATTGGTTTTTTTGCAAGGTTTTTTGGTAGTTTTATCTAATATTTTATCTTATAGTTTATTTGGTATTTTCTTGATGTCAAAATATTCTAATAATTATGGTAAAAAAGAAGTGTTGGCTTCAAATAATTGTGTGTATTACAAAAAGCCACCACTTTTTTAATTGTTAGTAATTCATTTGAACTCATTTTTAAAAATATACTTTCTTTCAAGACAAAAAAGCTTTAAAATTTTTACAAACAACTCAAATAACAAAACAATTACTATTTATTTTCAATTCCAAACAGCAAACTCAAAAACATTAATTTTTTAAAAAACAAAAATTAAAATAAATACAAAACAAATCATTTTTGAAAATTTTTGTAATTAAAAAAAGAAAAAAATACCGACTTTATTCCTTAATAAAATCAAAATTAAAATAAATAGTTAGCTTTTTTTGAATTCCAAAAGTCATTTATATCTATGAACTTTATAACATGATAATATATATTCTTTTATCTCAAAAAGATTGAAATCATTTTTACAATTAATCAAATAATTATTATTGCAACTTTTTTTATGTCCAACTAATTTCAAGATTATACAAAGAAAGGAATTCATGAAAAAACCATTAATTATTTTTCAAAATTTTAGTTTTCAATATTATAATCAAAACAAAAATACTTTAAAAAAACTTAACATAACTATTTATGAAGGCGAAAAAGTCTTAATTGTTGGCAAAAGTGGCAGTGGTAAATCAACTTTTCTTAAATGCATTAACGGTTTAATTCCTCATAGTTATCCCGGAAAAATAACAGGAAGTGCTATAATTCAAAACAAAAATTTAGCAAAAACTAATATTTTTGATTTATCTTTGAACATAGGAACCATAATGCAAGATGCAGACAATCAATTCGTAGGGTTAACTGTAGCAGAAGATATCGCTTTTGCTTTAGAAAACGATAATCTAAGTCATCAAAAAATAGTTCAAAAAGTGAATCAATGGGCAGATAAATTAAATTTACAGCCTTTTTTGCATCATCAAATTCAGGATTTATCTGAAGGAGAAAAAAAATTAGTTGCCATGGCTGGCGTTTTGATTTATAACCCTTCCATTTTATTGTTTGATGAATCTTTAACAAACCTAGATGCAACAGGGCGTAAAAAAATAATTGACTTAATTGAAAAACTTCATCAAAAAAATAAAAATACTATTTTAATGATTGAGCATTATCTAGATGATATATTAACTGATTCTTTTGATCGAGTTATAGTTTTTGATGATGGCAAAATTATTGCTGATATGACCGCAGAACAAATCATTGAAAAACAAATCCTCATTCAGCAAGGAATTCAAGAACCTTTTTATATCAAAATTTTAAGAAATTCCAAGATTGATTTAACTAAAATAAATTTTTTATGCAACCTTAATAAAATTAATATAGCAAGTTTTTCTGAAGAATTAATTAATTCCTCTAAAACAAAATTAAATATTCCTTTGTCATTTTTAGATAATAAAAAAAAATTATTAGAACTTAAAAACATTTTTTATCAGTCAACAGAAAAAAAAGATAATCTTTTAAATGACATTTCTTTAACTTTGTGGACCGGTCAAATGATAAGCATTGTTGGTCCTAATGGTTGTGGCAAAAGTCTTTTAGGAAAAATGATTGCTGGTTTGTTAAAACCTCACAAAGGGCAAGTATCTTTAAAAGACAAAAAGATTGCAATTGGTTTTGTTTCTCAAAATCCTGACCACATGCTTTTTCAAAACACTGTTTTTGAAGAAATAGCTTTGGGCTTAAGATTGCAAAAACTTTCTTCAAAAGAAATAGATCAACAAGTAAAAACCATTTTAGATATTTGTGGTTTAACTCCTTTTGCTTTTTTTCCCATCACTACCCTTAGTTTTGGACAGAAAAAAAGAGTTGCTATTGCTGCTATTTTAGTTTTAAAACCGGAAATAATTATTTTAGATGAACCCACGGCAGGACAAGATTTTTATCATTATACCAAAATAATGGCTTATTTAAAAAAATTAAGCAAAGAAGGGGCTACTGTCATTATTATTACTCACGACATTTCCTTAATTTTGGAATACACTCAAACAACTTTGGTTTTAAATAAAGGAAAAATGATTGTAAGCATAAATCCCATTTCTCTTTTAACTGATAATTTATTAATAAAAAAATCAAACTTAAAAGATCATGCTTTCTTGTTTTTCTTGAATAAATTACAAATGCAACCACAAACAAAAACCAATTTTATGAAATATATCAAGGAACATTGTTTTAAATGAATCAAAATTTTATTTTTAAATATCAAAAACAAAAAAATTTTATTTACCAAATTCAAGGAGCCACTAAATTATTTTTTTTGCTTTTGGTTTCAATTGCTTGCATGTTGATTTATAATATTTGGTTTTTGCTTGGCATGTCCGTTTTCAATTCTTTTTTATTTTTGTGTGCGCAAATTAAATGGAGGCAAGTGGAAAAAATAATTAAAGGTTTTTTGCTTTTCTTGTTGATTAACAACCTTATTATTTTTTTATTTTTTAGGAAACAAGGAATAGAAATATATCAATCTCAAACTTGGATTTTGAAAAATTTTATTACCCAAGAACAAATTTTTTATCAAATAAATTTGATTTTAAAATATTTGTCCGTTATTCCTTTATTTTTGATTTTTATTTTCACCACAAACCCCAGTGAATTAGCAGCTAGTTTAAACAAATGGGGAATTAGTTATAAAATTAGTTATTCTTTAGCTTTGACTTTACGTTATATTCCTGCAATTAAAAAAGATTTTGAAAATATTTCTTTAACACAACAAACTCGTCTGTTGCCTGCATCTCCAAAAGGTAATTTTATCAGCAAAATTGTTTCAAAAATCAAAAAACTTACCCTTATTATTCCTTCTTTAATTTTTGTGAATTTAGATAAAATTGAGATTATTGGTAATGCTATGGAATTAAGACGTTTTGGAAAAAACAAAAAAAGAACTTGGTATTATCAAACAAAATTAACTTTTTTAGATGTATTAACAATTTTTTTAGGAGTTCATTTATTATTTTTAAGTATTTTTTTATTGATGGAATACGGAAGATTTTATTATCCTTTTGTCAAAAAAACCCCTTCAAATTAGAAAAGGGGGTTATTTAAAATCAACTTGTTTTACAAATGATTTTTGTTATTTTGAGAATCCAAAATAGGAAAAATGACGAAAGATAATTTTTTTAAATTTCAAAAAGTAAAAAAAGACAGGCTTAATAGTTAGTATTGAAAAATTTTTAAAAAGAAAAGCATCCTAATTATTTCATCAACCCACTTTTGCTTCTTATATATTGGAGGGGTAAAAATATATCTCATGCATTTACAAAATTATGAAAAAACTTATGACATTTTTTAGTTTAATTAATTTGTTTTGTTGGTTTGCAAAGATATGAAATTATCTATTTATTGTAGTTTTAAAGAATAATTTTTAAAAAGAAAAAGTATCATAATTATTTCATCAACCCAGAAATTTTCACAAAAACTCTAAATGTTTTCATGGATATGCTCCTGAAAAGTGGGGTTATTGAATAAAAAAATAGTATTTTTGCAAACAACCATTAACATAGTCTTAGTTTTTTGTTGAATACAATCTTTAAAAAATAATGTTAAATAAAATGATTCAACCTACTTATGAATAAATAAAGTCCTTAAAAATTTGGGTTTTTAAATAACAAAATAATATTTTTTCAAACTGCTTGTAAACGTAGTTTGGTTTTTTTGTTTTTTTATAGGAACAGTTAAGAAAAAAAAGATTAAAAGAAAAAAATAGATATTTTGAAAAAACGTAGTTAAAAAAACAAAAGAAAAAATATAAAAAAGCAAATATAATATTTTCACTTAAATAAAAAAACAAAAACTTTTAAAAACTAAACAAAGCTTTTATCAAATTAATTTTTTTAAATCCATCAAAACCACATCCAAGTTAAAATTTTTTTACTTACTTCTCAAAACTAAAGCCAAATTCAAAAAGTTATATACCCAAACAAACTAAAAACAATTTTTTAAAAAATGAACAAGGATTTTATCAAGCAAAAAAAGAAGTAAAAAAGGAAATTAAAATGAAAATAAGCAACGGCAAAAAAAATTATTTAAATTATTTTGGTTTCAAACCCAAAAAAAATAATTATTTTGGTTAGTTTTTGTTTGCAGTTTTTTTTACAAATAATATTTCCCTTTTTTTTCGTTTTGATAATCCATGATAGCAAAAACAACAACACATAAAAAAGTCCAAAAGATGAAAATGCAAACTTTAATAAAGTTAACATGACAAAACCATTTAGAAGTGAGATTCATTTTAGGAAAAACAATAAAGGGGAAGTTTTGTTTATCAATTTTTGCAATATCTTTTTTATCACAAACATTAATTAAATTCCCTTGAGAGTTAAAAATAAACCAATTATTATAATGTTCATTATCTTCAGTAATGAAAAATTCTTTTAAAAAAGTTGTGTCTACCATTATTTGAGGGTTTGCGGGATTTATTTCAACCGCTAAATGACTTTGAAAAATATGAGGTGCTAAAGCTTTATCAGAAACATCATTGCAATCACTTATTAAATAAAGGGCCTCTCCTAACAATAAATCTTTTTCATTGAAATTTGTTTCAACTACAGGATAATTATTATCAGAAATAAAAGTAATATAATTAAGATTGTTTATACATATACATTTTCCTTCTTCATCTTGAAGACCATAAGGAGTTTGAAGAGTAATTTTAGTTTCGGGACTAAATAAATTGAAAAAATTGTTTTTTTTGCAAACAACTGTATATAAAAAATTATTGTTTCTGTCATTTAAAACTTCTTTTTTAATTATCACTCCCAAAGAATTGTTGTGGTTATTTTGACACAAAACTAAAGCTTGCAAGATTTCTTTTTTAATAAATGTAATGTCTTTATTTTTAATTAATGTTTGTTTTTGGGATAATTCGTCTTTTTGCTTTTGCAAAAGATTTTCTTTAGATAAATGTTTTATGTTAAAAACCAAAAATAATTTATTAGCATCTTCTCTTTTAATGCGAATAGTTTCTTCATAAATAGGACTAGATTTGTTTGTGTAAGAATAAATTTTGCTTCTTAAAAAATAAATATTTTCTTTAAGCCCTAAACTTATTTCTACAAGATTATTTTTCGACAAAGGAGAGGCAACAAATTGCAACGATTCCAAGCCGTGTAGTTGAATGGTTAAAAAATCATCGAAATCATTTTTATCTGAGCTTTTGAAAGTAATTTTTTTGTCTTTGGAGTTTTCAATAAAAAAATAAAAGTCTTCTAAAGGGATTTGGTGATTTATTTCTTTTTTAAAAACACCTTTTGTTAATTCTTCAATTTTGTCTTTAGTCATTTTATTGTTTTCTTCTTGTAAATCAAAAATTGGAACATTTTTTTTCTTTTTGGCTTCCAATATAGTATAAAATTGTTTTTTAACGTGATTAATATTAATAGATTGGGAAATTCGAATATTTTTATAAAAGCTTTTATTTATGCCTATTAGTTGTCCTTGAGAATTAAAAAGAGGCCCTCCGCTGTTACCAGGGTCTAAAGTCATATCAGAATTAATTTCTCTTTCATTAAAATAAGAAATAATACCTTGTTTGAATAAATTTTGTTTGTATTTTCCTTCTCTTTCTGGCGGCTGCAATTCAAAAAACCATTCAAAAAATGATAAATGTTGAATTTTTTCTTGAAATCCCTTTTGACATCCTAAAGCATAAACAATTTCTCCTTGAGTTATATTTATTTTTGAATCTTCTTCAAAGTCAATATATTTTTCAATATTTTCATCAATGTCTTTGATTGCATTTCTAGTTTTAAAAGTTAAAATGGCGATATCATCATATTCGCGATTATTCCCAATCACAGCAAAAAGTTCTGCCGGAACGTCTTTGAATCCTTTTATTTTGGGATTTGTTAAAGCGATTAAATGTCTGTCATAAGGGTTTTTAATTTTTTTATTCCAAAAACTTTCTATTACATGACGATTTGTTAAAACATAATACTTATTCCCTTCATACTTGTTATCTTCTTTTTTAACAATAATTCCTGTTCCCAAACTAGAACCAGTGTTAATACAAACAGTAATTTTATTTAAGTTTTCTATTAATAATTGGAAGTCTTTTGAATTAGTTTTTGAACCTTCTTGCTTTTGTGGTGTATTTAGTGCAATTTTTTGTTGGTTTTTTCTTTCTTCTAGTTGATTATTTAAGTCTAGAGGAGGAATGACTTTTAAGTATTTTACTCCTTTTTCATTTTTGTTTTGGGCAGGAGCTAAAAAACCTACTAAATCACCTTCTTCTGTGAAAAAAACCGTTTGTTTATTTAAAGAATGATTGCGGCCAAAAACAGGAATTGGCGTGTTTTCATCTTGTTTTAATAAATAATTTTCGCTCACATAACTTTCTTGAAAAACTACTAAAGCATAAGGATTCAAAACAAAAGTTTGCAATCTTTGTCCTTGATAATATTCATTTTTACGAATTGGATTAATTTCGTAATCTTTTTTTGTTTTAAAAAAAAGAATGTCAAAATTATCCCTGAATTTTTCTAATTTTTCTGGCAAAGCATCTTCTTTAATCCATTGTCCTTTTTCGTTATCAATTTTATCCATGAATTGAATTGTAACATTTAAAACGGCGGTATTTTCTTTTGGAAAGGGGGTTGTGTTTTTTGGAGCGAGAACCCAATATTTTTTTAAAAGGTCATCCTCTTCTTTGTCAACAATCACACCTAAAGCCAATTCATTATTAGATGATTTTAAAAGACATAATTTATTTCTATTATTTTTTATTTTTTTGGCTTGTTCTTCTTCTTCTGCTCTTAGTTGAACTTTGAATTGTTTCTTTTGCAATTCTAATTCTTTATTATCTGAAAGATTAGTTTTTAAGTTTATCTTTGATGAAGAAGATAATAAAGAATTGTGATGAGTGCATGTATTTCTAGGGTAATTGATCAACTGAATAAAACCAATAAATAAAAATAAGGATATTCCAAAAAAAAGGACAAATTTGCGATAATAATTAATTCTTTTCAATTTAATCGTTACTCGTTTCTTTATATTTATCATTAATATTTTAACTTAAAAACAGGTTGAATCATATTAAAAAAATTGATTATTGTTCAGAAGTTATTAATATGGTCCTTTAAAAATTAGGGTTTTTAAATAAATAAAATAGTATTTTTGAAACTAAGCTGTTGTAACACTTATGGACGGTTTTTGATTTTCAAAAAATTAAGTAGTTTGGTTTTTATTGTTTTTGTGGAGTTTCTAATTTTATATTGATAAAAATGTGATGAAAAAAAGACTAACTAAAAGTCAGTCTTAATTTATTAATTACTACTAAAAAAATATGATGGAAAAAATAGAAAAACTCATTAAAGCAATAAATACTTTTTTGTTATTTGCGTTTTTTTAAATCTGCTATCGTTATTGAAATTATCTATAATATGACTAAAAATAGCAGCAAAATAAACTTTAATTAATAAAACAGTAGAATAACTAAAGCAAAAAAACGAAAAATGATTTTTGATGCTGAATTTTTCCGTTTATACCATAAAAAGAATAAAAGATAAAATCTGAGTTTCAAAGCAAAAATAAATATATAATTTTGGATTTGGATTTATTTTTCATTCTTTTAACCAGCATTTTACCCAAAAAGTTCTAAACCTAAAAAAAACATTTTTTAATAGCATTAAAAAAATATAGGCCAAAACTCAAAAAACAAAACCCGGATATATATATATATATATTGCAGATGTTAAAAACCATGAGACAAACCGCCACTTGTAAAATGAAATTTTTTTCTCCTGGTAATGGGCGTTACAAAAAAACACGAAAAAAATTTTTGTGTGTTTATCCTTGAAAAAACAACTAAAAGATAGGAAAAATAAAAAAATAATATTGTTGTTCTTAAAGATTTTAATTGTATTAAAATCTAAAAAAAGACAGCTATCAAAAGTCAAAGAAAAATAATTAAAAAAGAATTCATTTTAAGTCTATATTTGAGGGTTTTATCCAAAAAAAAGTATAATTGGGGCCAAAAAAGTTATTCCTTCGGCACCACCATAAAAGATGAAACCATTTTTAATAAAACTAGGGGGATGAATAAGAAAATAATTTCCAAAAGAATATAAAAAGTTCTTAAAAAAATGTGTAGTTATTTTTTTGATAATTTATGAGTTTTTATTTTCTTTTTCATCGGTATAATCGGTATAATTGGATTGAATTGTTATTTATGTTTCCAATAACATTTAACATTAACAGTAAGTGATATTAAAAATTGTTATTATAAGTATAATATTTATACCATCTCTTTTGTTTCGATGAAAGTGTTAAATTTTTACATTATTTACATCAATAAATTAATAATAAAGTCAATTTTTTTCATTATTATTGTAAACGTTAAAATAATAAAAAACTTATAATTTTTATCATCTTTCTTTTTGTCACGCCTTTAAAGTGCCATGCCTACCCCTAGAGCTATTAATTTATCAAAAAATCCAAATAATTTTTCTCCTTTTTGCAACTGTTTTAGTTGTTGCTTTGGCTTTAGTTTGAATAAATTTTAATATTTTGTTTCATCATAACTTTAAAAATAGGCAGGATTTTTTTTGAATCTTCATGCATTTTTTTATACATTACTTAAAAGATTTGGATGCATACCCCACTTTTTTATTTTTCAAGTGAGTTTGAAAGTTTAATTCCTTGAGAAAAAAATTATTTAATTATTTGAATTAAAAAAATGTTATCAAAGTTATTCTTTTGTTAGGATTGTTCTAATTGCAATGTTCCTTGATTTTTATCTATTTTAAGTGTTTTGGGGTATTGAATGCTTTCAAAATCAGTTTTATTTAAAGTTTTTTGTTTTCTTAACTTATTTATTAAATCAGCTTTTTTTTCGGCTTGATTTGGTTCGCTGAAATATCTTAAAATTTCTTTAGCGATTTTATATGATTCTTCAATGATTTTTTGAATTTCTTCGTTTTGATGTTCGTTTTCATTCAAACTAGAAAACCTGTCATCTTGCAACTTCATACCCCATTGAATTACCATGTTTTTGGCAACATTAGAAGCTTTTTGCAAGTCACTACCGCAACCAACACTAATATCTTCCTGAAACGAAATACTTTCTGCCGCTCTTCCACCTAAAGCTACGATAATGTGTTTAATTAAATCTAATTTAGTTGGTAATTTAGTGTCTTTCTCAGGAAAAGAAATAGTATAGCCTCCCGCTTGTCCTCTTGATTTAATACTAAGGCGATGAACTTGAAATCCTAATGCTTTAGCCACAAGAGCATGACCCAATTCGTGGTCAATAACTCTTTGTGAATCTTGTTCCGATCTTTCAGATTTATTTTCGGGACCCATTAAAATTGAATCCATAGCCTCATAAATAATATTTATTTTTTCTCCATCTGATTGTTGAAGCGACAATCTCTTTTTAGCTTCTTTGGTTAAAGCCATAATTTGGGCAGGAGAAAAATGACTTCCATGAATCACTTTAGACAAAGCTTCTAAATCTCCTGGAGAGGTAATAAAAGAAGAAAAAGCTTTTTGCATAAATTCTTTAGTTGTTTTCAAATCAGGTAAACCTAAGTAAATGTGTTTTCCTAAACGACCATCTCTAATTAAAGCTTCATCTAAGGCATCTTTTCTATTGGTAGCAGCAATAATAATAGGTTGGGATTCTTTATCAGAAGAAGAAAAACCATCAATTTCTGCCAACAAAGCATTTAAAGTGGAGTGGTGTTCGATATTTCTATTATCATCTGATCTTTTGCCGCCAATAGCATCGATTTCATCGATGAAAACAAAAAAATAATTTTTATTCTCTACAATAGCGGTATTTTTGGCAGCTTCAAATAAAGATCTCACGCGTAATGCACCAACACCGACGTATTTTTCCACAAAATCAGAACCAGTAGTAATAAAAAAAGGAGCATAATCTTTAACTGATCCTGCTAAACATTTAGCTAAAAAAGTTTTTCCTGTTCCTGGAGGGCCATATAATAAAATCCCTCTTGATAAATTTTGCGATTTATTGGGGGGGGTTTTTACTTCTTCAATGTATTTTTGCAATTCATCCTTAACTTCTTCATAACCAATAAAATCATCAATTGTTTGTTTTTTTCCTATTGGTTTATATTGTTTTTCGGCGGCCCATTTATTGTCTTTTTTTTCTGAAGCTTTTTTGTAATCTTGAACAATGTCAATTAACATTGCAATGAAGCTAATAAGTAAAAAGTTGACAATAATGCTCAAAACACGAGTTGTAATTAATAAATAGTCTGGTCTCTTTTTAGGAAAAAGAGGGAAAACAGGTATTGGTTGTTTTGGTGGTTGCATTTCGTCTTCAAATCTTTCAGGTTCCCATTTCATGAAATTAACATCCTTTTTTTTATAATTTAATAATACGAAAGTGAAAATAATTAATGCCTTAATTTTTAGTTTATAAATACAATTAAAAAGATAAAAAAAATATTTTTTATAAACATCTAACATCTTATATTTTAACAAAATTTAAAAAAATCTACTAAGTAAAATAATTTTTTATGATAATAATTTTGTTTTTTATGATATCTTAACATTAGTAATAAAAAAACTTAAATTTTATTATTTTATTAATTCAGGATGGCGGGGAGGCACGATAAGGGGTTTTAATTGTTGCATCCAGATAAATATATCATTTTTAAAAGGCAAAAGCTTGAAAAACGCTTTCCCAATAAAAAAATGAAAACACATTCCTAAACTAATTTAGCAAATAAAGGACAAACAAGGCAAACTATTAATTGATTGATGAAGGAAAATATAAAAAAATCCAATCAACTTAAAAAATGAATTATTTTACAACTGATATCTCAATAATGATAAATTAGGGATAAAAATTGTTGATAATGTTTATTTGACTAAACTCCAAAATCCTTTCAAGCAAAATTATTTTTTAAAAGCTTAGTATTTTTCTTAAAAGTTTTAATTTGTTTTTAAAAAAAGGGGACGGTTTTGTTCTTAAACCTTCTTGTTTTTCACATTAAAAGAAAAAAAGAAATCAAAAGTGTTCAAAAAATCTTGCGATTATAAAGGTTCAAAAAAAATAAATTTCATTTTGTTTTTAAAAAGAAAGGCAATAAACCTCAAACTTTATTTTTGAAAATCATTTGAAGAGCAAAAAAATAAATAAAAATAAAAAAGTTAATAAGAAATTTTCTAAATCTTGTGATTATAAAGGTTATAAATGAATTAAATTTTGTTTTTTCTGAAATTTAAAAAAATATTTGCTGAATCATTTTCCAAAAAAACCATCAATTTTAGAAAAAAATTAGAAAAAACGAAAAAGATATTCAAAAAAACAAAAAAAGAAAAAAGAAAATGAAATAAAACGACAGAAAAAAATTAATTAATTTTAGAAAAGATAAGGGGGTTTGAGATGAAAACATTAATTACTTTAAAAGATTTAACTAAATTTTTTGATAATCAATTAATTTTGAGAGGGATTAATTTAGAAATCAAACAAAACGAATTTGTTACTTTATTAGGTCCTTCTGGTTGTGGCAAAACTACCATTTTAAGAATTATTGCAGGTTTTGAAAATCCTAGTAGTGGAGAAGTTTTATTTCAACAAAAAAGCATTTTAAATATAGCCGCTCACAAAAGACCAATTAACACTGTTTTTCAAAAATATGCTTTATTTCCTCATTTAAATGTTTTTGAAAACGTTGCTTTTGGCCTCCGCCTCAAAGATTTTAACGCCCCAATTAAAGCTAAATTAGAAAAACTAGAAAAAAATTACCAAAGTGAAATCGAAGAGTTAAACAAAAGTTGGCAAAACGAATTAACTTTTAGCTCCAAAGAAGAAGTCAAAAAAATCAAGTGCAAATTTCAAGCCAAAAAGAAAGCCTTAAAAGAACAATTGCAAAAAAACACAGCTTTACTCAAAAAAAGCTTCATTGATAAAAAAGAAAAAGAAAAAGAAATTCAAAAAGATGTTTTTAAATATTTAAAAATCATGGGTTTGCAAGGGTTGGAAAAAAGAACAATTGAACAATTATCAGGAGGGCAACAACAACGTGTTGCAATCGCGCGTGCTTTAATTAATAAACCTCAAGTTTTGTTATTGGACGAACCTTTATCTAATCTGGATTTAAAGTTGAAACAAGAAATGCAATATGAACTTAAAGAAATCCAAAAAAACGCTGGGATTACTTTTTTATTTGTCACTCACGACCAAGAAGAAGCTTTTACAATGAGTGATAAAGTAGTTGTTATGAATTACGGAGAAATCCAACAAATAGGAACACCGCAAGAAATTTATAACGAACCCGCTAACCGTTTTGTAGCTCAATTTGTGGGAGAATCAAATTTAATTCAAGGGATTATGAAAGCAGATAGTTTAGTTTATTTTGATGGTCAAAATTTTAATTGCGTGGATAAAGGGTTTCGAAAAAATGAAAAAGTTGATATCGTTATTCGACCTGAAGACATTGATATCGTTGGTAAAGGCAAGGGATTAATTACAGGAGTGGTAGAATCTGTTGTTTTCAAAGGAGTACATTGGGAAATTGATGTCAAAACTGCTAAAAGAACTTATACCATTCAAACAACAGACCACGTTAAAATGGATAAAGAAGTGGATATTACTTTTAATCCTGAAGATATTCATGTTATGGAAATTTGGCAATGAACCAAAAAAAAATTTATGATTGCAAAGATAATCAAAAATTATACCGTTTTTTAATTTTTCCTTATTATGTTCTTTTGGTAGGATTAATTTTTGTACCCATGGGATTTATTTTTTTTGATTCTTTTCGCGATACTAACAACCCCCATTCTCTTTTTTCCCAATCTTTAACGTTTGAATATCATAAAGAATTTTTAACTAATCTTTCTTTTTTATATGTTTTATCCAGGTCAATAGCTATCTCTATCATTGTTACTTTTTTACTTTTAATCATTGTTTATCCTTTGGCTTATCTTATATCTCGCCTTAATTACATTTTGCAAACTTTTTTAGTTATTTTAATTAATGGCACAATGTGGATTAATATGATTATCAAAACTCAAGCCTTAGTGCAAATATTGCAATTAATCCAAAACAATTGCCAGATTACTTTATTAGAGACCAATTTTGCAATGATACTAGGGTTAATTTATTTATTTTTGCCTTTTATGTTTTTGCCTGTTTATACTGCAATTGTTAAAATCAATACTCAACACATACAGGCCGCAAAAGACTTAGGGGCGAGCGACTGGCAAGTATTTAAAAAAATTATTTGGCCTTTGTCGTTGCCTGGAGTTATTACAGGGATTTCTTTGGTGTTTTTGCAAGTTGCAACAAATATTGTAGCACCACGTTATTTAGGACCTACCACTCAAATAACTATTGCTGAATTAATTGAAAATAAAACTTTGTTAAGCGGTGAAATTAAGCAAGCTTGTGCGATTGCTATTTACTTATCTTTAGTGATGTTTTTGCTTTTTTACCTTTTTAAAAAAAGGAGTTACAATGAAATCTAATTCTAAAATAAAATTAAAACATATCTTGTATATTGCCATAATTTTAACTTTTATTTATGTTCCAATTGCATCTTTAATTCTTTTTTCTTTTAATAAAAGCGAGGGAAGGGTTGCTTCTTTGGTTAATTGGCAAGGGTTTAGTTGGCAATGGTATCAAAAACTTTTAAGTGATAAAACCATTAAAACATCAATTGCAATTACTTTAAAAATTGCTTTTTTAACTACAATTATATCTACTTTTTTAGGAACTTTTGCAGCTATTAGTTTGGCTCAAAGTTTAAACAAAAAATGGCGAGTTATGATTTTAAATGCAAGCAATTTTTCTATTGTAGTGCCTGAAATTATTACAGCTTTATCTTTGTTTGTGGTGTTTGGGTTCATTCGCTTGGAATCATCTTTTTGGAAAATGCTTTTAGCTCACATTTCTTTTTGCACTCCTTTTGTAGCAATTAGTGTTTATCCAAAAGTTATAAGTCTTGATCCTTATTGCTTTGAAGCGGCTTATGATTTAGGAGCAACTCCTTTTAAAGCTTTAATTAAAGTTATTTTGCCTCAACTCAAAGGAGGTATGTTGGTTGGAGCAACTTTGGCTTTTACTTTGTCTTTTGATGATTTTATTATTTCTTATTTTGTTGGTGGAGCGGAATGCCAAAATATTTCTGCCTATATTTACAGTCTTAAAGGAACGATAAATCCTTCGGTTAATGCCTTATCTACTATTTTAATTAGTTTAACTAGTTTCAAAATTATTTTTGATTTTATAAAACAAAAAAAGATGGTTCATAAACAAAAATGAAGAAATTAAGAAACAAAAGCCTTTTTTATTTTATTATTTGCACGCTTTTTTTAACAATCTTTGTAATGATTTTAATATTTATACAAAATAGGACCAAAAAAAGTGCAATAACTAAAGAATCCAAGCAATTTTTGACCTTGTTTAATTGGGGTGAGTATTTAGATCCTCAAACCATTATTGATTTTGAAGAACAAAATGGAATTGAAGTTAAACAAGTTCTTTTTTCTTCTAACGAACTAGCGATTACAAAAATTAAAAGTGATGATAAATATGATTTGGCCATTTTAAGTGAATATGCAATTGATAAATTAATCCAAGACGAATTAATAGAAGGGATCAATTCTGAAAAATTAGAAAAGAGTAATAACTATAATTGGCAATATAATGACCAATATAAAGAATTCAAAGAAAAATTACCGAAAAGATTTTCTAATTATGCCGTTCCTTATTTTTGGGGCAAAGTAGTTCTTATTTATAACAAACAAAAAATTAATAAAGAAGAAATAACAAAAGAGAGTTTTAAAATTTTGGATAAACCCAATTTAAAAATTGCTTTATGCAATAATCCACGAGATGGATTAATGGTAGGCCTCAAAGCTACCGGGGGAACAATTGAAAAACCCACAGAAAAAGAATTAGAAAATGCTAAAAAATGGTTATTAAAACTTAAAGAAAAAAATCCTAATGTTGCCTTTATTAATGACCAACTTATTGATCGAATGTCGCAAAAAGGTAAAGAATATTATGATGTGGTAGTGGCTTATTCCGGAGACGCTAATTTTTTAAAAGAAAAAAACGATAATTTAGAAGTTTTAGATCCTAAAGAAGGTACTAATGTTTGGGTGGATAGTTTAGTGATGCCTAAAAATTCTTGTAAAGAATTAGCTTATAAATTTATTAATTTTTTAAGAGAAAAAAATAACTATCAAAAAAACTTGGCATATATTAAATATGATTCTCCTTACGAAGACAAAAACAACAAGATTAAAATTAACGAAAATGATCAAATTTATAAATATGATGAAGCTAATCAAAAATTAATTAATACTTACTGGAATGACGTTATTGCTTATCCGAGCAAAAAAGATTATTGGCTTTTTGGCTTTAGTGGATTGATTTTGATTGGTTTAATAATTGCGTTTTTTATGAAAAAAAGAAAAGTTTTTGAATCACAATACTAAACAATACAAAAAAATAATAATTACATGAGTTTTTATGAGGAAGAATATCGTTATTTCTAAAGAAAAAACAAGCCCTTATTTGCAAAAAAATAATTTTTGAAATCATAAAAGAAATAAATTAACAAAATTACATAAAAAAAAAAAAGAGACTTTTGTAGGTCTCTTTTGTTTTTCTGTTTTATTCAGTTTTTCTTTTGTCTTTTGATTATTATTTTATCTTATTTATTTTTTGCCATCGCAAACTAAGTTTCAAAACCAATAAATTTATTAATTTATCCCATTAAGATTTTTTTACAATTCATTATTTTAATTAATAAGTTCAAAAAATTATTTTTTGAAATATAATTTAAAAAAATAAATAAAAAATCAATTCAATAAACTCAAGAATAACAACACTTACAAACGATAAACTTATTTTACAAATAAGCGAAAAATTAAGTTTTAACAAGTATTTTTTTCAATTATTTTCAAACTCATTTTAAAATAATAATTTTGAAGACATAAAATAAAAAAGAGAGAAATTTTGCATTAATAAATGCATTTTATTATTTTTCTCTTGTTTTTTTTTGATTCAAAAATAAAAAAAGAGACTTTTGGTGGGTCTCTTTTTTTGATGATGTTTTGTTATTCATTATAATTAAGTTTTTGAATAAAGGTTCATTTTATCTTAAATATTTACTTAAGATAAAAAAAACTATTTAGAAATTATGAAATTAATATTTTTGTGATTCTCTGTTGCGTTTTTAAGACTTTTTTTGATTTCTTTTTTTGTCATTAATTTTTGCACCTAGTCAAATTTTTTTCTTTTCTTTTCCGACTTTTGATACTAATTATAATTACAACATCAAAAAAACTTTACGTTTGTGAAAAGTTTTTTTTATTTCATTTTGGATAAGTTAGTCTTTAATTTATGTTTAATGTTTAAAAAGGACCAAAAAGGGGGGGGATAATTGTTTTTAATTGTTTTGTTTTTAAAATAATTTTTAGTAATTATAAAAAGGAGCAGAAGGGGCGAAAGGATAATTCTTAGGTTTGTATTCTCCAACTAAAATTAAGATACTCGGAACTAGGGATGGAAGAATTAATATACCTAATATTATTTTTGTAGTAGGACTTGCTTTGCCTTGTAACACCTTGAAAGAAAGTATAATAAGAGTGATAAGAAAAAAATCAAAGAGAACTAGTGGAAGAATAATAAGGGAGAAAATTGTTACAAAAAAGCAAACGGGTATACTCCATATTAGAGTAAAAATGCATCCTATTTGCACTGCAATGTCTGGAATATATGTTTGTTTTACGTTGGGATAATTGTTTGGTTGTTGTCCTGGATATTGTGGATAGTTCTGATTTGGTGGGTATTGATTTGGTTGTCCTTGATATGGACGGTTTTGGTTCATTTTTAATTATTCCTTTTCTTATTTTGATATATCAAAATAAATCATTTAATTTTTTATTATTTAAACAAAAGTGATTATTTCAAAAACAAAACCACTATTATTTGTAATTGTACCATAAACAAAATAAAAAAAACAAGTTTTGCGTATAGTAAAATGAATTTACTAAACTTGAAACTTGTTTTTGGCTTAGAATTTGTTGGTTTTTTCAAAATAATTAATTTTGTTTTAATATCTTGGCGGATATGTAGGTGAATGCGAGGGATTTTGATAAAAACCTTTTTTATCTTTTCTTCCTAAAAAACAAATTAAAGCAGGAATTACCAAACAAGCTACCCAAGAAATTAATGCTGATTTTCTATAATCTTTCTCAAATTTTTCAACAGCCGCGCGATATTTCTTCTTGTTTTCCTCACTCGGATTTGATTCATAATTAACATATTCTGGCATTCTTTTAGCTAAAGATATAAAATATCCATATCTTATAAAGAAAAAAACAAAAATTAAAATTATAAAGCACAATACACGTCCTACAGAAAATTTAATTGAAATATGTGATTTTTTTTCGTTAGGATAATTGTTTGGTTGTTTTCCCTGATATTGTTGATTGTTTTGGTTCATTTTTAATTATTCCTTCCCTTATTTTGATATATCAAAATAAAGCATTTATTTTTTAATAGTGATTATTTTAAAAACAAAACCACTATTAATTATATTCTACATCAAAAAAAACAAGTTTTACGTATAGTAAAATTAATTTGCTAAACTTGTAACTTGTTTTTGACTTGTAATTTATTGATGTTTTTATAATTGCAAAAATTTTAATTTGAAATGAAAAATTAATTATTTTATTTTGTTTATAAATCAATTGAGATACCAAAATATAATAGTTTTTAATAGTTTGAAAAAGAAAAACGAAAAAAATCACAAAAAATTTTGAAAATTAAAAATAACTAATAAATCTTATTTTCATTTATCGCTAATTACTTTTAAAATTGCCCTTTGAAACAATAAATAAAACTTCTTTTTTTGTTTTTTTATGTTATAATTATTTTTTTTTAATATATAATAAAATTGAGAATTTAATAATCTTTTTAAGAAAGGGTTTTTGATTTTTCTTTAAAAAAATATTGTCCTTTTGGGATTCCTTTTTTTATATTTTTTTAACAATTTTGTTTTTCAAAATAAGAAATAGGGGTATACGTTATGAAAATTTATTTTAAAAAAAATTATTTGCCAAGCATGGATGTTGACACAGCTGTTGTTTTACAAGTAGAAAAATACGAAAATTCCTTTGGCTTAGAAGCAGTAGATCCCAAAGGAGTTGCTAAAAAGAGTTTTTTAAGAGAAAATTTTAAAGGAGTTTTTGGCACTCAGGTCAAATTATTATACCCAGAAGGGTCACCTGTTGCTTGTTTACAAGTAATGGGATTAGGAAAACAAGAAGAAATTAATGACCAAACTTTTTTAAAAACAGGAGGCCTTTGCTTTCCTCAACTTAATAAAGCTAATAAAGTGGTTGTTTTTGCTGATGCTTTAGGAATTGAGAATCAAACTTCCCAAGTAATGCATTTTGCTTTAGGTCTTTTATTAAGAAGTTACTCTTTTAAACATTATCACACACAAAAAACAAAAAATGAAAAAAATTTAGAAATTACTTTTATTACTGAAAATGCTGAATTATGTCAAAAAGAATTTGATGATGTAAAAGCTATCTTAGGAGGGGTTAATTTAACTAAAGAATTAGTTAATGAACCTGCTAACATTTTAGGAACTAACGAATTTGTTGAAAGAACACAACAACTACAAACTCTCGGAGTTGAAGTTGAAGTTTTAAACAAAGAAACCTTAGAAAAATTAGGAATGAATGCTTTATTAGGAGTTGCTCAAGGATCCCAAAGACCTCCTTATTTAGTAGTCATGAAATGGCTAGGTGGCAACGAAAATGAAAAACCAGTAGCTTTTGTAGGCAAAGGAGTTGTCTTTGATACTGGCGGTATTTCTCTAAAACCTTCTAATAAAATGGAAGATATGAAAGGTGATATGGCAGGAGCCGCAACTGTAGTAGGATTAATGCATGCTTTAGCTGCTAGAAAAGCAAAAGTAAATGTCTTAGGAGTAATTGGTTTAGTTGAAAATATGCCTGGTTCAAACGCACAACGTCCTGGTGATATTGTCACTTCAATGTCTGGACAAACCATCGAAGTTATCAACACTGATGCTGAAGGAA
Source organism: Strawberry lethal yellows phytoplasma (CPA) str. NZSb11 (assembly GCF_000397185.1). Taxonomy (NCBI): domain Bacteria; kingdom Bacillati; phylum Mycoplasmatota; class Mollicutes; order Acholeplasmatales; family Acholeplasmataceae; genus Candidatus Phytoplasma; species Candidatus Phytoplasma australiense. The sequence continues at coordinate 739,509 of NC_021236.1, read as the reverse complement.
GGCTTGTCCTAGCAGATGCTTTATGGTATTGCAAAACTAAATTGCAACCCAAAATGATAATCGATTTGGCTACTTTAACCGGAGCCATTGTAGTTGCTTTAGGATATGAATATGCAGGGCTTTTTTCTAACAATAAAGAATTAGTAAAACAATTAGTTCATTCGGGAGAAGTTACCGAAGAAAAAGTTTGGCAATTCCCTTTAGGTCCTGAATATGATAGATTAGTAGATGGCAAATTTGCTGATATTTCTAATTGTCCTGTAGGTTACGGCGCTGGTTCTATTACTGCAGCCCAATTTTTAAAACGTTTTGTAGGTGACGATATTCCTTGGGCTCACATAGATATTGCAGGTGTTGCTTCAGGCAAAAAGAAAAACGAATTCAACTCTTCTTGGGCTTCTGGATTCGGAGTGCGTCTTTTAAATCATTTAGTTAAAGATTATTACGAAAATAAATGATTAAAAAATTACGATTAAGAAAAAATCTTCTTTACGTTGTTAAAACTTAAGGCTATTTAAAAATAGCTTTTTTTTATTATTAAATAGTAAAAATCAAGGTGGCAAAAAAAATCATTCCTTTATTTTCACAAAAATGCAATGAAAAAGAAGAAAAATAAATGTTCTTTTAAAAACAACTGAAAAATTAAACTGGAGAACTTTGTGCATCTTTAGCCAAATTATTTAAATTAAAAGAAATTTTTTTATCAATTCATTTCCAATCCCATCATATGAATGAAGCTAAATGAAAATTTTAGAATACCAACAATTGTTATACTCAAAAAAACAATATTTTTTTCTTCCATTAAAATAATATTAAATACTTCTTAAAGACTGATTCTTACTTATTTTTCAATAATCAAACCCTTTTAAATAATTAAAAACTAATGCCTTTAACTTATTGATAATGAATTATAAAAAAACAAATTTATCGTAAATAAAAGAAAATTTAAAAAGAGAGATTTTTGCTTTTTTTAAATATGATAAATTTTTATAAAGTTGAAAAATTATCATAATATAACAAAATAATTCATTCTGCTATAATTAATTTTGTCAAATAAAAACTTGCAAAAAAACATAATGAAGGCATAAAAATAATTTTTTCATCATGTTTGTTAATTAAAAAAAGAATAATAAAAAAAGGAGAAATATAAAATGAGTTTTTTCAAAAATTTATTTTCTAATGAAGAAAAAATATATAATGAAAGAGGGATAATGATTCAAAAAAAATTATGTTGATTTTTATACCACAATAATAGATTTTAATCCTTATAATGGCATAAAAACCAAACAGAGAGACTATAAATTAACGTTTTTTCGTAAAAATTATTTACATCTAGAAACTAATTATTATGCAAACGGAATAAATAAACATTCTGTAATTGAATATAAAAATGATATGCCGATAAAAGAAATTGTTTTTAATGAAGATGGCACTATCAAAGAAATGAAAAAATTTTAATTTTTAGAACTAAAATAATTTTTAATAAAGGAGTTTTATGGAAAACAAAACTAAATTTTACCTTTCAACTTCCATTGCTTACGCTTCTGGAATACCGCATATTGGAAATGTTTACGAAGTTATTTTAGCTGATGCAATTGCTCGATTTAAGCGTTTAGATGGTTGGGATGTTTTTTTTCAAACAGGAACAGACGAACATGGACAAAAAATTGAACAAAAAGCTTCTTCAAAAGGGGTTCTTCCACAAGAATACGTTAATTATATTTCTTCGGAAATTAAAAGAATTTATGATTTAATGCAAATTAGTTATGATCGCTTTATTAAAACAACCAATCATAAACATCAAAAAGCAGTTCAAGTGATTTTTACAAAATTATTGCAACAAGGAGATATTTATTTAGGCAAATACCAAGGATTGTATTCAGTGACTGAAGAGGTTTATGTATCAGAAAAAGATTTAGTGGATGGAAAAACTTTCAATGGTGAAATCCCCATTTTAATTAGTGAAGATACTTACTTTTTTAAATTAGCAAAATATCAAAACCGTCTTTTGGATTATTTAGAAAATAACCCTAATTTAATCCAACCAGAAACACAAAAAAAAGAAATTTTAAATCTTTTAAAAGAACCGTTAAATGATTTATCAATTTCAAGAACATCTTTTCGATGGGGAATCCCTGTTCCTTGTGATAAAAACCATGTTATTTATGTTTGGATTGATGCTTTAAGTAATTATTTAACTGGTTTAGATTATAACCCTAATGAAAACACTAGTTCCAAGTTTTTACAATATTGGCCTTGTAATTTGCATGTCATTGGGAAAGATATTTTAAGATTTCATTTAATTTATTGGCCTATTTTACTAATGGCTCTTAAAATTGAGTTGCCCCAAAAATTTTTAGCTCATCCTTGGATTTTATTTGATAAAAATAAAATGTCTAAATCAAAAGGCAACGTTTTATATGTAGATGATTTATTAAAATTTTTTCCCATTGACACTATTCGTTATTTTGTTTTACATGAAATCCCTTATGCAAGTGACGGAAATATTACTTATGAATTGTTAGTTGAAAGACATAATAGTGTTTTAGTCAATCTTTTTGGCAACGTAGTTCATCGTATTTTTGGAATGTTAAAAAGTTATCGTAATTACCAACTTACTCAAATTTTGGATCTTCCTGAAAATCACCAAGAGTTTGATTTATCGCAAAAAGTTTTGTTAGTTTTGCCTTTAATGCGTCAAAAATTTGAAGAGTGTAAAGTGGGTGAGGCCTTGGAAGAAGTAGAAAAATTAGCGCGATTAATGAATAAATACATTGATTCTGTTAAACCTTGGGAATTAGCACAATTACCCGAAAAAGAAACTTTATTAAATTATGTTTTATATTCTTTGACAGAAGCTTTGAGGTTTTTAGGCGTTTTATTAAAACCTTTTTTACCACAAACAGCAGAAAAAATCCTTTGTCAAATTCAGGCAGAAGATGTTACTTTTGAAAGTTTAAAAACTTTTGGTTTGTTGAAAACTAAAAAATTGATGCCAGATGAAATGTTATTTCAGCGCATAGATTTAGAAAATGTTTTACCACAATAAATTATTATTATTCACGATAATAACAAACAAAAATTAAATTTTTTAAGAAAGCTTTGTTAAAGAAATTAGTTTTATAATGATTTTTGCAAAATCTAGAGGAAAAACAATAGTAACTATCTTATCAAAATTATTAAGGTCTTTACATAAAATTATGGCAAGTGAGGTGTTCCAAAACTTTGGACAACTTTTTACTTTTTAAAAATTCTTTAAGATTAACTTAATAGTTAGTCTTTTTTCTTTTCAAGACTAAAAAAATAATTTCATATCTTTTCTAAAAATATTTTTAGGAAGGAATAAAATGTTAAGACAAAAATTATTTAAAGATTTTTTAAAAAATAAAAATAATTTAGCAATTCGCGATCAATTGATTAAAATGCATTTTCCATTAGTAAAAAAAATAGCCAACCAATTTAAATACTTCCCTAAAGCACTCCAAAGAGAGGATTTATACCAAGAAGGAATTTTAGGTTTAATCAAAGCTTTAAATAATTATCAATATTTAGGATGTGATTTTATTGCCTATGCTAACCCAACAATTAAAGGTGAAATTACAGAACTTATTAGAGGCCTACAAACTACTTCCATTTCCAGAGAAGTTTTTCGGAAAGAAAAACAAGCAGATAATATTCCTTTTGAAGAAAACCAACCCCAATCTATTAATAACAACAATCTAAACCCTCATCAAATTTGGCTAAACCAAGCTAATCATAAATTATTCTTAAAAAAACTTAAAAATATTTTAAATCCCCAAGAATTCGAAATTATTAAATTAAGTTTTGGGGTTCCTTTGGGAAATATTAATGAAGAGCCCCAAATTGAGTATTCCAACAAAAATATAGGACAAATGTTAAATTTATCTTCAAGGCAAGTAGAAATTATCAAAACCAAAGCAATTGCTAAATTAAAAAAAATATATAAAAAAGGAAATAAATAATATGAATTGTAAAAAAAACACAACTACTTACTACAATATTGATGGTAAAACAATTTACGCCATTCACGAACATGATCCCGATACATTGAATTTTATTAAACCAACTTGGTTTAATAAAAATGGCAAAACAATAGATTATATTACTGAGTATGACCCCATAACAGAGGAACCAACCAAAGAAACCTATTACAACTCCGACGGAACAATTAAAGAAGAAAAAACTTTTTAATTAATATATAAACTAAACCCCTTTTTTTTGAAGGGGTATTTTTTATACCGAATTAGTAAATATAACACATAGACCAAATTCTCCTTGGGGAAAGAAGTTATATATCGCAATATTTTGCTTTAAATAATATTCCTGATAAACTTATTCAAAATTATTATTCTCAAAGAAATAGAAAAGTATAATTTTATAACACAATAAAGGAGCAAATAACTATGCAATCTAATAAAATAGATATTCTAGATGTTGCAACTTATTTAGTAAAACACCAAAACAAAGATGATTTTACTCGTATGAAAATCCAAAAATTAGTATTTTTGACATATTGTAAATATTTACTTAAATACAACATTCCTATGTTTGAAAATGATTTTGAGGCTTGGGAAGAAGGTCCTATTTCATTGCCTTTATATTTAGAACAAATTAAATATCCCACCAAATTTGATAAAACAATAACATTTTCTCAAAAATACGATGAAAATAAATTTACCAAAGAACATATCCAAATAATGAATAGCATTTTAAAAAAACATGGTTCTAAACCATTAAGACAAATATATGATTTTATTCATAAAGAAAATGGTCCTTATCAAATAAGTTATAAAAAGAAAGATGTTTCACAAAACTCTATTTTAGATTCAATATTAAAACAATGTTATTTATCTAAAAAACATCTAATATAACAAAAATAATAAAAGAAATGTCAACTCAAAAAGTTATATTTCAATTTTGTGAAACAAAAAAACATTATTTTATATTTATCTAAAACAAGAAATTTAACTTGTAATTACCAACAAATTTTAAATGATTTAGAACAAAAATTATTTTTGTAATTTTATAGGAATTGGTAATCCTAAAGAATGGATTTTAAAATAATATTTTAACTATTATTTATTCTTTTTTATCTCTCAAACCATTAAATTAACAAGTAAAAATTAACTAAAATATTCTTTCTTGCAACCCTTAGACTCTTCTAATCGAGAGTCTTTTTTTATGCAAAAAATCTAAAATCAAAAAGGATTTAAAAATACAAAAACAAAGCAAATATAATAACATAAATGAATAAATAACCCAAATCACAAAAAAAGAAGTTTGAAAGATGATTGAAGCCGAACGTGCATTATTGGGAGCACTATTGTTAAATCAAGAAAAAATGGATGCTGTTATAAATTTAGTCAACACAAACAATTTTTCCAACCCCAAGCATCGTTGTATCTTTGAGACAATGAAGCAATTAAAACTGCAAAATCGCGAAATTGATTATGTTACGGTGGGTTCTGTTTTAGATAACAATTTATACAAAATAGGAGGAATTGATTATTTAATTGAATTAGTGGAGGCGGCCCCTGCAAGTGAATATTTAGAGACATATATTGATTTAATTAAAGAAAATTCCCTTAAAAGAGATTTGTTAGGATTAATCAAACAATTACCAACCGCATTATCAAAAAGTAAAAATATTCACAATTATCTGCAAACAGTCAAAAACCAAGTAGAAAGTTTTATGCAAAAAACCAAATCTCCTTTTATTTCTACAAAAACATTAATTCCTTATATTCGCCAAAGTATTGTTAATGATGACAAAGACAACCAACTTGTAGGAATAAAAACAGGCTTTAAAAATCTAGATGAATTAATTTCTGGTTTCAAACCTAACCAATTAATTATCTTAGGTGCAAGAACTGGAATGGGGAAAACTGCTTTTATGTTAAATTTGGCTTGTAATATTGCAAAAAACTTTACTACCAACCCCGAAACCCAAAAAGCAGTTATTTTTAGTTTAGAAATGGCAGCGGAAGAATTAGGAATTAGGTTACTTTTTTCTGCTTCTCAAATCCCTTTAAAACAACTCCAACACAAAAATTTAACTAAAAATGACAAATTACAATTACTTATCGCTGATGACAAAATTACGCAATTAAACATTTTAATTGATGATGATAGAAATAACAAAATTGAAGATATTAAAACCAAATGCCGTCAAATGAAATATACTAAGGGACTTGATATTGTCTTTATTGATTACCTCCATTTATTAAAAGACGACCAAAGTTTTAATACATACCAAGCAATATCTGTGATTTCGCGCGAATTAAAAAAACTAGCAAGTGAACTTAATATTCCAATTGTGGCTTTGAGTCAAATGAACCGTGCAACTTATGTAAGAGAAGTTAAAAGCCCACAATTAACAGATTTAAGAGATTCAGGAACAATCGAACAAGACGCTGATGTTGTGATGTTATTACACCGCGAAAGTTATTATCAAAAACCTGATATTGACCCACATACGAATTTAATTATTGCCAAAAACCGTAGCGGTCAATTAGGTGAATGTAGTTTTAATTTTTATAAAAAAATCCAAAGATTTGAAGCAAAAGAATAAGAATAAAAAAAGGAAATAAAAATATGAAACAAATATCTAATTTAGATTTTAATAATATTAACGTTTTTAATCATAAATCTTTGTGCGTTAACATAACCAAACAAATAGTTCAACCAATTTTTTTCAACAAAGCTTTTAATCAGTATATGTTTGATTGTCATAATATACTCAATGAATATTTAACCAACAACCAATACAACTCTCAAAGTCAAAAATCAATTCGTGGTAAAATTAACGAATACTTAATTTTGCTTTATCTAAATCAAAAAGGAATTAAATATTTATATCCGCAATCATATTTATTTTTCATTCCTGATATTAAATTTGATTTAGTGTTGTTTACCAAAACTAAACGCATTATTGCTTTCAATTTCAAAACTTGCCTTAGAGATAGATACAAACAATCAATAGTAGAAGGGGAACAAATCAAAAAACTAGACACTCGTTTTGGGTTTTATTTGTTAACAAATGATGAATACGAAACTCAAAGATTAAATAATAAAATTAAAAATGGTAAAGTACAATCAATTAACAAAGTAATCAATTTATTTTCCAATTCAGCCAATCTATTCTTACAAAACTTACTAACCAACCAATTCATTCCTTTTTCACCTATTAATTTAATTAAAAAGATGGTTCACCCTAATGACAAATAAATTAATTAGTTTTGAAGGTGTTGACGGAAGTGGCAAAACTACTTTAATTAACGAATTAAAAACTTTTTTTGAAAATAAAGGCTATCAAATCAAAGTTTTTCAAGGTTTAGGCAGTTCCATCATTGGAAAAGAAATCAGAAATTTATTTTTACATCAATCCAAAATATGTCCTAAAACTAAATATTTACTTAGTCTTGCCAATATGATGCAAACTCAAGATGAATTAATAATCCCTGCTTTATTGAGTGGTTATCTTGTTATAGTTGACCGTTGGTATGATTCTACTTTTGCGTATCAAAGCAAAGGTAATTACATAGATTATGATGATAAAATTACTTCAAAAATCATCAATTATTTCTTAATTAAACCTAAATTAACTTTTTACCTAGATATTGACCCTAAAATTGGGCTAAAACGAAAACAAACCCAATCAAATCATAAATTAGACCTCATTGAGAAAAAACCCTTAAATTATTTTAAAAATGTCCGCGCACATTATTTAAACCAACAAAAATACTGTAATGATTCAAATTGTAAACACCAAAATTGCCATCATTTCTTAATTAACGCAACCAACTCGCAAAAAGAAAATTTAGACCAAATAATGAAAATTTTAATCAATAAACAAATATTTTAATTAAAGGAGATAAAAAATATGAATTATCAAAAAACTTTTTATGATGACGACGGCAAAAAAATTGACTTTATTAATGAATATAACGCTAAAACAAGTAAATGAACCAAATACATTGAAAATTAGAAAGAATTCAACAATATGGCAAAAATATTATCTTTTGTTTTTAAATCTTTATCATTTTGTATTCTTGTTTGTTATTTGAGTTTGCATACTTCTTCTATATTTTCATTCATTTTTTTGTCATTTTTTATCTATCATTTTGTGGATAAAATAATTGATTATATTTTTTCAAATGAATGGTTTTCATTATTGATTCTTAGGATATCAACAACATTTTTATAAAATTATTAAAACTTATTAATTAATAAAAAAATAATTTAAATAAATAAAGGAGAATAAAAATGATTTTAACTCCCAAACACATTTTAATATTGTTAAGTATAACATATTTAGGTTTTATCATAACAAATCTAATGACCCTATTTTTTGATTTTAATTTAGGAATTAAGGCTAATACCGCTATTAGTCTTGTTTCTGATGTTGTCTTTTTAATTTATATTTGGGTAAAGGAGTTTAATAATGAAAATACCATGGATAGGCAGTAAAAAGAAAATGTTACCCCAATTATTAAACTATATTCCAACAAATTATAACAATTATTATAAACCTTTTTTAGGAAGTGGGGCTTTATTCCAATCTCTTACTCCCTCAACTGTCACTTTGAACGATAATGATATCAATTTAATACAACTTTGGAAAGATATGTTAGCAAAACCAGAATTGTTTTGTGATTATGTGCGTAAATTTGAAGACAAAATATATGTAAATAAAGATCAAAAGACGCAAAAAAAATCATTTAAACATTTGGTAGAAAAATTTAATAAAAGTAATTTGGGTGCTTATAAAAGTGCCCTTTTTTATGTTTTATTGAAATATGCTTTTAGGGGCATTTTCCGATATCGCTCTGATGGAACTATTTATTTAGGATACAGTTTTTCATCTCGTTTCAAAAACCCTATAATTGTTTTATCAGAAATCCAAAGAATAAAAACCAATGTTAAGAATATAAAATTGTTAAATGGCGATTTTGAAAGTGTCATTAACCAAACCCAAAGCAACGATTTTATATTTGTTGATCCTCCGTATTGGCGTGAAGGGACTAAAGATAATGGTAAGCTCCACGAAAATGGCACCATTTGAGAACAACATTTTTTTCCAAAAAAAATATGATTTTTTGAAAAACCAAATTGTTTATTAATTACCTTTATTATAACATAATTAAAATTATTTGTCAAAATATAAAATATTAATTATTTTTAAATTTGTTGTTCTCAACCAGTACCACTTTTCTAATTGGTTTTTTGAAGAAAAAAATTTATATTTTATAAGTATAAAGTAATAATATTTTAATAGTATAATATATATGGTTAATATACTATTAAAATATTATTGTTGTCAATACTAAAATATAAAAAAATTATTTTTTTTACACAATAATCTAAAAAGAATTGATTTAAAGAATTTTATTAATTATAAAAAATGAATATTCAAAATATTAGCTCTTAAATGATTTTATATTTATGATTTGATATTTATTGTTCTAATAAAGAAGAAGTCAAAAAAAAGAAATTAAAAATTATAATTGAAAATATTATTTTTTTAATTTCAAATAACTACTTTTAGAATAAAAAATACCCCCCCTAAATCAAACATGCCTCTTTAACGCATTATTTTGCCCCTCTCGCTGTGATTAAATTACAATTAATGGTTTAAACCTTAGGGATTGATTTATACCCCCTTAAATCCAATTTATCCTCTAAGTGACCTAAAAAACCTTGTAAATACCTACTTTTAATTTTTACAATTTTGGCATAAATTAAAACGGATCATTTTTCAATCTAATTTATAACCCCCCCTCAACTAGAGGGGGGGTTTTTTATTTCTTCCATCATCATTTTCGCTAGTGTTTATGGTGAGGGATTTGCTAATTAACCCTTGTTATTATATAGCACAAACAGCCCAAAATTAAAAACTCCGCATTATTGTGTAAAAAAATTTAATCCATGTCGTTTTTATGGAGAGTTTTTCTTTTTTTTGACCTATATATATAATGGTATGTTTCTAATAAGGTTAAACCCGTGGGTAAAACTAAACACCAATTCAAAAAAGCCCTCCAAGGCTGTTTTGAATTGGTTTGTGATGAGTAATGATTAATTCGGGTTTAACCTTATTAGAAACATAATCATTAATATTATATAGTAATTTAATAAATATATTTTAAAATTAAATTTTAAAATATATTTTTGAGTTATAATTATCTTTGTAATTAATAAAAAAAATATTAAGATATAAGAGAATTGGTGTTAATAATGCAAAAATTAAAGCAAAAAATAAGATTATTACAAAATATGATTTCTCACATTCAAACTATTAATAAAAAAATAGTTTTTCAATTGGTTAAACAATTTTCTCAAGACCTAAATTTAACTACCATTTTAAAAACAATTCGCATTAATCGAAGTACTTATTATTATTGGCTAAAAATTGAAGAAAAGCAAAAATTAAAACAAAAAAAATATTTTTTACAACAAAAAAGAATTAAATTTTTATGTTTACACCACCAATATTTTTACGGCCATCGTAAAATTACTGATTTATACCAAAAAACTTTTAACGAACCCATTACTAAGAAAAAAGTTTATCTTATCATGAAAGAAAATAATATTTGTTGTAAGTTAAGGCCTAAAAAAAATAAATATTATTATCATAAAAATTTAAAATCTAACCTCCAAGTTGCACCAAATTTAATCAATCAAGACTTTACCTCATCCCAACCTATGAAAAAATTATTCACCGACATTACTTATTTTTCCACTTCCCAAGGATTTATCTATTTTTCTGCCATCATCGATTCTTTTAACAACCAAATCATCGCATCCCATACTTCGAATCGCCAAGATAAAGAATTAATTTTAAATACAATCAAAAAACTACCTCCATTAAAAGAACCTTGTGTTATCCATTCCGACCAAGGATTAGTTTATCAATCCCTAAAAGTACAACAAACCTTAACTAAAAAAGGTTTTTAATCAGCATGCCCCGCAAAGCAACCCCACGCGATAACGCCGTGATTGAGAACTTTTTTGGCCAGATGAAAAGTATTTTATTCAACCAACATCCATTTTTATTTCAACAAGTTCCATGCAAAATCAAAAAAATTATCAATCAATTTACTTCCTTTTGGAATAACCAATGGCTTTTAACTAAATTAAATACTTCATCTCCTGTAAAATATTCTCAAACTTTTAGATAAATATTTAATTATCGATAATAAACTCAAAACCTTTTTAACAAGAGGTTGTTTTACTGCGCATTTTTTCTATAAAAAATTAATAACTCCGCATTATTTTGTAAAAAATTTAATCCATGTCGTTTTGTAGGTGATTTTTTCTTTTTTTCGGCCTATATATATAGTGGAGGGATAAAATATTAAAAAAATATCTTTTGAAATTAGCAAATTATGAAAAAACATTAGACACTTTTTAAGTGTAATGAAATTATTTGTTAATTTGAAAAGATATGAAATTATCTATTTAATTTTAAGTCTTAAAGAGTAATTTTTAAATAAAAAGTTGTATTAAAAAAAGGAACAGTGCAAAGGTTGCAAGAATTTCAATAAAAGATTGTTTTAGTTAAAAAAACTGCATTATAATATAATTGATTTTAATTTTTTTAATTAACGTCTAACCACGATTATTAAAAAAGCTTCAATTTAAAAATTGACTAAAATAACTAAACTCACCGAAATACAAACATAAATCATATATATATAAACAAAGAAAGCAAAGAAAATAAAAAGAATCATCCAAGTTGCGTGCACTTCTTTTTTAAAATCAAAAAAAGCACCATTTTAAAAAAATTATTTTACTGCAGTTTTTATCAAACAAAATGATAAACTAAGGTAAAATATTTTTTCTTTTTATTTTCTTCATATTTTTTTAACTTTTTTGACCTAACTATATAGCAGAAGTTAAAAAATTTAAAAAAATATCATGAATTTTATTTACCAAATTATGAAAAAAAATTATAAATGTTTTTTAGTTTAATTGATTTGTTTTATGAGTTTCAAAAGATATGTAATTATTTAATTTATTTTTAGTTTTAAATAATGTTTTTGAAACAAAAAAAGTCTTTAAAACAAGAACGATTAACGACAAAAGTAAATGAACCAAAATATCGGGATTTTGAATAAACAAAAGTATTTTTCCGATGATGAAAAGCAAAAATTTATGCATGAACATGAAAAAGACAAATAAGTTATTTCCAAACAAATAAATTTTGATATTTTTAAATTAGTTAATTATTTCTAGAAAAATTTTTTTAATCTTAAAAAAACTAACTAAAAATAAGTCAGGCATCATTTTTTTAAAAAAAGCGTCTTTAAATTATTTCATCATCTCAAAGTAAATGTTTCTATATCACAACAAACACAAATACAATTGATGTAAAAAAAGGGTCCCAAAATGAAACCTGCTAACATATTATAAATTATAAAAGATTATTATATTGTTCTTATGATAAATTTAAAGAATACAAAATAAATTCAATAAAAAAGTAAAACTGGAAAATCTTTTTAAAAACCTTTTTTTATAAAATGTTTTCTATTAAAATTTTAAGGACATCAAAAAAATAAAGCATTTGGTGGGTATTTGAATCAAGGATTAATCGAAGAAAAAAAGAAGAAGATAAAAATAGAAAGATTTTAGAGATTTTAACAAAAATATATGAAGACAATAAAGAAAAAACAAAATTAATTTATGTATTAAATCCCAAAACATAAAAGTCAATGAAGTTAATTTTAAGTCCCGCAAAAAACTGAGGTTCAATTCTTTTGAAAGACTTAAAAAATTACTCATTGACTTTTTTATTATCTAAATTTGTTTGTACTTTTGAATTTTTTTTATTATTTTTTGATTATTTGAAACTAAATCAATCTTATCAAAAGAAATATTTATAATATATTCTAAGATAAAGCCTTTTTCTCGCAATACAAAAATAAGGGCATGAAAAAAACAATAACCATCACCTAAAGTATCGCTAGATTTTTTGATAAAAAAATGATAACTGTTGTTTTGCATTTTTAAATCAACCGAGCGACCCAAACCAACCGAAGATAAAGAATTGCAGTCATTAATTATTAAATTAAATTTTTGGTTTAATCTTTGGGATAAAAAATCAAGTGTTCCTTGAATTAAAGGAGTGGTTGCTGTTTTCAAAGAACAATTTAAAACATCATTTTCAAAAAATTCTTGATCTCCTTGTAAAATAGTTAAATAAAGAGATTGAAATTGATTATCATCTAGGCCATCAATAAATTGGTTTAGCCCTAAATATGCTAATTGACGGGTTAGTGGAATATTTTGAAATTTTTTGGGCTTGGAAACATAAACCAAAGAAGGGGAAGTATCAGGTTTTGAAAACACAAACTTCACAAAACAAAAAGTTAATAAAATAAAACAAAAACAAATAATAATAAAATTTTTAATTTTCTTTTTCATGACTAATCTTTAATAAAACTACTTTCTTTTTTCTTAAATACCAAAGAAATCATAATTTATAAAGTCAAGAAAAAATTTAAATATATAAACATAATTACATCGTAATTATATCAATAAATGGGTTAATAAAAAATAATAAAGTCAAGATTTTAGTAATGATTTTGTTTATTTAAACATTTTTTAAAAGCTTGTGAATGAACCCCAATATTGAAATTATTGAATAAACAAAAGATTTTTCCAATAATGAAAAGAAGTTATGGCTAAATTTTTCAATCACTTGCTAAAAATTACTGTTTACTAACTTACCGATATTATAACAACAAAAAAGTATTTTTCAACAATAAAAACAACAAAATTAAATAAAAAAAATTGAAAAACTTAATCACCTTTGTAAACTCAAGGGTGATTTTTTTGACGCCATGGGCTGATGAAAAAATTAACTTTTTATTTAATTAAAAAATGTCTTACAGCAGATTCGCTCTATTGCTTTTTTGAAAAAACTTTTTTTGATGATTTCTTAAAAAAATTCGATATTAATTAATATTTAAGTAATTTCAAAATTTGTGCTATTTACTGTTTATCTAGAAAAAATTACTTAGATATTTTGGTTTTTGGTATGTTAGTTGCATCATTTTTTGATTTTTTATTACATGTTTGGTATTTTTTTGATTTCTTAAAAAAAATCGATATTAATTAATATTTAAGTAATTTCAAAATTTAGGATTTTACTGTTTATCTAGAAAAAATTACTTAGGTATTTTGGATTTTGGTATGTTAGTTGCATCATTTTTTGATTTTTTATTACATGTTTGGTATTTTTTTGATTTCTTAAAAAAATTCGATATTAATTAATATTTAAGTAATTTCAAAATTTAGGCTTTTACTGTTTATCTAAAAAAATTACTTAGGGTGGGCTGCTGAAAAAATTAGGATACTTTTTATTTGTTATTTTTGAAATTAATACATGTTTTTTCAAAAAAACATTTTGCAACCAAATTAGAAAATTATTTTTTAGTTTATGCATTATTTTATGTATAAAAACTCCCCCATAATTAATTATAAAAAAATTGAGTACAAAAAAAGACCGACTAAAAATAAGTCAGTCTTAATTTTTTTAAAAATAAAAACTTTTTATAATTTTTTCAGCAACCCAGTCAGTCCTAAAGTTTTTTTAAAAAATAAAAAAACCGTCCATAAGTTTGCCAACAGCAAAACATAAAAAATTAGATAAGTTTTTGATTTAAAAATTTACAAAATTACATTAAAGTTGTTTTTTTAGAAATAAAATATTAAAAAAAGAGAAAGTATTAAATTTTATAATAAATAAGCAAAACGATCAAAAAAAATTAATGCATCTTGTTGAATTTTACGTTCAACAATAAAATCTAAATTTAAAGGCCAACGATGATATTTTAAGGTTAATAAAAAACGATAATGGTTATTTTTTTTTGGAATAGATGATAAAACAGGACCTAACACTTTTATTTTTTGATAATGATGGATTTCCAAAATATTTTTAATACGACAGGCAATCTCAAAAGTTTTTTGAAAATTTTTATTTGTAATCATCATTTTGCTGATATAACCAAATGGTGGCATTTGAGTGATTGATCTTTCTTGTAACAACTCTTTCAAAAAATTAACTTCATCATAAAGAACAGCTTTTTTAATGGCAAAATGTTCTAAATTATAACTTTGAACGATAACTTGACCTTCTTTTTTTCTCGCACAACGTCCTGCAGCCTGAATTAATAACTGAAATGTTTTTTCAGAAGCTTTAAAGCTAGGAATTTTTAAAAGAGAGTCTGCCATTAATATTCCTACAAAAGTAACTTGATGAAAATCAAGCCCTTTGGCAATCATTTGTGTTCCTAATAAAATATCGCCTTTTTGTTGTTGAAAATCATTCCATAACTTTTCGTATTGGGATAAACGAGTGACATTATCTGAATCAAAGACAATTGTTTTTGCTTGAGGAAATTTTTTTTGCAAATAATTTTGAATATATTCAATCCCCACCCCCAAAGCCTTAACGGTTTTATGGTTGCAATTGCTACATTGATAAGTGAATTGTTTTTGAAAACCACAATGATTACATTTTAAAAGTTGTTTTTTACAATAATAAGTTAAGCTGTTATTGCAATTAAGGCATTTAGGAACCAAGCCGCAAAAACGACATAAAACAAAAGGAGAAAAACCTTTGGTATTAATAAATAAGATTGCCTGCTCTCCTTTTTGTAAAGTTTCTTGCAAGGTGTTTTTGAAAACTGTTGAAAAAGGTTCTAAGTTGCCGTTTTTTAACTCTTGCTTCATATCAACTAATTTAATAGGCGGGAATTTGTTGATTAAAGCTCTTTTGGTTAATTTCAACAATTGGTATTTTTTTTGAACAACTTGATAATAACTTTCTAAAGAAGGGGTAGCACTTCCAAGAATTAAAGGGATTTGGTGATAACAAGCCCTTATTTGAGCTAATTCTTTGGCATCATAAGCGGCTTTTTCTTTTTCGATTAAAGATTCGTCATGTTCTTCATCAATAATGATAATCCCTAAATTATTTAAAGGGGCAAAAATAGCACTTCTAGTCCCTAAAACAATTTGAGCTTCTTGGGAAATGATTTTATTAAATTGAGCTTGTTTTTGCAAAGGCGTTAAATAACTATGAAAAAAAGCTATTTCAATCTTTTTAAATTTAGCTTCTAAACGTTGAATTAAAGGAGCAATTAACATCACTTCAGGAACTAAAAATAAGATTTGTTTTTTTTGTTTTAAAACCTCTTGAATCAAATTTAAATAAATTTCTGTTTTACCAGAACCTGTTTTGCCATGCAAAAGATAAGTTTGGTATTTATTCAAAGAAACACTTTTGATAACTTGTATTTGTTCTTGGTTTAAGGTGATTTTTTTATCTTGTTTGAGATATTCAAAATGATGGTTTAAAATGATGGTTTTTTTTTGGTAAAACTCTTTAATGATTTCTTTTTGAAGAAGTGATTTTATAACACTGGGAGTGCTTATCTTTAAAGCATCTTTTCTATTGATGACAATTTTGCTTTTGGCATTTTCATTTAAAGCAATTAATTTGTTAATAAAATCTTTTTCTTTATCTTTTAATAATAACGTTGATAAGGTTTTTAATTCAACATTTAAAAAATAACTAATAATTGTTTTTTCGTTTTTTTTAGTTTTTGCAATATCTTTAATTGAAACAATCCCTTTTTGTGATAGTTTTTGCAAATCTTTCATGATTTTATTTTTAGCATTAACTAAAAAAATATTTTTTGAAGGCAAAACCTTGATAAGTTGTTCGGGGATTAATTCTTTTTTAAGGATACAAATTTCTTTTAAATAAGTTATTAAAGAAACTTTAGGGATAATAGTTTGATAAACTAAAGATTTAATGCTAAAAGGAGTTTTTAACATTTCTTTTGCTAATAAAAACAACTCTTCGTTAAAATAAGGTTTTTCATCTAAAACATCAATTAAATTTTTGTTCGCAAAAGAACTTTCTTTTTTTAAATCAATTACATACCCCAAGCGAGGAGCATTTTTTTGACCGAAAGGAACAATGACGCGTATACCTTTTTGAACTAAAGAGGCAAATTGGGGAGGAATTAAATAATCAAAACATTGGTTTAAAGAAGAGGTTTTAAGATCTATAATTACTTGCGCTATCAATTTAACTATCCTTTTTTATTTATTAATAATTTGTATTTAATTTTTATGCTTTTTTTTAATTTGTCAATTTTGGGCTTGATTTGGAAAGATAATGATTATTTTTACTGGCAAAATACAGCAACTAATTTTAGTTTGAATAATATTTTTGTTTTTTATTAAAATAAAAGCTTGTAAAAATTATATAATATCTTTATAAGAAACAAATACGAAAAGAGTGTAATTATGTTAAAAAGACAAGCAAAAGAGCAAAAAATCCGTAAAATGTTAAAAAAGGTTGAAATCAACAAATTAAAAATTGTTATTTTAAAAAAATGTAGCAAAAAAACTCATTTTGAAATTAAAAATCATATTCTTTTTGTTAATCCTCAAGTTACATTTCTGATTGATAAAGTTTTGAAAGAAATGGCAGCAAAAGCAGCAAAATAATATTTGATTGAATACTTAAATTCGTTTGACAACTTATAGATTATGTTTTTCTTTATCAAAGAAAAATCAACCACGTGAATTGAAATATTTAATTTAAAAATAAATTTTTTTAATTATTGGCGGAGAAAGAGGGATTCGAACCCTCGCATCTTTTGGATCTACACGCTTTCCAAGCGTGCCTCTTCAGCCACTTGAGTATTTCTCCTAATAAAGTCTTAAAAAAAGACTTTTGCATTTGTTAAAAAAAGTTTGAATTAAAAAGGTTTTATGAATAAAAAAAGTAAAAATATTTTAGTTTGGGAAAGTTTTAAAAAACCTTCATTCGTTTATGAAAAATATTTCATGAATAAAAAAATTAAATTGTGTTTAAACATTAAAAAAGTTTCATTCATTCGTTAAAAAAATAAAAAATATTTTATAGATAAAAAGAGGGTTTTTTATAAATTATTGCATAATTAATTGCCAATTGTTTGAAAAAATTTGCATAAGTGATTGTGGGAAAAATAATTATTTATCCTTTTCGTTTTAAAAATATTTAAAAAAAGAAAATATTTATATGCAATCTTTAAACAACTTAAAAAGAATTTATGAATAAACTTATCACAAAATCACACCAAAAAAACAAAAACAAAGTTTTTTTGAAAAACTCATAAAAGAATTTTTGAAATTATAAAAAACTCAAAAACACTATTTTTTTACTTTTTTATAAATCCTTAAAACATCACAAGCAATTGAAAGCTCTTCGTTAGTAGGAACCACAAAAGCTTGCTGAAGTGAATCAGAAGAAGTAATAACGGAAGTTTTTCCTTGCACTTCATTTTTTTGCTCATCTAATCGAAAGCCCAAAACAGATAAACGCTTAATTATTTCTGATCTAAAAAAAGATGAATTCTCGCCAATACCAGCAGTAAAAACTAAAGCATCAATTCCTTTTAATAAAACATAGTAACTAGCAATATAATCAACAATTCTTTTTATTTGAATATCAAAAGCTAAACGAGCCTGAGGGTTCCCCTTTTTAATTTCTGCAAGAATATCGCGTGCATCGTTGGAAATAGTAGAAACCCCAAGTAAACCCGATTTTTTGTTTAAATCATCTGTTATTTCAGCAATACCTTTGTTTTCTTTTTCAGCGATAAACTTAATTACTGCAGGGTCAATATTACCACTACGAGTCCCCATAGGAACACCTTCTAAAGGAGTGAAACCCATTGAAGTATCAATTGATTTACCTGAATCAACCGCACACAAAGAAACACCATTTCCAGCATGACAAATAATTAATTTAGCATCTTTTTTATTCAAAAGTTGTTGCATTTGTTCGGTAATATATTGGTAAGAAATGCCATGAAACCCGTATTTTCTTACTTTGTATTTTTGATACCAAGCATAAGGAGTAGCATATAAAAAATTCTTTGCAGGAATAGTTTGATGGAAGGTAGTATCAAAAACGCCGACTTGAAATAAAGAGGGCAAAACTTGGCGAAAAGCTTTAATACTTACGAGGTTGGCTGGATTGTGCAAAGGAGCCAAATCGCAAAGACTTTCAATTTTGGCAATTTCTACATCATTTAAAGCAGTTGCATCTTGGAACAATTCACCACCCTGAACAATCCGATGTCCCACGCCATCAATATCTTCTAAACGAGCAATTATTTTATTTTCAATTAAAGAAGTTAATAATAATGATACTGCTTGTTGATGGTTTTTAATCTCTAAGGTTTTAGAAGTTTTATGATTTTGGTTTTTCAATGTAAAAGTGGCATTATTAGAACCAATTCTTTCAATCAAACCAGAAGTGATTAAATTTTTTTGAGGCATTTCCAATAATTGAAATTTTAAAGAAGAGCTACCTGAATTAACCGACATAATTTTCATATATTTTTTTCTCTTTTCTATTTAGATATAAAGTTTGTAAATATTTGGATTTTATAAATTTTATTTTAATTATTTTCATCATAAAACATGAAAGTTAAAAAAATATAATAAATAAATTTTTAAAAGAAACACAATCTTTTGTCTTAAAAGATTTTTTTAAAGTCAATGAGTTTCTTTTAATTTAAAAATAAGCTTGTTTTTATCAATAACAAATTGCTTTTTGAAAGTTTGTTTTAAACTTTTTTCAATAATACACTTGAATCAAAAAAAATAAAAAGGGATTTTTTTGGGTGGAATTAAATAAAAAAACAAAGGATTAAAAAAGTTTTATTTGTTCAAACTATTCAACATATAAAAAATACCCAAAGCATGAAATGTAGTCCCTAAAATAACAAAAAGATGCCAAATAAAATGGAAATATTTTTTATAGTCTTTCACAAAAAAATAAACCCCAACACTATAAAAACAACCCCCTAAGAAAATAAAAAGAAAAAAGAGTTCGTTGCCTGGTTGAAACAATTCCTTAACAAATAGCAAACCACTCCACCCAAACAAAAGAAAAAGAGTGAGGTGCAAGTGTTCCCATTTTTCAAACCAAAAGATTTTGCCAACAATTCCTAACAAAACCAAAAGACATTGACAAACAAAAATCAGGCGACCTTTAGTAAGGTATGGTATTATTTCACTAACCAAGGAAGGGCCTTGCAAACCCTTTAAAAGTAGCAAAATAGGTGCAAAAGTGCCCCAAATAAGCACATAAATACTAATATGGTCGCTTTTTTGAAAAAATTTATGTGCTTTGGTGAAGGATAAGGAATGGTTGAGAGTGCTTGCCAAATAAAGAAGGATGACAGAAATACTAAAAATTAAAACAATAGGGACGTCAGATGGGCTTTTTTTGTTAGTTTGGATGATGAAAAAAACAAGAATAAAAATTCCAAAAAAGACCATTAAACCATGAGAAATGGCGTTGGCAATTTCTTCGCCATAAGTTTGTCTGCTGGTTTTTTTGGTAGGCCATTTCATAATCGTTCTCCTTAATTATTTTAAAATATCACATATATTTTAGCATATCAAAACCCTAATTTGCAAATGTTTTTATTAAAAAGAAAAAAATAGCTAAACACCTAAAAATTTTTTATGTTTGGTATTTTTTAAAAGGGGCAAGGTTTTTTTGGCAATTTGTTTCAAACGCTTCACAAAAAGAGTTATAAAAATGTTATTAAATAATTAATTTAATGAAACGGAACAAAAAAAGACTATCGTTTATGATAGTTTTTAAAAGTTAAAATTATTTTGTTATTAAGATTGGTTTGGTGGGTTATTTTTTTTGTCGTCCTGGCCGCTCAATAATTGTTTTCCAGCATTTATCAATCCCCTTCCCGCCGCAACTGCTCCATCTCTAAAGCGGTTCAAACCCCAACCAAGATTAAAGATCAAACCTCCGCGATTATTACTTGTATTTACGGTATTTTCTAGTTGAGATTCTTTTGAACCTTGGCTTCCATCAGTTACTGTTGCATCATCAGGACTTAATGTTGGATTTTGTGAAGTTACTGTTTCTTGTTCTAAAGAATTATTGTAATTTACTAAATTTAATTTTATGTCCCAAACATGTTCTATTTGGTCGTGCCAAATATCATTATTGAGTTTCAAACTATGTGAAAAACTTAAACTGAAATCAGAGTTTGTTGCTGCTTGTTTTAACAAATTAAAGGCAGCTTGGTTTTGGGATTCTCCTAAAACTTGATCATCTAACCAAACTTTTGTTTTTACGCGGAATTCTCCTTTTACTTGTGTGTTTTCATTCAATTCAGTTTCATTATTTTTTGTGTCTACAATAAAATGTTGAATTTTGACAGCAGCAGCTTGGTTTAATAAATTATTTAATGTTTGTATTTTTTCTGGGTCATTAAATCCATGATCTTTCGCCTCTACAGTTGCCTTAATATCCAATGTTGCTTGTTGATTTTCATTTAATGCGTCTTTGGATTTAATTAAAAATTCTTTTTCATCAACTTCATCAGATGATTTATTAATACCTTGAGGAATCAATTTTTTTTCATCATCTACATTAAAGAAATCAAAATTACCACTGGTAGAAGCGATTTGACTGTTTTTTTCAACTTGCTTATTAGGTTCACGCCAATCTAGGGCAATAACGCTTATTAATGAGCCCGAAAGAATAGCACAAATAATAAGGTTGAAAATAAAATGTATACGATATTTTTTTGAAAATAACAATGGAATTGCTCCTTTTTTATTTTATTATGAAAGAAATTGTTCTATTTGTTATTTTTAAGTCTTTTTAATCTTTCATCTGTATGAAAAAAAATGAAAAAATAATAAAAGATAATTGCAATACATCTTTTTATTATATTATACTGTTTTTTTAGTTTAATTTGCATCTATGAAAATAATGACTAATAAAACCTCTTTTTGGCGGTTTATTACAAAAAATAAAGGCTTTTGAATATTTTTTATTATTAAATGGTTTTTTATGGCATAAAACAAAAAAAGACTATCATAAACGATAGTCTTTAAAGGTTAAATTATTTTTGTTGTCTCCAATTATTATTTATACCAGATGAAGGTGGGTTTGTAGTTGAAAAATATTTCGAAACTTCTACTTTTTGATTGTGTTGTGAATTGTAAGGGAATGATACTTCATATTGTGCACTCGTTCCTTTTACTCTTCTAATTACTCTTCTAATAAAGTACATATTTATACTTTTTTCTAATTTAAACTCGTCTCCATTTTCATCGTAAAGGGTTATTGGGGTTGGATTTAGTTTGTTTGTATTTAGGTTTGAGAAGATGTTTGCGATTTCTAAAAAGGTATATTCATTAGGTTTAAGAATTGCATTATTTTTCCATTCTTCAAGCGTAGGTGGTTTTTTAGTTGAAAAATATTTTGGACAGTTGATTTCTTTATTTTCTCTATTATTAGAATTATCATTAATAGAGAATGACATTATGGATAAGGGATAACCTTCTCTTTTTTCACGAATATAGTAAAAATAACCACCCATGTTATCGTCTTTAATTCTTCCGAATTTATACTCAGTTCCTATTTCATCGTAAAGTGGTTTGCTTGTATCTAAACTTTTGACCAATTGTTTTAAGTCTGAGATGAAATATTTCCCTTGTTTAAGAATTGCATTATTTTTCCAATCTTGAAGTGTAGGTGAAGGTTGTGTTTCAGATGAATTATTGTAATTTGGTAAATTTATTTGTATGTCCCAAACATGAATTGCAGGATCGCGCCAAATATCATTATTGAGCCTAAATGTGTTTTTGACACTTAAGCCGAAACTCATTATTTGCGGCGGCTTCTTCTAACAAATTAAAGGCAGCTTGGTTTTGGGATTCTCCTAAAACTTGATCATCTAACCAAACTTTTGTTTTTACGCGGAATTCTCCTTTTACTTGTGTGTTTTCATTCAATTCAGTTTCATTATTTTTTGTGTCTACAATAAAATGTTGAATTTTGACAGCAGCAGCTTGGTTTAATAAATTATTTAATGTTTGTGCTTGTGCGGCATCAAGTCCATGATTTAGAGCCTTTACAGCTGCCTTAACATCTAATTTTGCGGGTTGCTCTAATGAACTTTTTTAGTGTAAATGTTTCGCTATCATCAGACATATTTGTGTTAATAACTTTCAAATTAGGACTGGTAGGGGCCATTTCACTTTGCTTTGTTGTCTCAACGCTAATTTTACGCCAAGCAAAAATAGTCATGCTTATTAATAAACCTGAAAGGATAGCGAAAAAAATAAGATTAAAAATAAAATGTTTACGAGAATTTTTGGAAAATAACATTTTAATTACTCCTTTTATTTTTATTATGAAAGGATTTGTTTTATTTTTTCTTTTTCAATTACATTAGTTTTTATCTGCGTGAAAAAGAATGAAAAAATTTTTTTTAATACGCTTTATATTATACTGCTTTTTTGTTAAAAAAAACACTGAAAAAATTATAAAAAAGGTAAGATAATGCTGTTTTTTTTTTTTTTGATATAAAAAAGCAAAGAAAAAGAAGAAAAAAGAGCGTTAAATGTATCTTGCAGAAATTAAAAAAAGCTCATTAGTAACAAAGATAAATTTTTTTCAATGGCGATTATTTAAAAGTTTTTGAAAGCTTAGGGAAATAATTTTTTGAGACATTTTTTTTAAAAATCAAATAAAGATTTAATAATGCTTTTTTATGTGTTTCAAGCGCTTTTCAAAAAAAAGAATTGTTGAAAGTATTATTAAATAGTTTTTTTGATGTATAACAAAAAAGACTATCATAAACGATAGTCTTTAAAGGATAATTATTTTTCCGTTGTTGGGATAAGTTTTGATTCCTTATTTCTTGGCAAACCACCGTTTGGCGGATTTAGTGATTTTATTTTAATTAACGAGCTTCGTAAGTTGTGTTAAATTGAAGCATAAAACCAGAGTTATTTACTGCTTGTTTTAACAAATTAAAGGCAGCTTGGTTTTGGGGTTCTCCTAAAACTTGATCATCTAACCAAACTTTTGTTTTTACGCGGAACTCTCCTTAGACTGCCCAAAAAACTGGTACTGGTTGAGAACAACAAATTTATCCAAATTGTTTATTAATTAAAAATAAACAGTTTGGATTTTTTTTGTATCCAAACTGAGAAAAAGGAGTTTGAAAGATGATTGAAGCCGAACGTGCATTATTGGGAGCACTATTATTAAAACCAGAAAAAATGGATGTTGTTATAAATTTAGTCAACACAAACAATTTTTCCAACCCCAAGCATCGTTGTATCTTTGAGACAATGAAGCAATTAAAACTGCAAAATCGCGAAATTGATTATGTTACGGTGGGTTCCGTTTTAGATAACAATTTATACAAAATAGGAGGAATTGATTATTTAATTGAATTAGTGGAGGCGGCCCCTGCAAGTGAATATTTAGAGACATATATTGATTTAATTAAAGAAAATTCCCTTAAAAGAGATTTGTTAGGATTAATCAAACAATTACCAACCGCATTATCAAAAAGTAAAAATATTCACAATTATCTGCAAACAGTCAAAAACCAAGTAGAAAGTTTTATGCAAAAAACCAAATCTCCTTTTATTTCTACAAAAACATTAATTCCTTATATTCGCCAAAGTATTGTTAATGATGACAACCCCAACCAATTTGTAGGAATAAAAACAGGCTTTAAAAATCTAGATGAATTAATTTCTGGTTTCAAACCTAACCAATTAATTATCTTAGGAGCAAGAACTGCGATGGGAAAAACTGCTTTTATGTTAAATTTGGCTTGTAATATTGCAAAAAACTTTACTACCAACCCCGAAAACCAAAAAGCAGTTATTTTTAGTTTAGAAATGGCAGCGGAAGAATTAGGAATTAGGTTACTTTCTTCTGCTTCTCAAATCCCTTTAAAACAACTCCAACACAAAAACTTAACTAAAAATGAAAAATTACAGTTACTTATTGCTGAGGATGAAATAACGCAATTAAACATTTTAATTGATGATGATAGAAATAACAAAATTGAAGACATTGAAACCAAATGCCGTCAAATGAAATATACTAAAGGACTTGATATTGTTTTTATTGATTACCTCCATTTATTAAAAGACGACCAAAGTTTGAATATATATCAAGCAATATCTGTGATTTCACGCAAATTAAAAAAACTAGCAAGTGAACTTAATATTCCAATTGTAGCTTTGAGTCAATTTAACCGTGCAACCTATGTAAGAGAAGTCAAAAGCCCACAATTAACAGATTTAAGAGATGCGGGATCAATTGAACAAGACGCTGATGTTGTGATGTTATTACACCGCGAAAGTTATTATCAAACACCTGATAACAACCCACATACGAATTTAATTATTGCCAAAAACCGTAGCGGTCCCAAAGGCGAATGTAGTTTTAATTTTTATCAACAAATCCAAAGATTTGAAGCAAAAGAATAAGAATAAAAAAGGAAATAAAAATATGAAACAAATATCTAATTTAGATTTTAATAATATTAACGTTTTTAATCATAAATCTTTGTGCGTTAACATCACCAAACAAATAGTTCAACCAATTTTTTTCAACAAAGTTTTTAATCAATATATGTTTGATTGCCATAATATACTCAATGAATATTTAACCAACAACCAACACAACTCTCAAAGCCAAAAATCAATTCGCGGAAAAATTAACGAATACTTAATTTTGCTTTATCTAAATCACAAAGGAATTAAATATTTATATCCTCAATCATATTTATTTTTCATCCCTGATATTAAATTTGATTTAGTATTGTTTACCAAAACAAAACGCATTATTGCCTTCAATTTCAAAACATGCCTTAGAGATAGATACAAACAATCAATAGTAGAAGGGGAACAAATCAAAAAACTAGACACTCGCTTTGGGTTTTATTTGTTAACAAATGATGAATCCGAAACTCAAAGATTAAATAATAAAATTAAAAATGGTAAAGTACAATCAATTAACAAAGTAATCAATTTATTTTCCAATTCAGCTAATCTCTTCTTACAAAACTTACTAACCAACCAATTCATTCCTTTTTCACCTATTAATTTAATTAAAAAGATGGTTCACCCTAATGACAAATAAATTAATTAGTTTTGAAGGCGTTGACGGAAGCGGCAAAACTACTTTAATTAACGAATTAAAAGATTCTTTTGAAAATAAAGGCTATCAAATTAAATTTTTTCAAGGTTTAGGCAGTTCCATTGTTGGAAAAGAAATCAGAAATTTATTTTTACATCAATCCAAAATAAGCCCTAAAACTAAATATTTACTTAGCCTTGCCAATATGATGCAAACCCAAGATGAATTAATAATCCCTGCTTTATTGGGTGGTTATCTTGTTCTAGTTGACCGTTGGTATGATTCTACTTTTGCTTATCAAAGCAAAGGTAATTACATAGATTATGATGACAAAATTACTTCAAAAATCATCAATCATTTCTTAATTAAACCTAAATTAACTTTTTACTTAGATATTGACCCTAAAATCGGGATACAACGTAAACAAAACCAAGCAAATCATAAATTAGACCTCATTGAACGAAAACCTTTAAATTATTTTGAAAATGTCCGTAAGCATTATTTAAACCAACATAAATACTGTAATGATGCAAATTGCAACCACAAAAATTGTAATCATTTTTTAATTAATGCAACCAAATCCCAAAAAGATAATTTAGACCAAATAATTAAAACTTTAATCAATAAACAAATATTTTAATTAAAGGAGAAAAATAATTATGAATTATCAAAAAACTTTTTATTATGAAGATGGCAAAACAAAGAAATTTGTTGTTGAATACACCCCAGACGGTAAACGAACCAAAGAGACCAAATACTACTCAGATGATAAAACAATTGAATTTATTAATGAATATAACGCTAAAAAAAGTAAATGAAACAAATACATTGAAAATTAGAAAGGATTCAACAATATGGCAAAAATATTATCTTTTGTTTTTAAATCTTTATCATTTTGTATTCTTGTTTGTTATTTGAGTTTGCATACTTCTTCTATATTTTCATTCATTTTTTTGTCATTTTTTATCTCTCATTTTGTGGATAAAATAATTGATTATATTTTTTCAAATGAATGGTTTTCATTATTGATTCTTAGGATATCAACAACATTTTTATAAAATTATTAAAACTTATTAATTAATAAAAAAATAATTTAAATAAATAAAGGAGAATAAAAATGATTTTAACTCCCAAACACATTTTAATATTGTTAAGTATAACATATTTAGGTTTTATCATAACAAATCTAATGACCCTATTTTTTGATTTTAATTTAGGAATTAAGGCTAATACCGCTATTAGTCTTGTTTCTGATGTTGTCTTTTTAATTTATATTTGGGTAAAGGAGTTTAATAATGAAAATACCATGGATAGGCAGTAAAAAGAAAATGTTACCTAAATTATTAAAATATATTCCAACAAATTATAACAATTATTATGAACCTTTTTTAGGAAGTGGGGCTTTATTCCAATCTCTTGCTCCCTCAATTGTCACTTTGAACGATAATGATTATCAATTTAATACAACTTTGGAAAGATATGTTAGCAAAACCAGAATTGTTTTGTGATTATGTGCGTAAATTTGAAGACAAAATATATGTAAATAAAGATCAAAAGACGCAAAAAGAATCATTTAAACATTTGGTAGAAAAATTTAATAAAAGTAATTTGTGTGCTTATAAAAGTGCCCTTTTTTATGTTTTATTGAAATATGCTTTTAGGGGCATTTTCCGATATCGCTCTGATGGAACTATTTATTTAGGATACAATTTTTCATCTCGTTTCAAAAACCCTATAATTGTTTTATCAGAAATCCAAAGAATAAAAACCAATGTTAAGAATATAAAATTGTTAAATGGCGATTTTGAAAGTGTCATTAACCAAACCCAAAGCAACGATTTTATATTTGTTGATCCTCCGTATTGGCGTGAAGGGACTAAAGATAAAGACTTTTATCAAAAACCTTTCACATTTGAAGATCACAAAAGACTTTATAAAAGTTTAGAGATGGCAAATTATCGCAAGGTAAAGTGGTTGTATACAAATTATAATTCCCCTAAAATAATTGAATTATTTAAAGATTTTCATATCCAACCCATTCAAACTACAACCAATTACGCTTTAACTTCAAAAGGAATAACACAAGAAGTTATTATTAAAAATTATTAAAAAGAACAAATAATGAAAATTTTAATCAACAAACAAATATTTTAATTAAAGGAGCATAAATAATATGAATTATCAAAAAACTTTTTATCGCAAAGGAATCAAAACAGCTATAAAATTTGTTGCTGAATATAGCCCAGATGGTAAATTAACCAAACAAACCCAATACTATTCCGATGGCAAAACAATATATGTCATCCAAGAATACGACCCCCAAACACATAAAAGAATTAAAGAAACTCATTATTACGGCAACGGCAAAACAAAGAGGTTTGTTATTGAATATTACTCTGATGGCAAATTAAATAAATCAACTTGGTTCCGTGAAGATGGCAAAACCATTAACTGTATTATTTGTTGGAACCCTGTAACTGCAGAAATAATCAAAACAATTAATTATCATCTTGATGGCACAATTGGAGAAGAAATAATAAATGATAAAAAGCACATCATAAATTACTATCAAGATGATTTCAAAACGTTAATTTATACTAATGAATATAACCTTAAAACAGGTAAATTAATCAAAAATACCCAATACAACCCAGATGGAACTGTTTTTAATGAAATCTATTACAACCCTAATGGAAGTATAAAAACAACAAAAAAATATTAATCATTCATAAAAAAATTTAGAACAAATAATGAAAATTTTAATCAACAAACAAATATTTTAATTAAAGGAGCATAAATAATATGAATTATCAAAAAACTTTTTATTACCTTGATGGCAAAACAAAGAGGTTTGTTGTTGAATATTACCCAGATGGTAAATTAAATAAAGCAACCTGGTTCCATAAAGATGGTAAAACAATTAACTGTATTATTGAATATAACCCAAAAACAGGCAAAAAAACTAAATATACGAAATACAACCCAGATGGAACTGTTTTTAATGAAATCTATTACAACCCTAATGGAAGTATAAAAACAACAAAAAAAATACTAATCATACATAAAAAAACTTATCCCAAATAATGAAAATTTTAATCAACAAATAAATATTTTAATTAAAGGAGAAAAATAATTATGAATCATCAAAAAACTTTAAATTCCGACAAAACAAAGAAATCTGTTGTTGAATACTACTCAGATGGGGAAACAATATATTACATCACTGAATATCACCCTGAAACAGAAGAAGTAATTAAACAAACAAATTATAATTCTAATGGTAAATTAACCACAGAAATTTTTTATGATGGCGATGGTGAAACAATTGATTACATCAGAAAATACAACCCCCAAATAAGTAAATTAATTAAATTTACTAAATACCGAGAAGATGGTGAAACAATTGACTATATTACAGAATTTAAGTACCATCCCAAAACAAACAAATTAATTAAAACAACTGGTTTTTCCTTCGATCGCAAAAGAATAGCTTTTATATACAAACACCATCCTAATGGTAAATTGTTTAAAAGAACTTACTACAACTCCGATGGAACAATCATAAAAGAAAGGAGCAAAAACAATGACTAAAAAAGAAAAATTAAAAAAACTAACAAAAAAAGAATTAATCAAAAACCTCGCAGTAATGAATAACACTTCAGTTACTCAAACTCAAGATTTTTACAATTCGTTTGAAAATGCTTTAATTGAAGCAATCAAATCAAACGAAGAAGTAATAATATCGCCAAAAATTGGTAAATTCATTTTAAAAAGCCAAAAAGCCCGTTTAGGACGAAATCCTCAAACAGGTAAAAAACTAAAAATCCCTGCAAAAACTGTGGTAAATTTCAAACTATCAAAAACCCTCAAAGATGAAGTTAAAAACCTTAAATTAAAATAAAAAAGAAAAGGAAAAATAAAAAAATGTATCGAGTTGATAGAAATAATTTTTTCAAAAATGAAAAAAAAGCTACTATTTATACTCCCAGTTGGGTATCGCAATTTTTATATAATATTTTATCACCTCAAATCCAACGCGGTTTAATCCTTGACCCTTGTGTTGGTGAAGGTTCTTTATTACTACCTTGGCAACAAAAAGGATTTGATGTTTTAGGGGTTGATATAGAAAAAACAACCTTCCCTAATTTAATTCATAACAACTTTTTAGAATTAACCCAAAAGGATTTAAATACACAAAAAATATCCTTGGTAATTACAAACCCACCCTTTAATTTGGATTTTAAAACTAAAAACTACGTTAAGGAAAAATATGGTGGTCGTCCTTTGTTGCCTGAGTTGTGGTTAAGTAAAATAATTGAACTTTTTGGTAAAGATATCCCAATTGTTTTATTTACTCCTTATGGATTCAGACTTAATCAATCACTAAATAGCAAGCGATTACAGAAATTTTTAAATCAAGAATATCCCGAAATCTCTTCTATTATTAGTCTTCCCAAAGACGTTTTTGAAAACGTTGTTTTTCATTCAGAAATTTTAATTTTTAACGTTAACCATTTAAAACCGCATTATTTCTGTGGAATAGCCACAAACCAAAATGACTACTTATTTATTAACTCGTCAAATTGGTTTATCCCAAAATAAAGTTCTCGATGAAGTTAATGATACAAGAAACCAAACCCAAGAACGATTCAATAAAACACATAAAAAACTGGATGAATCAATAGAAAAACTTGATGAATTAGATAAAAAGATTAATAAAAATAATAAGGAGAATGAATAATATGAGCGACGGCATGTCAGAAGCATTTAATGGGACTTATTTCAAATCCCGCAATTCCCAATCCAAGAAAAAAACTAATAAATATAATCAACCAAAAGGAAAATGGCTTAATTTAGACCGCCCCAATAAAACTTTTAAAAACAAAAAGAAATCGTTTAAAAAACGAAGAAAAGTTATTAAAGATTATTAAGAAAGGTAAAAAAATATGTGGTTATTTTCAATATTTGCAACAATTAGCAATTTTATTCTAAATTATACCAAAGGATTTACAACTACTGAAATTCTTGAACGAAGAATGGATGGAATCCAAACAACACTTTTCACTATTCTTATTGTTTCTGGGTTCAAACCAATTTTTAAATTAATTGCAAACACTTTAAATTTCTTCAAAGATTTAATTTTGGGTATTTTTTTCCCCAACAAAAAACTACAAAAATTAGAAATCCAAAATGCCAAACAAGAATATTTAGAAAAACAATTATTAAAAAAACTAGATAAAATCAATGAAAACCAAGAAAAACTCCAATCCCAAATTATGGTTCAAAGAGTTAAAGTTTCTCATTGGCAAGAGAAAAAAGCAAGAAAAAAACAATTAAAATCGCAAAATATCAACCCAATTATTAAGAAGGAGGAAGAAAATGAATGATCTAAATTTCGCCATTGGATTTATCGTTGGCGCCCTATTTACAACTGCTTTAATGTTTATCATTAAAAAAATCTTTTTTAATTTTCTTCCATTACCAGAAATCAATAAAAAAGATGAAACACAAAAAGAAAGCAAACCTAAAAAAACATTTTCAATTATTCCAAATCCAAATAACGAATCAAAAAATAAAAATAATTTAGAAAGTGACAAAGAAATAAATGAAAATTAATAATTTAAATCCATCATCCCAAACAACTTATTTAAAGAAACTAAGCAAATTTAACCGATAATAAAAAATTACAAAAACCTACAAAAATAGACTCAAAATTTTGCCCTTTTTTCACTCAAAAAAACAAAAGTTGACTTATTATATTCACAAGTTCAAAACTTAAATATCAAAAAAAATTATTTTTTCTAGAAAGGAGAAAAAATGAAGCTTAAAAACAAAATATATCTTAGTTTCTTATCTTTATTTAGTTTAATTTTGTTGATTTTATTTATTGTTGGAATATCTAAAACAGAAACCAAATCCAAATCATCAACAACCCCAACAATAACACAACCACCCAATAACCAACTTGATTCAGAAGCAAAAGAAGAACTTAATAAACTCCAAAAACGTTTAAAAGATTTAGAAATAATCAATCAACAAAACATAAACAATAACAAAAAACTTATAGAAGAAGACAACCAATCATCACAACAAATCAACTCTAATTTAGAAACAATCAAAACTTTAAGTCTTCAAATTAACAACCTCAACCAAGAATTAAAACAAAAAACCAAAGAATTAAACAATAAAGAAACTAATTTAAATGATGAAACAAAATCCCAATTAGAAACTGAAATAAAAAACTTAAACCAACAAATAGCTGATTTATCAAAACAACGCGAACAAATCAATGAAGCTACCCAACCATTAACCAAAAAAAGAGTGGAAAATACAAAATCACAAGTAAACAATAAGAAACTAATTGAAAGCATCCAATCAGAAACCAATCAAACTACTCAATTCAAAACTATTTATCAAAAAATATCTGACTTACAACAAGCAATAAATTATAATAACGCCAACAAAGAAAACATCAAAGAACTAATAATTAAACATCAAGACAACCCACAAGAAGTCCAAAATCTCAAAAGTTATGATTTATTTTTAGACGGTCAATTAATCCAATTTGATAAACAAATTAAACAACTTCAAAATGAAATTGAAGCAATCAAAAACCCAAATATTGAAAAAATCGCCAAAAAACAAATTACTTTTAAAGACGTTTATGGTATGGAAAGCGAAAAAGAAGAATTAGAGGATTTAATTTTTTATTTTAAAGAATCCAATAACAATTTAGTAAATTTTGACAAAATAAGACCCAAAGGATATTTATTATATGGTCCGCCTGGTACGGGAAAAACTTTTTTACTGAAAGCATTGAGTAATGAATGCAACGCCTATTTTATTGAATTTGACCCTTCAAAACTAGATAAAACTTATGTCGGCGAAGGAGTAGAAGAATGGGAAAAGATTTGGATGGAAGCTGAAAGACATGATAAAACTATTATCTTTATTGACGAAATTAGTGGCATGGCTAACCGTGAAGACAAAAATTCTAATAAAACAAGTATTAATATTGTTAATAATATTTTAACTAAATTAGATGGTTTTAACCGTTCTGACAAAAAAATTGTCTTAATGTGCGCTACTAATCACCTAGACCAAATTGATAAAGCGCTCAGAAGTCGTTTTAGCAAAGAAATTAAAATTGATTTAATTAAAGATGAAGAAATTGAAGGTTTCTTAAAATTCTTGATAGAACCTTATCAAATCAGTTATCACACTTACCTTCATTTAAAAGAAATTGCAAACAGATGTAAAGGCAAAAACTACTCTAACCGTGATTTAACAACTATCATTAATGATGCCTATAATAAAACAAACAAATTCAAAACCCTAAATCCAAACCATGAAGTCATGTTGCCTTCTGATTTAGATGAAGTAATTGACACTAAACAAAGAATCAACAAATCAATTACAGAAATTAAAGCACGCAGAAAAGAATGTGAAGAACAATATGAATCATGGAAACAAGGTTTTTTAAAATACCTCAAACCTCCCAAAGATGCAAGAATGATTAAAGTAAAATACACTTTCTACGGCCTCAACGGCCTTGGTCGTGGAAAGCACCGTGAATACGAGCCAACTGATATAATGCCGTTTATGAAAAACCCTTTTGACAAATGGGAAGTAAAAGATAGCAGGATTGATTTTTTTAATACTTTCCATATGAAACGTAAAGATGATGATTCACAATTTAATAATATGTTTATCAACGACCCTTCAAACTACTACACAGAACTCAACTACAAAGGCCCAAAATGGTTAATTGAAGAAGATAAAGACTTCTTCATGGATGAAGTACAATGTCATATAATAAACCCCAAAGATTCTAGATATCCCAAAGATGAAAAGAAAAATTACTACCTTCACTTCAACCCAAAACAAAGATATATCACGCTTTACACTAAGAAATTTAATACAAAAGACCGATTAAACAAACCAAAGAACAACTAGAAAAACAGCAAAAAATTTAAATAAATAATCAGAAAGAGAGAAAATAAAATGGCGAAAAAAATAATTCCAATTAAAAAAACAAAACAAAAACAACCAATTAAAAAAACTATTAAACAAGTAAAAACCAAACTTCCTACTAAAAAAACTAAAAAAATAATTCCAACTCCCAAAAAGACTGTTTCCAAAATTAAAAAAATAAAAAAACCTTCAAAAACTATAATCAAAAAACAAATCCAACCTACTAAAATAATTGTTGAAACCAAAAAAGAGAATTGGTTTGTAAAATTAATCAAATCAATTGTCAAAATAACCCTTATTTTATTACCATTCATACTAATTGGTGGAGGAATATGGCTTGTAATTTCTAAGTTTTTTCCTGAATTAGCTGCAAAATTTGGTGGAGTTGTTGATAAATGTTGGCAATTTATTAAACATATATGTCATAATCTAGATGACAAAACCAAAAAAGCTTTAGAAAATGCAGGAATAGACCCCGAATATTCTGCTATTGCATCAAAAGTTTTATGGGTTGGTGGTGGTGGTTTACTTGCTGCTACATGTTGTTTAATCCCAGGAATTGGCACATTCTTAGGAGTAGCAGTTTTAATAAGTACTATCGCTTATGTAGCAACTATTACACTTACCGAAAAAACCAATCAAGAACCACCAAAAAACGCATCTCCACCACAACAAGTAGAAAACAAAGTAGATAATACAAACAAACAAATTGAACCAGACAAATTAACTGAAAATAACAGAGATTCTGAAACCTTAGAAACTCAAAAAAAAAAAAAAACAACAAAATCAACTGAATTAAATGATGAAACCCTAACTCCTCAGCCAACTTTGAAACAACCAATTCATAAACAAAAAGAAATTAATAAAGAAGAATATAATAAAAGTTTATTGAATCCAGACATGCAAAAACAATTTGAGGAGTTGGGTACCGTTGAAAAAGAACGAGAAGCACAATTGTTGCAAGAAAGAAATTATTTTGAAGCTAATTTGCAAGCACAACAATTAGAAATGTTAAATATAAAAAATCAAAAAGATAATTTAGAAAAAGAACTAGCAGAACAAAAAAACTTATCAGATGCAGAAAAGCAACAATTAACTAAGCAAATTGAGGACATAAGCTTCTAGAAACGAAGAATTAAACAATTTAGAAAAAGAGCAAGAAGTCCAAGCAGAATTAAGACAAGAATTATATGATGTTATCAACAAAGATAAGGAAAATTTAGAACAAAAAACCAAGCAATTAGAAGAACAAAAAAACTTATCAGATGCAGAAAAACAACAATTAACTAAGCAAATTGAGGACATAAATACTAATTTAACATCTAAAAACGAAGAATTAAATAACTTAAATCAAAAATTAGAAGAAGAAGCAAAAAAACAAACTGAATTAAATGATGTTATCCAAACCCAAGAAAAAAAGTTAAAACAAATCCAAATTTCTAGTGAAGAAAAACAACAAGAATTAAACAATAAAATTAAAGATATTCAAACCACTTTAGATAAGCAAGCAAAAGTTACCGAAGACAAAAACAAAGAATTAGAACAAATGCAAAGTCAAAAAATTCAACTAGAAAACCAATTAGCTTCAAATAAACAAGATTTACAAAATTTACAAAAAGAAATATTTAATAAAGAAGCTAAATTGGAAGATAAAGAAAAAGAACTAGAAGAACAAAAAAACTTATCAGATGCAGAAAAACAACAATTAACTTCAGAAATCAATAATCTAAAAAACGATATCAACCAAGAAAAAGTTAATTATCAAGCACAAGTATCACTTAAAGAAGAAGAAATTAATCAATTGCAACAAACCGAAAGTGATTTAAAACAGCAACTAACTAAAACCCAAGCAGAAACTATGAGCCTAAGAGAACAACATGTAAAAACTTTGGAAGAAATCCAAAGACAAATTACAAATTACAAAAAAACAGTTGCTGAACTAGAAAATGAAACTCAAAAACTAAAAGACCAAATTGCAAAAAACAATGAAAATGCTAAACAATTACAAAAAGAATTAAAAACTAAACAAGCGAAATTAGATGAAATTAACAAAAAAATAGGAACTTTAACAGCAAATAAAGATAATTTAGAAAAAACAATAAAAGACTTAGAAAACTACCAAACAGTAACAAATTATAAAAAGATAAAAAATCGTACAGATTGGGGTGTTAGAAGTAGTAGTAAAGAAATACAATTCCCTCGTTTTTGGAATGATAAACCTTTCACATATAAAATTGTTCCAAAGATTGATTTTTATGAAACTGGATTAACCGAAACAGGAAGGGGTTATCAAGCATATCGTGGAGAAATAAATAAAAATACCATACAAGGAGAAAGTATAGAACTATCCCCAGGTAAATATTATTGCGAACCTTCTATTAATATGAGAAATATACCATATTCCACTCATGGAGCTAATTTAATTTTTAGCGAACCAACCTCAGAGACCGAACCACCACAAAATTTATTCAAACTTGATGAAGCAAAAGAAAACTTAAAAAATATATCTCAAGAATTATCAAATTATGAAACTAATTTAAAAAACGCTCAACTAGAATATAATCAATTATTAGAAAATCAAACACCAGATGATAGTTTGCAACAAGAATTAAATAATAAAGCAAATCATATTAAAACTTTAAAAAACGAAATGCAACAATTAGAAATTAAAGAACAAGGTTTTAGAAGTGAAATTGATGCTTTAAAATTGGAAAATAAAAACTTAAAAGAAAAATATACTAATGATTTAACTAAAATCAAACAAGAACTTGATGTATCTAAAACCGAAAACAAGCAACTAGAAAAAGAGATGCAAGAGATACAAGCTGAATTGGTTAAAAATGGTAACACTGATGATGCATTAGTTAAACAATTAAATCACAAAGAAGCTCAAATAAAAAAATTAAAGGGTAAAATTACTAATTTAGAAGCCAATGAAACTAAATTGCAAACAATTATTAAACAAAAAGACGAAGAAATTAAACAATTACGACAAAAAGTTCAAGAACAAGCGGAACAAATTATAAAATTAACTGCTGAAATTGAAAACAATATAGAAACTTTCAAGCAACAAGCAATTAAAATTCAACAACTAGAAGGGGCAATTGCAGGACTTGAAGGTGCCAGTAGTGCGATGAGTGGCGATAATAAAGAGTTGCTGCATGAAATCAATAAACTAAAAACTCAATTAGACGCCGAAAAAGACGCGCATATTGAAACAAGAGAAAGATTAGAAGAAAAGATTGTTGAATTAAAAAATGATAATTTAAAATTAAACAATAAATCAACTGAATTAGATGAAAAAGAAAAACATTGGGAAGATGCTGTAAAAAACGTAGGTACTGCGATTAACATAGGTGTTTTCACCAAAGCTGGTGTGATGACGGGAGCTGCTTGGGGAAGTGCTGCGGGGCCTTTAGGTACGATTGCTGGTGGAGTTGCTGGTGGTGCAATTGCTGGTGCTGCGGCTGTTGCTAGTAAATGGGATGTAGTTAAAACATGGTTTGGTCGGTAATGCAATTTTTTTGCATTACCAGATTAGATTATGATACAATGATGATAAGTTATAAAAATAAAAAAGGGAGTTAATTATAGGATGGAGTTATTTAAAGTATTAGTTATTATAGGTATTTTAGGAGTTTTTTTTGGATTGGGTCCTTTATTGATTTGGTTTGTTCAAAAACACGTAAATAATAAATTAAACAATGTAGAAAATATTAAATTAAAAATTGAAGTTGAGATAATAACTAAGCAAAAGAAATTAAACCAAAAAATATCTGAGTTAGTAAATAATAAATCTTTATCAGTTCAAGAAAAAACTGAATTACAAGAAGAAATAAATACTATCCAAACTGAATTAAGGCAGCAACAAGCAGAATTATCACATAATCAAATGTTGACAGGAAAATTAAAAGCTAAAAAATATACAAAAAGAAATCCAATAAAAGCTATAGGGCGGCAAAGAAGCCCACTTTATCGTGAAATCTAACCAATTTCCAGTGCCGATAAACACTGAAAGCAGATGAACGGTTCATCAAATGAAAAGATGATGGATTACAGCAGTTCATAAAGGCGGGTTGAGACGAAGTAGTTAGTCAAGATGACACCGCTAGCAAATCATTCTATGGAAAAGCCTGTAAAATAGCCTAAGAAGAAAAGAAGATGTAATTTTATAACCTGCATCGCAAACTACTACAAGCGAGCAGTCCAGACGCTATCAACATATTGTTAGCGTGTTGGATAGTTTATCAATCACGAACGGAAACCTGGAATCTCACCAACAGTCAGGAAAGACATGAAAACATAAATGGTTACTTCTCCTAAGGAATGAAGGTAGATAAAGTGAGGAACTTGCAGAATCCTAAAGGTTCAAGTGTGGGAACAAAAGCCCACATCCCCAAGGAGAAAGAGACTTCTAGTAGTCGGAGGAATTAAAACATTGTTTGGAATAACAATGATAATTGCCCTCCCAGGGCTCTTAGGAAAACTAAGAACAAGGCGAAAACAAGTCAGTCATTTATGGTATATCTAAACAAATCAAGAAAGGAGTAAGTGATAATATGCTTACACATAATTCAAATGAATTTAAGCTTTCGAGAACTTTAGATATGATTTTAAATCATTCAAAAAACAACTATAGCCTAAAAAAGGTATTGAAACGCGGAATGAATAACATAGAAAACACATACAAAGCATTCAATAGCATTGCAACCAATAAAGGCAGCGGTACAGAGGGCGTTGACAACAAAACCATTGACGGCATAAAGCTAGAAATGATAAAGAAATACCACAAAGAATACGTCAACAACCAATACAATCCGCAACCTGTCAAAAAAGTATTAATACCAAAGGATAAAAATAAAACGAGACCGCTAGGCATCCCAACCATAAAAGATAGAATAATCCAGAAAGCAATGGAACAACTTTTAACCCTCTATTTTGAAAACATCTTCTCAGAATGGAGCTTCGGATTCAGAAGCAAGAAATCATGCCATGATGCCGTAAAACGCGTCAAACAAAGATTCAAAGGGATAGATTATATAATAAAAATCGACATTAAAGGTTACTTTGAAACCATCAACCACGATATCCTCAATAAGATGTTAAACAAATACATCAGAAAGGCCAAAACGTTAAAAACAATCAACCAATGGCTCAAAGCAGGAATAATGGAAAATGGAATCAAATACGAATCATTATCAGGAACACCGCAAGGTGGGATAATATCCCCTTTATTATCAAATATATATTTACATTACATCGATAAGAAAATGGAAGAACTGATAAGAAACGGCAAACCGATAATGAAAGCAAATCCCAAATATTGGAAGGCATACACAAAAAAACAACATAACAATCTATCAATAGATAGTGAAATAAACCTGAACCCAAACCCGAGAATAGAATACATCCGCTACGCAGATGATTTTATTATTGGAATAAAAGGAGAACACCACGAAGCAGAAAGGATTAAAACCCAAGTACTCAAATGGCTAGAACAAGACTTGAAACTCGTGGTAAACCGCGACAAATCAAAAATTGTAAAAGCCACTAAGGGCACAAGGTTCCTATCTTATATGGTAAAGGTAAACCCAACCAACAAAACCCGCAAAAAGAAAACAACAAAAAACTCACTGAACGGGCAAGTACAAATCCAAATCCCAAAAGACACAACAAGAGACTACGGGAAAGAATACGGTTGGACCAAAAACGGGAAAGTAAAACACGACGAAACACTAGCAAGTAGGGAAGCACTAGAAATAATACGAACCTACAAATCAATAACGCTCGGCATTATCCGATACTTTTGTCTAGGAAACAACCTAGCACAATTAACACATTTATACTATTTGGCGGAATACAGTTGTTTAAAAACACTAGCGAGAAAATGGAAAACATCTATCGCAAAAGTTCGGCGAAAATTAAGGAACGGCAAAACTTGGGGGATTCAATACAACCTCAAGAATAAAACCAAAGTTGATAGCTGGGACAAACTGGACTGGGAAAAGATAAAAAGGATGAGAAAAACAAAGGGGAATCCCGATGTAATTATCAACCGTTATCTCTACCAAGGACGAACAACACTAACATCACGCTTAAAGGCGGAGAGATGTGAAGTTTGCCAAACAGAAAACATCCCACTAGAAATCCGCCACACAAAAACGGTGAGAAACTCCAACTGGCAAAGCATCCTTAATAAACAAACAATCGCTTTATGTAGGAATTGTCATCGCAAGAGAACAAACCAACAAATAAACGTTATAAACCAAAACAAAAAGAAGAGAATGATTAAGATACACAGTTAACCGCAAGGTTAATCCCGTAAAAAGGGTAAATGATGGAAAGCCGTATGCTTGGAAACTTGCTCGTACGGTTTGGAGGGGGGCTGTTTGTAATAGAAAGTAGAAAAACAAATCCTACAATCGAAACGCAAATAATCTATCCCTATATTATATATTATTGTTTTATAATAAGTATAATTGCTATTTTTGGTGGTTTTATATTTTTAGACAATAAATACGATATAACAAACTCCAAGCGCAAAACCTATAATATTACTGAACCTAAAATAGAAATTGAATCTGAATGGTTTGAAGGATACCGTTCTAGAGATGATAACTATCAAATTAAGAAATATTATAAAGCAGATGGTTATGACCCCAATGCAGAATTTGGGGCCACAAAAGATTGGAAAGGTAGTCCTTGTCAAAGTTATAGTCATGATGTTAATCACCTTGTTTTGGGTCACCAAATGATTAAAGTTAAATACACTTTTTACGGTCTCAATGGCCTTGGTAGAGGACAACACTGTGAATACGAGCCAAATGACTTAA
This sequence comes from Strawberry lethal yellows phytoplasma (CPA) str. NZSb11, assembly GCF_000397185.1. Taxonomy (NCBI): domain Bacteria; kingdom Bacillati; phylum Mycoplasmatota; class Mollicutes; order Acholeplasmatales; family Acholeplasmataceae; genus Candidatus Phytoplasma; species Candidatus Phytoplasma australiense. The sequence goes on along the minus strand of NC_021236.1, from coordinate 698,673 downwards.
TGCCGTTTATGAAAAACCCTTTTGACAAATGGGAAGTAAAAGATAGCAGGATTGATTTTTTTAATACTTTCCATATGAAACGTAAAGATGATGATTCACAATTTAATAATATGTTTATCAACGACCCTTCAAACTACTACACAGAACTCAACTACAAAGGCCCAAAATGGTTAATTGAAGAAGATAAAGACTTCTTCATGGATGAAGTACAATGTCATATAATAAACCCCAAAGATTCTAGATATCCCAAAGATGAAAAGAAAAATTACTACCTTCACTTCAACCCAAAACAAAGATATATAACACTTTATACTAAGAAATTTAATACAAAAAATAATGAAAATAAATAAAAATAAGGAGTAATATATAATGTTAGCAAAAAATAAATTACATCTTTTACCATTCTTTTTAATTAGTTGTTTAGGATTATTATTTATCACAAGTAATAATCAAGTTATGGCGATGGAAAACAACAACAAAGGTAAAACAATTATAAATAATGAACCAAGCGAAAAAGAGGTAAATGAATTTTTTCAATTATTAAAAAGAACAAAAGAAAATATTTTTCAAATAAAACAAAAAAATCCTCATTTGAAAAATTTTTCTATACGAGAAATAGAAGAATGGGCATGTTCTCCAAATAAACAACAACCAAAAAATAAAAGATTTAAAACAATTGATTTAAATAAAACTCCAGAAGAAGAATATTTAATAAATATTTTAAAACAACAATAAAATTTCTTAAAAAGATTTTATTGTTGTTTTTTTTAATTAAAACCAACTAAACAGTTTTTTTAACAATAAAGGCTTAAAAAAATAAAGTTATGTTAATAAAACAGAAATGAGCTTAAGAATGGAGAAAAAATTAAAATTATATTCTTTGGATGTTAAATTAAAGGCTGTTTTTGCGAAACAGGAAGGCAAAAGATGTAAAGAAATACAGCAAAATTTAAAGATTAAAAATCGGAGTCAGATTTATCAATGGGTAGAGTGGTATGAATTAAAAGGTCCAGAAAGGCTAGAACAATCAATTAGAGGAAAAAGAAAGGTTAAAGATTTAAGAATTAACCCAATTAAAACTGCAATTAAGAATCAAATCAAAAATAGTTTGAAGAAAAATAGAAAATTATATTTAGACATTATTAATAAATATCAAAAAGAAGTTTCGTTAGAACAATTGATTAAATGGTTATCTATTTCAAAAACTAGTTATTTTAGATGGATTAAACAAAGTCTTCATCCCAGGCCAAAAAGCGAATTAGAAAAAGCCTTGTTTCAAATATGTCAACAAGGTTCATATATCGCAACTGATGGCAAAAGAAAAAGAAGGCTTGGGTATCGGGTGGTTCATCAAAAATTAATTGACCTTAAATTTAAGATAAACTCTAAGACTGTTTTAAAGCTAATGCATCAGTTTGGGTTATTATCACAAAGAATACAACGAAAACCTCAATATTATTATGATTTAGCTATTCAAAAAGAAAATAATTTAAAAAACCTAATTCAAAACAATTATCACGCCACAAGACCGTTTGAAAAATTATGTACTGATATTACTTATATACCTTTTGGAAAAAATAACCAAAAATTATTTGTTTCTGCGATAATGGATTTGTATAACCGTGAAATTATTGGTTACAACATTTCTAAAATCGCTGATGTTGATTTTGTAATTAATACTTTAAAAGTTATTCCTGCATTAATAATCCCTTGCATTCTTCATTGTGATAGAGCAAGTGTTTATACTTCTAAAAAATATCAAACTGAGTTAAAAGCTAATAATCTAATAACTAGTTTCTCAGCTAAAGCCATGCCAACTGATAATGCTTGCATGGAGGCATTTTGGGCCAATATGAAACGTGAAACCATCCATTATGAAAAAATGCAAAATTTAGATGAACTTCAAATTATAGAAATTATTACTAATTACATTGAATATTATAATATGTATCGCAAAATGAAATTTCTAAATTATTTATCACCCAAAGAATTTAAAACCAAAAATATTAATTAATAATTAAAACTATAAGCCCTTCATAACGGAGGGCAATTTGTGTAGGTTTTTTTTAAAGAACTTAAAAAATAACTTTTTAAAAAAGCATAATTACCCCTTAAAACTCAAAATTTTGCCCTTATATGATACTTTTGGGTTCTTGGTAATGATAAATATCAAATCGTAAATATAAAATCATTTAAGAGGTAATGTTTTGATTGTTTATTTTTTGAAATTAATAAAATTCTTTAAATCAATTATTTTTAGATTATTATGTAAAAAAATTATTTTTTTATATTTTTAGTATTGACAAATATACTATTAAATAATATTATTACTTTATAATTAATAAAATATAAAATTTTTTTCTTCAAAAAACCAATTAAAAACTGGTACTGGTTGAGAACAACAAATTTAAAAAAAAATAAATTTCATATTTTGACAAATAATTTTAATTATGTTATAATAAAAGTAATTAATAAACAATTTGGTTTTTCAAAAAATCATATTTTTTTTGGAAAAAAATGTTGTTCTCAAATGGTGCCATTTTTGTGGAGCTTACCAGTTTTCTTGTTGGGAAAAAAATAATAAAATAATGAAAATTATTTTTGAAATTGACTTTGATAAAGGCGATAGTAAAAATTTTTATTAGCTAAAAGTTGTTGGTGTGTGCCTTGTTCCACAATCTCACCTCGATTTAAAACTAAAATCTTGTCAGCATTCACGATAGTAGATAAACGATGGGCAATGATGAAGGCTGTTTTGTTTTTCACCAATTCTTTAATGGCTTTTTGCAATAATATCTCAACTCTAGTATCAACGTTTGAAGTTGCTTCATCTAAAATTAAAATCTTGGGATTACTCAAAAAAGTCCGAGCAATAGTGATAAGTTGTTTTTCTCCTTGAGATAAATTATCAGCTTCTTCGTTGATTATCATTTGATATTCTAAAGGTTTACTTTTAATAAAATAATCAATTTGGGCTTGCTTACAAATTTTGGAAATTTGTTCATCCGAAGCATTCTTATCACCATATTTAATATTATTCCAAATAGTATCTTTAAAAAACCAAGTTTCTTGTAAAACCATGCCAAAAATTTTTCTCAAATTATCTTTTTTTAATTCACGAATATCAACGCCATCAACTTTAATAGATCCTTCGTTAATATCGTAGAATCTCATTAAAAGATTAATTAAAGTAGTTTTTCCGGAACCAGTAGAACCAACAATAGCAATAGTTTGATCTTTTTCGGCGGTAAAATTAATGTTTTTTAAAAGCATATCTCTGTTATTATAACTAAAAAAAACGTTTTCAAAAACAACTTGTCCTTTGGGGTCTGTCAAAACTATTGGTTTTTTGGCTTCAGGAGCTTCTTCGGTTTCATTTAAGAAAGAAAAAACTCTTTTAGAAGCAGCATTGGCTGATTGTAAAAGTACTGACATGTGTCCAAGTTCTACAATAGGGTTTCCTAAGCGCCAAATATATTGAATAAAAGTGTGAAAAAGACCAACTTGAAGAATAGGGAGAGTCAAGTTTAAAAAATGTTGTTTACTATCAATCAAATAAAATCCTGCTATACTTGCCACAACCAAAGTTAAATAAACAAAAAAGCTAACAATGGGTGAAGAAAGACCAGATAAAAAATGAGATTTAAAAACTAACTTTTGCAAATTAGTATTATGGGTTTTAAATTCTTTGATTGTGTTTTTTTGTTGATTGTAAAGAAGAATTTCTTTATATCCTGTATATTTTTCTTGTAAAAAACCGTTGTAAACGCCTGAACTTTCAAATCTTTGAATGAAAATTTTTTGCGAACTTTTAAAAACGCGATAAGTGCTATAAAAAGACAAAGGTATCATTGTAAATACTATGAGGGCCAAGAACCAATGCAAATGAAACATAAAAATGACAACCATAAATATTTTTAAAAAAGCATCAATCATGATAGCAAAAGATTGTTGTAAACAGTTGGAAATAACTTCGATATCATGAGTTAGGCGACTAATAATATTTCCTAAAGTATTTTGGCTAAAATAACTTATTGGCAAATAATGAATCTTTTTTTGAACGTCTTGGCGTAAATTTCTCATTGATTTATGAATTGATTGAATTAAGAGTTTATTAAAAATTAAACGGCATAAAACAACAAAGAAACAAAAAAATAAATCTAAATATAAAAAATGAAAGATTTGAGTTTTAATTGCATCTTTTGTATCTGGTGGGGTTGATGCACTCGCTTCTTTAATCTTGTTAGTGATGTATTTTCCTTCTAAAAAAGGGATCAAACAGCTGAGAGTAGATACCATTAAAATTAAAAAAATACTAATTATAATTTGAACTTTAAAAACTTTTAAATATTTCAAAACTCTTTTCATGAAGTTACCTCTAAATTTTGGGATTTGGCGATTTCTTGATAAAGAGGGCAAGTGTTCATAAGCTCTTTATGCGTGCCTAATGCAACCATTTTGCCGCCATCCAAAACAACAATTTTATCAGCTGTTAGAACTGAAGTTAATCTTTGGGCAACAATCAAAACTAATGATTGTGCTTTGATTTCCACAAAAGCTTTTCTAATTTCATATTCAGTTGCATAATCTAAAGCTGAAAAAGAATCGTCAAAAATATAAATATCTGGTTTTTTGATAAAAGCACGTGCCATTGAAAGCCTTTGTTTTTGTCCACCAGAAAGATTCGCACCCAACTCAACGATGGGTTGTTCAAATGCGTTTTCTTTGTTTTGAATAATATTTTGAGCTTGAGCTAATTGCAAAGCTTCCAACATTTGTTCTGTTTGGGGGTTGTTTTTTCCAAAAGCTAAATTACTTTTAATTGTCCCTTTAAACAAAATATTTTTTTGCGAAATAAAACTAATTTTGCTTCTTAAAAAATTAAGGTCGTATTCTTTAATGTCAACATCATTAATCTTAATAGCACCTTTAAAAACATCATAAAAACGAGGAATTAAACCAATTAAAGTACTTTTCCCCGCTCCTGTTGCACCAACAAAAGCAATAATCTCTCCTTGTTTAATAGTGAAATTTATGTTTTCTAATACTGGCTTTGAGGCTTTAGGATACATAAAAGTAACGTTTTCGAAAGAAAGTTTTTGAAAACTTTGTGGGAATAACAAAGGTTTGTGTGCATTTTGAATAATTGGGGTTGTGTTTAGGATAACCTCAATTCTTTTAACAGAAACCAAAGTTTTTGGAAACATCATAAAAAGAAGTAAAAAATTCAAAATAGAAAACAAAACATGAAATTGATAGTCAACACAAGATAATAATTTACCAATAGTAAAATCGCAATTATTTGCTCCAAGCAAAATATAGGCACCAACACCAAAATTAATTAAAATAGATAAATTAAGACAAAAATAGAAAAGAGGGTCAATTGAGGCCATGAATTTAAAAAGTTTGATTGAATAAAAGCTATATTTTTTATTCACTTGACTAAAGCGGTTAACTTCATATTCACTTTGTCTAAAAGCTCTTATGGACTTAATTCCAATTAAATTTTCTCTTGTAATGATATTTAATTCATCTAGTTTTTGTTGTTGTTTTTGAGACAGACGATAAGTTTTTTGAATGATGATAATTAAGATTAAGATTAAAAGGGGAAAAATTAAAAGAATGACATAAAGAAAGAAAGGGGCGGCATAAAAAATAGCAACCACACTAATAAGAAGAAAAATCGGAGAAACAACGGCTGTCCGATAAAAAACAGCAATAAAATTCATAATTTGAGAAACGTCCGAAGTAGTACGGGTCAAAATAGAAGAAATACCAAATTGTTGCATTTCAGTAGGCGAAAACGTTTGAATTTTGGCAAAAATATCATTACCAAGATCACGAAACAAAAGAGAAGAAACGCGAGAAGAACAATAATTAAGAATTAAGTGACCAATAAAACCCGAAAAGGCAAAAGCAATTAAGATACAAAAAAGTTGGTATTGTGGTATTGAAGATTTATGTCTATCAATGATAAATTTTCCAATAATATAAGGGATGCCTAATTCACTAAAACAAACCAACAAAGCGGCGATTAAATTTAATAAAAGCAGTCTTTTATATTTTATTAAATATTTCCAAATAATTTTCATAAGTTTAAAATTGTAATTCCTTTATTAAAAGTTTTGTGATATTTTGATTATCATATTCATTTTACTAAAATTTAATAAAATAATAAGTTTAAAATAAGTTTAAAATTGTAATTCCTTTATTAAAAGCTTTATTATATTTCAATTATCATGTTAATTTTATTCAAAAAATTTAATAAAACAATAGGTTTAAAATAAGTTTAAAATTGTAATTTCTTTATTAAAATTTTTGTGATATTTTGATTATCATGTTAATTTTATTCAAAAAATTTAATAAAACAATAGGTTTAAAATAAGTTTAAAATTGTAATTTCTTTATTAAAGCTTTGTTATATTTCAATTATCATGTTAATTTTATTCAAAAAATTTAATAAAATAATAAGTTTAAAAAATAAAAAAGTAAATAAAAAAGACTATTAATAGCTTTTTTTTGTTGGATTGTAAATTTGTCTTTTGGGTTGGTTTTTTATTACTTCTTGTTGTTGTTTTGTTGTAAATTGTTTTTAATTTCTTGTAATAAAGTAATTTCTTTTTGTAAACTTTCTAAGATAAGTTTTAATTCACTTTTAGGTTTTTCCAATTTAGTTCTTGAAAAAATAGTTAAAATCAGATAAATAGCAAAAGAAAAAATAACGAATTCTAAAATATTTTGCAAAAAAATACCGTAATTCATATAAACGTCTTCTTTGATACACCATTTTAGACCTTGTAAACCTTTAGTTTCGTTAAACAATAAAGAAAAAGGAGGCATCATAATATCTGCTACCAAAGAGCTCACTATCTTAGAAAACAATTGACCTATAACAACTGCAACTGCTAAATTAATTACATTGCCACGGGTGATAAAATTTTTAAATCCTTGAAAAAACGTCAAAGATTTTGTTGCTAAATTATAATTATTAATAATAAATTCTCCTTATACATTATTCAAAATAAGAAAGTGATAAAATAAAGTCTTGAAGTTTTATAATTTTTTAGTTATGGATTTCCTAATGTCAGTAAATTAAAAATAAAAATCTTCATCTTTTAAAGCTTCGGAAAGCATTTTTTGATAACCGTTGCCTTTCATGGAAAAATTATCCATGGTTTTTGTCTCCGTATTAAGGCCATTAAGGACAACGGGATTTACGTTTTCTTCAGGAAAAAAAGCATCAAATCCCAAATTCATTAAAGCTTTATTAGAATTATAACGAACAAATTTTTGGACATCTTCTTCCAAATAACTTAATTTGGAATAAACTTCTTTTACTAATTCCATTTGTTCTTTATATAAAGTCTTCATTGTTGCATCTAACCATGTTTTTAATTCTTTTTTTGTGTCATCATCAAAAAGATGGTATAATTCTGTGGCTAAACGGCCGATATAAACACCATGAATGCTTTCATCTCGAATAATTAAATTAATAATTTCGCCTGCTTGCATCAATTTTCCTTGGCCGTAAAAATATAAAGGATAATAAAAACCACTATAAAAAAGCCAAGTTTCTAAAAAAACCGAGATTGCCATTGCTTTCCATTGATTTTTTTGGTATTGCAATTCACTAAATTCAGATAATTGATATTTTTTAAGATAAATATTGTATTCTAAATCTTCATAAACTCGGAAAATAATTTTCATAATGTTTTGCAAATTAACTTGTTTTTCACCCCAAACAAAAAGTTGATTAATATCTTCGTTACTTAAATAACTGGTAAAAATATTAGAATAACTTTTAGCATGTACAGCGTTTTCCATAGCTCCCATAAAATTCAGGGTAGCTTTTTTTTGGTGTTTGTTTTCATCCATGGAATTAGCAATCACAGGAATCCCTAAATCTCCTTGGTACGTGTCTAAAAAAGTTAATACCAAAAGGTTTCTAGTGTATGTAGTTTTTTCTTCATCAGACAAATGATTCCACGCAGCAAGGTCGCCTTGTAAACTAATATCTTCAGGACGCCAAAACTGACTTAAATTTTGTTCATAAAAAAAATGAGTATATTCATCTTCTAATTGATTCCAATTAGCTCCTTGATAAGTTTTTTTCCATTTTTTTTCCATTATATTCCCTTTAATATTGATATTTTTCAAGATAATTATCAAATCACACAAATGATTGAATTAAAAATAAGTTGCGATGCTATGAAAAAATCTCGAAATAATTTTTTTTAAATAATAATTAAGCTTTAAAGAATAGTCCACTATTACTTTTATTATACACCTAAAAAACAATTGAGCGACAAAAAACTTTTTTATTTGTTTCAAAAAAATAATAATTAATTTTTTTATTTAATATTGACCTGTTACCCAAAATTAAAAACTTTGGCTTTGAAAAAACTTTTAAAACTAAAAAAAATAATTTTTCTATCTTTTCTAAAGGCATCTTTAAAAAAGACTTGCCAAAAAAACTAACAGCTCAACCAACTTAATGAATTACACAAATTATAAACAAGCAATTCAAACCAAAACTAAACATGTCATGAAACAAATACACCAAAAAAACAAAGAATGCAAAAATCATAAATACTTTTTTTTTGGATAAAGAAGCAATAAAAAAAACCGCAAAATATCAAAATATGAAAAATTGTCTAAATTATGTTTTTTTACGATTTATTGATACAAGTAAACTAATATCTTTTATCTTTTGATAGATTTTATTAGTTTTGATGCTTTTAAGTTTTTAAGTTTGTAAGATTAATTTGTTTAGTTTGGGACACAAACTTTAATAAATAACAATTCTCAATTGAAAGAAATTAAAAACCATCCTAAAAATTGATTATTTTAATTTAACGCAGACTTATTTTAATTTGAAGAAATTTGCAATTATGAAATTTTTTTAAGTTTTCAAGAAAAAACCCAAAAAAGTTGTCTCAAATTTGGAAAAAATTCATATCATTTGCAATAAATATCGATAAATCAATTTAAAACAACTTCCAATAATTGGTCATTCAATCAAGAAAAAAATGGTCTGATAAAATAATTAAAACGTTTTTTATTTTTTAAAAAATAATGTCTAACTTATTTTTTAGTCGGTCTTTTTTTGCGCTCAAAACTAAAAAATAATTATTTTTCTATCTTTTCTAAAAACATTTGCCAACTACAATTATTAAAGATTATTTTTGTAAAGGTTCTCCGTTTTCATTAAAATAAATTGTTTTTAGAAATTTATTTTTGGAATCAAGTTTGATGTCGAAAGTTTCTTCGTTCGCCCAATCAATTGTTCCGTCTGATTTGAAATGTCTTTCTTTAATTCGCAACCCATATTCATTAAAAAAACGTTCAAAAGTATCTGGGTGTTGCCAATTAACTGTGCCATCAAGATTAAACATTTTTTGAGAAGAGACTCTGCCATTTGAGTGATTATAAGTAGTGTCATAAGTGTTTGGAGATTGCCAATTGATTGAGCCATTATCATTGAAAGATCTTTTAGTTGAAGGATAGTTTTCATTATCATAAGTCATGTTAAAAGTCAAATCACTATCCCATTTTATTGTATTATCTGGATTCAAAAATCTAGAAGATAATATTTTTTGGTTTTCACCATAAACTACTTTTTGTTGGTTTAAAAAAAGACAACGTTGCAAAGGGTTGTCAAAATCAGCTAATTTAGTAATTTCTTGATGATTTTCATCATAAAATTTTAAATCAGGATTAGCAAAAGGTTCATAAACGCATATATCTTGTTTTAAGGAAACCTTTCTTTGCGCTTTTGACAAAAGAGCAACTTTATTTTTGGCTGGCAATAAATTATTTGTTGTTTGAGAGGGTATTAAATTTTCGGAAGTTGGTTTCATTTGATGATATACAAATAATATTGAAATAAAAAAGATAATTATTAAAATGATATAAATGATTTTTTTAAACACTAAAAAATCCTATTTTCTAAATATAAATATTTTTAATTTAAATTAAAAATTTAAATTTTTGAATAAAAAAATAATATTTCTTGGTGTTTTTTTGAATTTAGGGTTAATATTTTTTTACAACTTGTTTTGAGGGGGTTGAAGAAAAAAATTAAAAGTTTTGAAAAACTTTAAAAAAGAGACTTTTGCAGGCCTCTTTTTTAAATTATTTGTTTTAAGTATTATCACAAGTCTTGTTCAAATACTTTGTCTCGTTTTAATTTAAGATAAAAAGTGATAAAAATCCCAAAAGTAATAATAAAACAAATTAAATTGCTTAAAAAAATACTTAAACCAACGCCGATAACGCCCCAATTTAAGCAATTATGAGAAAATAAGGTAATAAAAAAGATACGTATTAAACTTCTTAAAAAATTCATATAAAAAGAAGGAGCAACTTTTTTAAAAGATAGTAAAAAATTAAATAAAATAATAGAGCCACAAGATAACCATAAACTAGTTGTTTCAAAAAATAATAATTTACGAAAGGCTGCTTTTTCGAAAATAGAAATTTCTTCCCAAGTTTTGTTATGAAACAAAGGTAAAAATAATTTATAACCAAAAAGATTAATTAAAGTACCTATCGTTGCCAGAACACACATACAAAAAATAATTTTTTTAAAAGCTTCAAAAACTCGATTAAGATTATTATGTCCTAAATTTTGAGAAATAATAACGTTTTGGGAGTCTGAAAAAGAATTTAATAAATTATAAAAAATATTATTAATAGTAACTGCTAAAACTAAATTAGCTCCAATTTGAGAACTATCGAGATGATCAGGTCCATCATTATAAAAATCTCTCACAATAATGCTTACAATTAGTTTTCCCAAATTATAAGCACTAATACTTGCACAAACAGGTATTGCTAGTTTAGCGATTTTTTTCAAAAAAACTTTATCAAAGCGAAACTTCTTTAAAATAATTTTAAAAGGATTATTGCGATCAAAAAATAAAAACCAAAGGGCAAATAAAGTAACTAAAGCGTTAGAAATAAAAGTTGCCCACGCCAAAGATCTTGATTGTTTGTCGAAAGAATAAAACAAAACAAAAGATAAAATGATTTTGATAAAAACATTTAATAAATTTAAAATCAAAGATATTTTATTGTTGCCCTTGGCTCTCTCTAAGGCTAAAAAAACTGTATTAATCACAACACAAACAAAAGACATTATAATAAGATTATAATATTGCCTTTGATCGCTATTTACTTTATTTTCTGAACTAATTTGTAAAATTTTTTCTAAAATAGGAGTTTGAAACACGAAAATACACAAAAATGAAATAAGTAAGCCTATTAAAATTGATAAAATAAAAGTTTTAGTTAAATAAAGTTGCATTTTATCTAAATTATTTTTTCCATAAGCACGGCCAACTAAAATAACGCCGCCTGTAGCGATAGATATACCAAAAGGAATAAGAACACCTTTTAATAAATGAACTCGGCTGATAAAAGTTATTTTCGGTGAAGTAAATTGGTTTCTTTGTAAAATTAAAAGATCAATGGAATCAGAGATACTTTGGAAAACCCAATAAATAACAATAGGGAAAGTAAAATAAAAAATTACTTTCCACAAGTTTCCTTCTAACAAAAATTTTCTATTTCTTTTTTCAGCGGCAAAAATTTTATTCATTCCTTCCGTTTTAACCATGTTAAACCTCCATCTAATGATTTTTTGTGGTTAACAATTTTTGTAAACAAAAACGGGTGGACAATAAATATTTTATCAAAAAATGCAAGCATTTTGAAAACAAAAAAACCGTTTGGGGGCAAAATAACTTAAGTGAAACGTTTGGATATTAATGATTGAAGCCGAAAGTACTTTATTAGAAGTTTTACTTTTAGACTCTAAAAAAAATAGATTTGGTTTATGATATGATTGCAGAAACTGATTTTAATAACAATGGTTAATGAGGGGGGGTTCGAAAACACTGGGCTGTTCCTTTATTATAACTATTTTTAAAGTTTTGCACCCTAAAAAAACTAAAAGCCCTCATTATCTGAGAGCCTTTGATTCCTACCCTAAACAGTAAAACGAAAGGAGAACGAAAATATGAAATGAAAGCCATGTATGAACAAATCATGCACTATAGGGTCATTAATAATTCTAACATAAAAAATTAAAAATAAACTAAATAATGACTTTCTTTTTGATAAGAACCAAATAATATAAAAATACCCGGAAACAATCCCCAAATAAGACCATATATACCACAAAATATTTTTGTAAACTTATTAGATTTTGAATTAAATAATCTTATATATAAAAAAATGAAAAAAGGAATTAATAAATATAATAATTGAAAAAATAATTCTAAAAAATTTTCATTAAATAAACTGTTTTCTAAACTATAATGATATTCTTTTCCAAAAATTTCTATATAATAAATTTTAAAATTTAAAAAATATAAAATTTTAAGTTTTGATGATAAAAATATTAGCAAAAAATAAAAAATTGATTGAAAAAGAATACAAAAAAAACAACCTAATTTAACTAATTTATTAATTTTTTTCATTTTTATTTCCTCCATAAAATATTAAAAATATTATATATAATTAATATTCTAACATATATAAAATTAGGATGTTCCTTGTTTTTAGACATTTTTTGTTTTAAAAATATTCTTTAAAACTAAAAAAATAATAGATAATTTCATATCTTTTCAAATCAACAAAATAAATTAATTAAACTAAAATCGTCCATAAGTTTTTTAATATTTTGCTCGTTTCAAAAGACATTTTTTATAATTTTTAAACCTTTTACAATATATGAGGGGTAAGAAATGATAAAAACGCGGCAGAAAAAGAAAAATTAAAACTATTTTCCATTTCATTGTATCATTTTATTAAAAAAATGTACAGTAAAATAACCTCTTTTTAAAAAGGTTGCGGTTGATTTTATCATTAATTAAAATATTTATTATATTTATCTAAAAGATTGAGAATATTTTAAAGGTGATAAATTATTTAATTTTGATAATAGCCATTTATGGTTCCAAAAAGAAGGGAAGCGGTTGATTATTTTTTTAATTTCACATGTCTCTTGTTGAAATAAAAATGGATGTTGGTTTGGGACGATGAAAAATTGAAGAAAACATTTTAGTTTCATTAATTCGTTTTGTTAGTTTGAAAAAATATAAGATTATCTATTTATTTCAGTTTTAAAGAATATTTTTAAAAAAATTTAGAACTAAACTGGAGTGATGAAATAATTAGGACACTTTTTTGTTTTTTAAAAATTCTTTAAGATTGACTTTTTTTAAGTCGGTCTTTTTTTGTACCCAAAACTAAAAAATAATAACTTTCGTATCTTTTCAAAAAAACATTTTTAAAAAAGAATAAAATGATAATGATTGAAACTTTTTTTCTTTATTAAAATAAAAAAACCAAACTACATTCATAAGTAGTTTGGAAAAAACTATTTTTTTATTCAGCAAATCTAATTTCAAAAGACTATATTTTTTTAAATATTTTTAACAGCTGCACGTAATTTGGCAGAAATACTACGAGGATTATTTTTCATTTCAACCTCACTAGGAATACAAGGTTTTTTAGTGATAATTCGCAAAGCAGGTTGAGGATAATCAACACTCATAATAGGTAATTTTTTAGGAAATTCAAAAACACTATTTTTTTTAAAAAAATGTTTAACAATACGATCTTCCAAAGAATGAAAACTAATAACAACAATGGAACCGTCTTTTTTTAATAATTCAAGACTTTGGGATAAGGCTTGTTTTAAAACTTCTAACTCTTGATTAACTTCAATTCGTAAAGCTTGAAAAATTTTTTTCGCACTATGCCCTTTATGATATTTATAAAACATATCAGTTATAGCCACTAAATCATAAGATGTTTTTAAAGGACGGTTTTTAATAATTTGTTTTGCAATCAAAGCTGCCTTTTTTTCTTCACCATAAATATGAAAAATGTTTTTTAATTTCTCAAAAGAATAAAAATTTACAATTTCTTGGGCTGTTAGTTTTTGTCTATTATCAAATCTCATATCCAAAGGAGCATTATGCAAATAACTAAAACCTCTTTGAGGATCATCAATTTGACAAGAAGATATCCCTAAATCAAATAAAATACCATCTAATTGAAAAACATTTCTTTTGGCTAATTCTAATTTAAGATTAGAAAAATTACTATGAATGATTTCAATAGGCCAATTAGGGTTTAATTTCTTTTGAATATCGGAACAAGCTTTTAAATCTTGATCAAAAGAGTATAAAAAACCATCTTGGAGATGATTTAAAATAGATAAAGTATGTCCTCCCTGACCTAAAGTAGCGTCAACATAAACACCATTAGGATTAATATTTAAAAAAGAAATAGCTTCTTCTTTTAAAACTGAAATGTGCCTCAAAGTCATTGTAAACAGCTCCTTTTCAATTTACACAAAATAAAAAAAGTTAAATTATGCAATTCTCATTGTAATTTAACAGTTTTATTTAATTATTTTATTTAAAGACAAATTTAGCTTTATCGTTAATAATTTCTTCTAAAGCTTTACCAATTACTTTTTCAGATTTGCATTCAGGCAATGATATCTTGTCTTTTTCTATAACATGAGCTATTTTACTAGCTATATGAACTAATTTATATTTAGAATCAACTTTATCTAATAATTTATCAATCGAAGGATAACTTAAACCTTCTTTATTCATTTGTTTATTGTTCGGCATAACCATCATTCTCCAAAATCTTTAAATAATTACGAATACTACGTTTAGTTTTTGCATGTTCCGCTCTAATAATTGCAATAATCCGATCAGCGGCATTGAAAACATCATCATTAACAACAATATAATCATATTTATGAGCTAAAGGGAATTCTTTATCAGCTTTCATAATACGTTGTTGTATTTTGTCGGCTGATTCTGTTCCCCTTTTTTTCAACCTTTCATAAAGGACTTTTTTTTCAGGAGGAACTAAAAAAATGAAAACTGCATTACGAAACTTTTTTTTTCTTAATTGGGTTGCCCCTTCTACTTCGATTTCTAAAAAAACTTCTTTGCCTTCTTTTAGGTAATCTTCCACTTGTTTACGAGAAGTACCATAATAATTATCAATAAATTTAGCCCATTCTAAAAATTTGTTATTTTTGATTCCTAATTCAAATTCTTCTTTAGTGAGAAAATAATAGTCTTTTCCTTCTTGTTCGCCTAATCTAGGTTTTCTTGTTGTTGATGAAATAGAATAAACAAAATTATGATTTTTCATTTCAAATAAAGCTTTTCTAACTGTTGCTTTGCCAACGCCAGAAGGACCTGAAAGAACTATTAAAAGCCCTTTTTGGTTTAATTTCATCTTAACATACCTTTTTCTCCAAAATTTACATAAACTTATTTGAATAGAATTTGAAAAAACACTTCTTGAATTTTATTAAGAATTTAAAAGCAAAATTAAATAATCAAATAACAATGATATTTAATAATTTTTCAGGAATATAAATTACTTTCTGAATTTGTTTTTGAAAAATAAATTTATGTACTTTTTGATCTTGAAAAGCTAATTTTTGGATTTTCTCTGAAGAAACGCCCAAAGATACAGTTAAAATAGAGCGTGTTTTGCCATTAACTTGAACAATAATATTTGATTGTTCGTTTCCTAAATATTTAGGATTATAATGAGGCCAAGTCATATTAACTAATATTTCCTTATTCTTCAAAATTGTTGCATTTAACTCTTCTGTCAAATGAGGTGTGAGGGGGTTTAACATTTGTAAAAAAATTTGGCATTGCTCTTTAGTGATTTTTTGGGATTTGTAAACGTGATTAACAAAAATCATTAGTTGACTAATAGCTTTGTTAAATTTTAATTTTTCATAACTTTGAGTAACTATTTGAATTGTTTGATGCAAAATTTTTTCTAAAAAAACATCTTTTTGATCTATCATTTCAAAAGAACACATCTGATGAACTCTATTTAAAAAACGTTGTATCCCTTGCAAACCTTTTTCGTTCCAACTTTTAACATCTTCTAAAGGACCCATAAACATAATATGCAACCTTAAGGCGTCCGCGCCATACTTTTCTAACATTGAAGAAGCATTTACGCCATTGCCTTTTGATTTAGACATTTTAGTATGGTCATGTCCTAAAATCATTCCTTGATTAACTAATTTTTGAAAAGGTTCTTTCTGAGAAACTAAACCCAAATCATATAAAAATTTATGCCAAAAACGAGCATATAATAAATGACCGACTGCATGTTCTGTCCCGCCAATATACAAATCAACAGGCAAGTAATAGTCTAATAACTCTTTCGCTTCGGATGTGTTTAAAGGGGTGATCCCTGAAATGTTTTTTAAAACATAAGCAATATAATACCAAGAGCTTCCTGCAAGTTGTGGCATAGTATTGGAATCTCTTCGGTACTTTTTGCCATCTTTTTCAAAATACAACCAAGAAGATGCTTTTGATAATGGCGATTCTCCCGTTCCTGAAGGTTGAATTTTATCTAAAACAGGCAATTCCAAAGGCAAAGAGTCATCATCCATAGTGTGAATATTATTATTTTCATCATAAAAAATAGATAATGGTTCTCCCCAATATCTTTGGCGAGAAAAAACCCAATCATGCAATTTATAAGTATAATGAGGATAGGCTAATTTTTTTTCTTTTAAAAATTGCATCATCTTTGTTTGTGCTTGATTGTTGTCTAAACCATTTAAAAAATCACTATTAACAATAATGCCATCTCCTTCAAAAACTTCTAAAGGGTTTTTTTGGCTACTATCAGTGATTGGGTTTGGTTTTACTACTTGAATCATTTTTAAATGGTGTTTTTGTGCAAATTCAAAATCTCTTTGATCATGACAAGGAACGCCCATTAAAATGCCTGTGCCAAAATGAGGCAAAACGTAATCAGCCACCCAAATAGGAATTTTTTCACCATTACACGGATTAATAGCATAACTTCCAGTAAAAACACCACTTTTATCTTTGTTAACGTTTCTTTCTAAGGTTTTTTTTTGTTTAGTGCATTCTAGATAATCCAAAACTTCTTCTTGCTGTTTTAAAGTAGTAATTTGTGATAATAATTCATGTTCAGGAGCTATAACTAAAAAAGTAACACCAAAAAGAGTATAAGGGCGAGTAGTAAAGACTTTTAAAGTATTTTTTTGTTGAAATACAGGAAAAGAAACAACAGCTCCTTGAGATTTACCAATCCAATTAATTTGCATATCTTTAACGTTTTGCGGCCAATCAACAAGATCTAAATCAGCTAAAAGTCTTTCAGCATAATCAGTAATTTTTAAAACCCATTGTTTCATTTGTTTTTTAATAACAGGATGATTCCCTCTTTCAGAAAAAAGACCTTTATCGTTAGAAATAACTTCTTCATTGGCAAGAACTGTTCCTAATGCAGGACAAAAATAAACTTCTACATTTTGCAAAACGGCTAATTTTTTTTCGTAAAGTTTTTTAAAAATCCATTGAGTCCATTTATAAAAATAAGGATCTGAAGTTGCTAATTCTTTTTCCCAATCAACACTTTTTCCGAGTCTTTGAATTTGTATTTTAAATTTCTGAATATTTTCATAAGTAAAATTTCTAGGATTTTTTCCTGTTTTCAAAGCGTATTGTTCTGCTGGAAGTCCAAAAGAATCCCAACCAAAAGGATGAAAAACGTTGTATTGTTGCATTCTTTTAAAACGGCTTACAATATCGGTTGCGGCATAACCTTCAATATGACCAACATGTAATCCTTCTGATGAAGGATAAGGAAACATATCTAAACAATAAAATTTCTTTTGATCTTTATTAATTTTTGTTTTAAAAATCTCGTGTTTTTTCCAATAATCTTGCCAATGTTCTTCTATTTTTTTAAAATCATAATTTAATTTAGCCATTATTACAAACTTTCTATTATTTTTGAAGCCAAAAGATATGTTATTAATTATTGGCCTGGATACTGCCGCAAAACGGGAATGAAAAAAGTAAAATATTAAAAATTACAATGTAATTGTAGCTCAAAACAAATCTACAAAAAACATGCAAAAAAAAGATAATTTATTGTAAATAGGTAAAGCAAATGTTTGATAAAGACACAATAAATACAAAAAAATCTAAAATTCAAAAATTGAAATTTATCCAACGTGATAAAATATTTATAAATACAATAAAATTAAAAACATAAAAAAGAATTAATTATTAAAGTTGATAAACAAAAAACGCAATAATTTTAAAAAAATAAATCAAAATCCAAAAAAACAAAAAAGAAAAAATTAATATTAAATTAAGATTTTATAATTTTTGCCAAAAAATTTAATTAAATAAACAGAGAAATTAAAAAGAAGTTGTTCTTTTTGGAGTGAAGTTATTTTTTTAATCAAAATTAACTATTTTTTGGATTTAACACAAAAAGTTATTTGCTTCACACAAAAACCACTTAAAGCAAATGGGCGGCAAAGAAGCCCACTTTATCGTGAAATCTAACCAATTTCCAGTGCCGATAAACACTGAAAGCAGATGAACGGTTCATCAAATGAAAAGATGATGGATTACAGCAGTTCATAAAGGCGGGTTGAGACGAAGTAGTTAGTCAAGATGACACCGCTAGCAAATCATTCTATGGAAAAGCCTGTAAAATAACCTAAGAAGAAAAGAAGATGTAATTTTGTAACCTGCATCACAAACTACTACAAGCGAGCAGTCCAGACGCTATCAACATATTGTTAGCGTGTTGGATAGTTTATCAATCACGAACGGAAACCTGGAATCTCACCAACAGTCAGGAAAGACATGAAAACATAAATGGTTACTTCTCCTAAGGAATGAAGGTAGATAAAGTGAGGAACTTGCAGAATCCTAAAGGTTCAAGTGTGGGAACAAAAGCCCACATCCCCAAGGAGAAAGAGACTTCTAGTAGTCGGAGGAATTAAAACATTGTTTGGAATAACAATGATAATTGCCCTCCTAGGGCTCTTAGGAAAACTAAGAACAAGGCGAAAACAAGTCAGTCATTTATGGTATATCTAAACAAATCAAGAAAGGAGTAAGTGATAATATGCTTACACATAATTCAAATGAATTTAAGCTTTCGAGAACTTTAGATATGATTTTAAATCATTCAAAAAACAACTATAGCCTAAAAAAGGTATTGAAACGCGGAATGAATAACATAGAAAACACATACAAAGCATTCAATAGCATTGCAACCAATAAAGGCAGCGGTACAGAGGGCGTTGACAACAAAACCATTGACGGCATAAAGCTAGAAATGATAAAGAAATACCACAAAGAATACGTCAACAACCAATACAATCCGCAACCTGTCAAAAAAGTATTAATACCAAAAGATAAAAATAAAACGAGACCGCTAGGCATCCCAACCATAAAAGATAGAATAATCCAGAAAGCAATGGAACAACTTTTAACCCTCTATTTTGAAAACATCTTCTCAGAATGGAGCTTCGGATTCAGAAGCAAGAAATCATGCCATGATGCCGTAAAACGCGTCAAACAAAGGTTCAAAGGGATAGATTATATAATAAAAATCGACATTAAAGGTTACTTTGAAACCATCAACCACGATATCCTCAATAAGATGTTAAACAAATACATCAGAAAGGCCAAAACGTTAAAAACAATCAACCAATGGCTCAAAGCAGGAATAATGGAAAATGGAATCAAATACGAATCATTATCAGGAACACCGCAAGGTGGGATAATATCCCCTTTATTATCAAATATATATTTACATTACATCGATAAGAAAATGGAAGAACTGATAAGAAACGGCAAACCGATAATGAAAGCAAATCCCGAATATTGGAAGGCATACACAAAAAAACAACATCACAATCTATCAATAGATAGTGAAATAAACCTGAACCTAAACCCGAGAATAGAATACATCCGCTACGCAGATGATTTTATTATTGGAATAAAAGGAGAACACCACGAAGCAGAAAGGATTAAAACCCAAGTACTCAAATGGCTAGAACAAGACTTGAAACTCGTGGTAAACCGCGACAAATCAAAAATTGTAAAAGCCACTAAGGGCACAAGGTTCCTATCTTATATGGTAAAGGTAAACCCAACCAACAAAACCCGCAAAAAGAAAACAACAAAAAACTCACTGAACGGGCAAGTACAAATCCAAATCCCAAAAGACACAACAAGAGACTACGGGAAAGAATACGGTTGGACCAAAAACGGGAAAGTAAAACACGACGAAACACTAGCAAGTAGGGAAGCACTAGAAATAATACGAACCTACAAATCAATAACGCTCGGCATTATCCGATACTTTTGTCTAGGAAACAACCTAGCACAATTAACACATTTATACTATTTGGCGGAATACAGTTGTTTAAAAACACTAGCGAGAAAATGGAAAACATCTATCGCAAAAGTTCGGCGAAAATTAAGGAACGGCAAAACTTGGGGGATTCAATACAACCTCAAGAATAAAACCAAAAGTTGATAGCTGGGACAAACTGGACTGGGAAAAGATAAAAAGGATGAGAAAAACAAAGGGGAATCCCGATGTAATTATCAACCGTTATCTCTACCAAGGACGAACAACACTAACATCACGCTTAAAGGCGGAGAGATGTGAAGTTTGCCAAACAGAAAACATCCCACTAGAAATCCACCACACAAAAACGGTGAGAAACTCCAACTGGCAAAGCATCCTTAATAAACAAACAATCGCTTTATGTAGGAATTGTCATCGCAAGAGAACAAACCAACAAATAAACGATATAAACCAAAACAAAAAGAAGAGAATGATTAAGATACACAGTTAACCGCAAGGTTAATCCCGTAAAAAGGGTAAATGATGGAAAGCCGTATGCTTGGAAACTTGCTCGTACGGTTTGGAGGGGGGGGTTGTTTGTAATAGAAAGTAGAAAAACAAATCCTACAATCGAAACGCAAATAATCTATCCCTATAATAAAAATACATTATTTCTTAAAGATGATGTTAAAAAAGAAAAAAGTTTGTAAAAGCATATTCTAAAAAAACAAAAATCTTCAAATAAAAAACATTGAAGATTGATGTATAGTATTTTTAAAATTATTAATTATGCGAGGTTTTTTTCAATATATAAAACCACATCTTCTACTGTCTTAAAATTTTGCAAAGTGGTATCACTAATGCTCACATTAAAAATTTTTTCTAACTCCATCATCAACTCTAAAGCATCTAATGAATCTAATCCTAAATCTTCTCTAAAACGAGTTTTTAAAGTGATTGATTGAGAATCTAGAGATAATTGATTTACCATTAAAGTTTTTATTTTTTCTAAAACCATTATTTTGTTTTTCCTCCAAAAGCAGTAATCATCTGAATAATTTTAAAAGATTTAAAAACTTTTTAATATAAAACAAATAAAAAATTTTTTAAACTAAGTAAAAAAACATTGTTAATTTTATAAAATCAAATATTTAATAATAATTTTGTTATTTTCAATTCCGAAACAACTTTTCTTTTTTTAAAAAAATAACAAACTTTACAAATTATTTCAAACAAAAATCAAAGTAATAGCGATAATTAAAAGATTTAAAATAAATTTTAATGTTTGTATTTTTATTAATAATGAACCTAAATTGAAACATTTCCAACAAAAAAATAAATTATTGAATTCAAAAGTTATTTTTGATTATTATTTTTCATTTTTTTAATACTTGTAAAAAGAAAATAAAGACATTGTAAAAGAGATAAAACAGATATTGTCTTCAAAATAAAGTTTCTAGGATTAATTGGACTATTCATTATATAATTGCCAAAACCAAAAGCAATAAGGTATAAAGAAAAAGATAAGTTTTTTTCTTTTTTGAAATATTCAACGTGTAATTTAATGAAAGTGTGAACAACAACAAGGTAAAATAAACAATGATTCCATTCCAAAAACCAAGCAAAAACCGAAGGCAGCTGTTCTTTTTTAATTAATCCCATGCCTGGAAAAATAAAACTCATCAAAATAATAGAAATAAACAAAAGAGTTTCAAAGAAAAAAACATAACGGCTTTTAGTATTAATTGTTTTATATTCTTTAAAAACCAATAAATAAGTAAATAAAAATAAAATGACACCTAAAAAAATATCTGCTAATTTAATTTCAATTTGAGCAACTGAAAAAGATGTCTCGAAGAAGCAAAAAAAAGAAACTAATAAGCATAAAATACTTATAAATAAATCTTTTGATCCTTTTCTAATTCTAAATTTATTCATAAAATTTCTCCTTATTTTAACTTATTTTGTTATTTTTGTTATTTTGAAAATCATTTTTGAAACAAAAAATTATTTATTGTTTTCTTTAATTGTTTTCTTTAAAATTTCGATGATTTCAGATTTTTTAAGTTTATTAACGCCAGATATTTGATATTCTTTGGCTAATTGTTTTAATTCAGTAAGTAACATTTTTGATAATTTATCAACAGATATTTGAGAAGTTGTTTTTTGGGGGTTTTTTTCTTCTTTTGGTTTTGCTTGATTTAATTCTGTTTCTTTGTTGGGTTGTTTTTCAATTTTTTTGCTTAGTTCTTTTTTTTCAACTTTTTGACTTTGTTGATTGATTTTTGGTTTTTGTTCTTCTTTTGTAATTTTTGGATTTTCTAATTCTTGTGACGACGATTCTAAAGAAGGTGTGTTTGATTCTTTATTTTCGGAAGAAACTTGAGCTTTTGAAACTTCTTTATCTAACTTTTGAATTTGAGGTTGTTTTTCAGTTTGTAAAGTTTGTTCTTTGTTATCCATTTGTTTAGTTTTTTTTTCTGGAACTTGTGGGACTACTTTCTCTTTCTTTTTGTTTTCTAATTCTTTTTGAAATTGTTCTAAAGAAGATTTAGCTAAGTTCACATAATCAGAAAAAACTTCAGGATGAAGATGTGCCAAACCTGCCAAAGTTTTACGGTCGATATCAACTTTAGCTAAAGAAAGGCCATGCATCAAACGAGAATATTTGATACCCAAAGACATTCCGCCAGCATTAATACGAGTAATCCATAACTTACGAAAGTCTCTTTTTCTTTGTTTGCGATCTCTGTAAGCGTATTGCAGTGAACGCATTACTTGTTCATGAGCTGTTTTGTAAAGGGTGCTTTTAGAACCAAAATAACCCTTAGCCATTTTTAAAACTTTTTTACGACGTTGATGCCTCGCTGGAGCAAAATTAACTTTAGCCATATTCTTTTTCCTTTCTATAAACCTCTAATAAGGGTTTTAATTCTTTTGTAATCAGAATGATCAACGCAAACAACACCTCTTAATTGTCTGTTTTGTTTAGTTGTTTTAGAAGCTGCAAGGTGATTTTTATAAGCATGGCCTCTTAATAATTTCTTTTTTTTAGTAATCTTAATGCGTTTTTTAAGGCCGCTATGAGATTTTTTTTTAATCATTTTTTTTAGTTAATTCCTTTCTGGATTTTACAAAAATAAAGTTGATTCTTTACTGGAGAAATTACGACTTTTAATTTAGTTTTTTTAAGCTATTTAAATGAAATTGGTTATTTCAAAGGAGATAAAACAGTTATAAATTGATTTCCTTTTAATTTTAAAGGACTTTCTGTGTTAGCTAAATTGCTTAAATCTTTAATAATTTTTTTCAAAATCGTTTCTCCTAATTGAGAATTATTAATCATTCGACCACGAAAACGCATGCTAATTTTCACTTTATCTCCTTGTTTTAAAAACTTTTGCATTTGTTTTAATTTCGTGTTTAAATCATTAATATCAATATTTGGACTAATTCTGATTTCTTTTAAAACACTCACTTGAGATTTTTTTTTGTCTTCGCGATGTTTTTTTTGTTGGTTATAACGATGTTTTTGATAATCCATCAAACGAGCAACCATAGGTGTTGAATCAGCGTTAACTACTACAATATCAATTTCTTTTTTTTCTGATAATTTCAAGGCTTCATTTTGGTCAAAAATACCCAACTTTTCTCCTTTTTCATCAATAATTAAATATTTACCCTTCGGTATTTGATCATTGTATAAATCTACATTAGATTTTTTTTTAAATTTAGGTAATTTAATATTTGAATCCTCCTTTAAATGTTGATATAAGTTGCAAATATTTCTTAATATAAAAAAAGAAATGCCTTATAAAGCATTTCTCTTAAAACAAATAGCGTGTAAATTATAAAATATTGAGCTAAAACTAATTCGCGTGCTATTTGCCCAAAAACTAATTTTTCAAGTTTATCAGGCGAGAGAAATACTCTTCTTTTCACATATCAAACAAAGATTAAAATCTCTGTAAAAAGATAACTTATATATTTAATTATATCTTAAAAAGGTGCGATTTATTAATTAATTTTTATAAAATCACAATATAATGTATTACAAAAATTAAATTTGTGATTATTTTAAGTATTGTTGATAAAAAATGCTTTATTTGGATTTAATGTTTTTAGCAGTGCAACAAAGAAACTGGGCGAAATGTTTCGGAAATTCGTGCTCCTTAAAAGTTTTGATTAGTCATAAATTGTCTTCTTGAAATAAGTATTGTCTTTGAATTGATTGAGGATAGTGTTTAAAAACACTCGCTTTTTTTGAACTAATAGATAATGTTGAGGTGTTCCAAAACTTTGGACAACTTTTTACTTTTTAAAAATTCTTTAAGATTAACTTAATAGTTAGTCTTTTTTTCTTTTCAAGACTAAAAAAATAATTTCATATCTTTTCTAAAAATATTTTTAGGAAGGAATAAAATGTTAAGACAAAAATTATTTAAAGATTTTTTAAAAAATAAAAATAATTTAGAAAAAAGGAATAAATTAATTGAAATGCATTTTCCATTAGTAAAAAAAATAGCCAACCAATTTAAATACTTCCCTAAATCACTTCAAAGAGAAGATTTATTTCAAGAAGGCGTTTTAGGTTTAATCAATTCTCTCAAAGGGTATGAATTTCAAGAAGAAATTGACCAGTTTATTGGATACGCCATCGAACACATCAAATTTGCGATTCACGAACTTATCCGCAAGTGTCAATCAGCTTCAATGCCTCAAAAACACAAAAAAATAATAACTAAAATTGGTTTCGAAGAATGGGAAGAAGCAAAGCAACCCAGGTGGAGCACAATCCTCAACCCCCATCAACTATGGTTAAAACAAGCTAATCATGAATTATTCTTAAAAAAACTTAAAAATATTTTAAATCCCCAAGAATTTGAAATTATTAGATTAAGTTTTGGGATTCCTTTTGGAAATATTAATGAAGAGCACCAAATTGAGTATTCCAACAAAAATATAGGACAAATGTTAAATTTATCTTCAAGGCAAGTAGCAATTATCAAAAACAAAGCAATTGCTAAATTAAAAAAAATATATAAAAAAGGAAATAAATAATATGAATTGTAAAAAAAACACAACTACTTACTACAATATTGATGGTAAAACAATTTACGCCATTCACGAACATGATCCCGATACATTGAATTTTATTAAAACAACCTGGTTCCATAAAGATGGCAAAACAATTGACTTTATTACCGATTATGACCCCATAACAGAGGAACCAATCAAAGAAACCCATTACAACTCCGACGGAACAATTAAAGAAGAAAAAACTTTTTAATTAATATATAAACTAAACCCCTTTTTTTGAAGGGGTATTTTTTATACCCAAATCACAAAAAAAGGAGTTTGAAAGATGATTGAAGCCGAACGTGCATTATTGGGAGCACTATTGTTAAATCAAGAAAAAATGGATGCTGTTATAAATTTAGTTAACACAAACAATTTTTCCAACCCCAAGCATCGTTGTATCTTTGAGACAATGAAGCAATTAAAACTGCAAAATCGCGAAATTGATTATGTTACGGTGGGTTCCGTTTTAGATAACAATTTATACAAAATAGGAGGAATTGATTATTTAATTGAATTAGTGGAGGGGTCCCCTGCAAGTGAATATTTAGAAACATATATTGATTTAATCAAAGAAAATTCCCTTAAAAGAGATTTGTTAGGATTAATTAAGCAATTACCTACTGAATTATCTAAATCAAAAAATATCCATAATTATTTGCAAACAGTCAAAAACCAAGTAGAAGGTTTTATGCAAAAAACCAAATCTCCTTTTATTTCTACAAAAACATTAATTCCTGATATTCGCCAAAGTATAGTTAATGATGAAAAAGACAACCAATTTGTAGGAATAAAAACAGGCTTTAAAAATCTAGATGAATTAATTTCTGGTTTCAAACCTAACCAATTAATTATCTTAGGAGCAAGAACTGGGATGGGAAAAACTGCTTTTATGTTAAATTTGGCTTGTAATATTGCAAAAAACTTTACTACCAACCCTGAAAACCAAAAAGCAGTTATTTTTAGTTTAGAAATGGCAGCGGAAGAATTAGCAATTAGGTTGCTTTCTTCTGCTTCTCAAATCCCTTTAAAACAACTCCAACACAAAAACTTAACTAAAAATGAAAAATTACAGTTACTTATTGCTGAGGATGAAATAACGCAATTAAACATTTTAATTGATGATGATAGAAATAACAAAATTGAAGACATTGAAACCAAATGCCGTCAAATGAAATATACTAAAGGACTTGATATTGTTTTTATTGATTACCTCCATTTATTAAAAGACCCCCAAAGTTTTAATACATATCAAGCAATATCTGAGATTTCACGCAAATTAAAAAAACTAGCAAGTGAACTTAATATTCCAATTGTAGCTTTGAGTCAATTTAACCGTTCAACCTATGTAAGAGAAGTCAAAAGCCCACAATTAACAGATTTAAGAGATGCGGGATCAATTGAACAAGACGCTGATGTTGTGATGTTATTACACCGCGAAAGTTATTATCAAACACCTGATAACAACCCACATACGAATTTAATTATTGCCAAAAACCGTAGCGGTCCCAAAGGCGAATGTAGTTTTAATTTTTATCAACAAATCCAAAGATTTGAAGCAAAAGAATAAGAATAAAAAAGGAAATAAAAATATGAAACAAATATCTAATTTAGATTTTAATAATATTAACGTTTTTAATCATAAATCTTTGTGCGTTAACATCACCAAACAAATAGTTCAACCAATTTTTTTCAACAAAGTTTTTAATCAATATATGTTTGATTGCCATAATATACTCAATGAATATTTAACCAACAACCAATACAACTCTCAAAGCCAAAAATCAATTCGCGGAAAAATTAACGAATACTTAATTTTGCTTTATCTAAATCACAAAGGAATTAAATATTTATATCCTCAATCATATTTATTTTTCATCCCCGATATTAAATTTGATTTAGTATTGTTTACCAAAACTAAACGCATTATTGCTTTCAATTTCAAAACTTGCCTTCGTGAACGTTACAAACAATCAATAGTAGAAGGAGAACAAATTAAAAAACTAGACACTCGTTTTGGCTTCTATTTATTAACAAATGATGAATCCGAAACTCAAAGATTAAATAATAAAATTAAAAATGGTAAGGTACAATCAATTAACAAAGTAATCAATTTATTTTCTAATTCAGCTAATCTATTCTTACAAAACTTACTAACCAACCAATTCATTCCTTTTTCACCTATTAATTTAATTAAAAAGATGGTTCGCTCTAATGACAAATAAATTAATTAGTTTTGAAGGTGTTGACGGAAGCGGCAAAACTACTTTAATTAACGAATTAAAAGATTCTTTTGAAAATAAAGGCTATCAAATTAAATTTTTTCAAGGTTTAGGCAGTTCCATCGTTGGAAAAGAAATCAGAAATTTATTTTTACATCAATCCAAAATAAGCCCTAAAACTAAATATTTACTTAGCCTTGCCAACATGTTACAAACCCAAGATGAATTAATAATCCCTGCTTTATTGGGTGGTTATCTTGTTATAGTTGACCGTTGGTATGATTCTACTTTTGCTTATCAAAGCAAAGGTAATTACATAGATTATGATGACAAAATTACTTCAAAAATCATCAATCATTTCTTAATTAAACCTAAATTAACTTTTTACCTAGATATTGACCCTAAAATTGGGCTAAAACGAAAACAAACTCAATCAAATCATAAATTAGACCTCATTGAACAAAAACCCTTAAATTATTTTGAAAATGTCCGCAAACATTATTTAAACCAACATAAATACTGTAATGATGCAAATTGCAACCACAAAAATTGTAATCATTTTATGATTAACGCAACCAACTCGCAAAAAGAAAATTTAGCCCAAATAATGAAAATTTTAATCAACAAACAAATATTTTAATTAAAGGAGAAAAATAATTATGAAAAAAGAATCTATTAATGTCTTTGATGTTGCTCTTTATATTGTTAAAAATAATCCTCATTCAACTACTAAAATGAAACTAAATAAAATGATTTATTATGCTCATGCAAAACATCTAGTAAAAACAAAAAAACCTCTTGTAAAAGAACAAATCCAAGCTTGGATTCATGGTCCTGTCTTTCCTGAATTATGCAAGCAATTAAAAGATTTTACTTATCAACCAATAAATCCCGAAGTTTTAGCAATGGGAGATATAACTAAAATAAATGCAACTCAAAAACAAATCCTTGATTTTATGATTTTGTTATACGGCGATGCATCACCTAATGATTTATCTTCTCAAACTCACATGGAACACCCATGGATAAAAAGTTATTACAAAGATTATGATTCTGGTTGGTCTAAAAAGATTATTAAAAACAAAGACATTTTAGAATATTTCTCTGAAAACAATAAACATATAGGAGCATAAATAATATGAATTATCAAAAAACTTTTTATCACAAAGGAATTAAAACAGCTATAAAATTTGTTGCTGAATATAGCCCAGATGGTAAATTAACCAAAAAAACCCAATACTATTCCGATGGCAAAACAATATATGTCATCCAAGAATACGACCCTCAAACACATAAAAGAATTAAAGAAACTCATTATTACGGCGACGGCAAAACAAAGAGGTTTGTTATTGAATATTACTCTGATGGCAAATTAAATAAATCAACTTGGTTACGTGAAGATGGCAAAACCATTAATTGTATTATTTGTTGGAATCCTGAAACTGCAGAAATAATCAAAACAATTAATTATCATCTTGATGGCACAATTGGAGAAGAAATAATAGATGATAAAAACCACACCATAAATTGCTATCAAGATGACTTCAAAACGTTAATTTATACTAATGAATATAACCCCCAAACAGGTAAATTAACCAAACAAACCCAATACAACCCAGATGGAACTGTTTTTAATGAAATCTATTACAACCCCAATGGGAGCATAAAAGCAACAAAAAAATATTAATCATACATAAAAAACCCCAAATAATTAAAACTTTAATCAAAAAAAATATAAACAAAAAAGGAGAAATCAAATGACAAAAAAAGAATTAATCAAAAACATCGCAGTAATGAATAACACTTCAGTTACTCAAACGCAAGATTTTTACAACTCGTTTGAAAATGCTTTAATTGAAGCAATCACATCAAACGAAGAGGTAGTTTTATCCCCCCAACTTGGTAAATTCATTTTAAAAAGCCAAAAAGCCCGTTTAGGACGAAATCCTCAAACAGGTAAAAAACTAAAAATCCCTGCAAAAACTGTGGTAAATTTCAAACTATCAAAAACCCTCAAAGATGGAGTTAAAAACCTTAAATTAAAATAAAAAAAGAAAAGGAAAAATAAAAAAAGAAAAGGAAAAATAAAAAAATGTATCGAGTTGATAGAAATAATTTTTTCAAAAATGAAAAAAAAGCTACTATTTATACTCCCAGTTGGGTATCGCAATTTTTATATAATATTTTATCACCTCAAATCCAACGCGGTTTAATCCTTGACCCCTGCGTTGGCGAAGGATCTTTATTATTTCCTTGGAAAGAAAAAGGTTTTGATGTTTTGGGGGTTGATATAGAAAAAACAACCTTCCCTAATTTAATTCATAAAAATTTTTTAGAATTAAGTCAAAAAGAATTAAAGAAACAAAAAATATCTTTGGTAATAACAAACCCACCTTTTAATTTAGATTTTAAAACTAAAAGTTATGTTAAGGAAAAATATGGTGGTCGTCCTTTGTTGCCTGAGTTGTGGTTAAGTAAAATAATTGAACTTTTTGGTAAAGATATCCCAATTGTTTTATTTACTCCTTATGGATTCAGACTTAATCAATCACTAAATAGCAAGCGATTACAGAAATTTTTAAATCAAGAATATCCCGAAATCTCTTCTATTATTAGTCTTCCCAAAGACGTTTTTGAAAACGTTGTTTTTCATTCAGAAATTTTAATTTTTAACGTTAACCATTTAAAACCGCATTATTTCTGTGGAATAGCCACAAACCAAAATGACTACTTATTTATTAACTCGTCAAATTGGTTTATCCCAAAATAAAGTTCTCGATGAAGTTAATGATACAAGAAACCAAACCCAAGAACGATTCAATAAAACACATAAAAAACTGGATGAATCAATAGAAAAACTTGATGAATTAGATAAAAAGATTAATAAAAATAATAAGGAGAATGAATAATATGAGCGACGGCATGTCAGAAGCATTTAATGGGACTTATTTCAAATCCCGCAATTCCCAATCCAAGAAAAAAACTAATAAATATAATCAACCAAAAGGGAAATGGCTTAATTTAGACCGCCCCAATAAAACTTTTAAAAACAAAAAGAAATCGTTTAAAAAAACGAAGAAAAGTTATTAAAGATTATTAAGAAAGGTAAAAAAATATGTGGTTATTTTCAATATTTGCAACAATTAGCAATTTTATTCTAAATTATACCAAAGGATTTACAACTACTGAAATTCTTGAACGAAGAATGGATGGAATCCAAACAACACTTTTCACTATTCTTATTGTTTTTGGGTTCAAACCAATTTTTAAATTAATTGCAAACACTTTAAATTTCTTCAAAGATTTAATTTTGGGTATTTTTTTCCCCAACAAAAAACTACAAAAATTAGAAATCCAAAATGCCAAACAAGAATATTTAGAAAAACAATTATTAAAAAAACTAGATAAAATCAATGAAAACCAAGAAAAACTCCAATCCCAAATTATGGTTCAAAGAGTTAAAGTTTCTCATTGGCAAGAGAAAAAAGCAAGAAAAAAACAATTAAAATCGCAAAATATCAACCCAATTATTAAAAAGGAGGAAGAAAATGAATGATCTAAATTTCGCCATCGGATTTATTGTTGGCGCCCTATTCACAACTGCTTTAATGTTTATCATTAAAAAAATCTTTTTTAATTTTCTTCCATTACCAGAAATCAATAATAAATCTGAAACACAAAAAGAATTTAAAACCCCTAAATCATCTTCAATTCTTCCCAAACCAAATAATGAATCAAAAGAAAAGGATGATTTAGAAAATTACAAAAAAATAAATAATTAATACAAAGGAGAAAAAACAATGATTAAAAAAGTAATAAAAAAGAAAAAAACAAATAAAAAATCAACCGAATTAAAAAATAAAAAAGTACTAAATTCAAAACAAACACTACCAAACAAAACAACGGTAGTAAAAGTACCAACCACCCCAAAAAAACAACCAACTCAAACAACTTCCAATAACAACAAAGGCAATTTATTTAAAACATTTATAAATTTAACAATCATTTTTAATTTTATTATACTTGTCAATGTTATTTATTACCAAAACCAAATCCCTTGGTTAACCACAGGTATAAATAATTTAATTGCTATCATTAAATCAACCTTAGGAGGTAAATAATCATGAAAAAAAACCAAAAACCAAATAACAAAACTAAAAACAAAATAATTACTGTTCTTACAATTTTAATTTGTTCTTTTTTTGCCATTAGTTCTATTGTGGCTATTAATAATTATTTCTCACGTCAAAAACAAGAAAAAATTAAATTAATGAGCGAAAACGATGCCCCTTTATTTGAAGTAAATAGAATAAGCGGTAACAATGAAGATAAAACCCTTATCCCTTTACCACTACCTAATTTAAATCCAAACAAATATCATCATGTAGTTACCATTAATCACCAAGTTCTTCTAAACTCAAATGGATTGGACGTTAGTGTTCCTTTATACCTTAAAATAACACCAAAATATGACACTCATAACACTTTTTCTAATCCTGAAACACTCTTTAATTTAGAAGTTAAAAATAATAACACAACTTATGATAACACCAAACGTCAACAAATGGTTATCAATAATGACGGCAGAGGCAATATCAATATTCAAATTAAATTAGAACAAAACAACTTTATTCAAACAAAAAACCCAAACCTAACTTTAATTCTTAACTATGAATTAGTCGATAAAGATGGAAATGCGTTGAGCGGTGGTAGTTCAACTATTGAAAACAAAATCAAAAATTTAGCTTAATTAAAAGAAATAAGACTAAGTTAAAAAACTTAGTCTTATTTGAGAAAGGAAATTAATTATGAAAACCAAAACCCCAACACAACCACTTCTCTTAAAAGTAATGACGATTGTCATTTTATTTTTTTTATTTTGGTTAGCAACTTATGTCTGGATTCATCACCAAACTTTAATCATCACTGAGGAAAAAATAAACCAACACGAAGGGTTACTTAAACAACAAGAAGAAATACCCAAAGATGAAACACAAACTTTATTAGATAATAACAATCTTTCTACTAACACAATTATCCAAAAAGAAGGAGTTGTTTTTAAACCTTCTGACCCCCAAAAATTTATAGGTTTTGACAAATTAATTGGGTTTAAAGAAGAATTAAAAGCAGTTCAAGGATTTATTAATTATTTAAAAAATCCTGAAAACTACCAAGGTATCGGACAAGTTGAACCACCCCTAGGAATTTTAATGTATGGAGTTCCTGGTACAGGTAAAACAACATTAGCACGAGCGCTTGCCAAAGAAACTAATTTACCATTCTTTGAAGTAAATAGTTCCTTATTTTCCCAAAAGTATAAAGGATTAGCACCGCAAATGGTAAAAGATTTATTCACTGATGCAAGAATTGTTGCCGAAGAATGTAATGGGGCGATCATTTTTTTAGATGAATGTGAAACTATTTTTACTGATTTAAGCATGTTAGAAGCAGGTTCAGAAATAGCTAACGTTGTTAACCAATTCAAAACCGAAATGACTTCCATAGATAATAACCCTGATAAACCAATTTTCATCATCGGGGCAACAAATCAATATCATTTAATTGATGAAGCAATTAAATCCCGTTTTACGTACAACATTGAAGTAAAACCAGGAAATAAAACCGAACGTCAACAAATGTTAGAATTCTTAATGAAGAAAAGAAAAAACCCTTATAGTGAAGAAGCAAAACAGTATTTATTTGAAGTAATTAACGAAGCTTTGGAAAGATTACCACAAAATCAACAATTCTTAAAAGCCAATCGTACTTTAGAAAACCTGTTAAAAACCACTGTTAGTATTTTTGCTAAAAACCGTGGTAAAGGTGAAAACAAAAGAAGTGAAATTAACAAAGAAGATTTAAAACAGGCTTATCAATTGATTATTTCACCAGATACCAGTTTATTAGATCAAATTGAAAACAATTTAACCCCGAAAGGAGGTGAATAAATATGATATCACCATTAGACGTTCTGAAAGGTTTTATTAACTTAAAATCTTATTTAACATGGTTTTTGCTTGCTACTACTGTTTTTGGTCTTTTTTGTTTCATCAAAAACAAATTTTCTCACAATCAAAAAACCACAACCCTAAAAAGTTATTTAATTCCTTTTTTAATTATTCTTACCCTATTCAGTTTTCTTTACTTATCTTTCTTTCATAAAACTGAACCATCAAGTAAATACACAGGCCAATTAATCGAAAAAATTGATAAAGCAATTAAAAAATACGATGAAACAATTAATAATTATCATGGTTTAAAAAAAGATTGGGAAAAGGAATTACAAAATTGTGAAGCAGAATTAAAAGAACTTTACGAACAAAAAGAATTAACCCAAAAAGATAAATATAAAATCAAAGAGTCTCTGAATAACAATGAAACAAAAATTAAAGAAATTAAAGAAAATTTAAACAAAAATGACAAAAATATTACTATTTTAAAAGGCAAACTAATCCAATTAGAACAACAAAAAGAAGCCAAAGAAAAAGAAATTAAACAAAAACAAGAAGAAAAAAATTTAGCTTCTCCTGATGATAAAATTAGATTACAAGCAGAAATTGAAAAACTCCAAAGTGAAAAACAAAAAATAATTGAAGAAATCAGCGAAGTTGAGGTTCAAATTGGTAAATTAGAAGTATCCCAAAAATACTACCAAGATATGTTATCTGGTGCTGAAAAATTTAAAAAAATGTTAGAAGAACAATATAAAGATTTAACTGAAGGAGAAAAAAGTTTATATAATCAAATCCAATCTGTACAAGAACGTCATGCCGAAATCCAAAAAGAAATTGATGAAGTCAATAAAAAACTTGAAGAAATCAAACTCGAAAAAGAATTATATCAATCCCTAAAAGTAAAATATCAAGAAATGTATAACCGCATGATAACTTATGAAAAAGAAAATGAAGCATCAGCGGGAAATATTGTCAAATGGATCTTCAAAGGTTTTGATAAAGTTACTGACTTAATCCCTGCTAAATATGGTCTGAAAATTATAGGCAAATCAGTTACTTTTACACGTAAGTTCGCTCAAGGCATGTCAAAAGCTACTTTAGTTCTTCACGAAGGTCACCGTTTATGGCACATGTATAATGAAGTAGCTAATGAAAATAAAGAACATCCACCAATGATTACCAAAGAAGCTTTAGAGATGTATACTAAAGATATCGACCGTGATTTAGCCAAACTCGACGCTGACTACAAAGATTACGAAAAAAAATTAGGTGATTATAAACTTCGTCAAAATAAAAATAATTTAAATGAAGAATTAGCCCAATCTAGAAAAACAGTTACCAAAATTGCAAGAGAAGAACAATCAGTTATTAATGAATACAAAACTATTATCAAAGAATTACAAGAAAAACAAAAAGAAGTTTCAAAAATTACCCCCTTATTTAACAAACAAAATGAATTAGAATACGTTTTAAGTAACAAAGAAGTAGAATTAAACACTGCAAAAGAAGAACTAAAACAAAAAAATCCGAGTTACGCTCGCGCTCAACAACGCCTAAAAGCTAGACGAGTTGGCAAAATCCCTGAAATGGTTATGATTCCAAATAAATAATTATTTTAGCTAATTATTTTATTAATAAAATTGTATAATGGTGATAAGTGATATGATTAATTATCACCAATCGCCATTATTAGGAAAGGTAAATAAATTATGAAGCAACCCAACTTTTTTCAAAAACATTTAGTAACTATTATTATCATTTTACTTTTCGGAATAGCAATTATCATAGGCATTAAACAAGGATTTAATGATTATCAAAACGAAAAAAATTCTTTATCTCCTTTAGGACAAACTCCAGAAAAAGATTCCTTAGAACCCGAAACCACTCCAACTCCTTCCAGATCTAAACGTTCTACAGAACCCCCCCAACCAAAAATCAAAACAACATCTGCTCGGTTAGAAAAAATTAAAACTTATCTTTTCACCGAACCTACTGACACTTATAAATTACCATCGGATTTATCAGAGAGAGAACAAGAAGAAATCAATAAATTAAAAAATAGTTGGAAATTGCGTTTTTTAGGTTATTTAAAACAAGAAAAAACATCTATAGATGAAGAACAAAAAGTCTGTGATGAACACCAATCTCAATTAAATTCTATTCAACCTCAAATAGAAGCTTTAAAACCAAAACAACAAAAACTAGAACAACAACAAGACGCAAAAGAACAAGAACTTGATAGATTAAAAAAAGATAGAAAAGGTAACGAAAATAAAATCAAAAAAATTCAAGAAGAAAAACAAAAAATAATTGAAGAAATCAGCGAAGTTGAGGTTCAAATTGGTAAATTAGAAGTATCCCAAAAATACTACCAAGATATGTTATCTGGTGCTGAAAAATTTAAAAAAATGTTAGAAGAACAATATAAAGATGCTGAATTACAAGATAAAAATGAAATCTTAAAATCCCTCAACTCCCTCTATGAAATCACACCAACTGAGTTATAAAAAATATCCCCCAAAATCAAACATGCCTCTTTAACGCATTATTTTGCCCCTCTGGCTGTGATTTAATTACAATTAGGGTTATTACCCTAGGGATTGATTTATACCCCTTTAAATCCAATTTAGCCTCTAAGTGAACTCTCAAAAAACCTTGTAAATACCTACTTTTAATTTTTACAATTTTGGCATAAACTAAAACTGATCATTTTTCAATCTAATTTATAACCACCCCTCTAATTGAGGGGTATTTTTTATACCCA
Source organism: Strawberry lethal yellows phytoplasma (CPA) str. NZSb11 (assembly GCF_000397185.1). NCBI lineage: Bacteria > Bacillati > Mycoplasmatota > Mollicutes > Acholeplasmatales > Acholeplasmataceae > Candidatus Phytoplasma > Candidatus Phytoplasma australiense. The sequence goes on along the minus strand of NC_021236.1, from coordinate 662,431 downwards.
AATCACAAAAAAGGAGGTTATTAAATAATGTTTAAAGTAATTAAAATCCCCTTTATCTAAAAAATTAATAATTATGTTATTAATTATTATCTTCAATTTTGTCCCTTTCATCAATGCTAATTCTTCTTTTTTTCATAGTCAAAACAAAACTAAAATTAAATTAGCAGATTACGAAACCCTCCAACAAGAATGGTTAGCGACCCAACCCAAAATGAAAAGATATGACATTCCTGTTTTATCCAAAGAAAGTATCCCTGAAATCCTAAAATATTTCAACATTAAAACTTCTAATTATGGTTTGGATAACCCTACCTACAATCCTTATACCAAAAATTTCTTCTGCTATGAACTCAAAAATCCTCCTGCAGGATTAATCTGTGCTTTTTTCAAAGCCAGGCAAAACCCTTTTAAGGAGAAATATCCTCAAGATGACGATGAATACACCTTAGATGACCTTTTAAAATACGAAATCGCTATTGAGGAAGCTTTTGTCTTTTGGGATGCTAACAAACAACCGACTCAAACAAATGTCAATATAACTTTCGTCAAGCTAGATATCTTTGCAAGCGACAATAAAGAAAAAGCGATAAACGAATACTTAATCAAAAACAAAATCATCAAAGAACCCAAACCAACTAAATTAGGTTGTTACAACGCTACTCCAACTACTGGTCTAGTTGTTCCTTTACCTTCAATAAATTACACAACCCATGAAAAAGATAATGAAATCAAAAATTGGCTTTTACAAGCACAAAAAAAATATAATCATAAAACTAGTATGAAAAAAATAGATTTTCTTACTTTTTGGTCTGATAAACCTTTCACATATATATTTACTCCAAAGATTGATTTTTTGAAAATTGAAGAATTCAGCCTAATGCGAGTTTATAGAGATACTCGAGAATTAATTAAAGAATGTACCATACGAGGAGAAAGCATACAAAAGGCCCCAGGAAAATATTATTGTACACCTTCTATTGATATGAATAAAATAGGATATGATATTGGTGGAGTAGAATTAGTTTTTAGTGAACCAGTTTCTGAACTAGAACCACCTCAACAACAACAAATAGAGGCTATTTACTTTGATGATGGAATCCGTTTTTTCCCAGAAAGTTCCCAAACTTACAATATTGAAGATTTAAAGAAACTCTCTAATGGTGCCAAAAAAATCTATCTTTTTTCTTTCACTACTAAAAAAGAATCAAAGAAATTAAATTACCCGATGCTATTGATCCTTACCAAGCTATTCGTGACTGGAAACGAGAAAACAACCTTTACACTTTTCCTCCTCTAGTTCAAGAAGATGACTATGAAGAACAAAGCGAAAATCGTGATGCTTATATAGAAATTACTTCTCCTGCTTATAAAAAAATTTCTATTCTTTTCCCGATTAAAATAGTCAAACATACTTTTGAAACTACTGATTGTTGTTATTTTGTAGTTTGTAAAAATGATACACTCCAAATTAAACTCGCCAAACAATATCGTGATGCTTATGTAAATTGGTTAAACCAATGTTACATTAAACCTGGCATTTCTTATTCAGCTGGAGAAATAAGAGATAAATTTGGTCGTTCATCAAGAGACATTTATAATGAAGAAGGGGGAAAATGTAGATATCGTTATGTTATAAATACTTTCATAGATGAATGGTACGTCAATGGGAGTGAATGTTCTGGCTCAAACAATACTTTTTCTAATTTTTATGACACCACCCCGCCACCCAAAAAACCTCCAGAATTGAAGTAAATGATAAAGATTCGTGATATTCAAAATCCGAAATAAAAAACTACTACCTTTACTTCAACCCAAAACAAAGATATATCAGACTTTTGGAAAACAATAGATTTAACACTCAACCAACAGAAGAATCATCAAAACCAAGATTAAGAGGATAAAATTATAATTATAATTTCTTCTACTGACACTTTTTATAACCCCCCAAAATCAAACATGCCTCTTTAACGCATTATTTTGCCCTTCTCGCTGTGATTAAATTACAAATAGGGTTATTACCCTATTTGTAATTTATACCCCCCTTAAATCCAATTTAGCCTCTAAATGACCTTCAAAAAACCTTGTAAATACCTACTTTTAATTTTTACAATTTTGGCATAAACTAAAACGGATCATTTTTAAACCTAATTTATAACCCCCCCTCTAGTTGAGGGGGGGGTTTTTATTTCTTCCATAATCATTTTCGCTAGTGTTTATGGTGATGGATTTGCCAATTAACCCTGTTATTATATAACACAAACAACCCAAAATTAAAAACTCCGCATTATTGTGTAAAAAAATTTAATCCATGTCGTTTTATAGGTGACTTTTTCTTTTTTTTTACTTATATATATAATGGTATGTTTCTAATAAGGTTAAACCCGTGGGTAAAACTAAACACCAATTCAAAAAAGCCCTCCAAGGCTGTTTTGAATTGGTTTGTGATGAGTAATAATTAATTCGGGTTTAACCTTATTAGAAACATAATATAATAATTAATAATGTAAAGATAATAATAAAATTATTATAATATATATGGTTAATATATAAAGAAAGAAATAAAAACTATTCAAAAGTTTTTATTTCTTTCTTTATATTACATATACATATATTATCTTCCATTTATATATTAATTTAATAAATATATTTTAAAATTCAGTTTTAATAAGTTATAATTATTTTTGTAATTAAATAAAAAAATATTAAGATAATTGGTGTTAATAATGCAAAAATTGCAAAAATTAAAGCAAAAAATAAGATTATTACAAAATATGATTTTCCATATTCAAATTATTAATAAAAAAATAGTTTTTAAACTTGTTAAACAATTTTCTCAAGACCTAAATTTAACTACCATTTTAAAAACAATTCGCATTAATCGAAGTACTTATTATTATTGGCTAAAAATTGAAGAAAAGTTAAAATTAAAACAAACAAAATATTTTTTACAACAAAAAAGAATTAAAGTTTTATGTTTACACCACCAATATTTTTACGGCCATCGTAAAATTACTGATTTATACCAAAAAACTTTCAACGAACCCATCACTAAGAAAAAAGTTTATCTTATCATGAAAGAAAATAATATTTGTTGTAAGTTAAGGCCTAAAAAAAATAAATATTATTATCATAAAAATTTAAAATCTAACCTCCAAGTTGCACCAAATTTAATCAATCAAGACTTTACCTCATCCCAACCTATGAAAAAATTATTCACCGACATTACTTATTTCCAAACTCCCCAAGGTTTTATCTATTTTTCTGCCATCATCGATTCTTTTAACAACCAAATCATCGCATCCCATACTTCGAATCGCCAAGATAAAGAATTAATTTTAAATACAATCAAAAAACTACCTCCATTAAAAGAACCTTGTGTTATCCATTCCGACCAAGGATTAGTTTATCAATCCCTAAAAGTACAACAAACCTTAACTAAAAAAAGGTTTTTAATCAGCATGTCCCGCAAAGCAACCCCACGCGATAACGCCGTGATTGAGAACTTTTTTGGCCAGATGAAAAGTATTTTATTCAACCAACATCCATTTTTATTTCAAAAAAACCCAAGTAAAATCAAAAAAATTATAAATCGATTCGCTTCTTTTTGGAATCACAAATGGATTTTAACTAAATTAAATACTTCATCTCCTGTAAAATATTTTCAATCTTTTAGATAAATATTTTAATTAATTGACAAATTCAACTGCAACCTTTTTAAAAGAGGTTATTTCACTGTACATTTTTTTAAGTAAAAAATTAAAAACTCCGCATTATTGTGTAAAAAAATTTAATCCATGTCGTTTTATAGGTGACTTTTTCTTTTTTTTTACTTATATATATAGCGTAAGGATAAAAATTAAAAAAATATCTTTTGAAACTAGCAAATTATAAAAAAACATTAGACACTTTTTAAGTGTAATGAAATTGCTTTGTTAGTTTGAAAAGATATGAAATTATCTACTTAATTTTAAAGTCTTAAAGAGTAATTTATAAATAAAAAGTTGTATTAAAAAACGGAACAGCGCAGCAAAACCAAAAAAGCTTTAGAAAACGCAGGAATAGACCCCAAATATTCTGCTATTGCATCAAAAGCTTTATGGGTTGGTGGTGGTTGTTTACTTGCTGCTGCATGTTGTTTAATCCCAGGAATTGGCACATTCTTAGGAGTAGCAGTTTTAATAAGTACTATCGCTTATGTAGCAACTATTACACTTACCGAAAAAACCAACCAAGAACCACCAAAAAACACATCTCCACCACAACAAGTAGAAAACAAAGTAGACAATACAAACAAACAAATTGAACCAGATAAATTAACTGAAAATAACAGAGATTTTGAAACTCAAGAAACTCAAAAAAAAAAAAAACAACAAAATCAACTGAATTAAATAATGAAAACCTAACTCCTCAACCAACTTTAAAACAACCAATTCATAAACAAAAAAAAATTAACAAAGAAGAATATAATAAAAGTTTATTGAATCCAGACATGCAAAAACAAGTTGAGGAGTTATTGCACCGCGAAACAGTCAAAACCGAACAATTGTTGCAAGAAAGAAATTATTTTGAAGCTAATTTACAAGCTCATCTTTTGGAAATTTTAAATATAAAAAATCAAAAAGATAATTTAGAAAAAGAACTTTTAGAACAAAAAAACTTATCAGATGCTGAAAAACAACAATTAACTAAGCAAATTGAGGACATAAATACTAATTTAGCATCTATAAATAAAGAATTAAACAATTCAAAACAAAAATTAAATGAAGAAGAAAAAAACCAAACTGAATTAAATAATGTCATCAACAAAGAAAAAGCAAGTTTATTTCAAATTCAAAAGCAACTAGAAGAACAAAAAAACTTATCAGATGCTGAAAAACAACGATTAACTAAGGAAATTGCATCCATAAATACTAATTTAGCAAATAAAACCGAAGAATTAAATAACTTAAACCAAAAATTAACTGATGAAACTCAAAGACAAACGGAATTAAATGATGTTATTCAAACCCAAGAAGAAAAGTTAAAACAAATCCAAATTTCTAGTGAAGAAAATCAACAACAATTAGTTAATAAAATTACAGATATTCAAACTAATTTAGATAAGCAAGAAAAAATTACCGAAGCCAAAAATAAAGAAATAGAACAAATACAAAACCAAAAATCACAATTAGAAAAAATATTAGATTCAAATAAACAAGATTTACAAAATTTACAACAAGAAATATTTGATAAAGAAGTTGAATTAGAAGAAAAAGAAAGAAAATTAACTGAACAAAAAGATTTATCAGCAAATGAAGTTAAGCAATTAAATGAAGAAATTAATAATTTAAGAAATAATATTGAACAAAAACAAGTAAATTATCAAGCTCATTTATTAATTAAAGAAGAAGAAATCAAACAATTACAAGAAAACGAAAAAAACTTAAAACAACAATTAACTCAAAAACAAGAAGAAACTATGAGCCTAAGGGAACAACATGAAAAAACTTTGGAAGAAATCCAAAGACAAATTATAAATTATAAAAAAACAGTTGCTGAACTAGAAGAAGAAACCCAAAAACTAAAAGACCAAATTGAAAAAAACAATGAAAATGCTAAACAATTACAAAAAGAATTAAAAGCTAAACAAGCAAAATTAGATGAAATTAACAAAACAATAGGGATTTTAACAGCAAATAAAGATAATTTAGAACAAACAATAAAAGACTTAGAAAATGAAACAACAATAACAAATTGGAAAGAGTCAAAAAATCAAAAAGAATATAGTTATGACACTAGTAGTAAAGAAATTCAATTCTCTCGTTTTTGGAATGATAAACCTTTTACATATAAAATTGTCCCAAAGATTGATTTTAAAAATACTGGATTGCCCCATATTCCAAGAAGTCTAAGAACATATAATGAAATGATTAAAAGAAATACCATACAAGGAGAAAGTATAGAACTATCCCCAGGTAAATATTATTGCGAACCAATTTTTGATATGAATAATATACCATATATTAATGGAGCTAATTTAATTTTTAGTCAACCAGTTTCAAGCATCGAAATACCTGAAAATTTAATCAAACTTGATGAAGCAAAAGAAAACTTAAAAAATATATCCCAAGAATTATCAAATTATTACACTAATTTAAAAAACACTCAACAAGAATATAATCAATTATTAGAAAATCAAACACCAGATGATAGTTTACAACAAGAATTAAACAATAAAGCAAATCATATTAAAACTTTAAAAAACGAAATGCAACAACTAGAAATTAAAGAACAAGGTTTTAGAAGTGAAATTGATACTTTAAAATTAGAAAATAAAAAACTAAAACAAAAATATACTAATGATTTAACTAAAATCCAAAAAGAACTTGATGCAACTAAAACCGAAAACGAACAACTAGAAAAAGAGATGCAAGAAATACAAGCTGAATTGATTAAAAATGGTAACGCTGATGATGCATTAGTTAAACAATTAAATCATAAAGAAGCTCAAATAAAAGAATTAAAGGGTAAAATTAACACTTTAGAAGCCAATGAAACTAAATTGCAAGAAACAATCAAACAAAAAGACAAAGAAATAGAACAATTGCAACAAAAAGTTCAAGAACAAGCGGAACAAATTATAAAATTAACTGCTGAAATTGAAAACAATATAGAAATTTTCAAGCAACAAGCAATTAAAATTCAACAACTAGAAGGGGCAATTGCAGGACTTGAAAGTGCAAGTAGTGCGATGGGTATTGATAATAAAGAATTATTACACGAAATCAATAAACTAAAAACTCAATTAGACGCCGAAAAAGCTGCGCATATTGCAACAAAAATAAAATTGGATAAAAAGATTGTTAAATTAAATAATGATAAGTTAAAATTAACCAATAAATCAAATGAATTAGAAAATCAAAAAGATGGTTGGGACAAAAATGTAGGTGCTGCGATTAACACAGTTTTAGGTGGAGTTGCTGGTGGTGCAATTGCTGGTGCTGCGGCTGTTGCTAGTAAATGGGACACAGTTAAAACATGGTTTAATTGGTAATGCAATTTTTTTTGCATTACCAGGTTGGATTATGATAAAATGATGATAAGTTATAAAAATAAAAAAAGAAGTTAATTATAGGATGGAGTTATTTAAGGTATTAGTTATTATAGGTTTTTTAGGAGTTTTTTTTGGATTGGGTCCTTTATTGATTTGGTTTGTTCAAAAACGAGAAAATAAAAATAGAATTAAAAAAGTTAATTTAAAAACGTTAATGATTTGGTATTATGTTATTACAATTATTGCGATTGGTGGGATTGGCTTGTTTGCGTTTTTAGACAATAAATATGATATAAAAAACTCGAAACCTAAAACTTATACTATTTCTGAACCGAAAGTAGAAATTGAAGCTGAATGGTTTGAAACAGAAAGTAAATACGAATGGAAAGGTTATGAATCAATAAATATAGGAAATAAAAAATACCCAATTGAAGAAAATAACAAGCCTTATAGAAATGATAAAGGCAAATGGGTAATGGATGGTGTTGCTGATGAGGGAGAATGGAAAATAAAAGTAAAATACATTTTCTACGGACTCAATGGCTTTGGTAGAGGACAGCACTGTGAATACGAGCCAAATGATATAATGTCGTTTATGAAAAATCCTTTTGACAAATGGAAAACAAAACATTCAACTAACGATTATTTTGATACTTTCATTACAAGAGATAAATATGATGATTCACAATTTGATAATATGTTCATCAACGACTATGTAGACCACTACACAGAACTCAACTACAAAGGCCCAAAATGGTTAATTGAAGAAGATAAAGACTTTTTCATGGATGAAGTACAATGTCATATAATAAACCCCAAAGATTCTAGATATCCCAAAGATGAAAAGAAAAACTACTATCTTCACTTCAACCCAAAACAAAGATATATCACGCTTTACACTAAGAAATTTAATACTCAACCAACAGAAGAATCAACAAAACCAAGATTAAGAGGATAAAATTATAATTATAATTTCTTCTACTGACTATCTAAACTAAAATACCCCCCCAAATCAAACATGCCTCTTTAACGCATTATTTTGCCCTTCTCGCTGTGATTAAATTACAAATAGGGTTATTACCCTATTTGTAATTTATACCCCCCTTAAATCCAATTTAGCCTCTAAATGACCTTCAAAAAACCTTGTAAATACCTACTTTTAATTTTTACAATTTTGGCATAAACTAAAACGGATCATTTTTAAACCTAATTTATAACCCCCCCTCAACTAGAGGGGGGGTTTTTATTTCTTTCTTTATATTACATATACATATATTATCTTCCATTTATATATTAATTTAATAAATATATTTTAAAATTCAGTTTTAAATACATTTTTGAGTTATAATTGTTTTTGTGATTAAATAAAAAATATTAAGATATAAGATAATTGGTGTTAATAATGCAAAAATTAAAGCAAAAAATAAGATTATTACAAAATATGATTTTCCATATTCAAATTATTAATAAAAAAATAGTTTTTCAATTGGTTAAACAATTTTCTCAAGACCTAAATTTAACTACCATTTTAAAAACAATTCGCATTAATCGAAGTACTTATTATTATTGGCTAAAAATTGAAGAAAAGTTAAAATTAAAACAAACAAAATATTTTTTACAACAAAAAAGAATTAAAATTTTATGTTTACACCACCAATATTTTTACGGCCATCGTAAAATTACTGATTTATACCAAAAAACTTTTAACGAACCCATTACTAAGAAAAAAGTTTATCTTATCATGAAAGAAAATAACATTTGTTGTAAGTTAAGGCCTAAAAAAAATAAATATTATTATCATAAAAATTTAAAATCTAACCTCCAAGTTGCACCAAATTTAATCAATCAAGACTTTACCGCCTCCCAACCTATGAAAAAATTATTCACTGATATTACTTATTTCCAAACTTCTCAAGGTTTTATCTATTTTTCTGCCATCATCGATTCTTTTAACAACCAAATCATCGCATCCCATACTTCGAATCGCCAAGATAAAGAATTAATTTTAAATACAATCAAAAAACTACCTCCATTAAAAGAACCTTGTGTTATCCATTCCGACCAAGGATTAGTTTATCAATCCCCAAAAGTACAACAAACCTTAACTAAAAAAAGGTTTTTAATCAGCATGCCCCGCAAAGCAACCCCACGCGATAACGCCGTGATTGAGAACTTTTTTGGCCAGATGAAAAGTATTTTATTCAACCAGCATCCGTTTTTATTTCAACAAGTTCCATGCAAAATCAAAAAAATAATCAATCGATTCACTTCTTTTTGGAATCATAAATGGCTTTTAACTAAATTAAATTCTTTATCTCCTTTAAAATATTCTCAATCTTTTAGATAAATATTTAATTATCGATAATAAACTCAAAACCTTTTTAACAAGAGGTTGTTTTACTGCGCATTTTTTCTATAAAAAATTAATAACTCCGCATTATTTTGTAAAAAATTTAATCCATGTCGTTTTGTAGGTGATTTTTTCTTTTTTTCGGCCTATATATATAGTGGAGGGATAAAATATTAAAAAAATATCTTTTGAAATTAGCAAATTATGAAAAAACATTAGACACTTTTTAAGTGTAATGAAATTATTTGTTAATTTGAAAAGATATGAAATTATCTATTTAATTTTAAGTCTTAAAGAGTAATTTTTAAATAAAAAATTGTATTAAAAAAAGGAACAGTGCAAAAAAAGCAATAAATTCAAAACAAACACTACCAAGCGAAAAAACGGTAGTCAAATTACCAACCACCCCAGAAAAACAACCAAGCCAAACAACTTCCATTTGAAAAAATAATTCATCATAAAAATCACCCAATAAGAAATAAAAATAATGATGAAAATTAATAATAAATTAACATTAATTATATTTCTTTGCTTAACTTGTTTCATTATATTCATTATTTGACGAATTTTTTTTCATCACCCCATTTTTTTATTAACTTTAAAAGATTTGAATGAAATATTAAAAGAACAAAAAAACAGAAATCGAACAATTTATTCAAGAAAAAACCAAAAACTAAAAGAAACCAACCTCCTCTACCCTACTCTTTCTGAATCAGAATTAATGTATGAAAGATTGACAAAAATCACAAAAACAATCAGGGAAATATTAAGAATGTATGCTGAATCATCAGACATAAACCTACTCATCAACAAGTAAACGCTAAATACAACCAAATCAAAGCGGACGCCCAAACTAAAAACATTATTCTTCCTAATTTCACCTTTAACTAATTTAATTACACAAAACAAAATCATTACCATTCAAGAACCTATTTTTTTAGGTTCTTTTTTTATATCCTTTCCGTTTTCTTTGCAAAAAAAAAAAAAACGGTATAATGGAATTGTATTATTTTTCCATTATACTTAATTAGAAAGGATTTAAATATGAATAATTACCCAAACTATCCAACCCCATTTCCGCAAAAAAACAACAAACTTCTTTACTCCATTATTGCAATTGTTTCTGTTGTATTCGTTATTTTTGCAATAATTTTCTTCTATAATAAAACTAAACCCTCAACTAATAACCAAAACTCCGAACACCAAGAAACCCCAAATAACAGGAATACCTCAAGAAAACCAAACTCTCAACAAAAACACACACCACGTCCTGAAAATCCTAGACAAATCAGAACTGCAGAAAATCCATCTGAATTTTCGGATGATGATTTTTTACCACCTTTTGATTTAGAACCTCAGGATGAAGAATTTAATACAAATGCTTCAAACCCTCAATTTTATACAAATACTCAAAAACCTTCTTCTTCTCCACAATCACCAACAACCCCTCAATCTTACACAAACGCTCCAAACCCCACTTCTTCAACATCCCCTCAACCCTCAACCGATTCCGCTGAAGAAATAAACCGCCTTGCCGCTGAAAATAATTTACTTTCTCAAGAAATCAATGAACTACTTAATTATGATTTCGAAAACACCTCTTTCCCTTCTCAAAAAAAAATTACAGATTCTTTAGTGTTTGATTCTTCTGAAATAAATGAATTACAATTGGAAATAGAAAAACCATGTATAATTCTTTTGCAAGATATCGAAATAATTAAAGCCAAAATTGAATATTTTATAAACTCCTCATCGGATATAAAAGATTATATTGAAAGAATGAAAAAATTATATGGCATTTCTTCTGGAAATTCTTCTTTATTGGGTTTAAAAGGAATGAATAAAGTGTTAAAAGAACAAAAAAACAAATTAAACAAACAATTCAAGAACAAATCCAAAAAAACAAAAAACGACAACTTTATTTACCCTACTCTTTCTGAATCAGAATTAATGTATGAAAGATTGACAAAAATCACAGATGTAATCAGAGGAATACAAAGAATGTATGCTGAATCATCAGACATAAACACTGCTCATCAACAAGCAAAAACCAAATACACCCAAATCAAAGCGGACGCCCAAAAGCAAAACATCATTCTTCCAAATATCACTTTTAACTAAACCCCTCTCAAAAGAGCCTATATTTTTCCTAGGCTCTTTTTTCTTTTCCATTTTCTTTTTTTCTTTGCAAAAAAAAAAAAAAACGGTATAATGAGATTGTATTTTTATTAGAAAGGAGGCAATTATGAATTATCGCCAAATATAAAAAAACCAGCTTAAAAACAAAAGAAACTAATTTACTTTCCAGATGAAAAATTTTATTATTAATTACAACTCCAAAAATATCCACTAAGACTAAAAAAGACCTATGTTAACAAAAAAAACAATTAAGTTTATTATCAAAATAAATTAATTAATAAAAATATGTTCTTTTTGTTATAATATCTTATGAATCTTATAAAATAAGTAAGAAAGGAATATTGTAAAATTTTTTTATTAAAAAATATCAAAAAAACAATAGAGTCAGAAAAATTACAACACAAAGAAACTACTAATAAAACTTTTGCCAATCATGAACAAATTATTAAAAAAATGTTATTTTTAATCACCTTTTTTCTTGCATCTTTTGTAATTTCTTTTTTTTCTTTTTAAATCAGAATTATTATTTAAAATCAACAAAATACAACGTTCCTACAGGGAACAATCGGTATTGGTTGCTGATGAACACGCCCAAAATTATTTTTTCCAAGCTTTAGGGATTGCTTTATTAATTTCTATTATATCAGGTATTTTATCATGTTTTCTTTTTAATTTCAGTTGGATAACAGCACCACTTTTTAGTCTTTCTTTTGGAGGATTTTTAGGCATTCTTTCAAATATGTTCAAATATGCATCCCGTTATTCAAAAGAATTACAAGGAGAATATGTTGTTTTTCTTGGTATTAGTATTATTTTATTCTTTCTCATAAGTAATTTTTTGATTACTCTTTTACTTTATTATAAAAAATTTCGTAAACAAGAAAACCAAGATATAATAAATAAATTTGGTTTTGTAATATTTAATTTTTTTATTGTTACAACCATTTATGCATTTTTATTTTTCTTACTTTTTATTGCTTTTGGTGAAGAAATCAAAATTTTTAAAAATGTTTGGGCTATTATTGGCTTATTATTTTTTAGCGGTCTTGTTGCAAGTAGTTCTATTTTTATTGCAAGCGCTTTATGCATTTTTGATGTTATAACTAAAAAAACAAATAGATTCCAAATATCAAAATTCTTTGGCTTTTATTTTATTTATAATTGTATTTTATCCCATCTTGAAAATGTTTTTTTAGAACGTTTCGCAAAAAAAATTAATTTTAAGAGATGTTGTTTTTACTTGCGAAAACAACAATTAAACAGCCTTAACATCAGCTGAAAGGACTTTGAAACAAATGAACATAACAAAAATAAAAGAAAGGCAAAAAAGAATTCGTAATTTTTCCATCATTGCTCACATTGACCATGGAAAATCAACTTTAGCAGACCGCATTTTGGAAATAACAGGGACTATTGACAAAAGAGTCATGCAAACCCAAATCCTTGATTCCATGGACTTAGAAAGAGAAAGAGGAATTACAATTAAGTTAAATGCAGTTCAAATCCTTTATCAAGCCCAAAATAAACAACAATATATTATGCATTTAATTGACACTCCTGGACATGTTGATTTTAGTTATGAAGTTTCGCGTTCTTTGGCTGCTTGTGAAGGTGCTATTTTAGTTATTGATGCCGCTCAAGGAATTCAATCCCAAACTCTTGCTAATGTTTATTTAGCAATAGAAAACAATTTAACAATCATCCCTGTTTTAAATAAAGTAGACCTCCCAAGCGCTGATGTTCCACGAGTTAAAGGAGAAATTAAAGACATTCTGAATATTGATCCTGAAATGGCGATTAGTGCTAGCGGAAAAACAGGGGCAGGTGTAATTGATATTTTAGAAAGAATTGTAACTCAAATAAGCCCTCCTAAAGGAGACCCGGAAGCTCCTTTACAAGCTTTAATTTTTGATTCTTATTTTGATCCTTATAAAGGAGTTGTCCCTTCCATTAGAATTATTAACGGAACAGTCAAAAAAGGCGATCAAATCCTTTTTATGGCAGGCAAACACGTTTATGAAGTTGTGGAAGTAGGAGTTTATAATCCAAAACAAATTAGCAAAGATTATCTAGCTCCAGGAGATGTTGGCTATCTTACTGCTGCCATCAAAAGTATTAACCATGTCAGTGTAGGAGACACTATAACTTCCAATCACAAACCCGCAATCCAACCATTGCCAGGTTATAAAAAAATGAATTCTGTTGTTTTTTGTGGCCTTTATCCCATCGAAATTAACAAATACGAAGCATTAAAAGAAGCTTTAGAAAAATTAAAATTAAGTGATTCTTCTTTAGTTTTTGAACCAGAAAGTTCTTCTGCTTTGGGTCTGGGTTTTAGAACTGGGTTTTTAGGACTTTTGCATATGGAAATAATCCAAGAGCGTATTAGTCGTGAATTTGGAGTAGAAGTGATTACAACAGCTCCTTCAGTTATTTATCACGTTTATAACCTCAAAGGAGAAAAAATTTTAGTTGATAACCCTTCTAAATTACCATCACCACAAATGATTGAAAGAATTGAAGAGCCTTTTATTAAAGCAACTATTATTTGTCCCGAAATCTACATTGGTAAAGTAATGGAGTTATCGCAAAATAAAAGAGGTAGTTTGCAAAACATCGAATACATTGACCAACAAAGAACAAAAATTAATTATTTATTACCTTTTTCAGAAACTATTTATAATTATTTTGATAAATTAAAATCTCTCACAAAAGGTTATGCTTCTTTTGATTATGAAATGGAAAATTATCGTGTTTCTAAATTGCAAAAAATGGATATTTTATTAAATGGTGAAGTGGTTGATGCTTTATCTTTAATAGTTCATAAGGATTTCGCTTATTCTAGAGGAAAAACTATTTGTGAAACTTTAAAAAGTTTTATTCCAAAACAAATGTTCGAAATTCCTATTCAAGCCGCTTTAGGTAAAAAAATTATTGCCCGAGAAACAATTAAGGCTATGCGTAAAGATGTCACAGCCAAACTTTATGGCGGGGATGTAACGCGTAAAAAAAAATTACTCGAAAAACAAAAAAAAGGGAAAAAGAAAATGAAAACTTTAGGTAAAGTAGATTTACCTCAAAAAGCTTTTTTAGCAATTCTTTCAGCCAAATAAAAAAAGAAATAAACTCTTGCAGCTTTTAACTGTGAGAGTTTATTTTTTTAACAAATTTACTTAATTTTTAAATATTTCTTTGCCGTTGTGAGTAATAATAATTTTTTTGCTAACAACATCCGCTTCTAAAACAGCTTTATTTTGACCGCTTTTATCTTGACGTAAGATTTTGATCTTATGATTTTCTAAAGTAGGATCAACAAAAATACTTCCATCTAAATCAAAGGCTTGACATTCATTGCGCCACTTTAATAATTTAAATAAATCAACTACAACTTGCCTTTTGACTTCTGCTTTGATTTCTTCGCGAGAATAATAATGACGGTTGATGTTTCTGCCTTCTTTAGTCGCCTCTAATAATTTAATATCGTTTTCTCCTGCCAAAAGACCAACATAATAAATTTGAGGAATACCAGGAGCAAAAATTTGAAAAGCACGACTTAATAAATAAGTGTCATCTTCGTTGCCTAAGGCTGAATAATAAGTTGAATTGATTTGATAAATATCTAGGTTTTTGTATGCTTTAGTGGAATAAATTTTTTTAGCATTAACACCAATTTTATATATTCTTTTAGAGGTATAATTAATTTCATCTTCTGTAAGAATATCAAGTGCATCAACAACCCCAATGCCGTCGTGAGTATCTAGGGTAGTGAATTGTTTCATGGGAGATTTTGCAAGCCATTCTTTCAAGCGATGTGTTTTTCCTGAATACATCGTAAAAAGGACTACCAAAGGAAGTGCGAAATCATAAATAAAATATCCTTGTTCGCTTATTTTATGAGAAATAGAATATTGTTCATGAATTTCTGGCAATATACAAGCTCCTAAAGGTTTTAAAATCTCGCTTACTCCATGTAACAAATCCCATATTTCAGGTTCTAAGAAAAAACAATTTGTACCAGCTTTTTTACAAACATAAGCAAATGCATCTAAACGAATTAAACTAGCCCCTTTTTTCACCATAAATTCTAAAGTTTTTTTAATAAATTCTTTGGCAATATCAT
The DNA here is from genome assembly GCF_000397185.1 of Strawberry lethal yellows phytoplasma (CPA) str. NZSb11. Lineage (NCBI taxonomy): Bacteria > Bacillati > Mycoplasmatota > Mollicutes > Acholeplasmatales > Acholeplasmataceae > Candidatus Phytoplasma > Candidatus Phytoplasma australiense. The sequence continues at coordinate 646,789 of NC_021236.1, read as the reverse complement.
CATTGATGTTGATATCAATTTGATCTTCGCCAAAAGTGTTCCAAAGGTGTTCTTTTTGGCCGTTATCAAACTTAATAAGTTGGTTGGGTTCTTTGTCCTTTCGTTTATAAATCAAATCAATATCTTCTTGTGTAGGTCTGTTTTGACCTGCTTTTAACCAAAAATTTTCCCAACGAATAAAAAAATTACTATATTTGGATAATTCATGATTCTTTTTGAAATCTTGATACATGACAGATGCACGTGAAATATGATTAATCATAAAATCAAACATTAAATAATATTGTTTATCTAATTCTTCTATATCTTTCCAATCTCCAAAAGCAGGATCAACTAAATTATAATCAGAAGGTGCAAAGCAGCGGTCACTTGTGGAGGGGAAAAAAGGCAAAAGATGAACTCCTCCAATAACATCGTTGCCAATATCTTCTTTTAAAACTTTAATTAAATCTGAAATGTTTTTTCCCAATGAATCAGGATAAGTGATCAACATTACTTTATTTTTAATTTTCATTTATTTATGCCCTTTTTTTAAAATATTTTTATTATATAATTTATTTTGATATTTGGTACTATAGTTAAAAAAAATATTATAAATACAAAAAAACAAAGGAAACAAATAATTTTTTAAAATATTTTATTTCCTAATGGAATTCTTTTGATGAAAAAAATAAAATGAAAAAATCAAGCTTATAAATTCTTTTTTTGTCTTTTTAATCATTAACAACCTTTCCGAATAATTAAAATTACTCAAGCTGCAAAAGAATTAAGTTTTTTAGCTATTTTTGTATGTATTTTGTTATTTATTATGCTTAATCCAAAAAAACAATTTGAAAACAAATTATTTTATACAATTTTATTTTAACAGATTTTATATTTTTTTTTGTTGTATTTTAATTTGTTATCAATTTTTTTATTTAAAAAAATTATCAAAAAAGCAAAAAAATTAATGATTTTTTTTATTTATGGTATTTTTTCTCAAAAACCGAATAATATGATCTTGAATTGTTGATTAAAAAAATAGTATTTTTTCAAACCGTTTATTAAAGTCATTTGGTATTTTTGTTATTTCGAGAAAAAAATAAGAAAAGAGGGAAAATAAATGTTCTTAAAAACTTCGGTTAAAAAACAAAAAAATTTTAAAAAAATAAAAACGAAGGGAATATGGTCCTGAAAAATGGGATTGTTGAATAAAAAAAATAGTATTTTAACTACTTATGGGTCTGTATGGGTCTGAAATTGAAATTGAAAAAATAACTATTAATATAATATTACACTATGCTATAATTAATATTTTTATCTCAAAACCCCAACAAACTATGTTTTATTTTTAATTAATCGTTACTGATGCAAAATCCTATATTTGTTTTAGTTGAGTTTGGAAATAATTTTTCTTTCATGTTTATTTATGTGTGTTTGTTTTTTTGTGGCCTTTTATAAAAGGTTTTGATAACATGGGATGCTGAAAAAATTATTAATATAATATTAACACTAATTTTTTTTAAAATCCCCTCCAAACTAAAATTTTTTATTACTTCAAAATATTAAATTCAAATTAAAAAACAATTTATTTATGAAAAACGTAAAAATTAATTAATTTGTTTATAATTTTTCAAATGAAAAAACTAAAAAAATAAACTAGTCTTATAAGTAGTTTGAAAAAACTATTTTTTTTATTCAATAACTCCAATTTTGAAAGGAATATATTCATGTATAATTGAAATTTTTAAATCAAAAAGTAAATTAAAAGAAAGAGTTTGAAAAACATCTTCCATCAAACAAAAGCCACAAAAAAAGGAATCACTTGTAAAACAAAAACAAATGCAATTGAGATGATGCAAAAAATTGTCTTAAATGAGTTTTTTATGATAAAATTTAATTACAAGAAGAAATTTTCTGTTTGTTATTTTTTATTAGGGGGTTTTGTAATTGTGAAAAAAATTTTTTTCAAACGCAATTATTTAATTATCTTGATGTTAGTTTGCTTCTTGTTGTGCGAAAGGTTTGTGCCATTTGCTTTTGCCGCTGAAAATGACGAAAACACGCATGAAGTTGTTAGAACTATTACTGAAAGCAAAGATTTACTGAATGATATCAAAGATTCTTTAGCTAATAAAACAGTTTTGGCAACATCAAAAGTAGTCAATGAAATTCAAGTCGATTTAAGAAAAAATTATCCAGATAACAAAAGAACAGTAACAGTTTGGTTAAATCTTTTAATTGACGACATTTTAAATGTTTCTCGTTGGAGTGATGTTGAAGTTGATCATTTTAAAAAACATCTTTATGATGGTGTTTGGATGAAACAAGTTTTAAAAGATACTTTGCAAAATATCTTTGAAACAGCAAAAGTTGAAATCGTAAAGCAACAAGATCCATCATGCAAATTCATCACTGAACACCTTACTAAAGCTTTATTAAAAGACTTGATTGAAAGTGTTGTTATTTTTCTTTGGAACAATTAAAAAATTAAAAACAACATGTGACGTTTTGTTGTCACATTTTTATAAAATTAAATAAAAAAAGTGACGTTAATTTTGTACGTACTTTTCAAAACTAAAAAAACGGGAAAACCACCTTAAAAAGTGGTTTTCCAAAAATACTAAAAATAATTTTGATATTTCTATTTAATTTTTTTAATGCAATAAAATAAAAAAATAATGATATGATAATAATAGGTTTGCAAAATTGATTGAAAAACCTATTATAAAAAAATAATTAAAAAAATTAAATAGAAATATCAAAAAAAGAATAAGCAAATTATCAAAAAAATACCCCAAATTCTAAACCCAAAAAAACAAATGAAAATTTTTTTTAAACAATAGAGCGTGAGAAAAGACAAAAACTTTTTTTGCCAATTTTTTTTGATAAATTAAATAAAGTTGTTTAACTAATTTAGAGAAATATTTTTTTGAGATAAAGCGGTAGTGATTGAATGATTTTTTTTGATAAATTAAGCAATTTTTTTGATAATCTTTAAAAAAATAAAATTAATTTTTGACAAACAAAAGAAAAAAAGGAGACAAAAATGGAAGAACAACAAAAGAAAAAAATACTAGTTAGTTCAGCTGTTGCAGTTGTTTTAGCGGTAGTAATAGCGGTTTTAGTTTGGCTTATGTTTTTTAAGAAAATACAACTAAGCAACGTATTAAAAACTAATACAGAAAAAATTACTTTAACCCAAGGAGAAATAACCAATCCTCAACAAGATTCTGTTTTAAACAAAGTTAAAAAAAATACTGATAGCCAAGTTAAACTAGCGGACATTACAATTACTTTAACTGATGAAAGTAAAAAACTAAAAGTGGCTGCTAAAGATTCTAGTAAATTTCAAGGACATGTTGAATATAATTTAGTACAAGCTTCACAAGCAGCACCAGCTAAAGTAGAATTAAATACTGTTTTAAAACCAGCTTCAGAAAAAATTACTTTAACCCAAGAAGAAATAACTACTCCTCAACAAGATTCTGTTTTAAACAAAGTTAAAAAAAATGCTGATAGCCAAGTTAAATTAGCTGATGTAACATTAACTGTAGCTGACAATAAATTAAAAGTGACAGCTAATGGCTCTAGCCAATTTAAAGGTTTTGTTGAATATAATTTATCATAATAAACAACTAAATTTAACTTAAACATAACAAAAAAGATAAAAACGAAGATTAAAAAAACTAGTTTAACAAAAGATTAAAAAATACTTCCCAAAAGGTAAGTTTTTTAGATGAAGTTAAAAAATTGATAAAAAATATCAGATTTCTAGCAATAATTAAGTTTTTATTTCAAAAAATAAAGTCTATCTTTTTGAGATAGTCTTTTTTTTATGCCTTTTTTCATTTATTTTATCTGCTTCAAAAAAATATGGACAGCTTTTTGCTTTTAAAAAATCTTTAAAACTAAAAATAATTTTCCAATTTTGTCTAAAAACATTTTTATAAAAACTAATTTTAAAAACAAATTTAAAAAAATATGAAACAATAAACATAAGTATAATCAAACATTTGCAATGTATCAGCCACACTAAGAAAAGAATATAAAAAACTAAAAATCTCGTTTAGCCAGCAAAAAAACTAACAAAAAAACAAACTATGTTAATAAGTAGTTTGAAAAAATATTATTTTGTTATTTAACAACCCCATTTTTCAGGACCATATCCAAATGTGTTTGTTTGCCATTTGGCAAAAAAATCATCTCTTTTGATGCTTTTTTGGTTGGATGCATTATTTTTTCAAGCTTGTGAGGAAAATTTGTTTAGTTTATGAAAAATAAATACTTAAATTTTTGAAAAATTTAATATTAACCAATTGACAGAAATAAACAAACCATCAAAAAATGAAGTAATTTTATAGTTGAGAATTATTTTTTAAATCGAATGGTAAAATTTTAGATTTTTTTTAATTTGAATAAATTCTAAATTGTCGCAATATTTTTTAATTTTAAAAGAAAACATAAAAAAAGTTGGCTAAACTTTGGAAAAAGTTCAATAATTTTAAAACCCAAAGTTGTCTCAAAAAATAAAACAACAAACTTTTTAATTTATTTACAAACCTCAAGAAAGAACAACAAAATGAATAATAACTCAAAAAGGAAAAAAATATGCTTCATTGCCCTTTTCCTTTTAGTCTTGATAACAAGCCTCATTTATTTTCTTCAAACTAAAAAAGAAAAAATACACAATAAAAAAGAGCAAATATATAATAACGCAACCCAAACTCCAATTATCAATCCCCAAAAAGTTCCAAAAATACCAAACAACAATATTTACCTTCCATTAACCAAAAATCAAAACAGCATTTCTATTTTAAATGATTACATCATCTTTGAAGTTTTGCCAACAAAAAAAGCTTCCAATGAAGGAGAGCTAAATGCAAATCAAAAACTCAAATATTTTTATGATAACGAAGGCAAAATAATCTCTTTACAATACTATAATCGCGATGGAAGTGATGAACACAAATGCGATTTAATTTACAACAAGAATGACAAAATAAAAGAAAAAAAATGTTATCTTGAAAATATATACGATAAAAAATACACATACACATATAATGAATTAGGGCAAATTATCGTCAAAGAAGAAGAAAATCCACAATCAAATAATAATTTTAAATATGAATATAATTACAATAATTTAAATCAATTGACGACTTTGCAACAATATTTTCCGGATGGTGTTAAAGGATTAAAATTTAATTATGTTTATCAGTCTTCTAATTAAAAAATAGAAAAAAACCAACAAAATCTAATTATTTTTTTAGGTTATAAAAATAGAGTCTTTGCAACAAGACTCTTTTTTTTAATATAAAACAATAATATAAAAGATGGAAAGGAAGTTTTTTAAATTGCGATTTTCTTAAATTAAAAATTAGTGTTTAGTTGATAGAATAAGTTATAAATCAATTAACATATTTTTTTAACGTGGATAAAAGCTAAAGAAAAAAATTAAGGCTATAAGAGCAGAAAAAAACTTTAGTAAATAATTTTATTTTATAAATTAAAGTTCATTAACTTATTTTAGACTTTAAATTAAAAAATTAATTTTATTAGATAAAAAAAATTTTAATAAATGTTTTGAAAATATTTTTAATAATTCGATCTGTTAGGTTTTTTAAACAAACTTAAAAAATTTTAATCATTCTTTAAAATCTAAAATTAGTTAGATATTTCCATATCTTTTCAAAATAAAAAATAGTTTAATAAAGCAAAAAAATGTCTTACGATAACAAAATAGAGTCTTTGTAACAAGACTCTTTTTTTATAATATAAGGTAGTTTGACATAAATTAATTATTCTTTTTGTGATTGAATTGAAAGAAGATAATTAGGAACTAATAAATGAGGGTTTGGCACTTTTTTCATAAACTGAAAAAGAGGAGCAAGTGCGATTTTAATAGTTTGAGGAGTAATTAATAAATGATTGGAAAAAGTTTCCAAAAAAGAAGAATGATAACGGCCTTCTTTTAAACGAATTTGATTATTGTGAATATTTAAAGCAAAAAAAGCATCATTTCTAGCATCAATTAAAGGAGTGAGAGAATGAAAATCATAACCACTAGTTAAAAGAAGTAAACTGCTAATTTGATATAAAGGGATTTGTAAACTTAAAGAAAGCATTTTGGCCGTTAATACAGCCACTCTTGTCCCTGTATAAGAACCAGGACCTACGCCAACAATTAAAGCATCAATTTCTTTTAAAGTGATTTTGTTAGCTTGTAAAACTTGATCAATCAAAGGGACAATAGAGGCAACATAATCTTTTACAAAAAGTTTTTTTTGTAAGGTTTTAATTTGATTATTATTTGAAAAAATAATTATTTGAGCTTTGGTAGAAGTATCCAAAATTAAAAGTTTTTTTGCAATCATAAAAAAATGCTTTCTTAAGTTTTTTATTATAAAAAAATTGTTGTAAAGTTTAGGGTTTAGAATTATCAATCTTTTGGAGAAGTTAAAAAAGTAAAAGGTTGTTTAAAATAAAATATTTTTTTATTTAGTTTTTTATTTGCTTTATTGTAATTTTTCTTTGTTTTTTGTTTAAAAAATCAATTTTAACTAAAAAATTAAAATCAGGAAAAACTTTGCTACAATCTTCTGGAAACTCAACCATTAAAAAATCTTGATTGCCAAAATCTTCCAATAAATCTTGGCAAAGATCCATTGACAAAGAAGGGCGATATAAATCTAGATGATAAATTTTTTGTTTAAGACCAACGTAAGTTTTTAAAATAACAAAAGTAGGACTTGTTACCAATTGTTTAATGCCAAAAGATTTGATAAAACCTTTAGTAAAAGTTGTTTTTCCGGTTCCTAAAGTTCCTTGCAACAAAATAATTGTTTTATCCGTTCGATTCGCTAATTGATTTCCCAACCAAAAACCTAATTTTTGAGTTTGAGCTGAAGAATTAGTTATTTTAGTTAAAGAAATTGTTTTTGACAAAGAGGGATTTTTGGGATTAATCATTAATTTTTGACTCAACTGCAACTAAAACAGCTTTATGACCGGTTTTTAACTTTATAATTTTAGTTCCTTGAGTTGCTTTATGTTTAGTGTTTTTGATATCAGAAATAGACACTCTTATCACTTGTCCTTTATCAGAAGAAATAATTAAATCTTGTGAAGAAGCGGCAGTTTTTAAAGCAATTAGTCTTCCTGTTTTACTATTAATTTTAATTGTTTTTGAACCTTTGCCATTGCGGGATTGAATGCGATATTGATTGACACTTGTAATTTTTCCATAGCCTTTTTCAGTCATTACTAAAATACTTTGATCTTTGGAATTGGGGTCAAACAAAGCAGCACCAATTAAAAATTCGCCTTTCTTTAAATCCATTCCGATAACGCCTTGACTTTGTCGGCTAGTTTTTCTAGTTTGGGATTCATCAAAACAAATAGCATTACCGTTATTGGAAGCCAAAATAATATTTTGACGTCCATTGGTGTTTGCAACCGTTAATACTTCATCATCATCTCTTAAAACAATGGCAATTTTGCCATTTTCGCGAATATTAGAGTATTCTTTTAAAGAAGTTTTTTTAACTATGCCTTTTTTAGTAGCAAAAAATAAATAATTATCGGGTTGATCAAAATTTTTGACACTAGCGCAAGAAGTTAAAGTTTCGCCTGGTTTCAAATTTAATAAATTAACTAAAGGGATCCCTTTAGAGCTTTTATCGCTTAAATTAATTTGATATCCTTTTAATTGATAAACTCTACCTTTATTAGTGAAAAACAAAAGAAAATTATGAGTAGAAGTGAATAACAAATGTTCGATGAAATCCTCTTCATAAATTTTCATGCCAGCAGCGCCTTTGCCGCCTCTTTTTTGTTGACGGTAAAATTCTGCATCCGTAACTTTAATATAACCTTTATTAGTGATTGTGATAATAATTTCTTTTTGTTCAATTAAATCTTCATCTTTGTCATCTAAAGCAGCATCAAAATTAAGAACAGTTCTTCTTTCATCTTGATATTTCTTTTTAATTTCTAAAAGTTCTTTTTCTAATATTTTTTCTTTCTTTGGTTGAGACTCAATAATGCTTTGGCATTCTGCGATTTCTTTTGTTAGTTTTTGTTCTTCAATAAATAATTTTTGAGTTTCTTGGTTAGATAATCTTTGTAAACTCATTTCTAAAATGGCTTTACTTTGGATTGCATCAAATTGATATTGATCCATTAATTTTTGCTGAGCATCTTTAGTATCCGAAGAGTTTTTAATTAATTTAATAGCATTTTGAATATCTTTTAAAATAGTTAAAAAAGCAAAAACTAAATGTTTTCTTGCTTGAGCTTTTTTGAGTTCAAAAAATTTTTGTTTGTTGATGACTTGAATACGAAAATTAAAAAAAGCTTCCAAAATTGTTTTTAAAGAAACTAATTGCGGTTTTTTGTCAACCAAAGCAACCATATTAATCCCAAAAGAAATTCTTAATGGAGAATGTTTATATAATTGGTTTAAAATGACTTTGGAATTGGCATTTTTTTTTAATTCAATAACTATTTTCATCCCTTGGCGACTGGATTCATCTCTAAGGTCTGTAATTCCTTCGATAACTTTATCTTTTACTAAAAACGCAATTTTTTCAATTAAAGCACTTTTTTTAATTTGATAAGGGATTTCTGTAACAACAATTAAAGTTTTTCCCTTTTCTTCTAAAATATGAGTTTTGGCTTTTATAATAACCGATCCTTGACCGGTTTTGTAGGCGTTTTCAAGTCCTTTCAAACCTAAAAGTTCGCCTCCAGTAGGAAAATCAGGACCTTTAATATATTGCATCAATCCAAGAATAGAAATATTTTTATCTTTGATATAAGCAATTAAACCATCAACCACTTCAGCTAAATTATGAGTAGGGATTTTTGTCGCCATCCCAACAGCAATACCGGTAGCACCGTTAATTAATAAATTAGGAATCGCTGTTGGTAAAACCAAAGGTTCTTTTTCACTTCCGTCATAATTATCTACAAATTCAATAGTTTCTTTGTCAATGTTTTTAATTAATTCCATTGCGATTTTGGCCATTTTAACTTCTGTGTAACGCATAGCCGCTGCTTTGTGGCCATCAATGGAGCCAAAATTACCATGTCCGTCCACTAAAGGATAACGATAGCTAAAATCTTGTGACATTCTTACCATCGCTTCGTAAATACTAGAGTCACCATGGGGATGGTATTTCCCCATCACATCACCGACAATACGAGCAGCTTTTTTATAACTAGAATTACTATAAACAGACAATTCTTTCATTCCGTATAAAATACGTCTTTGGACCGGCTTTAATCCATCTTGGATATCTGGCAAAGCGCGAGCAACAATCACGCTCATTGCATAACTTAAAAAAGATTTTCGCATTTCTGCGCTTAAATTAACTTCTTTAATCTTTCCTTGATTCAAATTAGGATTTTGGTTAATCATGTTTTTTGCCTCTTTACTTTATTTAATTAGCTGGTTGTTTTTATAGTTTTTAAACATCTAAATCCGCTTCTAAAGCATTATTTAAAATGAATTCTTTTCTTGGAAAAACTTCTTTACCCATCAAGATATTAAAAGTTGAATTTGCTTCTTTGATCGCTTCTTCGTCGCTTAAAGCATTTAAAGCATCTTTTAAAGAGGCTTGTAAAAGTGTTCGTTTTTCAGGATTCATTGTAGTTTCCCAAAGTTGGTCCGGATTCATTTCACCTAATCCTTTATATCTTTGAAAACCATCTTTAATATTTTTTTTGAGGGAGAAATCGATTTTCTCTTTTTCTTCGTAAAAATAAGTAATATTTTTACCTTTTTGATATTTATATAATGGAGGTCTTGCGAAATAAATATAACCTTTTTCAATTAAAATCCTTAAATTTCTGAAAAAGAAAGTTAAAAGCAAGGTTCTAATGTGAGCACCATCAACATCCGCATCGGTCATAATAATAATTTTATGATAACGTAATTTATCTAAGTTGAGGTTTTTTTGTTTATTGATATCAACACCTATGCCAATTGCTTGAATTAAGGATTTGATTTCTTTGTTAGTTAAAATTTTGGAAGATTGAGTTTTTTCAACGTTTAACACTTTCCCTTTTAAAGGCAAAATTGCTTGAAAATGAGAATCTCTTCCTTGTTTAGCAGAACCTCCTGCAGAATCTCCTTCGACAATATAAAGTTCAGAAATTTTTGGATCTTTGCTACGGCAATCAGCTAATTTAGCAGCAAAACCTAAAGTATCAAGCGGCTTGTTTCTTACAATTTCACGCGCTCTTTTTGCAGCTAGACGAGCGTTTGCAGAAAGTAAACATTTCTCGATAATTTTTTTAGCATCACCTGGATTTTCTAATAAAAATCTTCCTAAAGCTTCACCAAAATATTGAGAAACAATTTGTCTTACTTCAACATTGCCTAATTTAGCTTTAGTTTGTCCTTCGAATTGTGGATCTTGGTGCTTTAAAGAAATAATTGCAGTGATTCCTTCTAAAATATCTTCACTTAATAAACTTTCATTTTTTTTTAAAAGATTATAATCTTTAGCATATTTAGAAAAATTCCTACTTAAAGCCAATTTAAAACCTTCTTCATGTGTTCCGCCTTCATGAGTGTGGATGTTATTAACAAAAGAATAAATTTTTTGAGTTTGAGTGTAATTTTTAATTGCTTGTTCTTCTTCTTGTTGTTTACTTTTTTCATCATCATTAACAGTGTATTCAAACACAATTTCTAAAGCCAAATTATCAAGTTCTTTTTCTAAAACAAAAAGATTATGAAAAGGTTTTTGCATATAAGTTTGATTAATAAAAGTAAGGTAATCTTGCAAGCCTTTTTCGTGATAAAAATTAAAGCTTACAGGTTTTTCTTGTCTTTGGTCAATTAAATTTAATTTAAGTCCTTTATTTAAAAAAGATAATTGTTGGATGCGTTCTTTCAAAATTTTGGCATCGTAAATAGTAGTTTCTTGAAAAATGGAAGGATCAGCTAAAAATTTAATAACTGTCCCTTTGCGGTCTGTTTTACCAATAACTTCTAAAGGAGCAACAGGGACCCCTTTTTCATATTTTTGATAATGGATTTTTTTATCCAAATGAATTTCAACACTAAACCAACTAGATAAAGCATTTACAACAGAGGCTCCCACTCCATGAAGACCGCCCGAAATTTTATAAGAAGAGCTGTCAAATTTTCCTCCTGCGTGCAAAGTAGTTAAAATGGTTTCTACCGCTGGTTTACCTGTTTTGTGGTGAATCCCTACAGGAATTCCTCTACCGTTATCAGTTACACTAATGATGTCTCCGGGTAAAATCTCTAAAGTGATTTCGTTTGCATGACCCGCTAAAGCTTCATCAATGGAATTATCAACAATTTCCCAAACTAAATGATGTAATCCTTTAGCAGCAGTAGAGCCAATATACATTCCTGGTCTTTTACGAACTGCTTCCAAACCCTCTAAAATTTGAATACTGTCTGCGTTGTAATTTTTCAAAAAACACCTTCCCTTTTTCCCTTTGGAAATTTTTTTAATTTTAGAATCAGAATCTAAAAAAACGATTTCAATAATTCCAATCTTATGATATTATAACATAAAAAAAGGGGTGTCGTGAGGAATATAATATTGACAGCCCCGAATAACAAAAAAAGACTATCTTTTATAGGGATAGATTATTTGCGTTTCGATTGTAGGATTTGTTTTTCTACTTTCTATTACAAACAGCCCCCCCTCCAAACCGTACGAGTAAGTTTCCAAGCATACGGCTTTCCATCATTTACCCTTTTTACGGGATTAACCTTGCGGTTAACTGTGTATCTTAATCATTCTCTTCTTTTTGTTTTGGGTTATATCGTTTATTTGTTGGTTTGTTCTCTTGCGATGACAATTCCTACATAAAGCGATTGTTTGTTTATTAAGGATACTTTGCCAGTTGGAGTTTCTCACTGTTTTTGTGTGGTGGATTTCTAGTGGGATGTTTTCTGTTTGGCAAACTTCACATCTCTCCGCCTTTAAGCGTGATGTTAGTGTTGTTCGTCCTTGGTAGAGATAACGGTTGATAATTACATCGGGATTCCCCTTTGTTTTTCTCATCCTTTTTATCTTTTCCCAGTCCAGTTTGTCCCAGCTATCAACTTTGGTTTTATTCTTGAGGTTGTATTGAATCCCCCAAGTTTTGCCGTTCCTTAATTTTCGCCGAACTTTTGCGATAGATGTTTTCCATTTTCTCGCTAGTGTTTTTAAACAACTGTATTCCGCCAAATAGTATAAATGTGTTAATTGTGCTAGGTTGTTTCCTAGACAAAAGTATCGGATAATGCCGAGCGTTATTGATTTGTAGGTTCGTATTATTTCTAGTGCTTCCCTACTTGCTAGTGTTTCGTCGTGTTTTACTTTCCCGTTTTTGGTCCAACCGTATTCTTTCCCGTAGTCTCTTGTTGTGTCTTTTGGGATTTGGATTTGTACTTGCCCGTTCAGTGAGTTTTTTGTTGTTTTCTTTTTGCGGGTTTTGTTGGTTGGGTTTACCTTTACCATATAAGATAGGAACCTTGTGCCCTTAGTGGCTTTTACAATTTTTGATTTGTCGCGGTTTACCACGAGTTTCAAGTCTTGTTCTAGCCATTTGAGTACTTGGGTTTTAATCCTTTCTGCTTCGTGGTGTTCTCCTTTTATTCCAATAATAAAATCATCTGCGTAGCGGATGTATTCTATTCTCGGGTTTGGGTTCAGGTTTATTTCACTATCTATTGATAGATTGTGATGTTGTTTTTTTGTGTATGCCTTCCAATATTCGGGATTTGCTTTCATTATCGGTTTGCCGTTTCTTATCAGTTCTTCCATTTTCTTATCGATGTAATGTAAATATATATTTGATAATAAAGGGGATATTATCCCACCTTGCGGTGTTCCTGATAATGATTCGTATTTGATTCCATTTTCCATTATTCCTGCTTTGAGCCATTGGTTGATTGTTTTTAACGTTTTGGCCTTTCTGATGTATTTGTTTAACATCTTATTGAGGATATCGTGGTTGATGGTTTCAAAGTAACCTTTAATGTCGATTTTTATTATATAATCTATCCCTTTGAATCTTTGTTTGACACGTTTTACGGCATCATGGCATGATTTCTTGCTTCTGAATCCGAAGCTCCATTCTGAGAAGATGTTTTCAAAATAGAGGGTTAAAAGTTGTTCCATTGCTTTCTGGATTATTCTATCTTTTATGGTTGGGATGCCTAGCGGTCTCGTTTTATTTTTATCTTTTGGTATTAATACTTTTTTGACAGGTTGCGGATTGTATTGGTTGTTGACGTATTCTTTGTGGTATTTCTTTATCATTTCTAGCTTTATGCCGTCAATGGTTTTGTTGTCAACGCCCTCTGTATGGTAAGCTCCACAAAAATGGCACCATTTGAGAACAACATTTTTTTCCAAAAAAAATATGATTTTCTGAAAAACCAAATTGTTTATTAATTACTTTTATTATAACATAATTAAAATTATTTGTCAAAATATAAAATATTAATTATTTTTAAATTTGTTGTTCTCAACCAGTACCAGTTTTTAATTGGTTTTTTGAAGAAAAAAATTTTATATTTTATTAATTATAAAGTAATAATATTATTTAATAGTATAATATATGTATATGTAATATAAAGAAAGAAATAAAAACTATTCAAAAGTTTTTATTTCTTTCTTTATATATTTACCATATATATTATTAATTTTTTTCATCTTTTTAAACTAACAAATCATGAAAAAACTTATAAAATTTTTTTAGTTTTAAAGAATAATTTTTAAATCAAAAGTCTTAAAAAAAGGAACAGCGCGCAACTTCAAAAATAAAATTGTTGGCAAACTTATTAAAAAATAAAAAAAACAACCACTACCAATTATTTTTTCGTTTTTCGACAAACACTTTCTAAAAAATTTTGAAAAAACAACTAAACTCAAAAGCAAATAAAATAATTTTTATCATTCTACAACACCTAAAAAACAACAGCACCAAATCCCGGTTTTGTTTTTAAATGCTTTTTATTTTGTTCCAACATCAATCCTAAATTAAGTTATAATAATATTGGTTTTAAAAATTTAATAAATTAATTTTCAAAAAAATAATCATTAAATCATCTGCAATCTTTTAATAGAAAAATATTATTATATCCTTTCAACTAAAGATTTCTTCAAACGACTGTTGAAAATTATTTTTTGCTTACCAAAATTAAGGCAGGAAAAATTACAATTACTGCCAATTATTTTCAAAAAAATCATTAGAATATCTATGATTTTTATGAAATAACATGGATTATATATCTTTTTAAGTTAAGCTAAAAAAATTTAAAAAATTTTTAAGAAAAATTAGGATAGGCTTATCTGCTACTCGTTTTAAATGTTGAAATTTTCATAATTTCATTTTTCTGAATAATGTTTTTTTGAAAAATAACAAGCGTTTATTTTTTTATTTTTGAAAATCAAGAAAGTCAAAAAGATAAATTATTATAATAACCAAATATTTTTATCACGCACCATTAAATATATTCTTTTTAATTTAAAAAGTTTTAATTAAATTTTTAAAAACAAATAAAAAAATTAAATATATTTGTCTAAACTTTCAAGATTTAAAGTTACATTATTTAAATATATGTTTGCATCTCAAAAGTTAGAAAAAGATAACCGAAAAAACAACGGAATTTAATTATTTAATTTTTTGTGATAGCAAAATTTATTTTTTAAAACAACTAAAAAATTAAAGATAGGCTTAACACATATTTCGTGATTTAGCAACAAGCTAATTTTAAAAATTAATTTTTTTACTGCAAGAGTAATTTTATTTTAAATTTGGTTTGTTAATTTTAAAAAACAAAAAAAGAAAAAGGGGGATAAAATTGATGCCAACCACTTTTTCATAATTTCCAACTTTATTAAAATAAAAACTAATCAAATCAAAAAATGGAAAATAAATATGGCACAATGACATTTTTTATAAAAAGAATGTTAATTTTTTTAGAAAAACAAAATTATGTTCAAAAATAATAATACAAAAACTATTGTTTTCAATTCTCCTTTGCAAAAATACGTTATCGCTTCGGTTTTATTTGGCTTAACTATTGTTTTAGAATTTATAGGAAGCGCCAAATTTAGCAGTGGAATTGGCTCCCTGTTTAAAATGGCACTTGTACCTTTAATTTTAATTGGTTTTTTGTTAGGATTAAAATACAGCCTCATTTTTGCTACGTTATATGCTTGTTTTCATATTTTAAAAGCGTTTTTTTATAGCAATTTAATGGGCTATATGGAAATCAACGGTTTAACGTTGCCTGAAAAATTGAGTGTCTTGCTATTAGATTATTTTTTGGTAGATATGGCTTATGGTTTATCAGGATTATTATATCTACCTAATTTTTCCTATTTTAATAAATATAAAAAAATTTGGAGTAATTTATTCATAATTTTTTCTTTGGTCTTGTTTTTCAAATTTATAGCTTCGCGTTTTATTTGGTTAAAAATTTTGTTAGAAACAATCCAAAATAACAACGATTATTCTTATCCTCCTGCTTTATTAAAATATCCAAATATTTTATGTTTATTTTATAATATTATTCCTGTCTTAAATAATTTTTTAATCACGGGGTTTATATTCTCTTTTTTAAATCCTAGGCTCAAAATGTATTTACAAAATAAATAATAATATATAAATAAATTAATATGGATACATCATCAAAAAAAGAAAAAGAAAAAATTATGGTACAACAAAATATTTATAATAAAAACAAAATTTTAAGACACATCGTTCTTGCCTCTTTTTTATCATATATGCCTGTTGCACTATCTTATTTAATAAAAGAAATAGGTGTTCCTGGCTTTTTAATTCCTTATTTTCGTTATTTTATTTTTTTTCCTTTGATTGTAATGTCCTTTTACGTTCCTAAAATGATGGCTTTCGTGGGTGGTTTTTTATCCGAAATGTTCATTTTTTATTTAAAAACCAAAAGGACTCATTATAATCCTTTAGAAAGTCTTTTTTGTGCTCTTTGTTTTGTTTTAATTCCTAGTTTATTCTTAAAAAAAAAAGATAATTTTTGTAAATTTTATTTTGTGATTCTTTTGGCATCAAGTTTATTTCAAATTGTAAGTTGGTATAATATATTGAAATATCGTTATAAACTAGACTTATTGGATATCCAAAAATTCGATCAAATAATTCACATATTAAAAATTGATTTAGGGATAAGATTAATAGTTATTGTTCCTATCATTTCGCTTATACTAGCTTTGATTTTGAAAAAATTACTTCCAAGATTAGAGTTTTTTGACAACATTTAATTAACTAAAGGAGCATTTTATGCAATTTAAAGATTTTAAATATCAAAGAATTAATATTCCCAAAATCAAAGAGCAAGTTGCTCCGATGATTGAATCGTTTTTATCTTCTTCTTTGGGAGAACAAATAACAATTATGAAAAACATGAATCAAATAATGGATCAAATTAGCTCCATGTTTACTTTAGTCAATATCAGAAATAGCTTAAATGTTAAAGATAACTTTTATCAACAAGAACAAGCTTTTTGCGACCATAACGCCCCTTTAATCAAAGAATTACAACATCAATTTTTAGAAAAAATCAGCCAAAGCAAATATTATGACCAACTAGCATCTTATTTTGGTTTATTTTTATTTCAAAAAAACCATTTGGAATTAAAAACTTTTCATCCTCAAATTATCCCTTTATTGCAAGAAGAAAACGCTTTAGTCACAGAATATGAAAACTTAATCTCTCAACCCAACGTTAACTTTCAAAACAAGATGTATAATTTAAGCCAAATGGGACCTTTTTTAGAAGCACAACAAAGAGAGACAAGAAAAGAGGCTCAATTAGCTGTTTCTCATTTTTTTGCTAAAAATGAATCCGATTATGACCACATTTATGATCAATTAGTCAATATCAGGCACAAAATGGCTAATTTATTAGGTTATGATAATTTTGTTCAATTAGGATATGATCTTTTAGGGAGAACAGACTATTCACAACAACAAGTAAAAACTTACCGAGAAAACATTTTAAAACATGTTTTGCCTTTTTATCAAATGACGCAACAAAAGAAAAGTAACCGTTTAAAAATTAATAAACTGGAAAGTTATGATAAAAAAATTCATTTTTTAAGTGGCAACCCCACACCTGAAGGAGACACAAAGACAAAAATATCAAATGCACAACAAATGTATCATCAAATGTCGCCAGCAACTAAAGTTTTTTTTGATTTTTTGCTAGATAAACAACTATTAGATTTAGAAAGTAAACCGAATAAAACAGGTGGAGGGTACTGCACTTATTTACCGTTGTTTCAAGCTCCTTTTATTTTTGCTAATTTCAATGGAACAAGTCATGATATAGATGTTTTAACTCACGAATTTGGACACGCTTTCCAAGTATATCAAAGTCGTCATTTTATTCCTGAATATCGTTTTCCTACGTTAGAAGCGGCAGAAATTAGTTCTATGGGGATGGAATTTTTAGCTTGGCCTTGGATGAAGAATTTTTTTGGTTCAGAGGAAGCAAAATATAAATTTTTACACCTTTCAGAAGGACTTAATTTTTTACTTTATGGTGCTTTAGTTGACTACTTTCAAGAAGAAATTTATCAAAATCCTCACATCACCCCTCAAGAACGAAAAAAAATATGGCGTGATTTAGAAAAAAAATATTTACTCATAAATGAATATGAAAGTGATCTTTTTTTAGAAAAAGGTAATTTTTGGTTGCGTCAAAGTCATATTTTTTCTAGTCCTTTTTATTATATCGACTATACTTTGGCTCAAGTTTGCGCTTTTGAACTTTGGTCGCTAAGCCAAAAAGATTATCAACAAGCTTGGGAAACATATTTGAAATTATGTCAAATAGGTGGATCGCAAAGCTTTTTAAAACTTTTAGAAAAAACAGGATTAAAAAGTCCTTTCGATGAAAAACATTTTAAAACAATTGTTGATAGTATTACTAATTACATTCAAAAAATAGACGATAGTAAATTTTGACTTGACAAATCAAAAAAAGATTAAGTAAGAAATAATAAAGGAATTCATTTTAAAATATGATAGAAATTAAAGATTTAAGTTTTTATTATCAAAACAACCCTATTCTTCAAAATTTAAATTTAAAAATTGAAAAGAATTCATGGGTTTCTATTATAGGACATAATGGTTCCGGAAAATCTACTTTAGCCAAAATTTTATTAGGTTTATTGAAGCCTCAAACAGGCTCGCTTACGATTGATAAAAAGTTAATGAATGAAAAAAATTTACCACACATTCGGCCACAAATAGGTATAATTTTTCAAAACCCTGATTATCAATTTACAGGTATGACTGCACGCGAAGATATTGCGTTTGGTTTAGAAAATTATAACTTAACAAGACAAGAAATTATTGCAAAAATTGATAAATATAGCAAAATGTTAAAAATAGATCATTTATTGGATAGAAATGTTTCTTTTCTTTCAGGAGGACAAAAACAAAGAGTTGCCATTGCCTCCATTTTGGCAATGGAAACAAACATTATTGTTTTTGATGAAGTCACTGCTTTTTTAGATCCTCAAGGAGCAACAGAAATCAAAAATATTATTCAACAAATTCAAGGAAAAACTTTAATCACTATCACTCATGATTTAGAATTAGCTGCTAAAAGTCATCAAATAGTTATTTTACACGAAGGCAAATTAATAAAGACAATGAGTCCCTTAAGTTTTTTTCAAAACGAAGCGTTTTTAGACCAATATAATTTCAAACCTCCTTTAGCTTTAAAACTTTATTATCAATTGTCAAAAGATAGTCAATTAAAACTAACTCCAAGCTTACAAAAATTAAAGGATATTTTATGGGAATACAATTTGAAAAAGTAAATTTTTTTTATCCAAAAAATAATCAAAATCAAACTGTTTTGGCATTAAATAATATTAATTTAAAAATAGCGGCGAAAAACGAATTTATTGCATTAGTAGGCAAAACAGGTTCAGGAAAATCAACTTTAGTACAATTAATGAATGCTTTGCTTACAACAAACAACGGAAAAATAACTATTTTTAACCAAAACATTAACAACCAAACAAATAAAAATTTATTAACTGCTTTAAGGAAAAAAGTAGGCTTAGTTTTTCAATTTCCAGAATATCAACTTTTTGAAGCAACTATTTTAAAAGACGTCATGTTTGGGCCAGAAAATTTTTTCAAGAATAAAGAAATAGCTCACCAAAAAGCAAAAGAAGCTTTAAAACACATTGGCATCAAAACAGATTTATATCTCAAATCACCTTTTCAAATTAGCGATGGGCAACAAAGAAAAGTAGCTCTTGCAGGAATTATTGCAATGGAGCCAGATATTTTAATTTTGGATGAGCCCACAAGAGGTTTGGATGCAATCAGCAAAACAAGTATTATGCGTTTTTTAAACGATTTGAATGTTGTTTTTGAAAAGAGTATTATTTTAATTACTCACGATATGAATTTGGTGGCGCAATATGCCAAAAGGGTGATTGCTTTGGACAAAGGAGAAATTCTTTTTGATGGCCAAACCAAAGCTTTTTTTGAAAATCCTGAATTCCACCGTTTTAATTTAGACTTTCCAGAAACTTTTAAAATTTTGCAACATTTAAATAAAACTTTAGGAATCCCTTTTAAGCCTCAATATTGTTTTCCAGATTTGTTAAAATATTTAAAAAAATTTTATGATTAAAGGATATTTTTTATGAAAAAAAAAGATTTAGAGCATTCTTTAAGGCATAATCATCCTTCTATCAAAATTATGGCTTTTTTACTTTTATTGTTTTTTGTTTTACAATTGCCTATTAATAATCATTCTAATTTGAAAATGTGGACTCTTTATGCAAGTGTTTTTTGTTCTTTATTGTTAATTTGTTTTTCTTTTGGTCTTTCTTTTTGTTATTTTTGTTCTCGAATTAAACACTTAAGATTTTTCTTTTTTATTTCTTTGTTATTGCAGCTAACAACGACTAAAAATAATTTTATAGAAATAGAAATTGTTAACTATCATTATGCTTTGGCTATTCTTTTCTTTTGTTTCTTTTTTTATTCTTTAACGCAGAAAAAAATACATTTCAAACTATCTTATTTATTGATTATTTTGTTTTTGGTCTTTGTTTTTCCTGTTTATTTTCGCTCAGACATTACAACTACATATTATTTAAAAATTTCTTCTTTTTTGAGAATTGTTTTAATTATAACTAGATTAATTATGATTATGATGCTCTTTTTTTTATTTAATAAAATTATTTCTTTTAATGAAATTAATGATGGTTTGCAAATTCTTTTATCTCCTTTAAAAAAAATTAAAATTCCTATCCAAACTTTGGCTTTAATGTTATCTTTAATTTTTATGGCCCATTCTTTTTTATTACAAGAAACTAAAAAAATCTTAAAAGCTCAAATATCAAGAGGAATGAATTTAAATAATAAAAATATTTTTAAAAAAGTGAACCATCTTCTCTCTTTGTTGGTGCCTATTTTTATTTTGGTTTTCAAAAGATCAATCGTTCTTTCCGACGCTATGGAAGTGAGAGGTTATGTTTTGGGTGCAAAAAGAACAAAAATGAATATTTATCGACTTCAATTAAAAGATTTTTTCTTAATGTTTGTTGTTTGCATACTTTTTTTAATCAAATATTTGTGCAGTTAATAAATAAAATAAGAAAAGAGTGTTAGATAATTTTATGAAATCACAATTAAGTTTAAAAGATCCAAAAATATTTGAACTAATCGAACAAGAAAAAAAAAGACAAAAAGAAAATATCATATTAATTGCTTCCGAAAACTTCGTTTCCAAAGAAGTTTTAGAAACTCAAGGTAGTATTTTAACTAATAAATACGCCGAAGGATATCCTGGAAAAAGATATTATCATGGTTGTGGTAATGTAGATGATATTGAACAAATAGCCATCGAAAGGGCGAAAAAACTCTTTAATGCTCGTTATGCCAACGTTCAACCGCATTCAGGTTCTCAAGCTAATATGGCAGTTTTACAAGCTTTATTGCAACCTAACGATAAAATTTTAAGTTTGTCTTTAAACGATGGTGGGCATTTAACTCACGGACATAAATTAAGTTTTTCAGGTAAATATTATCAATCTTATTCTTATAATGTCGATCCAACAACAGAAATGCTTGATTATGAATCAATTAGAAAACTGGCTTTGGAAATCAAACCAAAATTAATTATCGCAGGATATTCTGCTTATTCCAGAAAAATTAATTTTCAAAAATTCCGTGAGATTGCTAATGAAGTCAATGCTTATTTAATGGCTGATATTGCTCATATTGCAGGCTTTGTTGCATGCAAATTACACCCTTGTCCTTTAGAAGCTCAAGCAGATATAGTTACTTCAACGACTCACAAAACTTTAAGAGGACCTCGGGGGGGATTGATTTTAACCAACAAAGAAAAAATAATGCAACAAATTAATAGATCTGTTTTTCCGGGAATTCAAGGAGGGCCTTTGATGCATGTTATTGCTGCTAAAGCTGTTTCCTTCAAAGAAGCTCAAAGTTTAGAATTTAAAAATTATCAACAACAAGTAATTAAAAACGCTCAAGCATTTGCTCAAACTTTTCAAAAAAAAGGTTATCACGTTGTAAGTCAAGGAACTGATAATCATTTATTTTTAATTAATTTAAAAAAAACAAACCCTCTTTTTACCGGAGAAAAAATTGCAAACATTTTAGAAAAAGTTAACATTATAGTCAACAAAAACACTATTCCTTTTGATCAAGAAAAACCAATGTTTACTAGTGGTATTAGGTTGGGAACGCCTGCCATGACAACAAAAGGATTTCAAGAAGCAGATTTCATTAAGTTGGCAGATTTGATTGATCAGGCCATCAAAAATAGGGACGACAACGTGTATCTGCAAAAAATAAAAAAAGAAGTTCTAGATTGGACAAATGATTTTAAATAATATCTCAATTCATCCCAAAATAGAAAAAATCTCAACCGCAAAGATATTTTTTAATTAAATAAAAGTAAATTTTGCAGTTTTTGAGTAAGAAAAAACAGCCCTCAAACTAACGAGGGCTTTTAAAATATCTTTTTTTTAATTTGTTATCGCCAAAGAAATTTTGAAGTTTATAAAAAATTGTGGATGATTCAAAATATTGGTTTTTTTAATAAGCAAAAAAATATTTTTCCAGTGATGAAAAAAATGCATTCCTAAATGTTTACAATCATTTGATAAAACATTACTTATTTACCAACAAAAATATTTGGGTGGCACCGATATTCCTTGTTTTTAGACATTTTTTATTATTAGTGGGTTGTTAGGTTTTTTAACAAACTTCAAAATTTAAATTGTTGTTTACAAAATTAACCCTGAAGAAACTTAAAAAGATTTTACACCTTTAGTTAATAAAATATTTTAAAAAAATATTATTTTTTTGTTTAACAACTCAATTTTTAAAGAAGCATATGCCCTTTAGTTAATAATTCTGAGGTGTTCCAAAACTTTGGACAACTTTTTACTTTTTAAAAATTCTTTAAGATTAACTTAATAGTTAGTCTTTTTTTCTTTTCAAGACTAAAAAAATAATTTCATATCTTTTCTAAAAATATTTTTAGGAAGGAATAAAATGCAAAGAGAAAAATTATTTAAAGATTTTTTAAAAAATAAAAAGGATTTAGAAATTCGCGATCAATTGATCGAAATGCATTTACCATTAGTAAAAAAAATAGCCAACCAATTTAAATACTTCCCTAAATCACTCCAAAGAGAGGATTTATACCAAGAAGGAATTTTAGGTTTAATTAAAGCTTTAGATAAATATAAAGATTTAGGTTATGGTTTTTATGGTTTTATTAACTATGCTAAAGAATTAATTAAAGGCGAAATTACAGAACTTATCAGAGGCCTACAAACCGCTTCAACCCCCTTGAAGTTGGTTTTTCGGAAAGAAAAACAAACAAGTAATATTCCTTTTGAAGAATGGGAAGAAGCAAAGCAACCCAGGTGGAGCACAATCCTCAACCCCCATCAACTATGGTTAAAACAAGATAATCATGAATTATTCTTAAAAAAACTTAAAAATATTTTAAATTACAAAGAATTCGAAATTATTAAATTAAGTTTTGGGATTCCTTTGGGAAACGTTAATGAAGAACCTCAAATTGAATATTCCAACAAAAATATAGGACAAATGTTAAATTTATCTTCAAGGAAAGTAGCGATTATCAAAAACAAAGCAATTAAGAAATTAAAAAAAATATATAAAAAAGGAAATAAATAATATGAATTGTAAAAAAAATAAAACTACTTACTACAATATTGATGGTAAAACAATTTACGCCATTCACGAACATGATCCCGATACATTGAATTTTATTAAAACAACCTGGTTCCATAAAGATGGCAAAACAATTGACTTTATTACTGAATATGATCCCATAACAGAGGAACCAATCAAAGAAACCCATTACAACTCCGACGGAACAATTAAAGAAGAAAAAACTTTTTAATTAATATATAAACTAAACCCCTTTTTTTGAAGGGGTATTTTTTATACCCAAATCACAAAAAAAGGAGTTTGAAAGATGATTGAAGCCGAACGCGCATTATTGGGAGCGCTATTATTAAATCCAGAAAAAATGGATGTTGTTATAAATTTAGTTAACACAAACAATTTTTCCAACCCCAAGCATCGTTGTATCTTTGAGACAATGAAGCAATTAAAACTGCAAAATCGCGAAATTGATTATGTTACGGTGGGTTCTGTTTTAGATAACAATTTATACAAAATAGGAGGAATTGATTATTTAATTGAATTAGTGGAGACGTCCCCTGCAAGTGAATATTTAGAGACATATATTGATTTAATCAAAGAAAATTCCCTTAAAAAAGATTTGTTAGGATTAATAAAACAATTGCCTTCTGAATTATCAAAAACTAAAAATATTCATAATTATCTGCAAACAGTCAAAAACCAAGTAGAAAGTTTTATGCAAAAAACTAAATCTCCTTTTATTTCTACAAAAACATTAATTCCTTATATTCGCCAAAGTATTGTTAATGATGACAACCCCAACCAATTTGTAGGAATAAAAACAGGCTTTAAAAATCTAGATGAATTAATTTCTGGGTTTAAACCAAACCAATTAATTATCTTAGGAGCAAGAACTGGGATGGGAAAAACTGCTTTTATGTTAAATTTGGCTTGTAATATTGCAAAAAACTTTACTACCAACCCCGAAAACCAAAAAGCAGTTATTTTTAGTTTAGAAATGGCAGCGGAAGAATTAGGAATTAGGTTACTTTCTTCTGCTTCTCAAATCCCTTTAAAACAACTCCAACAGAAAAACTTAACTAAAAATGAAAAATTACAGTTACTTATCGCTGATGACGAAATCACGCAATTAAACATTTTAATTGATGATGATAGAAATAACAAAATTGAAGACATTGAAACCAAATGCCGACAAATGAAATATACTAAAGGACTTGATATTGTTTTTATTGATTACCTCCATTTATTAAAAGACCCCCAAAGTTTTAATACATATCAAGCAATATCTGAGATTTCACGCAAATTAAAAAAACTAGCAAGTGAACTTAATATTCCAATTGTAGCTTTGAGTCAATTTAACCGTTCAACCTATGTAAGAGAAGTCAAAAGCCCACAATTAACAGATTTAAGAGATGCGGGATCAATTGAACAAGACGCTGATGTTGTGATGTTATTACACCGCGAAAGTTATTATCAAACACCTGATAACAACCCACATACGAATTTAATTATTGCCAAAAACCGTAGCGGTCCCAAAGGCGAATGTAGTTTTAATTTTTATCAACAAATCCAAAGATTTGAAGCAAAAGAATAAGAATAAAAAAGGAAATAAAAATATGAAACAAATATCTAATTTAGATTTTAATAATATTAACGTTTTTAATCATAAATCTTTGTGCGTTAACATAACCAAACAAATAGTTCAACCAATTTTTTTCAACAAATCTTTTAATCAGTATATGTTTGATTGTCATAATATACTCAATACATATTTAACCAACAACCAACACAACTCTCAAAGTCAAAAATCAATTCGCGGAAAAATTAACGAATACTTAATTTTGCTTTATCTAAATCACAAAGGAATTAAATATTTATATCCTCAATCATATTTATTTTTCATCCCCGATATTAAATTTGATTTAGTATTGTTTACCAAAACTAAACGCATTATTGCTTTCAATTTCAAAACTTGCCTTCGTGAACGTTACAAACAATCAATAGTAGAAGGTGAACAAATCAAAAAACTAGACACTCGTTTTGGCTTCTATTTATTAACAAATGATGAATCCGAAACTCAAAGATTAAATAATAAAATTAAAAATGGTAAAGTACAATCAATTAACAAAGTAATCAATTTATTTTCCAATTCAGCTAATCTCTTCTTACAAAACTTACTAACCAACCAATTCATTCCCTTTTCACCTATTAATTTAATTAAAAAGATGGTTCGCCCTAATGACAAATAAATTAATTAGTTTTGAAGGTGTTGACGGAAGCGGCAAAACTACTTTAATTAACGAATTAAAAGCTTCTTTTGAAAATAAAGGCTATCAAATTAAATTTTTTCAAGGTTTAGGCAGTTCCATTGTTGGAAAAGAAATCAGAAATTTATTTTTACATCAATCCAAAATAAGCCCTAAAACTAAATATTTATTAAGCCTTGCCAACATGATGCAAACCCAAGATGAATTAATAATCCCTGCTTTGTTGGGTGGTTATCTTGTTATAGTTGACCGTTGGTATGATTCCACTTTCGCATATCAAAGCAAAGGCAATTACATGGATTATGATGATAAAATTACTTCAAAAATCATCAATCATTTCTTAATTAAACCTAAATTAACTTTTTACCTAGATATTGACCCTAAAATTGGGCTAAAACGAAAACAAACTCAATCAAATCATAAATTAGACCTCATTGAGCAAAAACCCTTAAATTATTTTGAAAATGTCCGCAAACATTATTTAAACCAACATAAATACTGTAATGATGCAAATTGTAAACACCAAAATTGCCATCATTTTTTAATTAATGCAACAAAATCCCAAAAAGATAATTTAGAACAAGTAATTAAAACTTTAATTAGTAAAAAAATAATTCAAATAAATAAAGGAGAATGAAAATGATTTTAACTCCCAAACACATTTTAATATTGTTAAGTATAACATATTTAGGATTTATCATAACAAATCTAATGACCCTATTTTTTGATTTTAATTTAGGAATGAAGGCTAATACTGCTATTAGTCTTGTTTCTGATGTTGTCTTTTTAATTTATATTTGGGTAAAGGAGTTTAATAATGAAAATACCATGGATAGGCAGTAAAAAGAAAATGTTACCTAAATTATTAAAATATATTCCAACAAATTATAACAATTATTATGAACCTTTTTTAGGAAGTGGGGCTTTATTCCAATCTCTTACCCCCTCAATTGTCACTTTGAACGATAATGATATCAATTTAATACAACTTTGGAAAGATATGTTAGCAAAACCAGAATTGTTTTGTGATTATGTGCGTAAATTTGAAGACAAAATATATGAAAATAAAGATCAAAAGACGCAAAAAGAATCATTTAAACATTTGGTAGAAAAATTTAATAAAAGTAATTTGGGTGCTTATAAAAGTGCCCTTTTTTACGTTTTATTGAAATATGCTTTTAGGGGCATTTTCGGATATCGATCCGATGGAACTATTTATTTAGGATACGGGTTTTCATCTCGTTTCAAAAACCCTATAATTGTTTTATCAGAAATCCAAAGAATAAAAACCAATGTTAAGAATATAAAATTGTTAAATGGCGATTTTGAAAGTGTCATTAACCAAACCCAAAGCAACGATTTTATATTTGTTGATCCTCCGTATTGGCGTGAAGGGATTAAAGATAAATATTTTTATCAAAAACCTTTCACATTTGAAGATCACAAAAGACTTTATAAAAGTTTAGAAATGGCAAATTATCGCAAGGTAAAGTGGTTGTATACAAATTATAATTCGTCAAAAATAACTGAATTGTTTAAAAAATTTCACATTCAACCCATTCAAACCACTACAAAACACAATTTAACTTCAAAAGGGATATCGCAAGAAGTTATTATTAAAAATTATTAAAAAGAACAAATAATGAAAATTTTAATCAACAAACAAATATTTTAATTAAAGGAGAAAAATAATTATGAATCATCAAAAAACTTTTTATCGCAAAGGAATTAAAACAGCTATAAAATTTGTTGCTGAATATAGCCCAGATGGTAAATTAACCAAACAAACCCAATACTATTCCGATGGCAAAACAATTTATGTCATCCAAGAATACGACCCTCAAACACATAAAAGAATTAAAGAAACTCATTATTACGGCGACGGCAAAACAAAGAGGTTTGTTATTGAATATTACTCTGATGGCAAATTAAATAAATCAACTTGGTTCCATAAAGATGGCAAAACCATTAATTGTATTATTTGTTGGAATCCTGAAACTGCAGAAATAATCAAAACAATTAATTATCATCTTGATGGCACAATTGGAGAAGAAATAATAGATGATAAAAACCACACCATAAATTGCTATCAAGATGACTTCAAAACGTTAATTTATACTAATGAATATAACCCCCAAACAGGTAAATTAACCAAACAAACCCAATACAACCCAGATGGAACTGTTTTTAATGAAATCTATTACAACCCCAATGGGAGTATAAAAGCAACAAAAAAATATTAATCATACATAAAAAACCCCAAATAATCAAAACTTTAATCAAAAAAAATATATTATAAAAAAGGAGAAATCAAATGACAAAAAAAGAATTAATCAAAAACATCGCAGTAATGAATAACACTTCAGTTACTCAAACGCAAGATTTTTACAACTCGTTTGAAAATGCTTTAATTGAAGCAATCACATCAAACGAAGAGGTAGTTTTATCCCCCCAACTTGGTAAATTCATTTTAAAAAGCCAAAAAGCCCGTTTAGGACGAAATCCTCAAACAGGTAAAAAACTAAAAATCCCTGCAAAAACTGTGGTAAATTTCAAACTATCAAAAACCCTCAAAGATGGAGTTAAAAACCTTAAATTAAAATAAAAAAAGAAAAGGAAAAATAAAAAAATGTATCGAGTTGATAGAAATAATTTTTTCAAAAATGAAAAAAAAGCCACTATTTATACTCCCAGTTGGGTATCGCAATTTTTATATAATATTTTATCACCTCAAATCCAACGCGGTTTAATCCTTGACCCTTGTGTTGGTGAAGGTTCTTTATTACTACCTTGGCAACAAAAAGGATTTGATGTTTTAGGGGTTGATATAGAAAAAACAACCTTCCCTAATTTAATTCATAACAACTTTTTAGAATTAACCCAAAAGGATTTAAATACACAAAAAATATCCTTGGTAATTACAAACCCACCCTTTAATTTGGATTTTAAAACTAAAAACTACGTTAAGGAAAAATATGGTGGTCGTCCTTTGTTGCCTGAGTTGTGGTTAAGTAAAATAATTGAACTTTTTGGTAAAGATATCCCAATTGTTTTATTTACTCCTTATGGATTCAGACTTAATCAATCACTAAATAGCAAGCGATTACAGAAATTTTTAAATCAAGAATATCCCGAAATCTCTTCTATTATTAGTCTTCCCAAAGACGTTTTTGAAAACGTTGTTTTTCATTCAGAAATTTTAATTTTTAACGTTAACCATTTAAAACCGCATTATTTCTGTGGAATAGCCACAAACCAAAATGACTACTTATTTATTAACTCGTCAAATTGGTTTATCCCAAAATAAAGTTCTCGATGAAGTTAATGATACAAGAAACCAAACCCAAGAACGATTCAATAAAACACATAAAAAACTGGATGAATCAATAGAAAAACTTGATGAATTAGATAAAAAGATTAATAAAAATAATAAGGAGAATGAATAATATGAGCGACGGCATGTCAGAAGCATTTAATGGGACTTATTTCAAATCCCGCAATTCCCAATCCAAGAAAAAAACTAATAAATATAATCAACCAAAAGGGCAATGGCTTAATTTAGACCGCCCCAATAAAACTTTTAAAAACAAAAAGAAATCGTTTAAAAAAACGAAGAAAAGTTATTAAAGATTATTAAGAAAGGTAAAAAAATATGTGGTTATTTTCAATATTTGCAACAATTAGCAATTTTATTCTAAATTATACCAAAGGATTTACAACTACTGAAATTCTTGAACGAAGAATGGATGGAATCCAAACAACACTTTTCACTATTCTTATTGTTTTTGGGTTCAAACCAATTTTTAAATTAATTGCAAACACTTTAAATTTCTTCAAAGATTTAATTTTGGGTATCTTTTTCCCCAACAAAAAACTACAAAAATTAGAAATCCAAAACGCCAAACAAGAATATTTAGAAAAACAATTATTAAAAAAACTAGATAAAATCAATGAAAACCAAGAAAAACTCCAATCCCAAATTATGGTTCAAAGAGTTAAAGTTTCTCATTGGCAAGAGAAAAAAGCAAGAAAAAAACAATTAAAATCGCAAAATATCAACCGAATTATTAAAAAGGAGGATGAAAATGAATGATCTAAATTTCGCCATCGGATTTATTGTTGGCGCCCTATTCACAACTGCTTTAATGTTTATCATTAAAAAAATCTTTTTTAATTTTCTTCCATTACCAGAAATCAATAATAAATCTGAAACACAAAAAGAATTTAAAACCCCTAAATCATCTTCAATTCTTCCCAAACCAAATAATGAATCAAAAGAAAAGGATGATTTAGAAAATTACAAAAAAATAAATAATTAATACAAAGGAGAAAAAACAATGATTAAAAAGTAATAAAAAAGAAAAAAACAAATAAAAAATCAACCGAATTAAAAAATAAAAAAGTACTAAATTCAAAACAAACACTACCAAACAAAACAACGGTAGTAAAAGTACCAACCACCCCAAAAAAACAACCAACTCAAACAACTTCCAATAACAACAAAGGCAATTTATTTAAAACATTTATAAATTTAACAATCATTTTTAATTTTATTATACTTGTCAATGTTATTTATTACCAAAACCAAATCCCTTGGTTAACCACAGGTATAAATAATTTAATTGCTATCATTAAATCAACCTTAGGAGGTAAATAATCATGAAAAAAAACCAAAAACCAAATAACAAAACTAAAAACAAAATAATTACTGTTCTTACAATTTTAATTTGTTCTTTTTTTGCCATTAGTTCTATTGTGGCTATTAATAATTATTTCTCACGTCAAAAACAAGAAAAAATTAAATTAATGAGCGAAAACGATGCCCCTTTATTTGAAGTAAATAGAATAAGCGGTAACAATGAAGATAAAACCCTTATCCCTTTACCACTACCTAATTTAAATCCAAACAAATATCATCATGTAGTTACCATTAATCACCAAGTTCTTCTAAACTCAAATGGATTGGACGTTAGTGTTCCTTTATACCTTAAAATAACACCAAAATATGACACTCATAACACTTTTTCTAATCCTGAAACACTCTTTAATTTAGAAGTTAAAAATAATAACACAACTTATGATAACACCAAACGTCAACAAATGGTTATCAATAATGACGGCAGAGGCAATATCAATATTCAAATTAAATTAGAACAAAACAACTTTATTCAAACAAAAAACCCAAATCTAACTTTAATTCTTAACTATGAATTAGTCGATAAAGATGGAAATGCGTTGAGCGGTGGTAGTTCAACTATTGAAAACAAAATCAAAAATTTAGCTTAATTAAAAGAAATAAGACTAAGTTAAAAAACTTAGTCTTATTTGAGAAAGGAAATTAATTATGAAAACCAAAACCCCAACACAACCACTTCTCTTAAAAGTAATGACGATTGTCATTTTATTTTTTTTATTTTGGTTAGCAACTTATGTCTGGATTCATCACCAAACTTTAATCATCACTGAGGAAAAAATAAACCAACACGAAGGGTTACTTAAACAACAAGAAGAAATACCCAAAGATAAAACACAAACTTTATTAGATAATAACAATCTTTCTACTAACACAATTATCCAAAAAGAAGGAGTTGTTTTTAAACCTTCTGACCCCCAAAAATTTATAGGTTTTGACAAATTAATTTGGTTTAAAGAAGAATTAAAAGCAGTTCAAGGATTTATTAATTATTTAAAAAATCCTGAAAACTACCAAGGTATCGGACAAGTTGAACCACCCCTAGGAATTTTAATGTATGGAGTTCCTGGTACAGGTAAAACTACCTTAGCACGAGCGCTTGCCAAAGAAACTAATTTACCATTCTTTGAAGTAAATAGTTCCTTATTTTCCCAAAAGTATAAAGGATTAGCACCGCAAATGGTAAAAGATTTATTCACTGATGCAAGAATTGTTGCCGAAGAATGTAATGGGGCGATCATTTTTTTAGATGAATGTGAAACTATTTTTACTGATTTAAGCATGTTAGAAGCAGGTTCAGAAATAGCTAACGTTGTTAACCAATTCAAAACCGAAATGACTTCCATAGATAATAACCCTGATAAACCAATTTTCATCATCGGGGCAACAAATCAATATCATTTAATTGATGAAGCAATTAAATCCCGTTTTACGTACAACATTGAAGTAAAACCAGGAAATAAAGCCGAACGTCAACAAATGTTAGAATTCTTAATGAAGAAAAGAAAAAACCCTTATAGTGAAGAAGCAAAACAGTATTTATTTGAAGTAATTAACGAAGCTTTGGAAAGATTACCACAAAATCAACAATTCTTAAAAGCCAATCGTACTTTAGAAAACCTGTTAAAAACCACTGTTAGTATTTTTGCTAAAAACCGTGGTAAAGGTGAAAACAAAAGAAGTGAAATTAACAAAGAAGATTTAAAACAGGCTTATCAATTGATTATTTCACCAGATACCAGTTTATTAGATCAAATTGAAAACAATCCAACCCCGAAAGGAGGTGAATAAATATGATATCACCATTAGACGTTCTGAAAGGTTTTATTAACTTAAAATCTTATTTAACATGGTTTTTGCTTGCTACTACTGTTTTTGGCCTTTTTTGTTTCATCAAAAACAAATCTTCTCACAATCAAAAAACCACAACCCTAAAAAGTTATTTAATTCCTTTTTTAATTATTCTTACCCTATTCAGTTTTCTTTACTTATCTTTCTTTCATAAAACTGAACCATCAAGTAAATACACAGGCCAATTAATCGAAAAAATTGATAAAGCCATTGACAAATACGATGAAACCATTAACAATTATCATGGTTTAAAAAAAGATTGGGAAAAGGAATTACAAAATTGTGAAGCGGAATTAAAAGAACTTTACGAACTCCAAGAAACAACCCAAAAAGCCAAAGATAAAATCAAAGAGTCTCTGAATAACAATGAAACAAAAATTAAAGAAATAAAAGAAAATTTAGATAAAAATACCGAAAATATCACTATCTTAAAAGGCAAACTAATCCAATTAGAACAACAAGAAGAAGCCAAAGAAAAAGAAATTAAACAAAAACAAGAAGAACAATTTAATCTAGCTTCTCCAGATGATAAAATTAGATTACAAGCTGAAATTGAAAAACTCCAAGATGAAAAACAAAAAATAATTGAAGAAATCAGCGAAGTCAAACTTCAAATCAAAAATTTAGAAACAGATCAAAAATACTACCAAGATATGTTATCTGGTGCTGAAATGTTAAAAAAAGATTTACAAAAAAGATTTCAAACTTTAACTGATGATGAAAAATCACTATTCAACCAAATCCAATCAATCGAAGATCGCCGTGCTGAAATCCAAAAAGAAATTGATGAAGTCAATAAAAAACTTGAAGAAATCAAACTCGAAAAAGAATTATATCAATCCCTAAAATTAAAATATCGAGAAATGTATAACCGCATGATAACTTACGAAAAAGAACATGAAGCATCAGCAGGAAATATTGCCAAATGGGTCTTCAAAGGTTTTGATAAAGTTACTGACTTAATCCCTGGAAGAATGGTTCTCAAAACTTTAGATAAAACAATAAGTGTTACGCGTAAGTTCGCTCAAGGTATGTCAAAAGCTACTTTAGTTCTTCACGAAGGCCACCGTTTATGGCACATGTATAATGAAGTAGCTAATGAAAATAAAGAACATCCACCAATGATTACCAATGAAGCTTTAGAAATGTATACTAAAGACATCGACCGTGATTTAGCCAAACTTGATGCCGACTACAAAGATTACGAAAAAAAATTAGGTGATTATAAACTCCGTCAAAATGAAGATAATTTAAAGGAAGAAACCAAAAAGTCTGAAGAATTAAATAAAGATATAAAAAAAGATTTTAATTCTTGGATTGATGAATATAAAAAAATCATCGGTGAATTAGAAAAACAACACAATAAAGTTTCAGATACTGTTCCTTTGTTAAACAAACAAGATAAATTAGAAGAAACATTAGAAACCAAAATTGAAGACATCAATGTTTTAAAAGAACAACTAAAACAAAAAAATCCGAGTTACGCTCGCGCTCAACAACGCCTGCAAGCTAGACGAGTTGGTAAAATCCCTGAAATAGTTATGATTCTAAATAAATAATTATTTTAGCTAATTATTTTATTAATAAAATTGTATAATGGTGATAAGTGATATATTTGTTTATCACCATTATCAAGAAAGGTAAATAAATTATGAAGCAACCAAACTTTTTCCAAAAACATTTAGTAACTATTATTATCATTTTACTTTTCGTAATAGCAATTATCATAGGCATTAATCAAGGATTTAATGATTATCAAAACGAAAAAAATTATTTATCTCCTTTAGAACAAACCCCAACAAATCCTTCAAGAATGAAACGTTCTACGGAAGAAACTTCACAACTGAAAATTAAAACCACTGCCGCTCGTTTAGAAAAGATTAAAAATTATCTTTTTACCGAACCTGATAATCCTCCATTATTACCTACTAATTTATCAGAGAGAGAACAAGAAGAAATCAATAAATTAAAAAACAGTTGGAGATTGAGTTTAGGTTATTTAAAAGAATCACAAACAGATATAGATGAAGAACAAAAAGTCTGTGATGAACACCAATCTCAATTAAATTCTATTCAACCTCAAATAGAAGCTTTAAAACCAAAACAACAAAAACTAGAACAACAAAAAGAAGCCAAAGAAAAAGAAATTATAAAAAAACAAGAAGTTTGGAAACAATTTAAATATTTACCTAATCAAACCGAAGAAGTTAGAAAAAAAAGAAAAGAAAATTATGATTTATTACAAGCTGAAATTGAAAAACTCCAAGATGAAAAACAAAAAATAATTGAAGAAATCAGCGAAGTCAAACTTCAAATCAAAAATTTAGAAACAGATCAAAAATACTACCAAGATATGTTATCTGGTGCTGAAATGTTAAAAAAAGATTTCGTAAAAAGCTATGAAAGGCTAGAAAAAGAATATAGAAATCAAATCTTAAACTCTCTCAACTCTCTCTATGAAATCACACCAACTGAGTTATAAAAAATATCCCCCAAATCAAACATGCCTCTTTAACGCATTATTTTGCCCCTCTCGCTGTGATTTAATTACAATTAATGTTTTAACCTTAGGGATTGATTTATACCCCCTTAAATCCAATTTAGCCTTTAAGTGACCTTCAAAAAACCTTGTAAATACCTACTTTTAATTTTTACAATTTTGGCATAAACTAAAACAGATCATTTTTAAACCTAATTTATAACCCCCCCTCTAGTTGAGGGGTATTTTTTGTACCCAAATCACAAAAAAAAGGAGGTTTTCAAAATGTCAAAAATAACTAAAATCCCCTTTATCTAAAAAATTAATAATTATGTTATTAATTATTATCTTCAATTTTGTCCCTTTCATCAATGCTAATTCTTCTTTTTTTCATAGTCAAAACAAAACTAAAATTAAATTAGCAGATTACGAAACCCTCCAACAAGAATGGTTAGCGACCCAACCCAAAATGAAAAGATATGACATTCCTGTTTTATCCAAAGAAAGTATCCCTGAAATCCTAAAATATTTCAACATTAAAACTTCTAATTATGGTTTGGATAACCCTACCTACAATCCTTATACCAAAAATTTCTTCTGCTATGAACTCAAAAATCCTCCTGCAGGATTAATCTGTGCTTTTTTCAAAGCCAGGCAAAACCCTTTTAAGGAGAAATATCCTCAAGATGACGATGAATACACCTTAGATGACCTTTTAAAATACGAAATCGCTATTGAGGAAGCTTTTGTCTTTTGGGATGCTAACAAACAACCGACTCAAACAAATGTCAATATAACTTTCGTCAAGCTAGATATCTTTGCAAGCGACAATAAAGAAAAAGCGATAAACGAATACTTAATCAAAAACAAAATCATCAAAGAACCCAAACCAACTAAATTAGGTTGTTACAACACTACTCCAACTACTGGTCTAGTTGTTCCTTTACCTTCAATAAATTACACAACCCATGAAAAAGATAATGAAATCAAAAATTGGCTTTTACAAGCACAAAAAAAATATAATCATAAAACTAGTATGAAAAAAATAGATTTTCTTACTTTTTGGTCTGATAAACCTTTCACATATATATTTACTCCAAAGATTGATTTTTTGAAAATTGAAGAATTCAGCCTAATGCGAGTTTATAGAGATACTCGAGAATTAATTAAAGAATGTACCATACGAGGAGAAAGCATACAAAAGGCCCCAGGAAAATATTATTGTACACCTTCTATTGATATGAATAAAATAGGATATGATATTGGTGGAGTAGAATTAGTTTTTAGTGAACCAGTTTCTGAACTAGAACCACCTCAACAACAACAAATAGAGGCTATTTACTTTGATGATGGAATCCGTTTTTTCCCAGAAAGTTCCCAAACTTACAATATTGAAGATTTAGACTGCCCCAAAAAAGTGGTACTGGTTGAGAACAACAAATTTATCCAAATTGTTTATTAATTAAAATAAACAATTTGGATTTTTTTGTATCCAAACTGAGAAAAAGGAGTTTGAAAGATGATTGATGCCGAACGTGCATTATTGGGAGCACTATTATTAAATCCAGAAAAAATAGATGCTGTTATAAATTTAGTTAACACAAACAATTTTTCCAACCCCAAGCATCGTTGTATCTTTGAGACAATGAAGCAATTAAAACTGCAAAACCGCGAAATTGATTATGTTACAGTTGGTTCTGTTTTAGATAACAATTTATACAAAATAGGAGGAATTGATTATTTAATTGAATTAGTGGAGGCGTCCCCTGCAAGTGAATATTTAGAAACATACATTGATTTAATTAAAGAAAAATCCCTTGAAAGAGATTTGTTAGGATTCTTCAAACAATCAACAACCGCATTATCAAAAACTAAAAATATTCATAATTTTTTGCAAGCAGTCAAAAACCAATTAGAAAGTTTTATGCAAAAAACTAAATCTCCTTTTATTTCTATAAAAACATTAATTCCTGATATTCGCCAAAGTATTTTCGATGATGACAACCCCAACCAATTTGTAGGAATAAAAACAGGCTTTAAAAATCTAGATGAATTAATTTCTGGTTTCAAACCAAACCAATTAATTATCTTAGGAGCAAAAACTGCGATGGGAAAAACTGCTTTTATGCTTAATTTGGCTTGTAATATTGCAAAAAACTTTAATACCAATCCCAAAAAACAAAAAGCAGTTATTTTTAGTTTAGAAATGGCAGCGGAAGAATTAGGAATTAGGCTACTTTCTTCTGCTTCTCAAATCCCTTTAAAACAACTCATACACAAAAACTTAACTAAAAATGACAAATTACAATTACTTATCGCTGATGACGAAATCACGCAATTAAACATTTTAATTGATGATGATAGAGATAACAAAATTGAAGATATTGAAACCAAATGCCTTCAAATGAAATATACTAAAGGACTTGATATTGTCTTTATTGATTACCTCCATTTATTAAAAGACGACCAAAGTTTAAATATATACCAAGCAATATCTAAAATTTCACGCAAATTAAAAAAACTAGCAGGTGACCTTAATATTCCAATTGTGGCTTTAAGTCAAATGAACCGTGCAAATAATGCAAGAGAAGACAAAAGGCCTGTGCGCTGTTCCTTTTTTTAATACAACTTTTTATTTATAAATTACTCTTTAAGACTTTAAAATTAAGTAGATAATTTCATATCTTTTCAAACTAACAAAGCAATTTCATTAAACTTAAAAAGTGTCTAATGTTTTTTTATAATTTGCTAGTTTCAAAAGATATTTTTTTAATTTTTATCCCTACACTATATAAATAGGCCGAAAAAAACAAAATGTCTGTAACAAAACGACATGGATTAAATTTTTTTACACAATAATGCGGAATTTTTAATTTTTTACTTAAAAAAATGTACAGTGAAATAACCTCTTTTAAAAAGGTTGCAGTTGAATTCGTTAATTAATTAAAATATTTATCTAAAAGATTGAGAATATTTTAAAGGCGATAAAGTATTTAATTTAGTTAAAAGCCATTTATGATTCCAAAAAGAAGTGAATCGATTGATTATTTTTTTGATTTTGCATGGAACTTGTTGAAATAAAAACGGATGCTGGTTGAATAAAATACTTTTCATCTGGCCAAAAAAGTTCTCAATCACGGCATTATCGCGCGGGGTTGCTTTGCGGGACATGCTGATTAAAAACCTTTTTTTAGTTAAGGTTTGTTGTACTTTTAGGGATTGATAAACTAATCCTTGGTCGGAATGGATAACACAAGGTTCTTTTAATGGAGGTAGTTTTTTGATTGTATTTAAAATTAATTCTTTATCTTGGCGATTCGAAGTATGGGATGCGATGATTTGGTTGTTAAAAGAATCGATTATGGCAGAAAAATAGATAAAACCTTGGGGAGTTTGGAAATAAGTAATGTCGGTGAATAATTTTTGCATAGGCTGGGAGGCGGTAAAGTCTTGATTGATTAAATTTGGTGCAACTTGGAGGTTAGATTTTAAATTTTTATGATAATAATATTTATTTTTTTTAGGCCTCAACTTACAACAAATATTATTTTCTTTCATGATAAGATAAACTTTTTTCTTAGTAATGGGTTCGTTGAAAGTTTTTTGGTATAAATCAGTAATTTTACGATGGCCGTAAAAATATTGGTGGTGTAAACATAAAACTTTAATTCTTTTTTGTTGTAAAAAATATTTTGTTTGTTTTAATTTTAACTTTTCTTCAATTTTTAGCCAATAATAATAAGTACTTCGATTAATGCGAATTGTTTTTAAAATGGTAGTTAAATTTAGGTCTTGAGAAAATTGTTTAACCAATTGAAAAACTATTTTTTTATTAATAATTTGAATCTGAGAAATCATATTTTGTAATAATCTTATTTTTTGCTTTAATTTTTGCATTATTAACACCAATTATCTTAATATTTTTTTATTTAATTACAAAAATAATTATAACTCAAAAATATATTTTAAAACTGAATTTTAAAATATATTTATTAAATTAATATATAAATGGAAGATAATATATGTATATGTAATATAAAGAAAGAAATAAAAACTTTTAAATAGTTTTTATTTCTTTCTTTATATATTAACCATATATATTATCTTTACATTATTAATTATTATAGTATGTTTCTAATAAGGTTAAACCCGAATTAATCATTACTAATCACAAACCAATTCAAAATAGCCTTGGAGGGCTTTTTGAATTGGTGTTTAGTTTTACTCACGGGTTTAACCTTATTAGAAGCATACCCATTATATATATAGGCCGAAAAAAACAAAATGTCTGTAACAAAACGACATGGATTAAATTTTTTTACACAATAATGCGGAATTTTTTATTTTGGGCTGTTTTTGTTATATAATAAAAAATAAAACCCCCCCCATCTCTAGTTGAGGGGTGGTTATAAATTAGGTTTAAAAATGATCCGTTTTAGTTTATTCCAAAATTGTAAAAATTAAAAGTAAGTATTTACAAGGGTTTTTGAATGTCACTTAGAGGCTAAACTGGATTTAAGGGGGGTATAAATTACAATTAGGGTAATAACCCTAATTGTAATTTAATCACAGCGAGAAGGGCAAAATAATGCGTTAAAGAGGCATGTTTGATTTGGGGGTGGTATTTTCTGATGTAATCAATTGTTTTTCTTCTTTTAATTTTAACTTTTCTTCAATTTTTAGCCAATAGTAATAAGTACTTCTATTGATACAAATTGTTTTTAAAATAGTAGTTAAATTCAGGTCTTGAGAAAATTGTTTCACCAATTGAAAAACTATTTTTTTATTAATAGTTTTTTTATTAATAGTTTGAATGTGAGAAATCATATTTTGTAATAATCTTATTTTTTTATTTAATTTTTGCATTATTAACACCAATTATCTTAATATTTTTTTATTTAATTACAAAAATAATTATAACTTATTAAAACTGAATTTTAAAATATATTTATTTAGTATCATTAATATTATTTATTTAATCTTAAATAAATAATATTAATGATTATGTTTCTAATAAGGTTAAACCCGAATTAATCATTACTAATCACAAACCAATTCAAAATAGCCTTGGAGGGCTTTTTGAATTGGTGTTTAGTTTTACTCACGGGTTTAACCTTATTAGAAGCATACCCATTATATATATAGGCCGAAAAAAACAAAATGTCTGTAACAAAACGACATGGATTAAATTTTTTTACACAATAATGCGGAATTTCCAATTTTGGGGTGGTTTTTCCATATAAAGGGTTTTTTGAATGTCACTTAGAGGCTAAACTGGATTTAAGGGGGGTATAAATTACAATTAGGGTAATAACCCTAATTGTAATTTAATCGCAGCCAGAGGGGCAAAATAATGCGTTAAAGAGGAATTTATTTTTGAATTTTAGAATATTTCTCATCATAAAAAAAATTATAAACCCCAATATGAATATAAAAATCTATTTCAGGGAATCGTTTTACTCTTGTTTTTATAATCCAATCACTATTTTTATATTTTATTTGTTTATTATGAAAATTATTATTATCGCTTTGTTTTTTAATAATTTTTTCAATTTCTTCTAAAATTTGATTAGGTTTAAATTCTCGTTTTAAAACAAAAAAAATTAATGAAATTTTGTTATCTTTTTCTGTTGTATTATAAATTAGTTGTTCATATTTTTTTTCAATTTTATAACCACGATCTTTTTCTTTTAAAGTAGCACATTCTGCTATGTACTTTTTTTCATTTTTAAAAGGTATTATAATATCTGTTTTGCCATGATTATTGTTGGCTTCACAATTAACGAAATTTTCGAACGAAGAAGGATAACTGTTTAATTGTACAAAAATATTATCTCTATAAATAGCTTCAGTGTCTTGTGGATTAGAATTGTTATTTTTTCTTAAGTTTTTAGTTCTAGAAATACTAACACAAACACTATGAATTGTTTTGATAATTTCTTCAAAATTATCTTTATTTAAATTTTTCAAACAGCAATTTACCCCTTACACAATTAAATTATATTATCTTTAAAAAATTTTTCTAATAATTGGTGAGTAATGATGTTATTTTGCCATTTTTTACGAGGATTATAAGCCTCTTTCCATGGAAGTTCTTCATGAGTTTTAACACTTAATTCTCTGGCACTGAAAGGAGAATATTTATTAATTACTTTATCAATAATTTTTTTAGCTTCTGTAGTTAATTCGTTTTTACTAGCACCTTTACAAACATAATCATTAGGAATTGGATTATCAACAAAATTGAAAAATTCACTGTAAATATTTAAAATGACAGGACCAAACAACCATGCTTCAATTTTTTCTGGAAAAAGTGTTTTTCCTGTTTGGGCTATATAATGACCTTGAATGTAATATAATAATTTATTAATTTTCATATTGGAAATTTTATATTTATTAGTATCCGTTTGGCTAATTAAATAATTTGCAACATCAAAAACGTTGATTTGATTATTATTTTTCATAATTATTCACCTCCTTTTTTATTTATTATTTATCCCTCAGTTGGTGTGTTTTCATAGAGGGAGTTGAGAGAGTATAAGATATTGTTTTTATATTGTAATTCAGCATCTTTATATTGTTCTTCTAACCTTTTTTTAAATTTTTCAGCACGAGATAACATATTTTGGTATTTTTCTTGTTTATTTTCTAATT
Organism: Strawberry lethal yellows phytoplasma (CPA) str. NZSb11; assembly: GCF_000397185.1. Taxonomy (NCBI): domain Bacteria; kingdom Bacillati; phylum Mycoplasmatota; class Mollicutes; order Acholeplasmatales; family Acholeplasmataceae; genus Candidatus Phytoplasma; species Candidatus Phytoplasma australiense. The sequence goes on along the minus strand of NC_021236.1, from coordinate 605,625 downwards.
TACCAATTTGAAGTTTGACTTCGCTGATTTCTTCAATTATTTTTTGTTTTTCATCTTGGAGTTTTTCAATTTCTGCTTCGTTACCTTTTATATCTTTTTTTAATCTATCAAGTTCTTGTTGTTTTTCGTCGCGTTGTTTTTCTAGTTTTTGTTGTTTTGGTTTTAAAGCTTCTATTTGAGGTTGAATAGAAATTAATTGAGATTGGTGTTCATCACAAACTTTTTGTTCTTCGTTGATAACACTTTTTTCTTGATTTAAATAACCTAAACTCAATTTCCAACTATTTTTTAGTTTATTGATTTCTTCTTGTTCTCTCTTTGATAAATCCGATGGTAATTTAGAAATGTCAGTAGGTTCGATAAAAAGATAAGTTTTAATTTTTTCTAAACGAGTATCAGTGATTTTAATTTTCGGTTGGGGGGGTTCTGTAGAACGTTTAGGTCTGGAAGGAGTTGGAGTGGTTTCGGGTTCTAAGGAATCTTTTTCTGGAGTTTGTCCTAAAGGAGATAAAGAATTTTTTTCGTTTTGATAATCATTAAATCCTCGTTGAATTGATATGATAATTGCGATGCCGATTAAAGAAATGATAATAATAGTTACTAAATGTTTTTGGAAAAAGTTTGGTTGCTTCATAATTTATTTACCTTTCTTGATAATAGTGATAAACAAATATATCACTTATCACCATTATACAATTTTATTAATAAAATGATTGGAGAAAATAATTATTCATTTGGAATTTTATTTAAAAGATTATTGTAAAGTAAATCTCTTCTCTCTCTTTTTCGTTCTTCAAAAAGTTTTTGAGCACGAGCGTAACTCGGATTTATTTCTTTTAGTTGTTCTTTATTGGTATTTATTGCTTCATTTGTATTTTCTAATTTATCTTCTAATTTATCTTGCTTGTTTAACAAAGGAACAGTGTCTGAAACTTCTTTTTGTTTATCTTTTAATTCATCGATGATGGTTTCGTATTCATTAATAACTGATTCTTCTTTTCGTTCTATTCCACGAACTTTTTCTCTAGATTGCTCTAATTCTTGTGCTAAATTATCTTGATTTTGACGGTTTTTGAAATTATCTAATTTTTCTTGAAGGTCTTTTAAATTACCTTTGGCCTCAGCAGAATCGCGGTCAAGACGAGCACAAATAGAGTCATAAGTTTCTTTAGTCATCATTTTAGGAGTGCCATCTTCATTTTGGAAAAGCTCTTTGAATAATTTAATTCCTCGGTGGACTTCGTGAATGACTAAACTTGCTTTGGCGATGGTGCTTGCTGTTTTTTTAAAAACACCACTGTCTAATGCTTTTAACAAGCCACGGCCTCCATAATGATCCAAGTAAAGTTCGGCTCCTTGGAATAAAGCATCACGAAAGTTTCCAAAGCTTAATTCATGTTTTTTATCCCAGTCATCCAAAGAGGATTTTGAATTTTCGGCAGCTTGGCGGATAACCTCTAATTGATTGATATGCACTTCAATTTTGATTTTTTCTGCTTCGACTTCCTCAATGTTTTTTTGGATTTCGGCACGGCGATCTTCGACTGATTTAATTTTATTATATAAGTTTTTTTCTCCTTCGGTTAAATCTTTATATTGTTCTTCTAACCTTTTTTTAAATTTTTCAGCACGAGATAACATATTTTGGTATTTTTCTTGTTTATTTTCTAATTTACCAATTTGAAGTTTGACTTCGCTGATTTCTTCAATTATTTTTTGTTTTTCATCTTGGAGTTTTTCAATTTCTGCTTTTAATCTAGTTTTATCATCGGGAGAAGCTAATTTTTCTTCTTCTTGTTTTTGTTTCATTTCTTTTTCTTTGGCTTCTTTTTGTTGTTCTAATTGGATTAGTTTGCCTTTTAAGATAGTGATATTTGCGGTATCTTTATCTAAATTTTCTTTTATTTCTTTAATTTTGGTTTTGTTTTTTTCTAAAACATCTTTAATTTTATCTTTGGCTTCTTGGGTTAATTCTTTTTCGTCGTGAAGCTCTTTTAGTTCTCTTTCACATTTTTCCAATTCCTTTTCCCAATCTTTTTTTAAACCATGATAATTATTAATCATTTCATCGTATTTTTTAATTTCTTCATCAATTTTTCCGATTAATTGACCTGTATATTTAGATGATGGTTCAGATTTATCAGATTTATGGAAGAAAGATAAGTAAAGAAAACTGAATAGACCAAGAATAATTAAAAAGTAAATTAAATAACTTTTTAGGGTTGTGGTTTTTTGATTGTGAGAAAATTTGTTTTTGATGAAACAAAAAAGACCAAAAACAGTAGTAGCAAGCAAAAACCATGTTAAATAAGATTTTAAGGTTATAAAACCTTTCAAAACGTCTAATGGTGATATCATATTTATTCACCTCCTTTCGGTTTTAATTGATTTTCAATTTGGTCTAATAAAGTGGTATCTGGTGAAATAATCAATTGATAAGCCTGTTTTAAGTCTTCTTTGTTAATTTCATTTCTTTTGTTTTCACCTTTACCACGGTTTTCGGCAAAAACGGAAACAGTTGTTTTTAAGATGTTTTCTAAAGTACGATTGGCTTTTAAGAATTGTTGATTTTGTGGTAATCTTTCCAAAGCTTCGTTAATGACTTCAAATAAATACTGTTTTGCTTCTTCACTATAAGGATTTTTTCTTTTCTTAATTAAGAATTCTAGCATTTGTTGGCGTTCGGCTTTATTTCCTGGTTTTACTTCGATGTTGTATGTAAAACGTGATTTAATCGCTTCATCAATTAAATGATATTGATTTGTTGCCCCAATAATGAAAATTGGTTTATCAGGGTTATTATTCATAGAAGTCATTTCAGTTTTAAAAGCATTTACTACATTGGCGATTTCTGAACCTGCTTCTAACATACTTAAATCAGTAAAAATAGTTTCACATTCATCTAAAAAGATGATCGCCCCATTACATTCTTCGGCATCAATTCTTGCATCTTCAAATAAATCTTTCACCATTTGCGGTGCTAATCCTTTATATTTTTGGGAAAATAAGGAACTATTTACTTCAAAGAATGGTAAATTAGTTTCTTTAGCAAGGGCTCGTGCTAGAGTGGTTTTACCTGTACCAGGACAGCCGTACATTAAAATTCCTAGGGGTGGTTCAACTTGTCCAATACCTTGGTAGTTTTCAGGATTTTTTAAATAATCCATAAATCCTTGGACTGCCTTTTTTTCTTCTTTAAACCCAATTAATTTGTCAAAACCGATAAATTTTTGGGGGTCGGAAGGATTAAAAATAACTCCTTCTTCTTGGAGGTTTGTGTTAGTAGGAAGATTATTACCTTCATTGTCTAATAAAGTTTGTTTTTTATCTTTTGGTTGCTCTTCTTGTTGTTTAAGTAACCCTTCGTGTTGGTTTATTTTTTCCTCAGTAGTGCTTAAAGTTTGATGATGAATCCAGACATAAATTGCTAACCAAAATAAAAAAAATAAAATGATAATCGTCATTGCTTTTAAGAAAAGTGGTTTGGTGGAAGGTTGGTTTTTGATTTCCATAATTTGTTTCCTTTCTCAAATAAGACTAAGTTAAAAAACTTAGTCTTATTTCTTTTAATTAAGCTAAATTTTTAATTTTGTTTTCAATAGTTGTGCCACTACCACTAAACGCATTTCCATTTGAATCAACTAATTCATAGTCAAGAACTAAGGTTAAGAGTGGATTTGTTGCTTTAACAAAGTTGTTTTGTTCTAATTTAATTTGAATATTGGTATTACCTTTGCCGTTTGGTTTATATATAAGTTGTTGACGCTTGGTGTCATCATAAATTATGTTATTGGTTTTAATTTCTAAATTAAATAGTGTTTCAGGATTAGAAAAAGTATTATGAGTGTCATATTTTGGAGTTATTTTTAGATATAAACCAATATCAGAGTCAAATCCATTTAAGTTTAGAACTGCTTGATGATTGATAGTTATGGTGTGATGATATTTGTTTGGATTTAAATTAGGCATCGGTAAAGGGATAAGGGTTTTATCTTCATTGTTACCGCTGATTTTATTGACTTCAAATAAAGGGGCATTGTTTTCGCTCATTAATTTAATTTTTTCTTGTTTTTGACGTGAGAAATAATTATTAATAGCCATAACAGAACTAATGGCAAAAAAAGAGCACATTAAAATTGACAGGACAATTATAATTTTGTTTTTAGTTTTGTTATTTGGTTTTTGGTTTGGTTTTTTCATAATTATTTACCTCCTAAGGTTGATTTAATGATATCAATTAAATTATTTGTACCCGTGGTTAACCAAGGGATTTGGTTTTGGTAATAAATAACATTGACACGTAAAATAAAATATAAAATGATTGTTAAATTTATAAATGTTTTAAATAAATTGCCTTTGTTGTTATTGTTGGTAGTTGTTTGGGTTGGTTGTTTTTCTGGGGTGGTTGGTAATTTGACTACTGTTTTTTCGCTTGGTGGTGTTTGTTTTGAATTTAGTACTTTTTTATTTTTTAATTCGGTTGATTTTTTATTTGTTTTTTTCTTTTTTATTACTTTTTTGATCATTGTTTTTCTCCTTTTTTATTAATTATTTTTTTCTTTGTAATTTTCTAAATCATCCTTTTCTTTTGATTCATTATTTGGGTTTGGAATAATTGAAAACGAACTTTTAGTTTTGTTGTCTTTTTTTGGCTCATTTTTTTTATTGATTTCTGGCAATGGAAGAAAATTAAAAAAGATTTTTTTAATGATAAACATTAAAGCAGTTGTGAATAGGGCGCCAACAATAAATCCGATGGGGAAATTGAGATCATTCATTTTCATCCTCCTTCTTAATAATTGGGTTGATATTTTGCGATTTTAATTGTTTTTTTCTTGCTTTTTTCTCTTGCCAATGAGAAACTTTAACTCTTTGAACCATAATTTGGGATTGGAGTTTTTCTTGGTTTTCATTGATTTTATCTAATTTTTTTAATAATTGTTTTTCTAAGTATTCTTGTTTGGCATTTTGGATTTCTAATTTTTGTAGTTTTTTGTTGGGGAAAAAAATACCCAAAATTAAATCTTTGAAGAAATTTAAAGTGTTTGCAATTAATTTAAAAATTGGTTTGAACCCAGAAACAACAAGAATAGTAAAAAGAGTTGTTTGAATTCCATCCATTCTTCGTTCAAGGATTTCGGTAGTTGTAAATCCTTTAGAGTATTTTAGAATAAAATTGCTAATTGTTGCAAATATTGAAAAAATAAACATTATTTACCTGCTTTCTTAATTTTTATAATTTTTCTATTTCTTCTTCTAGTTCTTTCATAACTTTTCTTTGTTTTTTAAACGATTTCTTTTTGTTTTTAAAAGTTTTATTGGGGCGGTCTAAATTAAGCCATTTCCCTTTTGGTTGATTATATTTATTAGTTTTTTTCTTGGATTGGGAATTGCGGGATTTGAAATAAGTCCCATTAAATGCTTCTGACATGCCGTCGCTCATATTATTCATTCTCCTTATTATTTTTTTTATCAAGTTTTTCTATTAATTCATCTAGATTTTTATGTGTTTCATTGAATCGTTCTTGGGTTTGTTTTTTAGCATCATCAGCATTATCTTTGTGTTGTTTAATGTTTTTTCTTAATTGTTCTGAATTAGACATTTTAAATCATTGCTCCTCTACAAAAATAATGCGGTTTTAAATTATTAACATTAAAAATTAAAATTTCTGAATGAAAAACAACATTTTCAAAAACATCTTTGGGAAGACTAATAATAGAAGAGATTTCGGGATATTCTTGATTTACAAATTTTTGTAATCGTTTGCTATTTAGTGATTGATTAAGTCTAAAACCATAAGGTGTGAATAAAACAATTGGAATATCTTTGCCAAAAATTTCAATTATTTTTTTTAACCACAACTCAGGCAATAATGGACGACCACCATATTTTTCCTTAACATAACTTTTATTTTTAAAATCTAAATTAAAAGGTGGGTTTGTTATTACCAAAGATATTTTTTGTTTCTTTAAATCTTTTTGACTTAATTCTAAAAAATTTTTATTAATTAAATTAGGAAAAGAAGTTTTTTCTATATCAACCCCCAAAACATCAAAACCTTTTTCTTTCCAAGGCAATAATAAAGATCCTTCGCCAACGCAGGGGTCAAAAATCAAACGTGGTTTGATTTGAGGTGATAAAATATCATATAGAAATTGCGATACCCAACTAGGAGTATAAATAGTAGATTTTTTTTCATTTTTGAAAAAATTATTTCTATCAACTCGATACATTTTTTATTATTCCTTTTCTATTCATTTTTTTATACTTTTTCTTCATTATAGATAAATGTTCGTTAATATATTTATTAAATTAATATATAAAATTATTATAATTTGGGAATTGATACTCTCTTCAATTACTTGACGAGTTAATAAATAAGTAGCGAATATTGACAGAAAAATAATAATTATATGAAAAAATGTTTTAAAGTGTTTTCCTAGTTCTTTCATTTTTTTTGCCTACTTTCTTCTCTAATTGTTTTTTTTAATTTACCATTTTGTAATTTTAAAATTAACAATTGTTTTTTTATTTCGTCATCTTGGTTTTTATTTGAAACAGAAACATCGGGTTTTGGTTTTGGGATTAAATTAAGTAAAAGACTCGACAATACAGGCAATTGTTTTTCCGTCGGAGTTGTAATGGGTTTCTTTGGTTATTTTTCCTTCGGAATTAAAAAGTTTTTTCTTCTTTAATTGTTCCGTCGGAGTTGTAATAAGTTTCTTTGATTGGTTCCTCTGTTATGGGGTCATAATCAGTAATATAATCTATTGTTTTGCCATCTTTGTAATATTTGGTATATTTGGTTTCATTGCCTGTTTGGGGGTCGTATTCTTGGATGACATAAATTGTTTTGCCATCTTTGTAATATTTGGTATATTTGGTTTCATTGCCTGTTTGGGGGTCATATTCATGGATATAATTAATTCTTTCGCCATCTTTGTAATATTGGGTATATTGGATTGTATTACCTGTTTGGGGGTCAATTTCTATGATGTAATCAAGTGTTCCATCAGGGCGATATTTAGGTCCTTTTTTAGGTTTTTCATTTTCGTCGTTAGATGTTATTTCATCTATTTCTTTTTCAAGTTTTTCTATTAAATCATCTAGATTTTTATGTGTTTCATTGAATCGTTCTTGGGTTTGGTTTGTTTCAGCCGCCTTTCTTTCAGCTTCTGTTTGAGCTTGGTGACGCAAAGCTTCGCTTCCGCCTGCTTGTGGGTCTTGTGTTCTATTGGCGTTGAATAATCTATAACTTATAAAAATCATTCCCAATAAAGCTAAAATAGCAAAAACTCGGCTTAATTTAGAAGGATTATTTTTTGTCATTTTTTTTGCCTACTTTCTTTTTTAATCTAATTCAATGTTTTTGACTTTATCTTTAAGGTTTGATGATATTTTAAAAGTCACAGCCGTTTTAGCAGGGATTTTTATTTTTTTACCTGTTTTGGGGTTTCTTCCTAAACGAGCTTGTCGGGTTTTTAAAACAAATCTTCCAAGTTGGGGTGACAAAACTACCTCTTCGTTGGAAGTTATTGCTTCAATTAAGGTGTTTTCAAAGGAATTGTAAAATTTCTCAGTTTGGGTAACTGAATTTTTAGTTACTTTTGCAAGTGTTGTAATTAATTCTTTTTTAGTCATTTTTAGTGTCTCCTTTTTTTGTTTATATTTTTTTATTGATTGTTCCATCGGAGTTGTAGTAAGTTCTTTTAAACAATTTACCATTAGGATGGTGTTTGTATATAAAAGCTATTCTTTTGCGATCGAAGGAAAAACCAGTTGTTTTAATTAATTTGTTTGTTTTGGGATGGTACTTAAATTCTGTAATATAGTCAATTGTTTCACCATCTTCTCGATAATTAGTAAATTTAATTAATTTACTTATTTGGGGGTTGTATTTTCTGATGTAATCAATTGTTTCGCCATCGCCAAGATAAAAAATTTCTGTGGTTAATTTACCATCAGAATTGTAATAGGTTTCTTTGGTTGGTTCCTCTGTTTCAGGGTGGTATTCGGTGATGGATAAAATTGTTTCACCATCTGAGTAGTATTCGTTCCATTTGGTTTTATTGCCTGTTTGAGGGTTGTATTCGGTAATATAATCTATTGTTTTGCCATCTTCTTGGTATTGAGTTTCTTTGATTGGTTCTTCTGTTTCAGGATCATATTCAGTAATAAATTCAATTGTTTTTCCATCGGAATAGTATTGGGTTTGTTTGGTTAATTTACCATCTGAATTATAATTTGTTTGTTTAATTACTTCTTCTGTTTCAGGGTTGTATTCTTGGATGACATATATTGTTTTGCCGTCGGAGTTGTAATAGGTTTTTTTGGTTAATTTACCATCTGGGCTATATTCAACAACAGATTTCTTTGTTTTGCCATCAGTTCTGTATAAAGTTTGTTTGGTTAATTTACCTGTTTGAGGGTTGTATTCGTTGGTGTAATCAATTGTTTTTCCGTCGTCGTCGTATTTGGTGTGTTTGATTAATTCTTCTGTTTGGGGGTTGTATTCGGTGATGTAATTAATTGTTTTTCCGTCGGAGTTGTAATAGGTTTTTTTGGTTAATTTACCATCTGGGTTATATTCAACAACAGATTTCTTTGTTTTGCCATCAGTTCTGTATAAAGTTTGTTTGGTTAATTTACCTGTTTGGGGGTTGTATTCGTTGGTGTAATCAATTGTTTTTCCGTCAAGGTAATAAAAAGTTTTTTGATAATTCATATTATTTATGCTCCTATATTTTTATTGTTTTCAGAGAAATATTCTAAAATGTCTTTGTTTTTAATAATCTTTTTAGACCAACCAGAATCATAATCTTTGTAATAACTTTTTATCCATGGGTGCTCCATGTGAGTTTGAGAAGATAAATCATTAGGTGATGCATCGCCGTATAACCAAATCATAAAATCAAGGATTTGTTTTTGAGTTGCATTTATTTTAGTTATATCTCCCATTGCTAAAACTTCGGGATTTATTGGTTGATAAGTAAAATCTTTTAATTGCTTGCATAATTCAGGAAAGACAGGACCATAAATCCAGGCTTGTATTTGCTCTTTTAAAAGAGGTTTTTTGGTTTGTACTAGATGTTTGGCATGAGCGTAATAAATCATTTTATTCAGTTTCATTTTAGTAGTTGAAGAAGGGTTGTTTTTGACGATATAAAGGGCAACGTCAAAAACGTTAATTTGTTTTGTTTGGTTCATTTTATTTATTTTCCTTTTTGATTTTTTTACCACCAGTCTTTACCGAAAATACCAAATTTTTTATTAAAATTTTGTTTTAATTCATCTTGGTGGATTGTTTCTAAAAGTTTATGATTTGAAAAAAAGTTTTTTAAATCTTCATCTGAAATTGTGCTGTTGTTGTTTTTGTAACGATAATAATGGTATGTTTCGTCCTGTGGGGATTGTTGGTGAGAAATATTAGCTAATTCCTTCCCAGTTTTATCTTTGCATAACAACAAAACTTCATCAATGTTTTTCTTTCTTTTTTCGTCGGTTATTATTTTTTGACTTCTCCCATCACATAATGGTTTTACAATCGATTTTTCAAAATAATCTTTTAAAACAACATATAATTCTCCAAAAATAGGTCCATATTTCCAGGCTTTTGGATGCTCTAAAATTAATCTTTTTTTGTATTCAATTAAATATTTTACATAAGAAAAATAAATTAATTTGTGTAGCTTCATGTGAGTTAAATTTTGGTTGTTGTTTTTAAATTTTATAATAATATAATTTGCAACATCAAAAACATTAATAGATTCTTTTTTCATAATTATTTTTCTCCTTTAATTAAAATATTTATTTGTTGATTAAAATTTTGATTATTTGTTCTTTTTAATAATTTTTAATAATAACTTCTTGCGATATCCCTTTTGAAGTTAAATTGTGTTTTGTAGTGGTTTGAATGGGTTGAATGTGAAATTTTTTAAACAATTCAGTTATTTTTGACGAATTATAATTTGTATACAACCACTTTACCTTGCGATAATTTGCCATCTCTAAACTTTTATAAAGTCTTTTGTGATCTTCAAATGTGAAAGGTTTTTGATAAAAGACTTTATCTTTAATCCCTTCACGCCAATACGGAGGATCAACAAATATAAAATCGTTGCTTTGGGTTTGGTTAATGACACTTTCAAAATCGCCATTTAACAATTTTATATTCTTAACATTGGTTTTTATTCTTTGTATTTCTAATAAATCAATTATAGGGTTTTTGAAACGAGATGAAAAACGGTATCCTAAATAAATAGTTCCGTCGGATCGATATCGGAAAATGCCCCGAAAAGCATATTTCAATAAAACGTAAAAAAGGGCACTTTTATAAGCACCCAAATTACTTTTATTAAATTTTTCTACCAAATGTTTAAATGATTCTTTTTGCGTCTTTTGATCTTTATTTACATATATTTTGTCTTTAAATTTACGCACATAATCGCAAAACAATTCTGGTTGTGCCAACATATCTTTCCAAAGTTGTATTAAATTGATATCATTATCGTTCAAGGTGACAGTTGAGGGAGTAAGAGATTGGAATAAAGCCCCACTTCCTAAAAAGGGTTCATAATAATTGTTATAATTTGTTGGAATATATTTTAATAATTGAGGCAACATTTTCTTTTTACTGCCTATCCATGGTATTTTCATTATTAAACTCCTTTACCCAAATATAAATCAAAAAGACAACATCAGAAACAAGACTAATAGCTGTATTTGCTTTGATTCCTAAATTAAAATCAAAAAATAAGGTCATTAGATTTGTTATGATAAATCCTAAATATGTTATACTTAACAATATTAAAATGTGTTTGGGAGTTAAAATCATTTTTATTCTCCTTTATTTATTTGAATTATTTTTTTACTAATTAAAGTTTTAATAATTTTATAAAAATGTTGTTGATATCCTAAGAATCAATAAAATAAATTCATCTGAAAAAATATAATCAATTATTTTATCCACAAAATGAGAGATAAAAAATGACAAATAAACAAGTCCAAAATATGACACTCATAACACTTTCTCCTTTCTAATTTTCAATGTATTTGTTTCATTTACTTTTTTTAGCGTTATATTCATTAATAAATTCAATTGTTTTACCATCGTCGTCGTAAAAAGTTTTTTGATAATTCATAATTATTTTTCTCCTTTAATTAAAATATTTATTTGTTGATTAAAATTTTCATTATTTGGGCTAAATTTTCTTTTTGCGAGTTGGTTGCGTTAATCATAAAATAATTACAATTTTTGTGGTTGCAATTTGCATCATTACAGTATTTATGTTGGTTTAAATAATGTTTGCGGACATTTTCAAAATAATTTAAGGGTTTTTGTTCAATGAGGTCTAATTTATGATTTGTTTGGGTTTGTTTTCGTTGTATCCCAATTTGAGGGTCAATATCTAGGTAAAAAGTTAATTTAGGTTTAATTAAGAAATGATTGATAATTTTTGAAGTAATTTTATCATCATAATCTATGTAATTGCCTTTGCTTTGATATGCGAAAGTGGAATCATACCAACGGTCAACTATAACAAGATAACCACTTAATAAAGCAGGGATTATTAATTCATCTTGAGTTTGCATCATATTGGCAAGGCTTAATAAATATTTAGTTTTAGGGCTTATTTTGGATTGATGTAAAAATAAATTTCTGATTTCTTTTCCAACGATGGAACTGCCTAAACCTTGAAAAACTTTGATTTGATAGCCTTTATTTTCAAAATATTTTTTTAATTCATTAATTAAAGTAGTTTTGCCACTTCCGTCAACACCTTCAAAACTAATTAATTTATTTGTCATTAGGGTGAACCATCTTTTTAATTAAATTAATAGGTGAAAAGGGAATGAATTGGTTGGTTAGTAAGTTTTGTAAAAAGAGATTAGCTGAATTGGAAAATAAATTGATTACTTTGTTAATTGATTGTACTTTACCATTTTTAATTTTATTATTTAATCTTTGAGTTTCGGATTCATCATTTGTTAACAAATAAAACCCAAAACGAGTGTCTAGTTTTTTTAGTTGTTGTCCTTCTACTATTGATTGTTTGTATCTATCTCTAAGGCAAGTTTTGAAATTGAAAGCAATGATGCGTTTAGTTTTGGTAAACAACACTAAATCAAATTTGATATCGGGGATGAAAAATAAACATGATTGAGGGTATAAATATTTAATTCCTTTTTGATTTAGATAAAGCAAAATTAAGTATTCGTTAATTTTACCTCTAATTGATTTTTGACTTTGGGAGTTGTGTTGGTTGTTGGTTAAATATGCATTGAGTATATTATGACAATCAAACATATACTGATTAAAAACTTTGTTGAAAAAAATTGGTTGAACTATTTGTTTGGTGATGTTAACGCACAAAGATTTATGATTAAAAACGTTAATATTTTCAAAATCTAGATTAGTTAATTTTTTCATTTTTTTCTTTCCTTTTTTTATTCTTATTCTTTTGCTTCAAATCTTTGGATTTCTTGAAAAAAATTAAAATTACATTCGCCCTTTTGACCGCTACGGTTTTTGGCAATAATTAAATTCGTATGTGGGTTGTTATCAGGTTTTTGCCAATAACTTTCGCGGTGTAATAACATCACAATATCAGCGTCTTGTTCTATCGATCCTGAGTCTCTTAAATCGGATAAAACAGGCCTTTTGTCTACTCTTTTTTCAATATCCCTTGAAAATTGAGATAAAGCTACAATTGGAATATTAAGTTCACTTGCTAGGTTTTTTAATTTGCGTGAAATTTCAGATATTGCTTGGTATATATTAAAACTTTGGTCGTCTTTTAATAAATGGAGATAATCAATAAAGACAATATCAAGTCCTTCATTATATTTCATTTGACGGCATTTGGTTTCAATATCTTTAATTTTGTTATTTCTATCATCATCGATTAAAATGTTTAATTGCGTGATTTCGTCATCAGCGATAAGTAACTGTAATTTTTCATCTTTATTTATTTTTTTGTGTAGGAGTTGTTTTAAAGGGATTTTAGAAGCAGAAGAAAGTAGCCTAAATGCTAATTGTTCCGCTGCCATCTCTAAACTAAAAATAACTGCTTTTTGGTTTTCTGGGTTGCTAGTAAAGTTTTTTGCAATATTACAAGCCAAATTTAACATAAAAGCAGTTTTTCCCATCCCAGTTTTTGCTCCTAAGATAATTAATTCCTTTGGTTTGAAACCAGAAATTAATTCATCTAGATTTTTAAAGCCTGTTTTTATTCCTATAAATTGGTTGGGGTTGTCATCATTAAAAATACTTTGGCAAACATAAGGACTTAACATTTTTATAGACACGAAGGGAGATTTAGTTTTTTGCATAAAACTTTCTACTTGGTTTTTGACTGCTTGCAAATAATTGTGAATATTTTTAGTTTTTGATAATGCGGTTGGTAATTGTTTGATTAATCCTAACACATCTCTTTTAAGGGCATTTTCTGTAATTAAATCAATGTATGTTTTTAAATATTCACTTGCAGGGGTCATCTCCACTAATTCAATTAAATAATCAGTCCATTTAGTTTTGTATAAATTGTTAGTTTCTAAAACAGAACCCACCGTAACATAATCAATTTCGCGATTTTGTATTTTTAGTTGTTTCATTGCCTCAAAGATATAACGATGTTTGGGGTTGGAAAAATTGTTTGTGTTGACTGAATTTATAACAGCATCCATTTTTTCTGGTTTTAATAATAGTGTCCCTAATAATGCGCGTTCGGCTTCAATCATCTTTCAAACTCCTTTTTTTTGATTTGGGTTATTTATTCATTTATGTTATTATATTTGCTTTGTTTTTGTATTTTTAAATCCTTTTTGATTTTAGATTTTTTGCATAAAAAAAGACTCTCGATTAGAAGAGTCTAAGGGTTGCAAGAAAGAATATTTTAGTTAATTTTTACTTGTTAATTTAATGGTTTAAGAGATAAAAAAGAATAAATAATAGTTAAAATATTATTTTAAAATCTATTCTTTAGGATTACCAATTCCTATAAAATTACAAAAATAATTTTTGTTCTAAATCATTTAAAATTTGTTGGTAATTACAAGTTAAATTTCTTGTTTTAGATAAATATAAAATAATGTTTTTTGTTTCGCAAAATTGAAATATAACTTTTTGAGTTGACATTTCTTTTATTATTTTTGTTATATTAGATGTTTTTTAGATAAATAACATTGTTTTAATGTTGAATCTAAAATAGAGTTTTGTGAAACATCTTTCTTTTTATAACTTATTTTATAAGGACCATTTTCTTTATGAATAAAATTATATATTTGTCTTAATGTTTTAGAACCATGTTTTTTTAAAATGCTATTCATTATTTGGATATGTTCTTTGGTAAATTTATTTTCATCGTATTTTTGAGAAAATGTTATTGTTTTATCAAATTTGGTGGGATATTTAATTTGTTCTAAATATAAAGGCAATGAAATAGGACCTTCTTCCCAAGCCTCAAAATCATTTTCAAACATAGGAATGTTGTATTTAAGTAAATATTTACAATATGTCAAAAATACTATTTTTTGGATTTTCATACGAGTAAAATCATCTTTGTTTTGGTGTTTTACTAAATAAATTGCAACATCTAGAATATCTATTTTATTAGATCGATATTTAATAAACGAGCAAAATTTTTTTTAAAATTATCATCTTTTAGAATTAAATCCGTTAATTTGTTTTCATTCACTTTTTACCTCTTTTAAAAATTTTTTTATTTTTTTAGCAATAGCATTAGATAGTAAAATAGGTACTGCGTTACCTATTTGTTCACACCTATTTGAATGGCTCCCATAAAATTTATAATTTAATGGAAATCCACTTAAAGCAGCGGCTTCTCTTATTGTGATGCTTCTATTCAACCAAGGATGGATAGGTAAAGCACTATGTCCTGGAACCAAAGTGCCGCATGGTTTGTGTCTAGATAATCTAGTAGCACTTCCACGAGAATAAAAACTACTAATTTTAAGTTCATTTGGTAATTGGTCAATAATATGAGAAATATTTTTTCCCTCAGGGATAAAACCAAATCTTTTAATAGTTTTGGGATTGTGTGACATCGGTATATTATCTAAATCATCTAAATTATTATAATCAATGGTTTTGAAAACATCTTCTACAGTAGTATAAGGGAGTAAATTATCACAAAAACTCATTCCATTAATATTCCCTAATGGATTATCTTTTTGAAAATGAGTGATTTTAGGAAAGGTAAAAATTTTTTTTATTTCTTTTTTAACTGCTACTATAATAGCTCTATTTCTAGCAGTAGCTGCACCATACCAAGCTGAATTTAATACTTGATGGTAAACTTTATAACCCATTTTATCGTATTTATTTTTAATATCATCAAATACAGAAATTAAAACTTGTTGTTTTTCTAATTTTTTTAATAAATCATTTTTTTGTTTTTTTAATTCCAAAAGACGTTTATTTTCTAATTCATGAGATAAATTCTTTTTTCTTTTGCTACCTTTTTTGGCTTGAAGTTGAGCGTATTCTTGCCAAATATCATCAATTTCTTTTTCAAATTGAGGAATCAATTCCTTTTTTAAGATTTTAGTAGTTAAAAAAGTAGGAACATTTTCAATAATAGAAATTGTAGGTTTTAAATGGTTAACAAATTCTAATTGTTTTAAATATAAATAATTTCTTTTATCGGTGGGTTTTCTTTGACCTGCTAAACTAAATCCTTTGCAAACAATACCACCAAATAAAACATCAACATTTATAATTGAGATTTTATTAATTGAGATATCATTAATATCTCTTGGGTCTATATAACATTTTTTTTCTAATAAAGGAAAATTTAATTTCAAAGTTTGAATACAATTGGGTTCAAATTCATTAATATAAACGCTTACGAAACCATTATTAATAAACCCTAAATGAGAACCGCCAGCACCAGCAAAAGTTTCAGCAATAGTATTTTTATTCATATTATATTCTCGCTTTTAATTCATTAATTAAAAAATCTAAACCTTTGACATTTTTGATGTTTAAAAATGTATCAAAAGAAGTTGCATTTTTCATTTTTTAAACTACTTTCTTTTTTTAATTATTATATTATTTTTTTACAAATTAAAATATGAATTTTAACATAAAATCGGTTTTGCTCCTATTAGGTTGCATAGTTATTTGCTCCTTTATTGTGTTATAAAATTATACTTTTCTATTTCTTTGAGAATAATAATTTTGAATAAGTTTATCAGGAATATTATTTAAAGCAAAATATTGCGATATATAACTTCTTTCCCAAGGAGAATTTGGTCTATGTGTTATATTTACTAATTCGGTAGCTGTTTTAGGACCATATTTTTCTATAACATAATCCATAATTTCTTTTTCTTGTTGGGAAAAAATGTTTTGATCATAATTTTCTTTAATTTTTTGTTGATAATTTAATGGTTTTTTGTCTTTTGGTAAATTAGTATATAATTTAGGTGAAACTGGACCATAAGCCCAAGATTCAAAATCATTATTAAACATAGATTGGTTAGTATCTATTAAATTTTTAGCATATACAAAAAAAACTAATTTTTGAAGTTTTAAAGGTGTATAATCATTTTTATTTTGGTGGTTTATTAAGTAAGTAGCTACATCTAGAATATCTATTTTATGAGTTTGCATAGTTATCAACTCCTTTATTGTGTTATAAAATTATACTTTTCTATTTACTAATTCGGTATAAAAAATACCCCTTCAAAAAAGGGGTTTAGTTTATATATTAATTAAAAAGTTTTTTCTTCTTTAATTGTTCCGTCAGAATTGTAGTAGGTTTCTTTGATTGGTTCTTCTGTTTCAGGATCATATTCAGTAATAAAGTCAATTGTTTTGCCATCTTTATTAAACCAGGTTGTTTTAATAAAATTCAATGTATCGGGATCATGTTCGTTAATGGCGCAAATTGTTTTACCATCAATATTGTAGTAAGTAGTTGTATTTTTTTTACAATTCATATTATTTATTTCTTTCTTTATATATTTTTTGTAATTTAGTAATTGCTTCGTTTTTGATAATCACTACTTGCCTTGAAGATAATTTTAACATTTTTCCTATATTTTTGTTGGAATACTCAATTTGAGGTTCTTCATTAACGTTTCCCAAAGGAATCCCAAAACTTAATCTAATAATGTCAAATTCTTGGGGATTTAAAATATTTTTAAGGTTTTTTAAGAATAATTCATGATTAGTTTGGTTTAGCCATAGTTGATGGGGGTTGAGGATTGTGCTCCACTTGGGTTGCGTTGCTTCTTCCCATTCTTCTAAAGGAATATTACTTGTTTGTTTTTCTTTCCGAAAATCCTCTCTGGACATGGAAGTGGTTTGTAGGCCTCTGATAAGTTTTGTAATTTCACCTTTAATTGTTTTGGTAGCATAGGCAATAAAACCATAACCTAAATCTTCATAATCATCTAAAGCTTTAATTAAACCTAAAATTCCTTCTTGGTATAAATCCTCTCTTTGGAGTGATTTAGGGAAATATGTAAATTGTTTAACTATGTTTTTTACTAATGAAAAAGGTTCTTTTAAATGCATTTCAATCAATTGATCGCGAATTGCTAAATTCTTTTTATTTTTTAAAAAATCTTTAAATAATTTTTGTCTTAACATTTTATTCCTTCCTAAAAATATTTTTTGAAAAGATATGAAATTATTTTTTTAGTCTTGAAAAGAAAAAAAGACTAACTATTAAGTTAATCTTAAAGAATTTTTAAAAAGTAAAAAGTTGTCCAAAGTTTTGGAACACCTCAATTATTATTATCGATTAATTCCTTAATGTCTGTAACAATTTGTTCTTCAGGTGGTGGTGAAAAAGGTTTTGTTTGACTTTGGGGTGGTTTTGGATTTCTTGGGTTGGTTTCAAAATAATTTGCAACAATATTTTTTTGTTCTGTATTTTGAGAATTAAAGTAAAAATAAAGAATAAATAAGAAAGAAAAAAGCAAAAAAACAAATAAAACAACAATTTGTTTATAATTAAATTTTGTTTGCAATCTACCATTTGCAATGTTTTTTTTGAGGCAAGTTTGGTTGGATGTAGATTTTTTTAATCCCATATTTTATCTTCCTCTTTTGATTGTTTTATAATAATCACAAAAAAATAAAACTACTTATTAATTTTTTATTATATCATCAAAAAAACTTTTTTACTCTTCAAAATTCTATTATTTTTTGGATTTCTTTTGTTCTTTATTTTATTGATAATTTTATAATAAAAAAATTTATTTTTAAATTAAAAATTCATAATTTTTTTTATGCCCGTTATTCCAAAAAACTATTAAATATTTTTGAAGGATTAGGAAGAAAAAAATTTTACAGTTTTTTTAAAATAACTAGAAAAAAGTATGATAATTTTTCCAGTTTTTCTGGGGTATTCCAAAACTTATAAACATTTTCCAGTTTAATTAATTTCGTTAGTTTTATAAAAATAAAATTATTTATTTTTTATCTTTAAAAAATATTTTTCAAAACAAAAAAAGTATTTAAAAAAACGTAACAATCTGGCGTACTCTTCCAAAAGTTAGACACTTTAGCTTCCTTCTTTAAAACTAAAATAATTTTTTGTATTTTTATCAAAACGTTCTTAGAAAAGAAATTAAAATTATTTTTTTAATTTTCAAAAAAAGAAAAAAAGACCGACTAAAAATAAGTCAGTCCCAAAATTTTTAAAAAATAAAAAGTGTCCTAGTTGTTTCATTATTACAGTTTCGGAATGTTCCAAACCACCTTAGACATAAAAAAATACCAAACAGGAGATGTTTGGTATAAAAAAACATGCAATAAAGACAACCCAACAAGAAAAGAAAACACCTACCAAATGAATTTTTGGCTAGCATCTTTTCGAAAATGATTGGTACTTTTTATGAATTGATGAAGAAAAAAACATTTAATAGTTATTGTGCCCCATTGTTGTTAAAATTATTTATTTAATTTTTTAAAGAATATTAAGTTATTTCAATATTTTTTTTTAGTTTTAAAAGAAAAAAATAAAAAAAGTTGTCTAAACTTGAAGTTGATTTCGTTATTTTTTAAGATTAAAAATAGTTTTTTTATATCTTTTGAACTTACAAGTTTTTTGTTGTTTATAGAGTAGTAAGAACAACAATTTTTTATCACCCAAAATTAATTTTTTTAACTTTTTTTATTTAATTTTCTTTTTGAAAGAACTTTCGCTTTTTTCATTTATCTCTTTAATTTTTTGAAAATAATAATTGATGCCTGATTTAGTGATTTTTTTTTGATATTTTTTGCAATATTTTTGAGTCAATTCTTTTAAACTCGCATCAGGATATTTTTTTCTTAGTTCAATTATTTGGAACATTTTTTTATTTTTATCCGAAAAATCCCCTTGAATTTGGTTTTTTTCAAACAAATTAATCGATTGTAATTGTTTGTTTGCGTTGTTAATTATTTTTTTTTCATTAGAAAGTTCAAAATTAATAGTTTTTTTAATTATTTTATTAAAATCTTTTTGAATATTATTTTTTTCATATTGAAAAACTGTTTCAAAAGCACCAATTAACCTTAAAAAATCAATTATCATTTGCGATTCTTTCAAATATACTAAAAAACCTTTTTTATGTGCAATTTGTTTGGCATTAAGGCCGAATCCAAGCATTAATTCTTTAATTAAATTAATTTTGGAAGCATCTTGATGAAATAATTCTAAATGATTGTTGTTTTTTTCTGGATTAGAAACATAACCAATACACAAAAAAGCCCCTCTTAAATATGCTTTTTTCTTTTTAAGGCTTCTTTTTAATTCTTGGAAAAAGTCTTTTTGATTATTTAATAAAAAATGATGTTGGCCTAAGATCAAAGGGATTTCTTTTTCGATTCCTATATAAATGCTTTTTAAATGAGGTAAATTATATTCTTTGCTAGTCATTAACAAAGAATTAACATCATAAAATGATTTAATTAAAATCAGAAATCTTCTAGCAATTTTAAGATTTTTGGTTTTAAACCATAACAAAGTCTTTTTATTGTTTTTTTCTAATTCGGCGCCAAAATGCAATAAAGCCGTTAGTTCAAAAAAATTTTCTAAAGGTGATAACTTTTGTAAAGCAATTTCTTCTTTTATTTGGATAGTAAAAGACATTAGTCCCTCTTTAATTTTTTATCTTTTTATTTTTCTTGGATTAATTCTTCTAATTCTTTTTCTTCTATAATTTGGATGTTTAGTGTTTTTGCCTTTTGTAATTTAGATCCGGGATTTGCCCCTGTTATTAATAAATGTGTTTGTGAAGAAAGGGCGTCATTAATAATGGCTCCTTTTTGAATCAAAAGTTTTTTTATTTGGCTGCGGGTGTAATTTTGTAAAGACCCTGTTAAAACAACTTTTTTATTGGTGAAAAAATTAGGAGCCTTTATTTGTGATGTAGTTGTGCTTTTAAAAGAAACTCCCAACTGTTTTAATTTTGTTATTTCTTCTAGATGCAAAGGATTTTGAAAATATTTTTGAAGACTTAAAGCAATTTTTTCTCCTATTTCAGGAATCGATTTAATGGATTCTAAGTTTTCTAAAGTAGTTTTTTGAAGTATTTCTATGGAATCAAAATGTTTAGTTAATACTTGAGATACTTTGAGGCCTACATGTTTAATTCCTAAACCAAATAAAACGTTTTCCAAGCTTTTATTTTTACTTTTTTCAACGGATGTTAAAATGTTTTGCACTTTTTTTGCCCCAAAACCATTTATTTTTTGCAAAACATCTAAATGATTTTTTAATAAGTATATATCAGAGGGATTTTCAATTAGTTTTTGATTAAAAAAAGTAATTAAAGTTTGATTTCCTAAAGTATCGATATCCATAGCATTTTTGGAAACAAAATGAATTAATTTTTGAATTTTTTGCTCCAAGCAGTTTTTGTTAATACAGAAATAATCAACTTCTCCTTTGTTTTTATTTAATAATGAATGACAAGAAGGGCATTGAGTAATCATTGCAAAGGGTTTGGAATCAGAAGGCCTTTTGCTTTTAATCACTTCTTTTATTTCAGGAATAACAGATCCTGCTTTGTGAACTTGAACATAATCTTTTAAACGGATATCTTTTTTACAAATATAGTCATAATTATGTAGAACTACTTTAGAAACTAAACTACCATCAACCATTACAGGGATAATTTTACAAACAGGAGTCAACATTCCTGAACGACCTACTTGAAAAATAATTTCTTGGACAACACTTTCGCTATTTTTGGTCGCAAATTTGTAAGCAATAGCCCATTTAGGGGATTTAGTTGTTTTCCCTATTGAATCATGTAAGTTTAATTCGTTAATTTTGACAACTACCCCGTCAGTATTATAATCAAGATTTTGCTGTAATTTTTCTAATTCTTGGATTTTAATTTCCAATTCTTCAAAACTAGAACTACACTTATAATAAGGATTGACGCTAAAACCCAAGGAAGCTAAAAAAGTAAGCGTTTCTTCTTGGGTGGACTTGAGAAGATAAGGATTTTGGATAGAATAAATAAAAATAGATAAGTTTCTTTGGGCCACTATCGAAGAATTTAGTTGCCTAATAGTTCCTGAAGCGGCATTCCTAGGATTGGAAAAAAGAGGTTGTTGCGCTATTTTTCTTTGTTGGTTTAGTTTTTGAAAAGAGGAGTTGGATAAATAAATTTCTCCTCTTACTTCTAAATCTAACGGTTGAGTTAATTTTAAAGGGACTTGCTTGATTGTTTGTACGTTTTTCGTAATTTCTTCTCCCCAAACACCGTTTCCTCTAGTTAATGCTTGGAATAAAATACCTTTTTTATATTTTAAACTGACAGCCACACCATCAATTTTTAATTCAGATACAATACTAAAAGACGAAAATTTTTTAGCAATACGGTCATAAAAAGCTTTTAATTCTTTTAAGTTAAAGGCATTTGCTAAAGACATCATGGCACTCGTGTGTTTAACAGTAGAAAATTTTTTTTCAACAAAACCACCTATTTTTAAAGTAGGACTATAAGGAAGGGTGAATTGAGGGAATTTTTTTTCTAAAACAAGCAATTCTTTTAATAAAGCATCGTATTGTTGGTCTGTAAGTGTTGGATTGCTTTTAACATAATATTCATAATTAGCTTCATTAAGTTGGTTTGTTAAATCTTTTATTTTTTTTTCTATTAATTCTAAATTTATCATGGAAATCAAGGACCTTACTAATTTTTTAGAAAGTTTTTGGGGTGATAAAATTTTGGGCGATAAAAACTGATTAATTTAATTTTTCATTTGCAGTTGTTTTTAGTGGATTAAAAAAATAAATAAAAAAATTATACTATTTTTTTGATTGAAAAATTATTTTTTTACAATATTTATTTTATCACAAAAAAGTTGGAACCACTACCCAAATACTAACCATAATTTAATATTTTATCCCAACTTTTAGTTGGAACGTAACGTTTCAAAATTTATAAAAAGTTTTTAATTTTTTAAAAAAAATTTAAACTGGGGCGGCAAAACATTTAAGGATGCTTTTTTCTTTTTAAAAATTTATTCCTGATTTATTTTCTATCGAATGAATACGCTCCTGAAAAATGGAGTTGTTAAATAACAAAATAGTATTTTTTCAAACTACTTATTAACGTAGTTTAGTTTTTTTGTTTTTATCGGAAAAACCTCAAAAAAAGAGGGAAACAGATGCTTTGAAAAATCACGGTTAAAAAACAAATCTGCTTTTTACAAAACAAAATGAGATTGTTTTTATTAAATCACAAATTGTAAAAACAACTTCATAAGGAAAAAGAAAAAGAGCAATTAAGAAAAAAATACAAATTTATTTATGAAAATGGACTGTTTGGTTTTTTTCAACAAATTTCAAAATTTTAAAAATTCTTTAAAATCTAAAATCAATTAGATATTTCCATATCTTTTCAAAATAAAAAATTGTTTAACAATTTTTAATATTTTGTTAATTTTTAAACAAAATGAAAAACCAAAAAAATAACTCAGTCTGGCGAAATAAAATTGTATAATTTAAATCTTTTTAATCAAAAAGCAAATAAAATCAAAATGAAATATAGGAATAAAATAATGAAATGTGTTGTTCATTAATATTAGACATCCATCCTTTTTTTAAAACTTAAAAAAATTCTTAATCTTTTCTAAAAACGTTGGCAAAATAGAAAACAAATACAGTTGTATTTAAAACAAATCAAGATAAAATCAATACATTTGCTACTTTTTTCACTTATCAAAAAAAACTTTTTAAAAAATAAAAAAACCGAAAATAAAACTTTTTTGATTTTTTCTGACCATTTTTAAAATAAAAAAGATGAAATTTTTGGTTTTAAGGTGAAAAAAAATATTGGCAAAAAGCAAAAAAAACATATAATAAAAGAGGATGATTGTTTTTTGCTTGCAAAAACAACCCCAAATACTTAATCAAAAGGAGTCCACTGAAAAAGTGAATTTAAAAGAACAAGCATTACAATTACATGAAAAAAACAAAGGAAAAATTTCTGTAACAAGTAAAGTCAGAGTAGAAAACCTATCCGATCTATCTTTAGCTTATACACCAGGAGTTGCAGAGCCTTGCTTAAAAATTAAAGAAAATCCAGAAAATGTTTACCGTTATACTTCAAAAGGCAATATGGTAGGCGTTGTGACTAACGGAACTGCTGTTTTAGGACTGGGAGACATTGGACCTAAAGCTTCTTTACCAGTTATGGAAGGAAAGGCTATTCTTTTTAAAGAATTAGCAGGCGTTGATGCTTTTCCTATTTGCATTGATTCTAAAAATACTGAAGAAATTATTAACATTGTGAAAAAAATTGCTCCTGTTTTTGGTGCAATCAATTTAGAAGACATTAAAGCACCTGAATGTATAGAAATTGAAGATTCCCTCAAAAAACAACTAGATATCCCTATTTTGCATGATGACCAACACGGAACAGCGATTGTTGCTGCTGCAGGAATTCTTAACGCTTTAAAAGTAGTGGGAAAAGCAATTGAAGATACTCAAATAGTTATCAGCGGAGCTGGTGCAGCCGGGATGGCGGTGGCTAAAATGTTGCTTTTGTTAAATCCTAAAAACATTATTTTAACCGATAAAAAAGGTGCTTTACAAAAAGACGATTTAACATTAAATAAAGAACAACATAAATTAGCACAAATAACTAATATTTATCAAGAAAAAGGAATTTTAAAAGAAGTAATCAAAGGAAAAGATATTTTTATTGGCCTTTCTGCTCCTGGTATTTTAACTAGCGAAATGGTAGCCTCTATGAACAAAGATGCAATTATTTTTGCTATGGCAAATCCTACCCCAGAAATTATGCCTGATGAAGCTAAAAAAGGTGGGGCAAGAATTATTGCAACTGGTAGATCTGATTTCCCCAACCAAGTTAATAATTGTCTAGCTTTCCCGGGAGTTTTCCGCGGAGCTTTAGATGCTAAAGCGACTCAAATTAATGAAGAGATGAAAAAAGCCGCTGTTTACGCCCTCAAAGGGATTATTAAAGAAGAAGATTTAAACGAAGAAAATATTTTACCAAGTAGCTTCAATAAAGAAGTAGTAAAACAAATTTCTTTGGCGGTAAAAGAAGCTGCTCAAAAAACTGGAGTAATTCGTAAATGAATGCTTCTCCAACATCGCCAGAAAAGAAAAATAACAAAAAAACCATTTTAGGATTTAGTCTTCCTGTTTTTGGCTTAATTATTTTACTTGTTTTAATACAACTTTTGGGCCTTAAATGGTTAGGACGGGGAAAAGATAATTTTCACCCTTCCACCCATCCCTTAATAACTCCTTTATTAATTGCACTGCTTTTAGCTGCCTTTTTACAAACTATTGGCAAAAACATTCCTATTTTAAAAGATATTGGTGGTGGAGCCATTCTATGCATTATTGTGCCTTCTATTTTGTTTACGGTTCCTATATTTAAAAATGCACCTCTTTTAAGAGAAATGCAAAAAAAAATATCTTTAAGTTTTCAAAATTTAAGTGGTGGTGGCGAAAACAAAATTGGTTTTACTTCTTTTTTTGTTTCAGTTTTAATTATAGGTAGTTTTTTGGGAATGGATAAAAAATTATTAAAAAATTCTTTCAAAAAATTTATCCCTTTAATTTTGATTTCGTTAATAACTGGTGTTTTAGTGGTGGGCATTTTAGGATATTTTTTGCAACCCATCAAAGGCATTAAGGACTCTGTCGCTCTCAGTCCTAAAGAAAATATTCTTAACGCCATCTTTTATATTTTTGCTCCTTTAGCGAGTGGCGGAATTACAGCAGGAATCATTCCTTTAAGTAGTTCTTATAGCTTAGCGTCTTCTGGAAATGCTACAGATTTTGAAGCAATGAAAAGCCATATTTTCCCTGCTTTACTTTTGGGAGGTATTTTTAGTATTTTAGTATCTGGTATTATTAAAAAACTTTTTCAAAAAAGCAAATTAAGTGGCAATGGTAAATTAGAAATCAAAACTTCTTTGTCTCAAACTCAAGCAAAACCAACTCCAAAAACGGAACCAAATTTTGATTCAAATAAATTTATTACTGGGGTTATCGCTATTTTTAGTATATATATTTTTAGCGTTATGCTGCGTGATTTGGCTGTTTTGCGTTTTCCTCAAATTAAAAAATATCTTCCTGACACTATTGTTTTTATTGTTTTTGTCGTTATTTTAATTAAATTATTTAATTTGATTTCACAAGATTATATTAATTGTATTGTTAAAACATCTCAATTGATTACTAAAAACTTAACTTCTACTTTATTAGTCATTTTAGGTTCTACATTGCAAATTGCAAAAGCATGGAAACATTTACAAAATGTTAATTTTATTATTACTTGTTTTGTATGTGTGATTGTAGTTGCTTTGGTGGCTGGATATTTAGGAAAAAAATTAGGTTATTATCCTTTGGAAGCCTCTGTTACTGCAGGTCTTTGCACCAATAGTATTGGAGGAGCAGGAAATATTGCTATTTTATCAGCTTCTGATTTGATGGGATTAATGCCATTCGCTCAAATAGCTACTCGTGTTGGAGGCGCTTTTGTTGTGGTGGTTGCAAGTATTGCTTATCCTTTATTATGGACTGTTTGAAAATACTATACAACTTTTTTCTTTTTAAAAATTCTGTAAGATCGACTTTTTAGTCGGTCTTTTTTTTATTTTTGAAGAATAAAACTAATTTTCTCATTTGGTCTAAAAACATTTAGAAAAATCATTGCGGTCATAAATTACAAAAATACCCAATAAGAAATATTTGATACATACAAAAACCTTAAATCAAATCAATAAAAGATAAAAAACAAAAAACCTAAATAATGTTTTGGATAGCCAAACACTAAAATACCAAACATTAAAATAGGTATATTTTTTTAAAAAAATATGTTATTATATTTATTTACTAAAAAGTTTCAAAAATGTTTTTTTTAGGAATGAGGAAAATATGAAAAAAATTAAGGTAATTTTTTAATAAAATTTCAGATGTTTTTGTTAATTTGAAAAAATTTGTAATTATTGCAATCTTTTTTTCAGTTTAAAAGAAAAAATACAAACTCTCAAAAACAAAAGTAGAGTTTTTTATTAATAATATTTTTTTGTTTAACGTTTTTTTTGGTTTTTCATTTTGTTCAAAAATGAACAAAATATTAAAAATTGTTAAACAATTTTTTCACTTTATTAAACTATTTTTTATTTTGAAAAGATATGAAAATATCTAATTGATTTTAGATTTTAAAGAATTTTTGAAATTTTGAAGTTTGTTGAAGAAAATCAAACATCCCAGAGTTTTAAAGAATAAAGAAATTATCTATTATTTTTTTAGTTTTAAAAATATTCTTTAAAAATAAAATGTCTAAAAATCATCTACCCAGTTTCATCTTTTTTTAATAAAATATTGCAATTAATTTGTTGTTTTAGTTTAAAAACTTAATTAATGTTTTTCGAGATTGTTTTGGGTTTTAAATTTAGCAAAATTTAAATTGTGGTTTTTTTGGTTTTTTTTATTCAATATATTTATTTTTGTATCAATTCGCTCTTGGAATAAATGATTTTCTTTGAGTCAAACATTTTTAGTTTAAAAAGTTTTAATCTTTGTATCTAACTAACTCAACAATTACTAATTTATAGTGTAAAAATTCAAAAACACTTGTGAGGTTAAAAAATAACTTTTCTTTATCTTAAATTTATTAATAATTGCCTCTTTTAATTCGATTCACTTCAGGGATCTTTTGTAAATTGGCGATTAAATTATTTAATTCTTGAATGTTAGAAGTCAAAACTCTAAGTTTAATAATTGTTTCTAGTTTTTGATTATTGATAACTTTTAATTCCAAAATATTAATTTTAAAAACATTAATTTTGTTAATTATTTGTTGGGTTAAATTATCTTTGCTATTAGCAATTAAACTAAGCCAGGCAGAATATTTAAAATCAGCATCTTCCCAAGAGGCAGCAATTATCCTTTGAAAATCGCAATTTTTTAAATTAATACAATTTTTCAAATGAACGATAATGCCACGCCCCTTAGTCAAAAATCCCGATATTTTATCCCCCGCAACAGGAGAACAACAATTAGCTAATTTTAATTTAGGATTGTGTAAACCTTCAATCAAAACTCCGTTTTCACTTTGATGAGTTAACTTTTGTTGAGATTTAACCATTTGCTTTTCTAAATTAGTTTGACTAATATTGTGATTAGCTAAGGGCAGTATTTTGTTAATAACAGCTTTAGTGCTTATTTTTTTTCTGCCAATTTCTTCATAAAAATCGTTTAAAGAAAAAATATTATAACGTTCGAAATGCTTTTGAATAAAATTTTGATCTAAAACTAATTTGATTTTATGCAAAACTAACTCTTTTTCAAGAATTTCTTTCCCTCTTTGAATCGCTAATAAATCTTCTTCTTTTTGAAGTTTTTTTAAAAAAGATTTAATTTTTCTTTTAGCATGACTAGTCTTTACAATACGCAACCAGTCTTTGTTAACTGATAAAATATTTTTATTAGTTTTGATATCGATAATATCGCCGTTTTTTAGTCGATAATCAAGAGTAACGATTTGACCGTTGACGATTGCTGCGTTAATTTTATTAGCTACTTCTGTATGAATTCGAAAAGCAAAATCAATGGGAGTAGATCCTTTAGGGAGTTCAAAAACTTCTTGTGTAGGTGTAAAAACATAAACGTTATCACTTAAAATATCATTTTTAATAGCATCAACAAATTCTTTAGAAGTTTCTTCGGGGTGATTTTTGGCATCATTTGTGATTTTCACTAACTCTTGGTACCATCTCAATTTTTTGGCAATCTCAATTTGTTTATCTTCTTGTGAATAAGTTTTGTTTTCTTTGTAAGCCCAATGAGCAGCGATTCCTTGTTCAGCGATTTGATCCATTTCTTTGGTTCTAATTTGAATCTCAAACAAAGAGCCGTTTTTAGTTAAAACTGTTGTATGAAGGGATTGGTAAAGGTTTGGTTTAGGAACTGCAATATAATCTTTGAATCGCAAAGGCAAAGGAGAAAAATGCCCGTGAATAATTCCTAAAGATTGATAACATAAATCCACGTTAGAAACAATAATTCGAATAGCTAAAAGATCAAAAATTTCTTCAAATTTAACTTTTCTTTTGTGTATTTTTTTATAAATACTGTAAATGTTTTTAATACGCCCTTTAATGATTGCATCTTGCAAGTTGTTTTTTTTAAAAAGAGCTTCAATATCTTTGATGACGCGTTTCACTGATTCTTCGCGTTCTTTTTTTTTCAACTTAATTAAATGAGAAATATGATAATATTCTTTTGGCAAAACATATCTTAAGGCTAAATCTTCTAATTCGGATTTCATATGGAAAAGACCTAAACGGTGGGCTAAAGGGGCGTGTATTTCTAAAGTTTCTTGAGCTATTATTTTTTGTTTTTCAGGATCCATTGATTTTAAAGTTTGCATGTTATGTAATCTATCAGCAATTTTTAAAATGACTACTCGAATATCTTTGGCCATTGCTAAAAACATTTTTTGTTGGTTATCGACTTTCTTTTTGTTTTGGTAAAAAGCAATTTTTGTTAATTTAGTGGCACAATAAACTAAATAAGCAACGTCTTTACCAAAAAGATCACTTAATTCTTCGATTGTTGTTGGAGTATCTTCTACAACATCATGCAACAAACCAGCAATTAAAGTATTAGGTTCACTGTTAAGCAGAGCTAAATTTTTGGTTACTTCACAAGGATGAGTGATATAAGCCTCTCCTGTTAAACGAAATTGGCCTGAATGTTTTTCTTCGGCAAAATGATAAGCCCTGGCTATTTTTTCTAAAATGGATTCATCATGAATGTTTTGGGTAATAATATCCATTAAATCTTTCAATATTTTTTTTGTTTTTTCTCACCTCTTATCTTTAAAATTAAGTATATAATCTTTTTTGATTTTGAAAATAAACTTCTTTAATAACGCCAGCTCCAAGGCAAATATCGTCATCATAAAAAGCACAGATTTGACCGGGAGTTACTGCTTTGATTTTTTGAGGATAAAGGATTTCAAGAGTGTTTGCATCAAGCCAATTTAAAGTAACTTTTTGGTTTGGTTGACGATAACGCATTTTGGCCTGTATTTGTGTTTTAGTTTTTTCCCCGCGCCAAGTAACATCAATAATTAAAGCTCTATCGCTGTATAAATGAGGATGTTGGGAATTTGGTTCAACGTATAAAGTGTTAGTTTTTAAATTTTTGCCAACAACAAAAAAAGGTTCTTGACCGCTTGAGAAATTACCTAAACCTAAGTTTTTGCGTTGTCCTATAGTATAATGGATGACCCCTTTATGATAAGTCAAAAAAGTTCCATCCAACCTTTTAATAGAACCTTTTTGAGCTGGTAAATAATTGTTTAAAAACTGAAAAAAATTTCTTTCACCAATAAAACAAATGCCTGTTGAATCTTTTTTGCAAGCGTTAATCAACCCATTTTCTAAAGCAATTTTTCTGACTTCTTTTTTAGTTAAATCTGCTAAAGGAAAAAGAATGTTTTTTAATTGTGACGTTTTTAATTGAGATAAAAAATAAGTTTGGTCTTTGTTTTTATCCAAAGGACAAGCAAGTGATACTTTTTGGTTTTTATCATAAATAAGACGAGCATAGTGACCCATGGCTATATATTGCGGTTTAAGCTTGGAAGTAGCATAATTAATAAAGGCTTTAAATTTAATTTCGTTATTGCATAAAATATCAGGATTTGGCGTTAAATTATTTTTGAAAGCATTAATAAAATAAAGAAAAACTTTTTGCCAATATTCTTCAATAAAATTCACTCGATGTAATTTAATTCCTAATTGTAAAGACACTTTCAAAGCATCTTTATAATCAAGTTCTTGGGGGCAAACATCGTTTAAAGTAGGGTTACCTTGGAAATCAAAATTAAGTTGACTATCCCAGTTTCTCATAAAAACAGCTTCTACTTCATAACCCGCTTTTTTTAAGAGTAAGGCAGAAACAGCACTATCAACGCCGCCTGAAAGCCCAACAACTACTTTTTTCATTTGGAAACCTCATTTCTTGGTTTGAAGAAAAACTTTTTGCCAATATTATTCAATAAAATCCACTCGATATAATTTAATTCCTAATTGTAAAGATATTTTAAAGCATCTTTATAATCAAGTTCTTGAAAAAAAATTGTTTATAAGTAGGGTTCCTTGGAAATCAAAATTAAGTTGACTATCCCAGTTTCTCATAAAAACAGCTTCTACTTCATAACCCGCTTTTTTTTAAGAGCAAGGCAGAAACATCGCTATCAATACCGCCTGAAAGCCCAACAACTACTTTTTTCATTTGTAAAACTCATTTCTTGGTTTGAAGAAAAACTTTTTGCCAATATTCTTCAATAAAATCCACTCGATATAATTTAATTCCTAATTGTAAAGACACTTTCAAAGCATTTTTATAATCAAGTTCTTGGGGGAAAACATCGTTTATAAGTGGGGTTCCTTGGAAATCAAAATTAAGTTAACTATCCCAATTTCTCATAAAAAAACTTCTACTTCATAACTTGCTTTTTTTAAAAGCAAGAAAGAAACAGCACTTAACTAAAAAGACCTTCAAATGCTTTTCAAAATTAAGTATTTATAATTAAAAATTAAAGTTAGTTTTTTTGTAATTACTTTTTTTTAAAAAAACAACCCTCAAGTTAAGGAATAAAAAATTATTTCTTAACTTTATGATAAGGAAGAAATATTAAAAACAAAAGTCGTCTTTATTTATTTGCGAAAATATTTGGGATACTCAAAAAGAGTTTTTATTAATTATAAAATAACTTATTCTCGCGGGTTTTTTTATTTTTAAAACTTTTTTATTTCATGACGCTATAAAATCGAAAAAGAACAACAAAATTATAAAAAAATGTGTTTGTATTTTTTTGATTTTTCAAAAAATTTTGAAATATAGCAATAGAACTTAAATATGTTGATTATATGGTTTTGCGGTTGCTTTTTTATTTCTGTAATAACATCTTTTTTCAATGACAAGAACTAGTTTTTAAGTGGATGATTTTCAAGATTATTTTTTCAAACATTTTTTCTTTTTGTATAAATTAATTTTGTTTAGTAATTTGAAAATGATTAAAATTACTAATGCCATCCAAAAAAACAACTCTTTTTTTCATTTGGAAAACCATCATTTTAAATAACTAATTTCTTGGTTTCAAGAAAAACTTTTTTTAAATCAGTTAGTAATTGTTTTTACTTGAAAATACAAATAAAATTTTAATTATTAGAATGCCCAATTACCTTTTTAAACCAACTGGCAAACGCGATTCGCCTCTAGGACAAAGACTATTTTCTAAAATTTTAGGACCGGGAGACATATTTTGTCTTTTAAATTGACTTTGAAAAAAACGTTTTAAATAGTTAAAAACAAGAGTTTGGCTTTGCAATGAATCATAATTAAAAGCAATTTGCAATAACCAAGCGATTTTGTTAGGCTCATGACCATTTTTAAGATGGTGAAAAAGAATAAAATCTTCAATAATAATTTGAGTATTCATTAAAGCTTGTGCTTTTTGTTGATAAATTAATTTTAAAGGTTGGAAATGATTTAAAAGAGGGCTTTTTAAGTGATAAAAAATTAATTCTTTGATTAAAAGATGAGGTAGCCCTGAATTAACATTATAAAGATAATCATAATAGCCTCTTTGACTCATTTGACCTAAAGCGAGCTCAGAAAAATTATTATTTTCTAAAAGCAAGGCTGTTTGGGAATCTGTTTCTTTTAAAAGTTGATTGTGAGATAAAAAAGATAAAAATTGGGTTTGATTAGAAAAGCCTTTTTCTTGAAAGTTAACAACCCCTTGGTCTTGGATAAAAGTTTTTAAAAGTTGGTAATGACTTAAATCTTGAAAAGAGATGGGATTTAGAATAATAATTAAATCTGCAAGTGGTTTTTGCAAAAGGGAAAAAGTTTGTAAAAGAACCATGAAGGTAACAAAATCATTTATGTTTTCGGTTATTTCTAAAATAACTTTGGTATCTAAATCTTGTAATTTCGTTTTTAAAGCTAATTTTTGGATTTCATTGGCTAATTCCAAGTCATTTTGTAAACTATCTTGGTTAATAAAAGGAGTTTGACTAATAGGGGATTCAAAATGATAATCACTGCTTTCTTCTGTTTGAAAAAAAGCTTTTAAAAAAGGAAAGGTGTTGCCAATTCTTTGATCGCCGTAAGTAGTGTCAATCCTTCTTTGATATTTAATAAAATCAAGGTCTAGATCAACGATTAAATTAATATCTTGATTAAATAAGTTTTTTTCTCCAATCATTTGTCCTAATGAAGCTGCCATTTTATGGTTGGAAAATAAGTTTGATTCTGTGATTTCAGTAATTCCGCTACTAGCATAAAAATAACCGCCGATTTGTTTGCGTGAATGGTCTAAAATAGCGATTTTGCGAGGATTGATTTTGCCCACATGTTCTGTTGATGAAGAAAGATTAAAAATTAAATGAGCGCCATTTAAAGCCATTAAATCACTAGGGGAAAAAACAGTCCATAAATCTTGACAAACTTCAACCCCAAAAATAATATCATGTTTGGAATTTACAAATAAAATATCGCCAAAAGGAACTTCTTGACCTAAAATAGTGATTTGTTGATTGTCTACGGTTTTACCTGATTGAAACCATCTTTTTTCCATAAATTCTTTATAATTAGGGATGGTTTTTTTAGGTATTATACCCAAAATTTTATCTTTTTGGATAACAACTGCAACATTAAATAAAACTTCATGCAAAGCTAAAGGCATTCCTAAAATAAAAACCCCTTCAAAAGTATTATTTTTTAAAAGCCAATCAAGTGCCTTTAGATTTTCTTTTAAAAAGAAAGTTTCAAAAAAAAGGTCACCAGCAGTATAACCACTTAAACAAAGTTCAGGAAAAAGAACAAAAAGAGCTTTGCTTTCTTGAAGAATTTTATTTATACTGAAAGCATTTGCTTGTGGATTTCCTATTTTTAAATTAGGAGTGGATAATTGAATTTTAATTAAACCGTTTTTATACATTTGTTGCCTACTTTCTTGATATTTGTTTTATCTTTGTTGCAAAACATTAAGATTAATTTTTGATTATAACATAAAATATATTTACTTGAAACTAAATTAAAAATGCAGATAAAAGATCAAAAACCTTATTTTTGTGTTTGTTTATGAATGATTTTAAAAGACTGAAATTTTAAATTTTAGTTTAGAAGAAAATAGAGATAATTTTTTTCAAAACAACTGATGAATTGAAAGAAATTATAAAAAAACCTTTCATTATTATGCTATAAAATACATTTTTATTTAAATAATTTTTCAAAATACCCACTAATATTTTTTTTTGGATTAAAAGTAGTTTCATTTTTATCTAAAAATCAATTATTAAAGTTTTTAATAGTTTATTTTTAGATAAAAAAAGAAAAAGAGAAAGTATAAAGATAAGAAAAAAGCTAGATTAAAAACCTAGCTTTTTCATAGAAAAACATATTAAAATTTTAATTATTGGCTATATTATGCTCGTCTTTTCTTTTGAACAAAGTAAAAAACCCCACCAGCTATTGCAGCAACAACAGCTACGTATAATAATATCATGTACCATGAAAACCAATTAAATGTTGGAGCTTTAATGTCTAATTCAACTGATCCAGCAACAACTGTATCGTTGTCTTTTGCTTTAACTGTTACTTTTGTTTTAGCGTCATTAAGTGTAACTGTAACGTGATCTTTTAAGTCAGCAACTTTAACAGTATCATCAACTTTGTTCCAAGCTGTAAGAACTTTTTCAACATTTGATGCATTCTCAGCAGTAATTGCAATTGCTTGGTTTGTTTTGAATGTGTTAAGTCCTTTTGCAGCAGCAAAAACATTAGATACAAACAATAAAGAAACAGCAGCTCCAATAGCAAATAAAGCAGCTAATTTAGAAACTAAGGTTTTTTGAATTTTTGTGTTATTCATCTTATTTTCCTTTCTTCTTCAAATTCGTTTTAGCATTTTTTAATAGATAACCAAAACCTAATACTATTTTAACATATAAAAATTAAAAAAGAACAAATATTTTAAAACTTAAATTAAATAATTTTAATTTTTTCAATTCTTTTAATGGATTATTTTATCACTTTTAATAAAATTGAATAGCAATATATAGAGGGATAGAAGTGATTATAAAAAGAACAAATAATAATTAAAAAATTTTAAAAAATGAGGAGGAATTAAACAATCAACAACTTTAAAAAGTAAAAACATTTAAAATATTTTTGTATTTTGTTAAATAAAATTATTCTTGCAATTCTTTTCCTAATTGATTAGCTGCATCGTCTTTAATTGTCACAACAGCTGCTTGAGTTGTAATCATTAAAGAAGAAATTGAGGCTGAATTAATAACTGCTTGGCGATTCACTTTAGTAGGGTCAATGATCCCTGCATCCAACAAGTCAACGTATTTACCGTTTTTGGCATCAAATCCAAAATTAGTTTTTTGGTTTAATTGTTGTCTTACAATGTGGTCACCATCAAACCCAGCATTTTCAGCAATTTGGTAAGTAGGAGTTAAAAGACTTTCAATAACTACGTTAATCCCTTTTTGAATTTCTTTATTTTCATCAAATAAAGTGTCTTTTAATTCTTGATAAACTTCAACTAATGCTTTACCGCCTCCGACTACAGTTCCTTCGGTCACAGCCGCTTTGGTTGCGTTAAGAGCGTCTTCTAAACGTAATTTTTTATCTTTCAATTCGGTATCGGTAGTTGCTCCTACTTTAATTAAAGCAATCCCACCAGTTAATTTCGCCAATCTTTCTTGTAAAGATTTAGTTTCATAATCAACTGTTGAATTTTTAATTTGAGTTTCTAATAATTGAATTCGTTGCTCTAAAGCTTTATTTGGAGTTGCACCCACTAAAGTAGTATTATCTTTTTTAATAATGACTTTATTAATGGTTCCTAGGTCAGCAGTTTTTACATCTGCTAGTTTCATGTTGAGATCTTTAGAAACAAAAGTTGCTTTAGTTAAAGCAGCAATATCTTGTAAGGTTTCTTTTTGGTTGTCGCCAAAACCAGGAGCATTAGTAACAACTACATTAAAAGTCCCTCTTAATTTATTAGCTACCAAAACCCCTAAAACTTCAGTTTCTACTGATTCTGCAATAATTAATAAAGCTTTGGATTCTTTAACTACGTTTTCTAAAATAGCCAAAATTTCTTGAATTGTACTAATTTTGTGATCAGTAACTAAAACTAAAGGTTGACTTAATTCTACTGCCATGCTTTCTCTGTCAGAAGCAAAATAAGGAGAGGCATAACCTTTATCATATTGCAAACCTTGAACAACTTCTAAATTTGTTTCAAATCCTTTAGATTCATCAACGTTAATAACGCCGTTTTTGCCTACTTTTTCCATTGCTTGAGCGATTATTTTTCCAATTTCTTGACTACCAGAAGAAATTGATGCGATGTTTTGGATATCGGTTTGAAGCGCTACTTTTTTGGATTTTTCTAAAAGTTTTTCAGAAACCACTTGAGCTGCTTTTTGAATTCCTTCTTTCACTAACATCGGATTTGCTCCTGAATCAATCGCTTTAAAACCACGATGAATCATGCTTTGAGCCAAAACAGTGGCAGTAGTTGTTCCATCACCTGCTAAATCATTAGTTTTTGCGGCAACTTCATAAACTAATTTAGCGCCCATATTTTGATAAGGGTTTTTTAATTCAATTTCTTTAGCAATCGAAACACCATCATTGACAATAACAGGAGATTCGTAAGATTTTTCTAAAACAACATTACGCCCTTTTGGTCCTAAAGTAACTTTGACAGTGTTTGCAATTGCATCTACACCTTGTAATAATGCTTTTCTTGCGTCTTTGCCATAAAGGATTTTTTTACTCATTTGATTTTACTCCTTAATTCCATTTTTACTTAATTTGAGCCAAAATATCTTTTACAGATACAATTAAATATTCTTCTTCTTGTAAATTAATTTTACTACCAGAATAGCTTTTATAAACTACTTCATCATCTTTTTTAAGGCCTTCGACTTTGGGGCCGACAGCAACAACTACACCTACAGAAGATTTTTCTTTTTCTGACAAAGCTAAAAGAATGCCGCTTTGTGTTTTGGTGTCTTCTATTTTTAATTTTAAAACAACGTTATCACACAAAGGGGTTATTGTTTTTTGCATTCGAGTTTCTCCTTTAAGATTTAAAATATCAAAATTAAAATAAACTTGGCACTTTAACATTTTAATTGCCAAAGCAATTTTATTATATCTAAAAATAAAACAATTGTCAAGCGAATACGGATGGTAAAAAATAAGGAATAGGTGAAAAAAACGTTCTTAAATATTGAAAGTTTTTGATTGATATGGTATATTCCCAAACTTATAAATTATTTTTTATTTTTAAAAAAATTATAAAAACTAACTATCAATTATGTCTTTTTTTCAAAATAATTTTGCAGTAAAATCATAAAAATTTATTAATTTCTTGATTGGGCAATAGTATAAAAAAATCATCAAAATTAATAAAATTGACAATATTTTGCTTATCTTTTCTAAAAATGTTTTGAAAAAGAGAGTTGTTAAAATGACTTCAAATGATAAAGTTAAAAATAATAATTATATAAATTTTTTTTGAAAAGATATGAAAATTATTTTTTTCTCGTTTTGGTAATTTTTTTCTAGTTTTTCTAATTTAGCTTTAATTGAAGCGTTAAAATTTTTAAGTCGGAGGTCAAAAGAAACGTTTTCAAAAACATTAAATGAGGAAATAAAGCACAATATGTATTATTTTATGTATAAAAATAGTCATAATTGTCATAAAAAAATTGAGTACAAAAAAAGACCGACTAAAAAATAAGTCAGTCCCAAATTTTTCTTAAAAATAAAAAAAGTTTTCTAAACTCAAAAATAACAAATAAAAAGTGTCCTAATTTTTTCAGCATCCCACATTTCCTTATTTTTGCATCTTTTCGAACTATAAAAAAAACTGTTTATCGGTCAACAATAAACAGTTATGTTTGTTTTCATTTAACTAATTTTCTTTTTAGGATTAAAAAAAGAAATAAACCCTTTAGCAATTAAATTAAAAGATAAACTAGTTAAAAGAATAATAATAAATGGTCCAAAAAATAAATGAGGATGATAGCGCATATCACCTTTTGCAGAATGTAGAATATTACCCCATTCTGGCAAAGTAGGATCGAGCCCCAATCCAATAAAACCTAAACTTGAAATAGTTAAAACAACAGTTGCCATAGAAATACTTATTCTAGTGATAATAATGGGATAAAGATGTGTCACAAGATGTTTAAAAATAATGTAAAAATGATTCGCACCCAAAGCTTTTGAAGCTTTGATAAAGTCTTTTTTACTTAATTTTAAAGTATTTGCTCTAATGATGCGGATAAAACCAGGAATATTTGAAATACTTAAAACAATAATCAAGGATAATTTACTTTTTTGTAAAAAAAACATAATAATGATAGCCAAAATTATATCTGGAAAAATAACTAAAATATCACAGATAAAATTAATGATACTATCAATAATTCCACGAAAATAACCAGAAATAATCCCTAAAAAACTACCAACTAAGCTACTTAAAAAAACAGCAATCAAACCAATAGTTAAAGAAATTTTTGCTCCTTCTAAAACTCGGCTAAACAAATCATAACCTGAAGAATCAGTTCCCATCCAATGTTTACAACTAAAACTTTGTAAACGTTTAAAAGGTGATTTATAAGGATTATGATAAAAAGGAGTTAAAGGCAACAAATAAATAGTTAAAAACAAAATAATTAAAAAAAGACTACCAAATAAAATATTTTTATTTTTAATTAAAATTTTCAATTTTTTTTTATAATTCGTTAATGTAAATTTAAATTTCATTATTCGTTTTTGTACTTTCTAACATAATTTTTTTATCCTTTTTTATTTATTTTCGGATCTAACCAAAGATAGATTAAATCTAAAAATAAATTCCAAATAGCAATAACCAAAGCTAATAAAATAATACAACATCTAATTACAGGATAATTTCTTTCTTCAAAAGCTTGCATCATAAGTTTTCCAGTGCCTTGAATATTGTATACATATTCAATAATAATGGAACCACCAATTAAAAAACTCATAATTAAACCAATGTGTGCCAAAATGGGAATCAAAGCGTTTTTTAAAGCATGTTTGAAAATGATTTTATTTTTGGATAGTCCTTTAGCATAAGCAACAGTAATATAAGGTTGTCGCAAACATTCTAACATTGTTGTTTGGGTGGTTTTAAAAACGGAAGCGGCTATAACTAAAGATAAAGTCAAAACAGGTAAAATCATGTGTAAGATACTATCGAATCCTGAAATAGGAAAAAGACCTGCTTTATGACCTAAAGTTATTTGCAATAAAAAACCAATAATGAAAGTAGGCGCTGAAATCAAAAGAATAGCGATGAATTCAAGAATTAAACTTTTTTTAGTTCCTTCCCAAAAAGCAGCCAATACTCCAAAAAGAATGCCTATCAAAGAACCCAAAAGACAACTAAAAAAAGCTAATTTAAAAGTATTTTTAAAATTCCTGAAAAAAACTTTTTTAACTTCTTCTTTGGTGCCAGTATAAGAACGACCAAAATCAAATTTAAAAAAAATATTTTTAAGATGTTTTGAAAATTGTTCTAATAAAGGCTTATCCAATCCTAATTCTTTTTCTGTAATACGTCTTTGTTCTGGAGTTGGCCCTTTTTGTCCATACATTGCTGTAATAGGGTCTCCAGGAATTAGATGTAAAACAAAAAAGCTAATAAATATAACTGTTATAAATAATATAACGGTATAAGAGAATTTTTTTAAAATATATTTAATCAAAAAAGTTACCTCACAAATTTGTCTTTATTTTATTTCATCTTTTCATATGAGATTTTGTTATTTTTTTATTTTGTAACCACGATATAATTTGGAACGGTGCGTGCAACCAATTTTTTTGGCATGTCTTTGAAACATGCCAAAATTGCAAAAGAAGTTGGCGTTAAAGTTAAAAACTACCTTAACAACCAACAAACATTTACACATAAAATTAACTATTGTTTTTTGATAATAGTAGTAAATTCAAAATTAGAAAAAGCATCTGTTTCAAATCCTTTTTCAATGTGTTTGGAAGTAAGACAATAAGAAGGACTTGTATATAAAGGAATTACATAAACTTGTTGATGGATATATTTGCTTACTTGTTGAATTAAAGAAATATATTCCCCTTTATTTAATTCTTTTTGAGCTAATTTCAATTTATCTTCAATTGATGTTTGATCGTTATTATCGATATGACAGAAATTACTCTCATTATTATTGGAGAAGAAATAATCAGTTAAAGCTTTGTGGCCGTATTCTAATTCATGATTTTCACCAAGAAAAATCATGTTATAATCAGTATCTTCTTTTATCATATTTTTCGTCAAAGAATTAAAATCTTCTTGATTTAAATTTACTTCAAAACCAACATTTCTTAATTGTTCTACCACTTTACCAGCGACATCCAAAGGGTTCCCTATGCTAATCCCTATTTTTAATTTTTTTTGGTTAGAACTTAGATTATTAACAATATTTTTAGCCTCTGAAAGATTTATATCATATTTTAAAGCAAGGTCGCTACCTATTAAAGAAGTAGGCAAAAAGCTATTTAATTTTTTCCCTGGTAACTCTAATTGATCTTTAATTGCTTGAGTATCAATTGTTTGACTAATTGCTTTTCTTGCTTCCAAAGAAGTCGTTTTTTTATTAATATAAATATACGAACAACCCACAGAATCGTTTTCAACTATTTTAATTTTATTGGAAAGATTTTGTTTAACGTCTTTGATTTTGGAATTAGGATAATTAAGGATAGCATCAATTTGGCCGTTTTCTAGTTCTTGCAAATTAGTGTCGTCGTTTTTAGAAATTTTTAAATTAATTTTTTGAGGGCTTGTCTTAATTCGTTCTTTATCATAATAAGAATCAAATAATTCAAATTTAAGTCTATCATCTTTATTATAATCAACTAATTTATAAGGACCTGTACCCACTTGTAAAGCTTTTTGAATAGCTTCATCTCCTTGGTTTTGCGCTTCTTGTATAGTTTGTTTGCTTAAAACTTTAAAAAAGCTGTAAAATTTAAAGTTACTCCAAAGACTAGCATCTTTGACAACAATTATAAATTTTTTAGCATCTATTTTTTCAACAGCTTCAATTTCTAAGAATTGAGCATGTTCGTTTGCTTTTCCTCTTTCAAAAGTAAATACAATATCATCAGTTGTTAAAAGCTTTCCATTATGAAATAAGATTTTATCTTTTAAAGTAAAAGTAAATCGTTTGCCCTCACTGTCTTTTTCATCAAGGGTTGCCAACATACTTTTTACTTCACCTTTTTTATTTTTATATAATAAAGTATCATGCATTAAAGAAAAGGCCCAATTTGCGTAAGCAGTCGAAGTATGTGAAGTATTACAAACATCAAACCCTTTGACATCGCTTGGCATTGTTATATTGACTGTATTTGGATCGAAAGCTTTTTTATTACCTTTCCTCACTATTATGGCAGTTATAGTGATAACAAAAATAATCAAAAATAATAATGATGTATAAATAATTGCTTTTCTGTGTTTAGAACAAAAAGCCTTGAATTTAGCTAAATTCATTTTAATTTTCTTTCTTTCTTGGATTAAATCTTTAAATATAATTAATTTTTGAACTGTTGCCAAATTTATAGATTTTTTTATCAATTAAAATTTTTTTTAGTTTTAAAGAACGTGAGAATATTGACTTAAGCCCAAATCTTTAAAAATATTTTTTTTAAATCAAAAAAAGCCTTTCAAAAAAGCAACAGTTCATTTTATAAAAACGTTAAGACAAAAATTTCTTAATCTACCCCTTAAATATCCAACACTGATAAATGTAGAAGGTTGCGGTAAACAATTAAAAAAAGTTGTATCTTTTTTTGATTAATTAGTAATTTTTTTAGTTTTTTCTTGCTTGAGTTAAATTGGTGCGGTTAAATTTATCACAAGTCAATTGACTTACTTTTTCATTAGTTAAAAAATAAATTTTTTGTTGGTAAAAAGGAATTAAATATGTTTTTTCATGAAAAATTTGTTGTAGTCTTTGAACTTTGTTATCATATTTTTCTTTATTTTCTTCTGTTTGAACTTCTTTTAGGAGATTTTCTAATTCAGAGTCGCCTTGAATATGAGTATAGTCAGAATCTTGTCCGCCAGGAACTACAATATCAAACATTGATTTATGTCCGTAAGGCATTTCATGCATATCTGAAAGAAATGCCATATCATATTTACTTTCCTGAATCATCTTAAGAAAGCCAGTAAATTCAGGACTTTCAGTTGCAACTTCAAAACCGGCAGATGTTAGTTGTTCTACTATTTTTTTCATCACTTCCGGACTTTCTTTTTGAGAAAAACCTAAAAAAAGTCTTTTATCACTTAAACCACTTATTTTATTTTTGACGTCTTGGAAATTATTTTCTTGATAAACATATGAAAGTGAAGGATTATGGCCATGAGAGCCTTCAGGAACGTAGCTTTTTAACTCTTTTACTTCTAAATTAAGGTCTTGAATAATTTTTGGAAT
Source organism: Strawberry lethal yellows phytoplasma (CPA) str. NZSb11 (assembly GCF_000397185.1). Classification (NCBI taxonomy): domain Bacteria; kingdom Bacillati; phylum Mycoplasmatota; class Mollicutes; order Acholeplasmatales; family Acholeplasmataceae; genus Candidatus Phytoplasma; species Candidatus Phytoplasma australiense. Next base: position 563,560 of record NC_021236.1, on the reverse strand, counting down.
GTTAATAGTTCTTGCCACTAATTGACGTTTTTCTAGATCTAGTTTGGTACAATTCAAAAACAAATAGCTACATTTACAAGCTTCATTTGCAACTATTTTAATTCCTTTTTCTTGTTTAGCGTTTTCTAGTTTATTTACGTGGTAATCAAAAATAGCATCAAGACTGCCTTCTTTTAATTTGAGCAAAGCAGTATCGATATCCTTAATAATTTCAAAAACAATTTTTTTACAACTATCTTTGATAACTTCTTTATCATAATAAGCTTCATTAAGTTCTAACTCAATTTTTTCTTGAGGAACCCAATTAACTAATTTATAAGGACCTGCACCCACTCGTAAAGCTTTTTGAAGAGCTTCTTCTCCTTGGTTTTGCACTTCTTGTAAGGTTTCTTTACTTAAAATTCTTAACCTAGAAAGGGGTTCCCAAAAATAAACAGGTAAGCTTTTTAAGGTAATTCTTAATTTATAATTGTCTAAAACTTCTATTTTTTCAATGTTTTCATATTCATCATGTCCTTTTTGTTTTGCTCTTTCAAAAGAAAATTTAACATCTTCAGCGCCAAACTTTTTGCCATTGTGAAAAAAGACATCATCTCTTAAATTAAAATCAATTACTTTCTTGTTTGTTGCATCGTGTTTCCAATTTGTTGCCAATTGGGGATGCAAATTCGAGTTTTCATCAGAAATTAATAAAGTTTGGTGGATGGCATAAAACAATCTGTCGCCATTTGCAATTTGGGTGTGACTTTTATCCCCGACGTCAATTCCTGTAATATCATTTAATAAAGATATTTTCAAAACGTTTTTATTTGTAGAATCTTTTTGGGAATCATTGCGAGGCCAAAAATAAATTACCAATCCTACAAATAACAAAACAAATACCACCCCTAAAATTAATAATTGGTGGCTTTTTTTAATTTTTTTGAAATTCATTCAAAATCCTTTCTTTTTCTTTCTTTAGTTTTCAATAGCAACCTTTAAAAATATCACTATTAATTATATTTTACCATCAAAAAAAAAAAAAAACAAGTAAAACGCTATTAAAAAAATATTTTTGAGCGTTTTACTTGTTTTAAAATAAAAAAGATAAATCATTTAGACAATAAAAAATTTAAAGCTTCAGAAATTTAATTTTTTTTTAATTTATTTAAAAAAATATTTTAATTATTTGATAAAATTGTAAATTAGAATTTTTTTGAAAAAAATATAGCAATTTCAAAATGAAAAATATTAAAGATTTGTTTTTAAAAAATAGCTATTTGCTTAATTTCGCAATTGGAAAAATGCCTGAATTGAAAAACAATAAAACCACATTAAACCATAAAAAAATGAATTAACAAACCTGGATTATAAGGGTTTTTGGATAATTTACAATTTTTTTAGTTAGCTAATTAAATATTTGTCTTCATTGAAGAAAAATTAGATGAAAATAAAGTTTGGATAATTTATTAAAAAATTTTTATTTACATTAAACATAGAAAGAATAAAATAAAGAAGTTTATTTAATCCAAAATTATTTGATAAAATTGCAAATTAGAAATTTTTTGGAAAAAATATAGCAATTTCAAAATGAAAAATATTAAAGACTTGTTTTTATTTAGAATAACTTTAAAACATCAAAAAGTTAATTAAACTCCTGTTTTTAAAAAGTTAGCTAATAAACTTTGAGTATAAGGGTGTTTTGGGTAATTTAAAATTTGTTCAGTTGGTGCACTTTCTACTATTTGTCCTTGATGCATAACAATAACATCATCAGCTACTTGAGAAACTACTCCTAAATCATGAGTAATAAATAATACCGCGGTCTTTGCTTCTTTTTGTAAATCACTGATTAAGTTCAAAATTTCTTTTTGAACAATCACATCTAAAGCTGTAGTAGCTTCATCAGCGATTAAAAGCTTCGGATGACAAACTAAAGCCATTGCAATCATGACCCTTTGACACATTCCCCCTGATAATTGATGGGGATAAGAATTAAGAACCCTTGCAACATTAGGTATTTTTACTTTTTCTAAAATTCGATAACTTTGTTGATAAGCTTCTTGTTTGTCGATATTACGGTGCAACATTAAAACTTCTATAATTTGGTTTTTAATTTTAAAAACAGGATTTAGGCTAGTTGTTGGATCTTGAAAAATCATAGCTATTTCATTACCGCGGATTTTTTGCATTTCTTTTTCATTAAATTCTGAAATAATTTGTTGATTAAAAATAATTTTTCCTTGATATATTTTTTGGTTTTTTTCAAATAATTTTAAAATAGACATTGCTGTTTGGCTTTTGCCGCTACCAGATTCTCCGACTATGCCTAAGGTTTTTCCTTCTTTAACTTCAAAAGAAACTCCCTTAACTGCCTTAATTAATCCTTGTGAGGTTTCAAAATATGTATGTAAATCTTTTACTTCTAACAAATTCATCTTTAAGCCTTTCCTTTGGAATTATTTTTTAAACTGCAAGCAACAAAGTGATCGGGACCTACTTGATGCCAATCTAGATCTGATGCTCCTGTTGGATATAAAAATTGTAAATCAGAATTTTCATAAGTTATTTTATAATCTTTCAAAGCTTTTTGTTGGATATTCAACTTAGGAATGGCATTTAATAATTGTTTGGTGTAAGGGTGATAGGGGTTTTTAAAAATGTCTTCTGTTTTAGCTAATTCAATTACTTTTCCTAAGTGCATAACACAAACGCGATCACTTAAATAACGTGCCACCCCTAAATCATGGGTAATAAATAAAAAGGTTAATTGGAATTCTTTTTTTAAATCATTAATAAGTTTTAATATTTGAGCTTGAATGGAAACATCTAAAGCAGAAACTATTTCATCGCACACAACAAATTTAGGCTTGATAATTAAAGCACGAGCGATTGCAATTCTTTGTCTTTGTCCACCTGATAATTGATGAGGATAGCGGTTGTAAAGTGCTGTATCAACCCCACATTTTTGCATGATTTGTAAAATCATTTCTCGATACTTAGGATCTTTTTTATTTTTGACAATTTTGTGAATTAAAAGTCCTTCACCAATGATGTCAGATATTTTAAAAAGAGAATCAAGAGAAGAAAAAGGGTCTTGAAAAATAATTTGCAAATCTTTGCGTAAGCAACGTTTTTCTTTGTTGCTAATTTGAGTTAAATCCACATTAGTTGTATCGTTTTGATGATAAAAAACATGTCCCGAAGTGGGTTTTTGCAGTTGTAAAAGAACTTGTCCTAAGGTTGATTTCCCAGAACCTGAACCGCCAACAACTACTAAAGTTTCACCTTTAAAAATATTTAAACTAATGTTTTGGTTAGCTTTTAACACATCATTTTCTTTAAAATAATTTTTTTTAACAACGAAATGTTTGGATAAATTTTTAATTTCAATTAAAATACGATTTTGAATAACCATTAAGTGCTCCTTTTTATTCTTTCGTTGTTTTTTTTAAAACAACCTTGATTTTATTTTTTCGAAAAGTTGAAAATATTGTGATAATTGCAAATTTTTTTGAGATTAAAAACTTCACTGTTTCGTTTTTTAGATTTTTTAAAACTTTCTTGAAGATTTTTGAAAAATTTAAATTTCTTGAGATTCAAAAACTTTTAAATCTTTATTAAACTTCTTAAGTTTTTAGCGTTTTTGTAATTTCATTTATTTAATCATCTTTAGGGGGGGTGTCGTTCCGTTAGGTATTCGATTTTTTCCTAAATTAAGCAAATTACTTCACAACCTTTAAAAACTGGAAAACACTAAAACTAAAATCATCAAAAGATATTGGTTTATTTACACCAATAAATCATAAACAAACGCAATTTAGATAATTATGCCATTTTTTTCTGTTTGTTGTTTTTCGTGTATTTAACTAGTAAAAACAGTGTTTGTTTTTTTATTGTTTTTTTTGACTTGGAGTTTGTTGTAATATTTTTTTATGCTATATTTATTTTCATAATTTTTTAAATTTGTTTCTATAATAGTTTTTGTAAAAATGTTTTTAGACCAAATTGGAAAATTATTTTTTTTTAGTTTCAAAGATTTTTTAATTTTTTAAAAACAAAAAACAGGCCATAAGTTTTGGAACCCATCAACTTTAAAACATTTTTAAGAAATACTTTTTTCAAATTGAATTTTTTGCTTAATTTCTTTTTTTATTTTTTGATAACGACTGTTAATTTCTCGTGTCTTTTTGTATTTTTTCCACAATAGCGAGAACTTAGACCTTATTTTTTTAAATTTTTCTTTCCAAGAAGATGTTTTGATTCGCTGCCAACAAAATTGGTTAACTTTAAGTTTTTGATCTATTTTAACAATTTTTTTCTGGATTTCTCTTTTTTTTTGGTAAAATATTTTAAAAATATTTTTTTTATTCAAAGCAAAGTTTTTAAAAATAAGGTTATTTTTGTTCTTAATGTGTTTTTTTTTATTTTCCAAAAAGACTTGTTTTTTTTGATAAGGTTGAAAGAAATCTTTTTTTTCTAAAAAAAGCAATTGGTTTTTTAATTCTTTTTGTTGGTTTTGCCAAGAATCTTTTAAATTATTTAATACATCTTTGAGGTTTTCATTTAATAAGGTTATTTTTTGTTTGACTAATTGCGAACTTTGTTTTAATTCTTTTTGTTTTTGCAGTTGTTTTTTTCTTATTTCTTGGAATAATTCTTTTTCTTTTTGAAAAAAAATTTTTTCAACAAAAGGATCTAAAACTTCTAAGATATTATTGGTCAATTTATCTTGTTGCAATAAAATTGCTTTCGTTTCTTTGTTTTGTGCGAGTTTTTGTTTTTCTGAATCAACAAAAAGACTATTTCGTTTTATAAAACTTTTTTGATAACAATAATAAACCCAAATAACTTGTAATGATTTTTTGAAAGTTTTTTGCCAAATATGAAAAAAAGCAGCAGAAGATTTTTTTTTGACTATTGACAATGGATGTATTTGTTTTGTTTGTGGTTCAAAATTACAGCATTGCCAGAAAAAGAAAAGTTTTTGTTGTAATTCTTTGATTTCATGAATCTTTTTTTGATATTGTGGATTGTATTGACTTCTTTTTTGTTCATAATCTTTTTGCATTTTGATTGTTTTTTTCTTCAAATAATCACTTTGTTGACTTAATTTCTTTTTTTGAAAGTTAATTTGGTGGTAAATTTGTTCTAACGGAGTGGTTTTTTTGCGATCAGTCAAAATTTGAAAATTTTTGTCCAGTTTTTCACTGATAAAAGATAATTGTTTTTCAGAAAAAAGAATCATTTGTTCAATCATTTGTATTTTATCTTTAATTTGTTGCTCTTGAAACAAATATTTTTTTTCATGAAGTAAACAAAAATTCTTAAATTGATTTGCAGCAACTTTCATGAAATCTTTTTGAATTACTTTTTGAAAATAATTGAGAGTATTTTCTTCCAAAAGACACATTTTATTGTGAAATAATTTTTGAAAAGAAGTTATTTTTTGTTTTAAAGTTTTTAAAATAAGAATATTGTGATTATTTGTTTTTTGTGTTTGTTCTAAAGAGTTTGATAACGAACTTAAAAGTTGAGTTTTTTCAAAAAATTGTTTTTGCCAAAGTTGATTAATATCTGTTTTATGCAAGCTGATATCTTTTAAAAAAAAATTCTTCTTCTTTTCTTCTTGCAGTTGATGTAAATGCAAATTATCTTGTTGCAACAATTGATAATTATGTCTTTGATTTTCTAAAAAACTAATTTCTTTTTTTAACTCCACTATTTTGATGAAATCATAAAAAGAATTTCTTATTTTTTCTAATTTTAATTGTAAAATAATGCTTTTGTTTTTAAACCCAAAAACTGCTTTATTGTGAAAAAAATCAAAATAATAATTTTTTTGTAAAAGGTTTTTTTTCAGTTTCAAAGTTAAAATCGCTTTACGATAAGAAAAAAAAGTTTCTTGATAATCTTTTTCGTTTTCCCAAACTGCAATATCTCGCAAATGTAAATTACGAATAACTTGGATTTGTAATTTAACATCGTTTATTTTTTGAGCAAATAAATTTTTTGTTTTTTGCTCTTGCTCTTGATATTTTTGGATTACATTTTTACGATATTTTTGATAAATTTCATTTTGTTTTTCTTTTTCTAAGTTCAAGTAATTGATTGTTTTATGATGGTTCATGTTAATGAAATTATATTTTTTTTTCCACAAAGTTATTTCTTGGAGATAAGATAATTCATTTTTTAGTTTTTCTGCATAAAGGGCGTTTTTTCGTTTTTGAAAAGCAAAATTAAAAGGAACATTTAAAAAAGGAATCGATCTTTCAAGGCGAAAAAAACTTTCTTTTTGAGTTTGGTGTTTTATTTTGTTTTTTTCATAATTATCTTTAATCACATCAAAAAATTTATTATGATTATCTAATTTTATTTGGTATATATTATTGCTTTTGTTAATGTTTTTTTGATACAAATCCATTTTATAATGGTATATTTTTGCAAATTGGGATAAAATATTTATTTTTTCCGTTTCCAAATCTTTTAATTCCGAATCTAATTGTTGTTTTAAGTTTTTATTTTTTTGATTTAATTTAAAATCTGTGGTATAAAAATTTTTTTTTAACAACTCATTATCAACATTTTTTTTCTTTTCTGCTTGCTTTTTTTGTTGTTCTAAATGAATTAACAAATTATTAAGATGGTTGGTTGTATCATTTAAACGAGATAAAAAAAATATTTTTTTTTTCTGATTACGATTTTTTTTATATTCAATTTCTTTATGAAAGTTTTTTATTAAATAATGGGTTTGGTTTGTGTTTTTATTTTTTTGAAGAATCACTTCTTTATTGAAAAAATCTTGAATTTTGGCTTCTTTAAGGGATTTTTTTTCTAAAATAAGTCTTCGTTGTTCTAATAAATTTTGAATCTTCTTATTCAGAATGGTACACGTTTGAAAGTATTTTTCTTGAATCCCTCTTTTATTTAATTCATACTCATTTTTGAATATTGGTAGATTATTATTGGTCCATGAAGCAATCGGAACATTTTTGATGTCTATAATCATTTTTTCAAATTCTTCCAAAAAAAGAGCAAAAAAATCATTTTCTTCTTGCTTTTTTTTAAACAAGGAAATTAATTTATTATAAAAAAACATAAATTTTCCTCTAATCTTGGTAAGCTCCACAAAAATGGCACCATTTGAGAACAACATTTTTTTCCAAAAATTTTTATATAATAAATTTTAAAATTTAAAAAATATAAAATTTTAAGTTTCGATGATAAAAATATTAAAAGAATATAAAAAATACAACCAACTTTAACTAATTTATTTATTTTTTTCATTTTTTTATTTACTCCATAAAATATTAAAAATATTTATCTAAATATATTAATATTTTAACATATATAAATTCTCCAAACTAATCTTTTAACGATAGTTAAATGTAAAGGCGCGAGGAGAAAAAAATTAAAAAAGTTCCTAACATTTACTTTCCAGTAATAAAGTTGAACCACCCCCCCATGGAAACACTAGGTTTTTTTGGTTTTCTTCAAATTAATAAAAAAGAAAAAAAGTGTAAAAAAATAAAAAAACACCCCCCCTCAACCCCCTCAAATAGAGGGGGAATAAATTAGGTTTGAAAAAACGCTTTGTTTATTTTTAAGATAAAAATGATAAAAATTGAAAGTGAGTTTTTTTCCTAGTTTTTTTAGTGGTCACTTAGAGGCTAAATTGGATTTAAAAGGGTATAAATCAATTATAGGGTAATATAAAACTAATTGTAATTTAAATGATAATTATCAAATATGGAAGTTTGAATATATTATTATACAAATTTATGAATTGAATGTTTAAAAAAAATGATTAGAGATCATCATTATTTAAAGGATTTTAATTTGGCGTATTTTTTTAATTTTTTGTTGAATGCGATTGTAAATTTGGAGATTTTTGTTTGTTTTATTTTTAAAAATTTATATTAATTTCTATAAACATTAATTTTATAATTATTTTTTTGATAAATAATTCAAAAAAATAGTTTTTTTGTTTTTCCAAATTATCATTTTTTATTTTTTCATCTTCTTTACTATATTTTTGCATTTTTTCTAATTGTTGAAATTGTTCTTGACATTTATTAATATTCGTTTCTTTATTTGATTCACTATTTAATTTGTCCATTGCCATAACTTGATTATTATTTATCACAAATAATAATCCTAAACAACTAATTAAAAAGAATGGTAAAAGATGTAATTTATTTTTTACTAACATTATATATTACTCCTTATTTGTTATTTATCCCTCATTTGGGGTAATTTCATAAAGATTGTGGAGAGAGTTTAAGATTTGATTTCTATATTCTTTTTCTTGTCTTTCATAGCTTTTTACGAAATCTTTTTTTAACATTTCAGCACGAGATAACATATCTTGATACATTTTTTGTTTTGATTCTAATTTGCCGATTTGAACCTCGACTTCACTGATTTCTTCAATTATTTTTTGTTTTTCATCTTGAAATTTTTTGATTTTATTTTCGTTACCTTTTCTATCTTTTTTTAATCTATCAAGTTCTTGTTCTTTCGCGTCTCGTTGTTGTTCTAGTTTTTGTTGTTGTGGTTTTAAAGATTCTATTTGAGGTTGAATTGAATCCAGCTGTGTTTTGTATTCATCACAGACTTTTTGTTTTCCATCTATATCTGTTTGTGATTCTTTTAAATAACCTAAACTCAATCTCCAACTATTTTTTAGTTTATTGATTTCTTCTTGTTCTCTCTCTGATAAATTATCAGGTAATTTAGAAGTGTCAGTAGGTTCGGCGAAAAGATAAGTTCTAATTTGATCTAAACGAGAAACAGTGGTTTTAATTTTCGGTTGGGGTGTTTCTTCTGTATAACGTTTAGTTTCGAGGTCTGTTTTAGGTTCAACTGGTTTTGTTTTTGAATGAGATGAGGAGGTTTGGGGGGGGTATTTTTATTGTGGCGGTTTTGGTTAATTCCTATGATAATTGCGCTGCCGATTAAAGAAATGATAATAATAGTTACTAAATGTTTTTTGAAAAAGTTTTGTTGTTTCATAATTTATTTACCTTTCTTGATAATGGTGATAATTAATCATATCACTTATCACCATTATACAATTTTATTAATAAAATAATTAGCTAAAATAATTATTTATTTGGAATCATAACCATTTCAGGGATTTTACCAACTCGTCTAGCTTTTAGGCGTTCTTGAGCGCGCGCATAACTTGGATTTTTTTGTTTTAGTTCTTCTTTTGCAGTGTTTAATTCTACTTCTTTGTTACTTAAAACGTATTCTAATTCATTTTGTTTGTTAAATAAGGGGGTAATTTTTGAAACTTCTTTGTGTTTTTCTTCTAATTCATCAATGGTTTTTGCATATTCATCAATCCAAGAATTAAAATCGTCTTTTATATCTTTATTTAATTTTTCAGACTTTCTGCTTTCTTCCTTTAAATTATCTTCATTTTGACGGAGTTTATAATCACCTAATTTTTTTTCGTAATCTTTGTAGTCAGCGTCTATTTTTTCTAAATCGCGGTCGATGTGAGGTGTTCGTTAAAGAGAAAGGCCCGCTAGCACGGACCTTGTGAAATTTTGATATTTTATTATTTTCTTTTTTTGAAGTTATTAAAAGACATAAGTTAAAAAAGGATTATTAATGATTTATTAGTTTTTAGGGTCTAAGAAAATGATGTGTTTAACAACAACTCTTATGTATGTTTTGGTCTCTTTGTTATTGTTGGTGTACTTTTGAACGTCGATTGGCCCTTCGGCGTATATCCTAGAACCTTTGCGTGTGTATTGGGCTAGGTTGTCGGCTTGCGTTCGGAAAGCGACGCAGGGTACGCATTAGACTGCCCCAAAAAAGTGGTACTGGTTGAGAACAACAAATTTATCCAAATTGTTTATTAATTAAAAATAAACAGTTTGGATTTTTTTTGTATCCAAACTGAGGAAAAGGAGAAAAAATGATTGAAGCCGAACGCGCATTATTAGGAGCACTATTGTTAAATCCAGAAAAAATGGATGCTGTTATAAATTTAGTTAACACAAACAATTTTTCCAACCCCAATCATCGTTGTATCTTTGAGACAATGAAGCAATTGAAACTGCAAAATCGCGAAATTGATTATGTTACTGTTGGTTCTGTTTTACAAACTAACAGTTTATACAAAATAGGAGGAATTGATTATTTAATTGAATTAGCGGAGATGGCCCCTTCAAGTGAATATTTAGAAACATATATTGATTTAATCAAAGAAAATTCCCTTAAAAGAGATTTGTTAGGATTAATCAAGCAATTACCTATTGAATTATCAAAAACTAAAAATATTCATAATTATCTGCAAACAGTCAAAAACCAAGTAGAAAGTTTTATGCAAAAAACTAAATCTCCTTTTATTTCTACAAAAACATTAATTCCTTATATTCGCCAAAGTATTGTTAATGATGACAACCCCAACCAACTTGTAGGAATAAAAACAGGCTTTAAAAATCTAGATGAATTAATTTCTGGTTTCAAACCAAACCAATTAATTATCTTAGGAGCAAGAACTGGGATGGGAAAAACTGCTTTTATGTTAAATTTGGCTTGTAATATTGCAAAAAACTTTACTACCAACCCCGAAAACCAAAAAGCAGTTATTTTTAGTTTAGAAATGGCAGCGGAAGAATTAGGAATTAGGTTACTTTCTTCTGCTTCTCAAATCCCTTTAAAACAACTCCAACAGAAAAACTTAACTAAAAATGAAAAATTACAGTTACTTATCGCTGAGGATGAAATAACGCAATTAAACATTTTAATTGATGATGATAGAAATAACAAAATTGAAGACATTGAAACCAAATGCCGTCAAATGAAATATACTAAAGGACTTGATATTGTTTTTATTGATTACCTCCATTTATTAAAAGACGACCAAAGTTTGAATATATATCAAGCAATATCTGTGATTTCACGCAAATTAAAAAAACTAGCAAGTGAACTTAATATTCCAATTGTAGCTTTGAGTCAATTTAACCGTGCAACCTATGTAAGAGAAGTCAAAAGCCCGCAATTAACAGATTTAAGAGATGCGGGATCAATTGAACAAGACGCTGATGTTGTGATGTTATTACATCGCGAAAGTTATTACCAAAAACCTGATAACAACCCACATACGAATTTAATTATTGCCAAAAACCGTAGCGGTCCCAAAGGCGAATGTAGTTTTAATTTTTATCAACAAATCCAAAGATTTGAAGCAAAAGAATAAGAATAAAAAAGGAAATAAAAATATGAAACAAATATCTAATTTAGATTTTAATAATATTAACGTTTTTAATCATAAATCTTTGTGCGTTAACATCACCAAACAAATAGTTCAACCAATTTTTTTCAACAAAGTTTTTAATCAGTATATGTTTGATTGCCATAATATACTCAATGAATATTTAACCAACAACCAACACAACTCTCAAAGCCAAAAATCAATTCGCGGAAAAATTAACGAATACTTAATTTTGCTTTATCTAAATCACAAAGGAATTAAATATTTATATCCTCAATCATATTTATTTTTCATCCCTGATATTAAATTTGATTTAGTATTGTTTACCAAAACAAAACGCATTATTGCCTTCAATTTCAAAACATGCCTTAGAGATAGATACAAACAATCAATAGTAGAAGGGCAACAAATCAAAAAACTAGACACTCGCTTTGGGTTTTATTTGTTAACAAATGATGAATCCGAAACTCAAAGATTAAATAATAAAATTAAAAATGGTAAAGTACAATCAATTAACAAAGTAATCAATTTATTTTCCAATTCAGCTAATCTCTTCTTACAAAACTTACTAACCAACCAATTCATTCCTTTTTCACCTATTGATTTAATTAAAAAGATGGTTCACCCTAATGACAAATAAATTAATTAGTTTTGAAGGTGTTGACGGAAGTGGCAAAACTACTTTAATTAACGAATTAAAAGCTTTTTTTGAAAATAAAGGCTATAAAACCAAAGTTTTTCAAGGTTTAGGCAGTTCCATCGTTGGAAAAGAAATCAGAAATTTATTTTTACATCAATCCAAAATAAGCCCTAAAACTAAATATTTATTAAGCCTTGCCAACATGATGCAAACTCAAGATGAATTAATAATCCCTGCTTTATTGAGTGGTTGTCTTGTTCTAGTGGACCGTTGGTATGATTCTACTTTTGCGTATCAAAGCAAAGGTAATTACATAGATTATGATGATAAAATTACTTCAAAAATCATCAATCATTTCTTAATTAAACCTAAATTAACTTTTTACTTAGATATTGACCCTAAAATCGGGATACAACGTAAACAAAACCAAGCAAATCATAAATTAGACCTCATTGAACGAAAACCTTTAAATTATTTTGAAAATGTCCGTAAGCATTATTTAAACCAACATAAATACTGTAATGATGCAAATTGCAACCACAAAAATTGTAATCATTTTTTAATTAATGTGAGGTGTTCCAAAACTTTGGACAACTTTTTACTTTTTAAAAATTCTTTAAGATTAACTTAATAGTTAGTCTTTTTTTCTTTTCAAGACTAAAAAAATAATTTCATATCTTTTCTAAAAATATTTTTAGGAAGGAATAAAATGTTAAGACAAAAATTATTTAAAGATTTTTTAAAAAATAAAAAGAATTTAGCAATTCGCGATCAATTAATCGAAATGCATTTTCCATTAGTAAAAAAAATCGCCAACCAATTTAAATATTATCCTCCATCACTTCAAAAAGAAGACTTATTTCAAGAAGGTGTTTTAGGATTAATCAAAGCTCTACACAATTACCAAGATTTAGGTTATGGTTTTATTGTCTATGCTGCCGAAACAATTAAAGGTGAAATTACAGAACTTATTAGAGGCATGCAAACCACTTCCACTTCCAGAGAGGTTTTTCGGAAAGAAAAACAAACAAGTAATATTCCTTTCGAAGAACGGGAAGAAGTGAGGTGTTCCGTTTTTTAATACAACTTTTTATTTAAAAATTACTCTTTAAGACTAAAAATATTGTGATAATTCCATATCTTTTCAAACTAACAAAGTAATTTCATTAAACTTAAAAAATGTCTAATATTTTTTCATAATTTGCTAGTTTGAAAAGATATTTTTTTAAATATTTTATCCCTACACCATATAGATACCCCAAAAAAAAGAAAAAGTCTGTATAAAAATGACATGGGTTGCATTTTTTTACACAATAATGCTGAGTTTTTAATTTTTTACTTAAAAAAATGTACAGTGAAATAACCTCTTTTAAAAAGGTTACAGTTGAATTCGTCAATTAATTAAAATATTTATCTAAAAGATTGAGAATATTTTAAAGGCGATAAAGTATTTAATTTAGTTAAAAGCCATTTATGATTCCAAAAAGAAGTGAATCGATTGATTATTTTTTTGATTTTGCATGGAACTTGTTGAAATAAAAACGGATGCTGGTTGAATAAAATACTTTTCATCTGGCCAAAAAAGTTCTCAATCACGGCGTTATCGCGTGGGGTTGCTTTGCGGGACATGCTGATTAAAAACCTTTTTTTAGTTAAGGTTTGTTGTACTTTTGGGGATTGATAAACTAATCCTTGGTCGGAATGGATAACACAAGGTTCTTTTAATGGAGGTAGTTTTTTGATTGTATTTAAAATTAATTCTTTATCTTGGCGATTCGAAGTATGGGATGCGATGATTTGGTTGTTAAAAGAATCGATGATGGCAGAAAAATAGATAAAACCTTGGGGAGTTTGGAAATAAGTAATGTCGGTGAATAATTTTTTCATAGGTTGGGATGAGGTAAAGTCTTGATTGATTAAATTTGGTGCAACTTGGAGGTTAGATTTTAAATTTTTATGATAATAATATTTATTTTTTTTAGGCCTTAACTTACAACAAATATTATTTTCTTTCATGATAAGATAAACTTTTTTCTTAGTAATGGGTTCGTTGAAAGTTTTTTGGTATAAATCAGTAATTTTACGATGGCCGTAAAAATATTGGTGGTGTAAACATAAAACTTTAATTCTTTTTTGTTGTAAAAAATATTTTGTTTGTTTTAATTTTAACTTTTCTTCAATTTTTAGCCAATAATAATAAGTACTTCGATTAATGCGAATTGTTTTTAAAATGGTAGTTAAATTTAGGTCTTGAGAAAATTGTTTAACAAGTTTAAAAACTATTTTTTTATTAATAATTTGAATATGGAAAATCATATTTTGTAATAATCTTATTTTTTGCTTTAATTTTTGCAATTTTTGCATTATTAACACCAATTATCTTAATATTTTTTTATTTAATTACAAAAATAATTATAACTTATTAAAACTGAATTTTAAAATATATTTATTAAATTAATATATAAAATTATTATAATATATATGGTTAATATATAAATAAAGAAATAAAAACTTTTAAATAGTTTTAATTTCTTTATTTATATTACATATACATATATTATAATAATTTTAATGATTATATTTCTAATAAGGTTAAACCCGAATTAATCATTACTAAACACAAACCAATTCAAAATAGCCTTGTAGGGCTTTTTGAATTGGTGTTTAGTTTTACCCAACGGGTTTAACCTTATTAGAAGGATACCATTATATAGATACCCCAAAAAAAAGAAAAAGTCTGTATAAAAATGACATGGGTTGCATTTTTTTACACAATAATCCCAAATTTTTCATTTTGGGTTGTTTGTGCTATATAATTTTTGAATGTCACTTAGAGGCTAAATTGGATTTAAGGGGGGTATAAATTACAATTAGGGTAATAACCCTACTTTTAATTTAATCACAGCGAGAGGGGCAAAATAATGCGTTAAAGAGGCATGTTTGATTTGGGGGTGGTATTTTTTATTCTAAAAGTAGTTAGTTGTTTGTGCTATATAATTTTTGAATGTCACTTAGAGGCTAAATTGGATTTAAGGGGGGTATAAATTACAATTAGGGTAATAACCCTACTTTTAATTTAATCGCGGCTAGAGGGGCAAAATAACGCGTTAAAGAGGCATGTTTGATTTAGGGGGTGGTATTTTTTTGTTCTAAAATTAGTTAGTTGAAATTATTATTTTAATTTCTTGTTTGACTTCTTCTTTATTATAACATAAAACTCTTTTTTAGATTTTACCAAAGATGAGCAAAAAAAAAAGACCTCCAAATGGAGGTCTTAATATCAATTAATATTTAATTCTTGAGGTTTTTTGGGTGGTGGAGTGGTGTCATAAAAATTAGAAAAAGTATTGTTTGAGCCAGAACATTCAATCCAATCAACGTACCAATCATCTATGAAAGGATTTGTAACATAACGATATAGACATTTTTTCCCTTCTTGATTATAAATTTCTCTCGATGAACGACCAAAATGAGCTCTTATTTCTTGAGCTGAATAAGAAATGCCAGGTTTAATGTAACATCGCTTCATCCAAAGTACATAAGCATCACGATATTGTTTGGCGAGTTCGATTTGGAGTGTATCATTTTTACAAACTAAACAATAACAACAATCAGTAGTTTCAAAAGCATGTTTGACTATTTTAATCGGGAAAAGAATAGAAATTTTTTTATAAGCAGGAGAAGTAATTTCTATATAAGCATCACGATTTTCGCTTCGTTTGAGGTGTTCCAAAACTTTGGACAACTTTTTACTTTTTAAAAATTCTTTAAGATTAACTTAATAGTTAGTCTTTTTTTCTTTTCAAGACTAAAAAAATAATTTCATATCTTTTCTAAAAATATTTTTAGGAAGGAATAAAATGTTAAGACAAAAATTATTTAAAGATTTTTTAAAAAATAAAAATAATTTAACAATTCGCGATCAATTGATCGAAAAGCTTTTACCATTAGTAAAAAAAATAGCCAACGAATTTAAATATTTCCCTAAATCACTCCAAAGAGAGGATTTATACCAAGAAGGTGTTTTAGGTTTAATTAAAGCTTTAAATAATTACAAAGATTTAGGTTATGATTTTATTGCCTATGCTGCCCCAACAATTAAAGGTGAAATTACAGAACTTATTAGAGGCCTACAAACTACTTTCATTCCCAGAGAAGTTTTTCGGAAAGAAAAACAAGCAGATAATATTCCTTTCGAAGAACGGGAAGAAGCAACGCAACCCAGGTGGAGCACAATCCTCAACCCCCATCAACTATGGTTAAAACAAGCTAATCATGAATTGTTTATTAAAAAACTGAAATATAATTTGAACCCCAAAGAGTTTGAAATTATTAGATTAAGTTTTGGTATTACTTTGGGAAATATTAATGAAAAGCCCCAAATTGAATATTCAAACAAAAATATAGGAAAAATGTTAAATTTATCTTCAAGGCAAGTAGCAACCATCAAAAGCAACAAAGCAATTAAGAAATTACAAAAAATATATAAAAAAGGAAATAAATAATATGAATTGTCAAAAAAATACAACTACTTACTACAATATTGATGGTAAAACAATTTACGCCATTCACGAACATGATCCTGATACATTGAATTTTATTAAAACAACCTGGTTTAATAAAGATGGCAAAACAATTGACTTTATTACTGAGTATGATCCCGAAACAGAAGAACCAATCAAAGAAACCTACTACAATTCTGACGGAACAATTAAAGAAGAAAAAACTTTTTAATTAATATATAAACTAAACCCCTTTTTTGAAGGGGTATTTTTTATACCGAATTAGTAAATAGAAAAGTATAATTTTATAACACAATAAAGGAGTTGATAACTATGCAAACTCATAAAATAGATATTCTAGATGTAGCTACTTACTTAATAAACCACCAAAATAAAAATGATTATACACCTTTAAAACTTCAAAAATTAGTTTTTTTTGTATATGCTAAAAATTTAATAGATACTAACCAATCTATGTTTAATAATGATTTTGAATCTTGGGCTTATGGTCCAGTTTCACCTAAATTATATACTAATTTACCAAAAGACAAAAAACCATTAAATTATCAACAAAAAATTAAAGAAAATTATGATCAAAACATTTTTTCCCAACAAGAAAAAGAAATTATGGATTATGTTATAGAAAAATATGATCCTAAAACAGCTACCGAATTAGTAAATATAACACATAGACCAAATTCTCCTTGGGAAAGAAGTTATATATCGCAATATTTTGCTTTAAATAATATTCCTGATAAACTTATTCAAAATTATTATTCTCAAAGAAATAGAAAAGTATAATTTTATAACACAATAAAGGAGCAAATAACTATGCAACCTAATAGGAGCAAAACCGATTTTATGTTAAAATTCATATTTTAATTTGTAAAAAAATAATATAATAATTAAAAAAAGAAAGTAGTTTAAAAAATGAAAAATGCAACTTCTTTTGATACATTTTTAAACATCAAAAATGTCAAAGGTTTAGATTTTTTAATTAATGAATTAAAAGCGAGAATATAATATGAATAAAAATACTATTGCTGAAACTTTTGCTGGTGCTGGCGGTTCTCATTTAGGGTTTATTAATAATGGTTTCGTAAGCGTTTATATTAATGAATTTGAACCCAATTGTATTCAAACTTTGAAATTAAATTTTCCTTTATTAGAAAAAAAATGTTATATAGACCCAAGAGATATTAATGATATCTCAATTAATAAAATCTCAATTATAAATGTTGATGTTTTATTTGGTGGTATTGTTTGCAAAGGATTTAGTTTAGCAGGTCAAAGAAAACCCACCGATAAAAGAAATTATTTATATTTAAAACAATTAGAATTTGTTAACCATTTAAAACCTACAATTTCTATTATTGAAAATGTTCCTACTTTTTTAACTACTAAAATCTTAAAAAAGGAATTGATTCCTCAATTTGAAAAAGAAATTGATGATATTTGGCAAGAATACGCTCAACTTCAAGCCAAAAAAGGTAGCAAAAGAAAAAAGAATTTATCTCATGAATTAGAAAATAAACGTCTTTTGGAATTAAAAAAACAAAAAAATGATTTATTAAAAAAATTAGAAAAACAACAAGTTTTAATTTCTGTATTTGATGATATTAAAAATAAATACGATAAAATGGGTTATAAAGTTTACCATCAAGTATTAAATTCAGCTTGGTATGGTGCAGCTACTGCTAGAAATAGAGCTATTATAGTAGCAGTTAAAAAAGAAATAAAAAAAATTTTTACCTTTCCTAAAATCACTCATTTTCAAAAAGATAATCCATTAGGGAATATTAATGGAATGAGTTTTTGTGATAATTTACTCCCTTATACTACTGTAGAAGATGTTTTCAAAACCATTGATTATAATAATTTAGATGATTTAGATAATATACCGATGTCACACAATCCCAAAACTATTAAAAGATTTGGTTTTATCCCTGAGGGAAAAAATATTTCTCATATTATTGACCAATTACCAAATGAACTTAAAATTAGTAGTTTTTATTCTCGTGGAAGTGCTACTAGATTATCTAGACACAAACCATGCGGCACTTTGGTTCCAGGACATAGTGCTTTACCTATCCATCCTTGGTTGAATAGAAGCATCACAATAAGAGAAGCCGCTGCTTTAAGTGGATTTCCATTAAATTATAAATTTTATGGGAGCCATTCAAATAGGTGTGAACAAATAGGTAACGCAGTACCTATTTTACTATCTAATGCTATTGCTAAAAAAATAAAAAAATTTTTAAAAGAGGTAAAAAGTGAATGAAAACAAATTAACGGATTTAATTCTAAAAGATGATAATTTTAAAAAAAATTTTGCTCGTTTATTAAATATCGATCTAATAAAATAGATATTCTAGATGTTGCAACTTATTTAGTAAAACACCAAAACAAAGATGATTTTACTCGTATGAAAATCCAAAAATTAGTATTTTTGACATATTGTAAATATTTACTTAAATACAACATTCCTATGTTTGAAAATGATTTTGAGGCTTGGGAAGAAGGTCCTATTTCATTGCCTTTATATTTAGAACAAATTAAATATCCCACCAAATTTGATAAAACAATAACATTTTCTCAAAAATACGATGAAAATAAATTTACCAAAGAACATATCCAAATAATGAATAGCATTTTAAAAAAACATGGTTCTAAAACATTAAGACAAATATATAATTTTATTCATAAAGAAAATGGTCCTTATAAAATAAGTTATAAAAAGAAAGATGTTTCACAAAACTCTATTTTAGATTCAACATTAAAACAATGTTATTTATCTAAAAAACATCTAATATAACAAAAATAATAAAAGAAATGTCAACTCAAAAAGTTATATTTCAATTTTGCGAAACAAAAAACATTATTTTATATTTATCTAAAACAAGAAATTTAACTTGTAATTACCAACAAATTTTAAATGATTTAGAACAAAAATTATTTTTGTAATTTTATAGGAATTGGTAATCCTAAAGAATAGATTTTAAAATAATATTTTAACTATTATTTATTCTTTTTTATCTCTTAAACCATTAAATTAACAAGTAAAAATTAACTAAAATATTCTTTCTTGCAACCCTTAGACTCTTCTAATCGAGAGTCTTTTTTTATGCAAAAAATCTAAAATCAAAAAGGATTTAAAAATACAAAAACAAAGCAAATATAATAACATAAATGAATAAATAACCCAAATCAAAAAAAAGGAGTTTGAAAGATGATTGAAGCCGAACGCGCATTATTAGGGACACTATTATTAAAACCAGAAAAAATGGATGCTGTTATAAATTCAGTCAACACAAACAATTTTTCCAACCCCAAACATCGTTATATCTTTGAGGCAATGAAACAACTAAAAATACAAAATCGCGAAATTGATTATGTTACGGTGGGTTCTGTTTTAGAAACTAACAATTTATACAAAACTAAATGGACTGATTATTTAATTGAATTAGTGGAGATGACCCCTGCAAGTGAATATTTAAAAACATACATTGATTTAATTACAGAAAATGCCCTTAAAAGAGATGTGTTAGGATTAATCAAACAATTACCAACCGCATTATCAAAAACTAAAAATATTCACAATTATTTGCAAGCAGTCAAAAACCAAGTAGAAAGTTTTATGCAAAAAACTAAATCTCCCTTCGTGTCTATAAAAACGTTAAGTCCTTATGTTTGCCAAAGTATTTTTAATGATGACAACCCCAACCAATTTATAGGAATAAAAACAGGCTTTAAAAATCTAGATGAATTAATTTCTGGTTTCAAACCAAAGGAATTAATTATCTTAGGAGCAAAAACTGGGATGGGAAAAACTGCTTTTATGTTAAATTTGGCTTGTAATATTGCAAAAAACTTTACTAGCAACCCAGAAAACCAAAAAGCAGTTATTTTTAGTTTAGAGATGGCAGCGGAACAATTAGCATTTAGGCTACTTTCTTCTGCTTCTAAAATCCCTTTAAAACAACTCCTACACAAAAAAATAAATAAAGATGAAAAATTACAGTTACTTATCGCTGATGACGAAATCACGCAATTAAACATTTTAATCGATGATGATAGAAATAACAAAATTAAAGATATTGAAACCAAATGCCGTCAAATGAAATATAATGAAGGACTTGATATTGTCTTTATTGATTATCTCCATTTATTAAAAGACGACCAAAGTTTTAATATATACCAAGCAATATCTGAAATTTCACGCAAATTAAAAAACCTAGCAAGTGAACTTAATATTCCAATTGTAGCTTTATCTCAATTTTCAAGGGATATTGAAAAAAGAGTAGACAAAAGGCCTGTTTTATCCGATTTAAGAGACTCAGGATCGATAGAACAAGACGCTGATATTGTGATGTTATTACACCGCGAAAGTTATTGGCAAAAACCTGATAACAACCCACATACGAATTTAATTATTGCCAAAAACCGTAGCGGTCAAAAGGGCGAATGTAATTTTAATTTTTTTCAAGAAATCCAAAGATTTGAAGCAAAAGAATAAGAATAAAAAAAGGAAAGAAAAAAATGAAAAAATTAACTAATCTAGATTTTGAAAATATTAACGTTTTTAATCATAAATCTTTGTGCGTTAACATCACCAAACAAATAGTTCAACCAATTTTTTTCAACAAAGTTTTTAATCAGTATATGTTTGATTGTCATAATATACTCAATACATATTTAACCAACAACCAACACAACTCTCAAAGTCAAAAATCAATTCGCGGAAAAATTAACGAATACTTAATTTTGCTTTATCTAAATCACAAAGGAATTAAATATTTATATCCTCAATCATATTTATTTTTCATCCCCGATATCAAATTTGATTTAGTGTTGTTTACCAAAACTAAACGCATCATTGCTTTCAATTTCAAAACTTGCCTTAGAGATAGATACAAACAATCAATAGTAGAAGGACAACAACTAAAAAAACTAGACACTCGTTTTGGGTTTTATTTGTTAACAAATGATGAATCCGAAACTCAAAGATTAAATAATAAAATTAAAAATGGTAAAGTACAATCAATTAACAAAGTAATCAATTTATTTTCCAATTCAGCTAATCTCTTTTTACAAAACTTACTAACCAACCAATTCATTCCCTTTTCACCTATTAATTTAATTAAAAAGATGGTTCACCCTAATGACAAATAAATTAATTAGTTTTGAAGGTGTTGACGGAAGTGGCAAAACTACTTTAATTAATGAATTAAAAAAATATTTTGAAAATAAAGGCTATCAAATCAAAGTTTTTCAAGGTTTAGGCAGTTCCATCGTTGGAAAAGAAATCAGAAATTTATTTTTACATCAATCCAAAATAAGCCCTAAAACTAAATATTTATTAAGCCTTGCCAATATGATGCAAACTCAAGATGAATTAATAATCCCTGCTTTATTAAGTGGTTATCTTGTTATAGTTGACCGTTGGTATGATTCCACTTTCGCATATCAAAGCAAAGGCAATTACATAGATTATGATGATAAAATTACTTCAAAAATTATCAATCATTTCTTAATTAAACCTAAATTAACTTTTTACCTAGATATTGACCCTCAAATTGGGATACAACGAAAACAAACCCAAACAAATCATAAATTAGACCTCATTGAACAAAAACCCTTAAATTATTTTGAAAATGTCCGCAAACATTATTTAAACCAACATAAATACTGTAATGATGCAAATTGCAACCACAAAAATTGTAATTATTTTATGATTAACGCAACCAACTCGCAAAAAGAAAATTTAGCCCAAATAATGAAAATTTTAATCAACAAATAAATATTTTAATTAAAGGAAAAAAATAATTATGAAAAAAGAATCTATTAATGTCTTTGATGTTGCTCTTTATATTATTAAAAATAATCCTCATTCAACTACTAAAATGAAACTAAATAAAATGATTTATTATGCTCATGCAAAACATCTAGTAAAAACAAAAAACCTCTTGTAAAAGAACAAATCCAAGCTTGGATTTATGGTCCTGTTTTTCCTGAATTATGCAAGCAATTAAAAGATTTTACTTATCAACCAATAAATCCCGAAGTTTTAGCAATGGGAGATATAACTAAAATAAATGCAACTCAAAAACAAATCCTTGATTTTATGATTTTGTTATACGGCGATGCATTACCTAATGATTTATCTTCTCAAACTCACATGGAGCACCCATGGATAAAAAGTTATTACAAAGATTATGATTCTGGTTGGTCTAAAAAGATTATTAAAAACAAAGACATTTTAGAATATTTCTCTGAAAACAATAAAAATATAGGAGCATAAATAATATGAATTATCAAAAAACTTTTTATTACCTTGACGGAAAAACAATTGATTACACCAACGAATACAACCCCCAAACAGGTAAATTAACCAAACAAACTTTATACAGAACTGATGGCAAAACAAAGAAATCTGTTGTTGAATATAGCCCAGATGGTAAATTAACCAAAAAAACCTATTACAACTCCGACGGCAAAACAATATATGTCATCCAAGAATACAACCCTGAAACAGAAGAAGTAATTAAACAAACAAATTATAATTCAGATGGTAAATTAACCAAACAAACCCAATACTATTCCGATGGAAAAACAATTGAATTTATTACTGAATATGATCCTGAAACAGAAGAACCAATCAAAGAAACTCAATACCAAGAAGATGGCAAAACAAAGAAATCTGTTGTTGAATATAGCCCAGATGGTAAATTAACCAAACAAACCCAATACTATTCCGATGGAAAAACAATTGAATTTATTACTGAATATGATCCTGAAACAGAAGAACCAATCAAAGAAACTCAATACCAAGAAGATGGCAAAACAATAGATTATATTACCGAATACAACCCTCAAACAGGCAATAAAACCAAATGGAACGAATACTACTCAGATGGTGAAACAATTTTATCCATCACCGAATACAACCCTCAAATAGAAGAAGTAATTAAACAAACAAATTATAATTCTGATGGTAAATTAACCATAGAAATTTTTTATGATGGCGATGGTGAAACAATTGATTACATCAGAAAATACAACCCCCAAACAGGTAAATTAATTAAATTTACTAAATACCGAGAAGATGGTAAAACAATTGACTATATTACAGAATTTAAGTACCATCCCAAAACAAACAAATTAATTAAAACAACTGGTTTTTCCTTCGATCGCAAAAGAATAGCTTTTATATACAAACACCATCCTAATGGTAAATTGTTTAAAAGAACTTACTACAACTCCGATGGAACAATCAATAAAAAAATATAAACAAAAAAAGGAGACACTAAAAATGACTAAAAAAGAATTAATTACAACACTTGCAAAAGTAACTAAAAATTCAATTACCCAAACTGAGGAATTTTACAATTCCTTTGAAAACACCTTAATTGAAGCAATAACTTCCAACGAAGAGGTAGTTTTGTCACCCCAACTTGGAAGATTTGTTTTAAAAACCCGACAAGCCCGTTTAGGAAGAAACCCCAAAACAGGTAAAAAAATAAAAATCCCTGCTAAAACGGCTGTGACTTTTAAAATATCATCAAACCTTAAAGATAAAGTCAAAAACCTTAAATTAAAATAAAAAAAGAAAGTTGGTTTAAAAAAAGAAAAAAATTAAAAAACATCAAATATTTTTTCATATAATTATTATTTTTCTGTCAATATTCGCTACTTATTTATTAACTCGTCAAATTGGTTTAAATGAGTGTATCAATTCCCAAAACGAACATTTAAACGAACATTTAAAAGAAAAATTTAATCAAGTTGAAGATAATGTTGATGATGCTAAAAAACAAACCCAAGAACGATTCAATGAAATACATAAAAAACTAGATGAATCAATGGAAAAACTTGAAAAAGAAATAGATGAAATAACATCTAACGACGAAAATGAAAAACCTAAAAAAGGACCTAAATATCGCCCTGATGGAACAATTGATTACATCATAGAAATTGACCCCCAAACAGGCAATGAAACCAAATATACCAAATATTACAAAGATGGCGAAAGAATTAATTATATCCAAGAATACAACCCCAAAACAGGCAATGAAACCAAATATACCAAATATTACAAAGATGGCGAAAGAATTAATTATATCCAAGAATACAACCCCAAAACAGGCAATGAAACCAAATATACCAAATATTACAAAGATGGCAAAACAATAGATTATATTACTGATTATGACCCCATAACAGAGGAACCAATCAAAGAAACTTATTACAACTCCGACGGAACAATTAAAGAAGAAAAAACTTTTTAATTCCGAAGGAAAAATAACCAAAGAAATAAATTACTTATCCGACGGAAAAACAATTGCCTGTATTGTCGAGTCTTTTACTTAATTTAATCCCAAAACCAAAACCCGATGTTTCTGTTTCAAATAAAAACCAAGATGACGAAATAAAAAAACAATTGTTAATTTTAAAATTACAAAATGGTAAATTAAAAAAAACAATTAGAGAAGAAA
Source organism: Strawberry lethal yellows phytoplasma (CPA) str. NZSb11 (assembly GCF_000397185.1). Lineage (NCBI taxonomy): Bacteria > Bacillati > Mycoplasmatota > Mollicutes > Acholeplasmatales > Acholeplasmataceae > Candidatus Phytoplasma > Candidatus Phytoplasma australiense. The sequence continues at coordinate 538,711 of NC_021236.1, read as the reverse complement.
GTAGGCAAAAAAAATGAAAGAACTAGGAAAACACTTTAAAACATTTTTTCATATAATTATTATTTTTCTGTCAATATTCGCTACTTATTTATTAACTCGTCAAGTAATTGAAGAGAGTATCAATTCCCAAATTATAATAATTTTATATATTAATTTAATAAATATATTAACGAACATTTATCTATAATGAAGAAAAAGTATAAAAAAATGAATAGAAAAGGAATAATAAAAAATGTATCGAGTTGATAGAAATAATTTTTTCAAAAATGAAAAAAAATCTACTATTTATACTCCTAGTTGGGTATCGCAATTTCTATATGATATTTTATCACCTCAAATCAAACCACGTTTGATTTTTGACCCCTGCGTTGGCGAAGGATCTTTATTATTGCCTTGGAAAGAAAAAGGTTTTGATGTTTTGGGGGTTGATATAGAAAAAACTTCTTTTCCTAATTTAATTAATAAAAATTTTTTAGAATTAAGTCAAAAAGATTTAAAGAAACAAAAAATATCTTTGGTAATAACAAACCCACCTTTTAATTTAGATTTTAAAAATAAAAGTTATGTTAAGGAAAAATATGGTGGTCGTCCATTATTGCCTGAGTTGTGGTTAAAAAAAATAATTGAAATTTTTGGCAAAGATATTCCAATTGTTTTATTCACACCTTATGGTTTTAGACTTAATCAATCACTAAATAGCAAACGATTACAAAAATTTGTAAATCAAGAATATCCCGAAATCTCTTCTATTATTAGTCTTCCCAAAGATGTTTTTGAAAATGTTGTTTTTCATTCAGAAATTTTAATTTTTAATGTTAATAATTTAAAACCGCATTATTTTTGTAGAGGAGCAATGATTTAAAATGTCTAATTCAGAACAATTAAGAAAAAACATTAAACAACACAAAGATAATGCTGATGATGCTAAAAAACAAACCCAAGAACGATTCAATGAAACACATAAAAATCTAGATGAATTAATAGAAAAACTTGATAAAAAAAATAATAAGGAGAATGAATAATATGAGCGACGGCATGTCAGAAGCATTTAATGGGACTTATTTCAAATCCCGCAATTCCCAATCCAAGAAAAAAACTAATAAATATAATCAACCAAAAGGGAAATGGCTTAATTTAGACCGCCCCAATAAAACTTTTAAAAACAAAAAGAAATCGTTTAAAAAACAAAGAAAAGTTATGAAAGAACTAGAAGAAGAAATAGAAAAATTATAAAAATTAAGAAAGCAGGTAAATAATGTTTATTTTTTCAATATTTGCAACAATTAGCAATTTTATTCTAAAATACTCTAAAGGATTTACAACTACCGAAATCCTTGAACGAAGAATGGATGGAATTCAAACAACTCTTTTTACTATTCTTGTTGTTTCTGGGTTCAAACCAATTTTTAAATTAATTGCAAACACTTTAAATTTCTTCAAAGATTTAATTTTGGGTATTTTTTTCCCCAACAAAAAACTACAAAAATTAGAAATCCAAAATGCCAAACAAGAATACTTAGAAAAACAATTATTAAAAAAATTAGATAAAATCAATGAAAACCAAGAAAAACTCCAATCCCAAATTATGGTTCAAAGAGTTAAAGTTTCTCATTGGCAAGAGAAAAAAGCAAGAAAAAAACAATTAAAATCGCAAAATATCAACCCAATTATTAAGAAGGAGGATGAAAATGAATGATCTCAATTTCCCCATCGGATTTATTGTTGGCGCCCTATTCACAACTGCTTTAATGTTTATCATTAAAAAAATCTTTTTTAATTTTCTTCCATTGCCAGAAATCAATAAAAAAAATGAGCCAAAAAAAGACAACAAAACTAAAAGTTCGTTTTCAATTATTCCAAACCCAAATAATGAATCAAAAGAAAAGGATGATTTAGAAAATTACAAAGAAAAAAATAATTAATAAAAAAGGAGAAAAACAATGATCAAAAAAGTAATAAAAAAGAAAAAAACAAATAAAAAATCAACCGAATTAAAAAATAAAAAAGTACTAAATTCAAAACAAACACCACCAAGCGAAAAAACAGTAGTCAAATTACCAACCACCCTAGAAAAACAACCAACCCAACCAACAACCAACAATAACAACAAAGGCAATTTATTTAAAACATTTATAATTTTAACAATCATTTTATATTTTATTTTACATGTCAATGTTATTTATTACCAAAACCAAATCCCTTGGTTAACCACAGGTATAAATAATTTAATTGATATCATTAAATCAACCTTAGGAGGTAAATAATTATGAAAAAACCAAACCAAAAACCAAATAACAAAACTAAAAACAAAATTATAATTGTCCTGTCAATTTTAATGTGCTCTTTTTTTGCCATTAGTTCTGTTATGGCTATTAATAATTATTTCTCACGTCAAAAACAAGAAAAAATTAAATTAATGAGCGAAAACAATGCCCCTTTATTTGAAGTCAATAAAATCAGCGGTAACAATGAAGATAAAACCCTTATCCCTTTACCGATGCCTAATTTAAATCCAAACAAATATCATCACACCATAACTATCAATCATCAAGCAGTTCTAAACTTAAATGGATTTGACTCTGATATTGGTTTATATCTAAAAATAACTCCAAAATATGACACTCATAATACTTTTTCTAATCCTGAAACACTATTTAATTTAGAAATTAAAACCAATAACATAATTTATGATGACACCAAGCGTCAACAACTTATATATAAACCAAACGGCAAAGGTAATACCAATATTCAAATTAAATTAGAACAAAACAACTTTGTTAAAGCAACAAATCCACTCTTAACCTTAGTTCTTGACTATGAATTAGTTGATTCAAATGGAAATGCGTTTAGTGGTAGTGGCACAACTATTGAAAACAAAATTAAAAATTTAGCTTAATTAAAAGAAATAAGACTAAGTTTTTTAACTTAGTCTTATTTGAGAAAGGAAACAAATTATGGAAATCAAAAACCAAACCCCAAACAAACCACTTCTCTTAAAAGTAATGACGATTATCATTTTATTTTTTTTATTTTGGTTAGCAACTTATGTCTGGATTCATCATCAAACTTTAAGCACTACTGAGGAAAAAATAAACCAACACCAAGGGTTACTTAAACAACACGAAGGGTTACTTAAACAACAAGAAGAGTTATTTAAACAACAAGAAGAACTACCAAAAGATAAAAAACAACCTTTATTAGACAATGAAGGTAATAATCTTCCTACTAACACAAACCTCCAAAAAGAAGGAGTATTTTTTGATCCTTCCGACCCACAAAAATTTATCGGTTTTGACAAATTAATTGGGTTTAAAGAAGAATTAAAAGCAGTTCAAGGATTTATGGATTATTTAAAAAACTCCGAAAACTACCAAGGTATTGGACAAGTTGAACCACCCCTAGGGATTTTAATGTACGGTTGCCCTGGAACAGGTAAAACCACTCTAGCACGAGCACTTGCCAAAGAAACTAATTTACCGTTTTTTGAAGTTAATAGTTCCTTATTTTCCCAAAAATATAAAGGATTAGCGCCGCAAATGGTAAAAGATTTATTTGAAGATGCAAGAATTGTTGCCGAAGAATGTAATGGGGCGATCATCTTTTTAGATGAATGTGAAACTATTTTTACTGATTTAAGTATGTTAGAAGCAGGTTCAGAAGTCGCGAATGTTGTCAACCAATTCAAAACTGAAATGACTTCTATGAATAATAATCCTGATAAACCAATTTTCATTATTGGGGCAACAAATCAATATCATTTAATTGATGAAGCGATTAAATCACGTTTTACATACAACATCGAAGTAAAACCAGGAAATAAAACCGAACGCCAACAAATGCTAGAATTCTTAATTAAGAAAAGAAAAAATCCTTATAGTGAAGAAGCAAAACAGTATTTATTTGAAGTCATTAACGAAACTTTGGAAAGATTACCACAAAATCAACAATTCTTAAAAGCTAATCGTACCTTAGAAAACTTGTTAAAAACAACTGTTAGTATTTTTGCTAAAAACCGTGGTAAAGGTGAGAACAAAAGAAGTGAAATTAACAAAGAAGATTTAAAACAGGCTTATCAATTGATTATTTCACCAGATACCACTTTATTAAATCAAATTGAAAATCAATTAAAACCGAAAGGAGGTGAATAAATATGATATCACCATTAGACGTTCTGAAAGGTTTTATTAACTTAAAATCTTATTTAACATGGTTTTTGCTTGCTACTACTGTTTTTGGTCTTTTTTGTTTCATCAAAAACAAATTTTCTCACAATCAACAAACCACAACTCTAAAAAGTTATTTAATTCCTTTTTTAATTATTCTTACCCTATTCAGTTTTCTTTACTTATCTTTCTTCCGTAAATCTGAACCATCATCTAAATACACAGGTCAATTAATTGGCAAAATTGATGAAGCAATTGACAAATACAACGAAACGATTAATAATTATCATGGTTTAAAAAAAGATTGGGAAAAGGAATTACAAAATTGTGAAGCGGAATTAAAAGAACTTTACGAACAAAAAGAATTAACCCAAGAAGCCAAAGATAAAATCAAAGAGGCACTGAATAACAATGAAAAGAAAATTAAAGAAACCAAAAACCAATTAAGCGAAAATGACAAAAACATAACTATTTTGAAAGGCAAACTAATCCAACTAGAACAACAACAAGAAGCCAAAGAAAAAGAAATTAAACAAAAACAAGAAGAAAAAAATTTAGCTTCTCCCAATGATAAAATTAGATTACGAGCTGAAATTGAAAAACTCCAAGCTGAAATTTCAGAAATAGTTGGTGAAATCGGCAAAATCGAAGTTCAAATTGGTAAATTAGAATCAAAACAAAAAATGTACCAAGATATGTTATCTCGTGCTGAAATGTTAAAAAAAGATTTAGAAAAAAGATATCAAACTTTATCTGATGATGAAAAATCACTATTTAACCAAATCCAATCTGTACAAGAACGCCGTGCCGAAATCCAAAAAGAAATTGATGAAGTCAATATAAAACTTGAAAAAATCAAACTCGAAAAAGAATTATATCAATCCCTAAAAGAAAAATATCGAGAAATGTATAACCGCATGATAACTTATGAAAAAGAACATGAAGCATCAGCAGGAAATATCGCCAAATGGGTCTTCAAAGGTTTTGATAAAGTTGCTGACTTAATGCCTTCAAAAATGCTTTTCAAAACTGTAGGTAAAGCAATAAGTGTTACGCGTAAGTTCGCCCAAGGTATGGCAAAAGTTACTTTAGTTCTTCACGAAGGCCACCGTTTATGGCACATGTATAATGAAGTAGCTAATGAAAACAAAGAACATCCACCAATGATTACCAGAGAAGCCTTAGAAATGTATTCTAAAGACATCGACCGTGATTTAGACAAACTCGATGCCGACCACAAAGATTACGAAAAAAAATTAGATGATTATAAACTTCGCCAAAACCAAGATAATTTAAAAGAAGAAATCAAAAAGTCTGAAAAATTAAATAAAGATATAAAAGACGATTTTAATTCTTGGATCAATGAATACTCGATCATCATCGATGAATTAACCCTCAAACAAAAAGAAGTTTCAGATACTAAGAAATTATATGAAGATGGAACTATTTTAGAAGATAAATTAGAAACTAAAAGAGAAGATGTAAATGTTTTAAAAGAAGCTTTAAAACAAAAAAATCCGAGTTACGCTCGCGCTCAACAAAACCTTCAAGCTAGACGAGTTGGCGAAATCCCTGAAATGGTTATGATTCCAGAAGATAATTTAAAGGAAGAAACCAGAAAGAATAAATAATTATTTTCTCTAATTATTTTATTAATAAAATTGTATAATGGTGATAAGTGATATGATTAATTATCACTATTATCAAGAAAGGTAAATAAATTATGAAACAACCCAACTTTTTCCAAAAACATTTAGTAACTATTATTATCATTTTACTTTTCGGAATTGCAATTATCATAGGCATTAAACAAGGATTTAATGATTATCAAAACGAAAAAAATTCTTTATCTCCTTTAGGACAAACTCCAGAAAAAGATTCCTTAGAACCTGAAACCCCGTCAAACCCCTCAAGAATGAAACGTTATACGGAAGAAACTTCACAACCGAAAATTAAAACCAATGCTGCTCGGTTAGAACAAATTAAAACTTATCTTTTCACTGAACCTACTGACACTTCTAAATTGCCAACTGTTTTATCAGCAAGAGAACAAGAAGAAATCAATAAACTTAAAAATAGTTGGCAATTATCATTTAATTTATTAAAAGAACAAAAAACATGGGTAGATGAAAAACAAAAAGTCTGTGATGAATACAAAACACAGCTGGATTCAATTAAACCTCAAATAGAAGCTTTAAAACCACAACAACAAAAACTAGAACAACAACGCGACGAAAAACGACAAGAAGTTCAACAAAAAAAAGAAGTTCAGAAACAATTTAAATATTTACCTAATCAACCCGAAGAAGTTAGAAAAAAAAGAAAAGAAAATTATGATTTATTACAAGCTGAAATTGAAAAACTCCAAGGTGAAGTATCAGAAATAGTTGGTGAAATCGGCAAAATCGAAGTTCAAATTGGTAAATTAGAATCAAAACAAAAAAAGTACCAAGATATGTTATCTCGTGCTGAAATGTTAAAAAAAGATTTAGAAAAAAGATATCAAATAAAAGAAACAGAATATAGAAATGAAATCTTAAAATCCCTTGACTCCCTCTATGAAATCACACCAACTGAGTTATAAAAAATATCCCCCAATCTCGCTGTGATTAAATTACAAATATGGTTATTACCCTAGGGATTGATTTATACCCCCTTAAATCCAATTTAGCCTCTAAGTGACATTCAAAAACCCTGGGAAAAAGAATTAAAAAAACAATTAGAGAAGAAAGTAGGCAAAAAAAATGACAAAAAATAATCCTTCCAAAATAAGTCTCGTTTTTTGTTTTTTTGGGCTTTAGCAATTTCTGCTGCAGTTATTTTCATTTTATTCCTTCTTTTTTTATCTTTAAAACAGGAAAAAGAATCAAAACCAAAAGAAGATAAAACAGAAGATAAACAAAATGAGATTGCCAAAAAACAACAAGAACAATATAATAATTTATTAAATAAACTTGATAAAGAAATAGATAAAATAACATCTAACGACGAAAATAAAACAACTAAAAAAGAACCTAAATATCACCAAGATGGAACACTTGAATCCACCACCGAATACAACCCTCAAACAGGCAACAAAACCAAAGAAACTTTCTACAGAACTGATGGCAAAACAATAGATTACACCAACGAATACAACCCCCAAACAGGCAACGAAACCAAAAAAACCAATTACAAACCCGATGGCAAAACAATTTTTTACATCACTAAATATGAATACAACCCCCAAACAGGCAACGAAACCAAAAAAACCAATTACAAACCCGATGGCAAAACAATTTTTTACATCACTAAATATGAATACAACCCCCAAACAGGCAACAAAACCAAAAAAACCAATTACAAACCCGATGGCAAAACAATTGTTTACACCACCGAATACAACCCTCAAACAGGCAAAGAAACCAAAAGAACCTATTACAACCTAGATGGAACAATTAAAGAAGAAATTAATTATTAATTATGAATAAAAAGGATAGTAAATAATATGAATTATCAAAAAACTTTTTATTATGACGACGGAAAAACAATTGATTACACCAACGAATACAACCCCCAAACAGGTAAATTAACCAAACAAACCCAATACTATCCCGACGGCAAAACAAAGAAATCTGTTGTTGAATATAGCCCAGATGGTAAAATAACCAAACAAACCTTCTTTAATTCAGATGGAAGTATTTTAAGAGAAGATTTTTACAACCCTCAAACAGAAGAATTAATCAAAGAAACTCACTACCATTCAGACGGAGAAACAATTTATTACATCATTAAATATGAATACGACCCTCAAACAGGTAAATTAAATAAAGTAACTTTCTACAGAACTGATGGAACACTTGAAACCACCATCGAATACAACCCTCAAACAGACAACGAAACCAAAGAAACCTGGTTCCATAAAGATGGCAAAACAATTGATTCCATCACTAAATATGAATACGACCCTCAAACAGGTAAATTAAATAAAGTAACTTTCTACAGAACTGATGGAACACTTGAAACCACCATCGAATACAACCCCCAAACAGATAAACGAACCAAACAAACCTTCTTTAATTCAGACGGAAAAACAATTTTTTACATCACTAAATATGAATACGACCCTCAAACAGGCAAAATAACAAAAACAACCTATTACAACCCAGATGGATCAATTAAATCAGTTTAAGAAAATTTCGGTCCCGCGGAATGTTAATTTATTTAATCTATTAATATAAAATACCTTCAAAAAACCTTGTAAATACCTACTTTTAATTTTTGTAATTTTACCTTTAATTTCAACGAAGCATTTTTTTAATCTAATTTAGACCCTTTTTTACTAGGGGTCTTTTTTTATACCCAAATCACAAAAAAAAGGAGGTTGTTAAATAATGTTTAAAGTAATTAAAATCCCCTTTATCTAAAAAATTAATAATTATGTTATTAATTATTATCTTCAATTTTGTCCCTTTCATCAATGCTAATTCTTCTTTTTTTCATAGTCAAAACAAAACTAAAATTAAATTAGCAGATTACGAAACCCTCCAACAAGAATGGTTAGCGACCCAACCCAAAACAAAGATATATTACACTTTATACTAAGAAATTTAATACAAAAAATGAATGAAAATAATTAAAAAAAGGAGTTTAATAATTAATGTTTAAATTAAAAAAACGTTTTTTTGTGTTGAATATAATTTTATTTAGTGGTTTAGGGTTATTATTTATTTTTTAAATATTACTAATATAATTAATACTAATATAATAAATATTTTTGTTAAGTAAGAAGGAGGCGATAACCGTGGTAAACAAAAACAACAACAAACCTAATGTTTTAGATGTCGCAAATTATATTATTATAAAATTTAAAAACAACAACGAAAATTTAACTCACATGAAACTTCATAAGTTAATTTATTATTCTTATGTAAAATATTTAATTGAATACAAAAAAAGATTAATTTTAGAACGTCCAAAAGCTTGGAAATGTGGCCCTGTTTTTGGTGAATTATATTTTATTTTAAAAGATTATTTTGAAAAACCGATTGTAAAATCATTATGTGATGGGAGAAGTCAAAAAATAATAACCGACGGAAAAAGAAAGAAAATCATTGATGAAGTTTTATTGTTATGTAAAAATAAAACCGCTATTGAATTATCTAATATTTCTCACCAACAAACTCCGTGGGATGAAACTTACCATTATTATCGTTACAAAAAAAACGACAGCACAATTTTAGACGAAGATTTAAAAAACTTTTTTTCAAATCATAAACTTTTAGAAACCATCAAAGAAGATGAATTACAAAAAAATTTTAAAAAAAAATTTGGTATTTTTGGTAAAGACTGGTGGTAAAAATTCAAAAAGGATTTTTTTAAACAAATCAATAAACAATTTGGTTTTTCAAAAAATCATATTTTTTTTTGGAAAAAAATGTTGTTCTCAAATAGTACCGTTTTCGTGGAGCTTACCACTTTATTTATACCCAAATCACAAAAAAAAGGAGGTTGTTAAATAATGTTTAAAGTAATTAAAATCCCCTTTATCTAAAAAATTAATAATTATGTTATTAATTATTATCTTCAATTTTGTCCCTTCCATCAATGCTAATTCTTCTTTTTTTAATAGTCAAAACAAAACCAAAATTAAATTAGCAGATTACGAAACCCTCAAACAAGAATGGTTAGCGACCCAACCCAAAATGAAAAGATATGACATTCCTGTTTTATCCAAAGAAAGTATCCCTGAAATCCTAAAATATTTCAATATTGAAACTTCTACTTATAGTTTGGATGAAAAGCCTACTTATAATCCTTATGCCAAAAATATCTTCTACTGGGAACTCAAAAATCCTCCTGCAGGATTAATCTGTGTTTTTTTCAAAGCCAGAAAAAACCCTTTTAAAATTAAATATCCCCATGATGGCGATGAATACACCTTAGATGACCTTTTAAAATACGAAATCGCTATTGAGGAAGCTTTTGTCTTTTGGGATGCTCAACAAAAAACTCAGGAAGAAAAAGGCAATATGGAATTAATCATCATCAATCTCTTTGGTGACCGAAGTAAAGAAAAAGCGATCAATGATTACTTAATCCAAAATCAAATCATCCAAGAACCCAAACTAATTAAATTAGGTTGTTACAACGCTACTCCAACTACTGGTCTAGTTGTTCCTTTACCTTTGGGAGAATTTAATGGTATTGAAATTGCTGCTATTTACTTTGATGATGGGATTCGTCTGCTCCCCGAAAACCAAAAAACTAGAGTTTTAAAACAGAGGATAAAACAGAGAGAAGGAATGATAAAAGAATACCAAAATAATTTAATTAAAACTAAAAATGAAATAACAAAAGAGTTAGCGCCAAAACAAATTGAATCTTTACAAGAACAAATTAAAGAAATTTACCAAGAAATCATCAACCACCAAACTTACAACATTGAAGATTTATTGAAACTCTCTAATGGCGCCAAAAACATCTATCTTTTTTCTTTTAAAACTAAAAAAAATATTGAAATTATCGAATTACCTGATGCTATTGATCCTTACCAAGCTATTCGTGACTGGAAACGAGAAAACAACCTTTACACTTTTCCTCCTCTAGTTCAAGAAGATGACTATGAAGAACAAAGCAAAAATCGTGAAGCTTATATAGAAATTACTTCTCCTGCTTATAAAAAAATTTCTATTCTTTTCCCGATTAAAATAGTCGAACATACTTTTGAAACTACTGATTGTTGTTATTATTTAGTTTGTAAAAATGATACACTCCAAATCGAACTCGCCAAACAATATCTTGATGCTTATGTACTTTGGATGAAGCGATGTTACATTAAACCTGGCATTTCTTATTCAGCTGGAGAAATAAGAGATAAATTTGGTCGTTCATCAAGAGACATTTATAATGAAGAAGGGGAAGAATGTAGATATCGTTATGATATAAATACTTTCATAGATGATTGGTACGTTAATGGGATTGAATGTTCTGGCTCAAACAATACTTTTTATAATTTTTATGACACCACTCCACCACCCAAAAAACCTCAAGAATTGATGTAAATGATAAAGATTTGTGATATTCAAAATCCGAAATAAAAAACTACTACCTTCACTTCAACCCAAACCAAGATTAAAGGATAAAATAATTGATTATAATTTCTTCTACTGACACTTTTTATAACCCCACCAAATCAAACATGCCTCTTTAACGCGTTATTTTGCCCTTCTCGCTGTGATTAAATTAAAAGTAGGGTTATTACCCTAATTGTCATTTATACCCCCCTTAAATCCAATTTAGCCTCTAAGTGACCTTCAAAAACCCTTGTAATTACGTACTTTTAATTTTTACAATTTTGGAATAAATTAAAACGGATCATTTTTAAACCTAATTTATAACCCTTTCAGCTAGGGGGGGGGATTTTATTTTTTACACTTTTTTTCATTTTTTATTTCTTCCATCCTCTCAAAATTAAAAATTCCGCATTATTGTGTAAAAAAATGCAACCCATGTCATTTTTATGGTGACATTTTGTTTTTTTCGGCCTATATATATAATGGTATGTTTCTAATAAGGTTAAACTCGTGAGTAAAACTAAACACCAATTCAAAAAGCCCTTCAAGGCTATTTTGAATTGGTTTGTGTTTAGTAATGATTAATTCGGGTTTAACCTTATTAGAAACATAATCATTAATATTATTTATTTAAGATTAAATAAATAATATTAATGATACTAAATAAAATTATTATAATATATGTATATGTAATATAAAGAAAGAAATAAAAACTATTCAAAAGTTTTTATTTCTTTCTTTATATATTAACCTTATATATTATAATAATTTTATATATTAATTTAATAAATATATTTTAAAATTGAATTTTAAATACATTTTTGAGTTATAATTGTTTTTGTGATTAAATAAAAAATATTAAGATAATTGGTGTTAATAATGCAAAAATTGCAAAAATTAAAGCAAAAAATAAGATTATTACAAAATATGATTTTCCATATTCAAAATTATTAATAAAAAAATAGTTTTTTCAATTGGTGAAACAATTTTCTCAAGACCTAAATTTAACTACCATTTTAAAAACAATTCGCATTAATCGAAGTACTTATTATTATTGGCTAAAAATTGAAGAAAAGTTAAAATTAAAACAAACAAAATATTTTTTACAACAAAAAAGAATTAAAGTTTTATGTTATAATAAAGAAGAAGTCAAACAAGAAATTAAAATAATAATTTCAACTAACTACTTTTAGAATAAAAAATACCCCCCAAATCAAACATGCCTCTTTAACGCGTTATTTTGCCCCTCTAGCCGCGATTAAATTAAAAGTAGGGTTATTACCCTAATTGTCATTTATACCCCCCTTAAATCCAATTTAGCCTCTAAGTGACCTTCAAAAAACCTTGTAAATACCTACTTTTAATTTTTACAATTTTGGAATAAATTAAAACGGATCATTTTTAAACCTAATTTATAACCCTTTCAGCTAGGGGGGGATTTTATTTTTTACACTTTTTTTCATTTTTTATTTCTTCCATCCTCTCAAAATTAAAAATACCCCACCAAATCAAAACATGCCTCTTTAACGCGTTATTTTGCCCCTCTCGCTGTGATTAAATGACAATTAGGGTTATTACCCTAATTGTAATTTATACCCCCCTTAAATCCAATTTAGCCTTTAAGTGACCTCTCAAAAACCTTGTAAATACCTACTTTTAATTTTTACAATTTTACCTTTAATTTCAACGAAGCATTTTTTTAATCTAATTTAGACCCTTTTTTACTAGGGGTCTTTTTTTATACCCAAATAACAAAAAGGAGGTTATTAAATAATGTTTAAAATAACTAAAATCCCCTTTATCTAAAAAATTAATAATTATGTTATTAATTATTATCTTCAATTTTGTCCCTTCCATCAATGCTAATTCTTCTTTTTTTCATAGTCAAAACAAAACCAAAATTAAATTAGCAGATTACGAAACCCTCAAACAAGAATGGTTAGCGACCCAACCCAAAATGAAAAGATATGACATTCCTGTTTTATCCAAAGAAAGTATCCCTGAAATCCTAAAATATTTCAATATTAAAACTTCTACACCTTATGGTTTGGATGGAAAGCCTACTTATAATTCTTATACCGAAAATTATATGTACTGGTACTTCAAAAATCCTCCTGCAGGATTAATCTGTGCTTTTTTCAAAGTCAGGCAAAACCCTTTTAAGGAGCAATATCCTACAAGTGGCTATAAATACACCTTAGATGACCTTTTAAAATACGAAATCGCTATCGAAGAAACTTTTGTCTTTTGGGATGCTAACAAACAACCACCTCAAACAAATGTCAATATAACTTTCGTCAAGCAAGATATCTATGCAAGCGACAATAAAGAAAAAGCGATAAACGAATACTTAATCAAAAACAAAATCATCCAAGAACCCAAACTAATTAAATTAGGTTGTTACAACGCTACTCCAACTACTGGTCTAGTTGTTCCTTTGCCTTCAATAAATTACACAACCCATGAAAAAGATAATGAAATCAAAAATTGGCTTTTCCAAGCACAAAAATATATTAATCATAAAACTAGTAGTAAAGAAATACAATTCCCTCGTTTATGGAGTGATAAACCCTTCACATATAAAATTGTCCCAAAGATTGATTTTTATGAAACTGGATTCACCGAAAATGGAAATGGTTATCGAGCATATAATGAGATGATTGAAAGAAATACTATACAAGGAGAAAGCATACAAAAGGCCCCAGGTAAATATTATTGCAAACCAACTATTAATATGAACAAAATACCATATGTTACTGATGGAGTAGAATTAGTTTTTAGTGAACCAGTTTCTGTACTAGAACCACCTCAACAACAACAAATAGAGGCTATTTACTTTGATGATGGAATCCGTTTTTTTCCAGAAAGTTCCCAAACTTACACCATTGAAGATTTATTGAAACTCTCCAATGGCGCCAAAAACATCTATCTTTTTTCTTTCAATACTAAAAAAAGAATTAAAAGTATTGAATTACCCGATGCTATTGATCCTTACCAAGCTATTCGCGACTGGAAACGAGAAAACAACCTTTACACTTTTCCTCCTCTAGTTCAAGAAGATGACGATGAAGAACGAAGCGAAAATCGTGATGCTTATATAGAAATTAATTCGGCTGCTTATAAAAAAATTGAAATTATTTTCCCGATTAAAATAGTCAAACATACTTTTGAAACTACTGATTGTTGTTATTATTTAGTTTGTAAAAATGATACACTCCAAATCAAACTCGCCGAACAATATCGTGATGCTTATGGAAATTGGATGGATCAATGTTACATTAAACCTGGCATTTCTTATTCAGCTCAAGAAATAAGAAATAAATTTGGTCGTTCATCAAGAGACATTTATAATCAGGTCGGGGAAAAATGTAGATATCGTTATGTTACAAATACTTTCATAGATGATTGGTACGTTAATGGGATTGAATGTTCTGGCTGGAACATTACTTTTTCTAATTTTTATGACACCACTCCACCACCCAAAAAACCTCAAGAAATGTGTTGTAGTTTTTTTCACAACATTTAGGCATAAACTAAAACGGATCATTTTTAAACCTAACCAAAAAACCTCAAGAATTAAATATTAATTGATAAGAATTAAATATTAATTGATAAGAATTAAATATTAATTGATATTAAGACCTTCTAATGAAGGTCTTTTTTTTTTTTTTGCTCATCTTTGGTAAAATCTAAAAAAGAGTTTTATGTTATAATAAAGAAGAAGTCAAACAAGAAATTAAAATAATAATTTCAAATAACTACTTTTAGAATAAAAAATACCCCCCCTCTAGTTGAGGGGGGGGTTTTATCTCTTCCATCCTCTCAAAATGAAAAATTCCGCATTATTGCGTAAAAAAATGCAACCCATGTCGTTTTACAGGGGAATTTTTCTCTTTTTTGGCCTATATATATAATGGTATCCTTCTAATAAGGTTAAATCCGTGGGCTAAACTAATCACCAATTCAAAAAGCCCTCCAAGGCTATTTTGAATTGGTTTGTGATTAGTAATGATTAATTCGGATTTAACCTTATTAGAAGCATAATCATTAATATTATTTATTTAATCTTAAATAAATAATATTAATGATACTAAATAAATATAAAAACCTTTAGTAGGTTTTTGTATTTATTTAGTATATATAAAATTATTATAATATATATGGTTAATATATAAATATATTTTAAAATTCAGTTTTAATAAGTTATAATTATTGTTGTAATTAAATAAAAAAATATTAAGATAATTGGTGTTAATAATGCAAAAATTGCAAAAATTAAAGCAAAAAATAAAATTATTACAAAATATGATTTTCCACATTCAAACTATTAATAATCAAACTATTAATAAAAAAGTAGTTTTTCAATTGGTTAAACAATTTTCTCAAGACCTCAATTTAACAACTATTTTGAAAACAATTCGTATTAATCGCAGTACTTATTACTATTGGTTAAAAATTGAAGAAAAGTTAAAATTAAAAGAAGAAGTCAAAAAAGAAATTAAAACTTATAATTGAAAATATTATTTTTTTAATTTCAAATAACTACTTTTAGAATAAAAAATACCCCCCAAAATCAAACATGCCTCTTTAACGCGTTATTTTGCCCTTCTCGCTGTGATTAAATTAAAAGTAGGGTAATAACCCTAATTGTAATTTATACCCCCCTTAAATCCAATTTAGCCTCTAAGTGACCTTCAAAAAACCTTGTAAATACCTACTTTTAATTTTTACAATTTTGGAATAAATTAAAACGGATCATTTTTAAACCTAATTTATAACCCCCCCATCAACTAGAGGGGGGGTTTTTATCTCTTCCATTCTCTCAAAATTAAAAATTCCGCATTATTGTGTAAAAAAATTTAATCCATGTCATTTTATAGGTGACTTTTTGTTTTTTTCGGCCTATATATATAATGGTATGTTTCTAATAAGGTTAAACCCGTGAGTAAAACTAAACACCAATTCAAAAAAGCCCTCCAAGGCTGTTTTGAATTGGTTTGTGATTAGTAATGATTAATTCGGGTTTAACCTTATTAGAAACATAATATAATAATTAATAATGTAAAGATAATAATAAAATTATTATAATATATATGGTTAATATATAAAGAAAGAAATAAAAACTTTTGAATAGTTTTTATTTCTTTCTTTATATTACATATACATATATTATCTTCCATTTATATATTTATTAAATTAATATATTTTAAAATTCAGTTTTAATAAGTTATAATTATTTTTGTAATTAAATAAAAAAATATTAAGATAATTGGTGTTAATAATGCAAAAATTGCAAAAATTAAAGCAAAAAATAAGATTATTACAAAATATGATTTTCCATATTCAAATTATTAATAAAAAAATAGTTTTTAAACTTGTTAAACAATTTTCTCAAGACCTAAATTTAACTACCATTTTAAAAACAATTCGCATTAATCGAAGTACTTATTATTATTGGCTAAAAATTGAAGAAAAGTTAAAATCAAAACAAACAAAATATTTTTTACAACAAAAAAGAATTAAAGTTTTATGTTTACACCACCAATATTTTTACGGCCATCGTAAAATTACTGATTTATACCAAAAAACTTTCAACGAACCCATTACTAAGAAAAAAGTTTATCTTATCATGAAAGAAAATAATATTTGTTGTAAGTTAAGGCCTAAAAAAAATAAATATTATTATCATAAAAATTTAAAATCTAACCTCCAAGTTGCACCAAATTTAATCAATCAAGACTTTACCACCTCCCAGCCTATGCAAAAATTATTCACCGACATTACTTATTTCCAAACTCCCCAAGGTTTTATCTATTTTTCTGCCATCATCGATTCTTTTAACAACCAAATCATCGCATCCCATACTTCGAATCGCCAAGATAAAGAATTAATTTTAAATACAATCAAAAAACTACCTCCATTAAAAAAACCTTGTGTTATCCATTCCGACCAAGGATTAGTTTATCAATCCCTAAAAGTACAACAAACCTTAACTAAAAAAAGGTTTTTAATCAGCATGTCCCGCAAAGCAACCCCACGCGATAACGCCGTGATTGAGAACTTTTTTGGCCAGATGAAAAGTATTTTATTCAACCAACATCCATTTTTATTTCAAAAAAAACCAAATAAAATCAAAAAAATTATCAATCGATTCGCTTCTTTTTGGAATCATAAATGGCTTTTAACTAAATTAAATACTTTATCGCCTTTAAAATATTCTCAATCTTTTAGATAAATATTTTAATTAATTGACAAATTCAACTGCAACCTTTTTAAAAGAGGTTATTTCACTGTACATTTTTTTAAGTAAAAAAATAAAAATTCAGCATTATTGTGTAAAAAAATTTAATCCATGTCGTTTTATAGGTGATTTTTTCTTTTTTTCGGCCTATATATATAGTGTAGGGATAAAATATTTAAAAAATATCTTTTGAAACTAGCAAATTATAAAAAAACATTAGACACTTTTTAAGTGTAATGAAATTACTTTGTTAGTTTGAAAAGATATGGAATTATCTACTTAATTTTAAAGTCTTAAAGAGTAATTTATAAATAAAAAGTTGTATTAAAAAAAGGAACACCGCAGTTCTTCATAGTCATCTTCTTGAACTAGAGGAGGAAAAGTGTAAAGGTTGTTTTCTCGTTTCCAGTCACGAATAGCTTGGTAAGGATCAATAGCATCGGGTAATTTAATTTCTTTGATTCTTTTTTCAGTATTGAAAGAAAAAAGATAGATGTTTTTGGCACCATCGGAGAGTTTCAATAAATCTTCAATGGTGTAAGTTTGGTGGTTGATGATTTCTTGGTAAAGTTCTTTAATTTCTTCTTGTAAAGATTCAATTGCTTTTGGCAATGCCTTTTTTATTCTTTCATCTTCAGTTTGATTTAATCCTGTTTGATATTGTTTTATCATTTCTTCTCGCCATTCTATTCCCCTTTTTAAAGATCTAGTTTTTTGGTGTTCGGGGAGCAGACGAACCCCATCATCAAAGTAAATAGCAGCAATTTCAATACCATTAAATTCTCCCAAAGGTAAAGGAACAACTAGACCAGTAGTTGGAGTAGCGTTGTAACAACCTAATTTAATTAGTTTGGGTTCTTTGATGATTTTGTTTTTGATTAAGTATTTGTTTATCGCTTTTTCTTTATTGTCGCTTGCAAAGATATCTAGCTTGACGAAAGTTATATTGACATTTGTTTGAGTCGGTTGTTTGTTAGCGTCCCAAAATACGAAAGCTTCTTCGATAGCGATTTCGTATTTTAAAAGGTCATCTAAGGTGTATTCATCGTCATCTTGAGGATATTTCTCCTTAAAAGGGTTTTGCCTGGCTTTGAAAAAAGCACAGATTAATCCTGCAGGAGGATTTTTGAGTTCCCAGATTAAGAAATTTTTGGCATAAGGATTATAAGTAGGCTTTTTAACCAAACCATAATTATAAGTTCCAATATTGAAAGTAGTTTTAATATTAAAATATTTTAAGATTTCAGGGATATTTTCTTTGGATAAAACAGGAATGTCATATCTTTTCATTTTGGGTTGGGTCGCTAACCATTCTTGTTTGAGGGTTTCGTAATCTGCTAATTTAATTTTGGTTTTGTTTTGACTATTAAAAAAAGAAGAATTAGCATTGATGGGAGGGGCAAAATTGAAGATAATAATTAATAACATAATTATTAATTTTTTAGATAAAGGGAATTTTAGTTATTTTTGACATTTTGAAAACCTCCTTTTTGTTATTTGGGTATAAAAAAAGACCCCTAGTAAAAAAGGGTCTGGGGTTGTTTTTTTATATTACTTCTTTTGTTATTTTAAATTGTTTTTCGGTTGTTTTGCGATCTGTTTTTTTGTTTTTGCATGTGATTTGTCAAAAAACAAATGATAACAAGCGCAATGCAACATCACAGTGTGTCCATAATCATGTTTAAATTCGCCTTTAAAGATATTGGGATAATTATTAAAATTTAAAATAGGTTTTTTAATTAAACTAACATTATCATTAATCCATTTAGTAATTTTTTTTATTGATTCAAAAAAATTTTTTTCTTCGCAATAAATAATCATAGAAACAGTTTTATTAAAAACAGTAGTATGTCTACTAACTTGTTTATACAACATTTCCATTGATTCGTTGCCCTTATATCTTTTACATTCAATAGGATGTTCAATTTCATCATCAAAAAATAAAATTAAATCAGTTTTGCCATGACCATTACTAGATTCTCTAGTAGTGACTTTGCCAAATATTTCTTCTAACCATGTTTTTATAATAGTTGTTACAAAAATTTCTTTATTTTTTATATTTGAATAAGGTTCAATGTAACCTATTTCTTTGCAAAATTTACCAAGTATTTTTTGAATATACATAATAATTTCATTAAAGGTTTTTTTATCCCACTTTGTTCTTTTTTTGGTTTCTTTTAAAAACGAACTCATCATCTCCACTTTCTTTCAATTAATAAAAATTAAAATAAATTATTTTCGATTTTTAAAAAAAACATAAATTTGTTCATTTGAAATAACAGAATTTGAAAATTTTTTGTTAGGATGATAAATATTTTTCCAAGGGTCTTCGTTATGTGTTTGTTCAATTAAATCATTTGGGGTTTTTGTGCCATGTTTTTTAATTACTAAATTTAAAATTTTAATAACTTTATCAGGTAAAGGATTTTTGCTACATTTGGTTTCAAAAAGGTCTTTATCTTCAGCCATACATCTAACAAATTCATAATAAACATGTGCTACCACTGGTCCCAATGGCCAAGCCTGAATTTCTTCTTCGAATAAAGGTTGACGATAATGAATTAAATATTCCGCTTGAGCATAATATAATAATTTTTGCATTTGTGTAATGCCAGTACCATATTTTTGAGGGCAGTTGTCTAAAAGATATTTAGCAACATCAAAAACGTTGATTTGATTATTATTTTTCATCTTTTAAACCTACTTTCTAATTTTTTTTATTTCTTTTATCGTCTTCGATTGTTATTTGGTGGATTTGGATTATTTTGTAATTGTTGAATTATAATATTTATTTGTCTTCGGTTTTGGTCTATTCTTATTTGAATATTTCTTAGCACGTTAATTTGTTCTGTTGAAGCATAAATGGGTATATTATTAATAGCTGTATTCATTTCTTGTATTAATGATAAATGTTCTCTTTCAAGTTGAATTTTTGTTATATTGCGTTCAAAATTTATCATAAATTGATGCTGATTATTGTGTTGTCTTTGTTGATGAGTTATTATTTGTTGGTGTATTTGTTGGCTTTGATTTAACAAAGTATTAATTTCAACTTCTGAATTATGATTTCTAAGAGCATTAATAATTTGTTGAATTGTTCCTTCTTGTATAGATAATAAATTTTGAAAAATCCTATACTCATCTATATTATTATCGATATTTGAATTATTTTGGGATAGATTATTATTCATACCCATAACCTGTTTGTTATCAACAATAAATAATAATCCTAAACAACTAATTAAAAAGAATGGTAAAAGATGTAATTTATTTTTTACTAACATTATATATTACTCCTTATTTTTATTTATACCTCAGCTGAGGGGATGTCGTAAAGGGATTGGAGACGATTTAAGATATCATTTTTATATTGTAATTCAGCATCTTTATATTGTTCTTCTAACATTTTTCTAAATTTTTCAGCACGAGATAACATATTTTGGTATTTTTCTTGGGTTGCTTCTAAATCCTTAATTTGAACTTTTATTTTTCCAATTTCACCAACTATTTCTATTACTTCATCTTGGAGTTTTTCAATTTCAGCTCGTAATCTAATTTTATCATCTGGAGAAGCTAAATTTTTTCCTTCTTTTTTTTGTTTAATTTCTTTTTCTTTTGCGTCTTGTTGTTGTTCTAGTTTTTGTTTTTGTGGTTTTAAAACTTCTATTTTAGGTTGAATAGAATTTAATTGAAATTGGTGTTCATCACATTCTTTTTGTTTTTCGTTGATAACACTTTTT
Organism: Strawberry lethal yellows phytoplasma (CPA) str. NZSb11; assembly: GCF_000397185.1. Lineage (NCBI taxonomy): Bacteria > Bacillati > Mycoplasmatota > Mollicutes > Acholeplasmatales > Acholeplasmataceae > Candidatus Phytoplasma > Candidatus Phytoplasma australiense. The sequence goes on along the minus strand of NC_021236.1, from coordinate 517,512 downwards.
TCTTGATTTAAATAACCTAAAAAACTCAATTTCCAACTATTTTTTAATTTATTGATTTCTTCGGTTGTTATTTGGTTGATTTTGGTTGTTGTTAATATTTCTACGAATATTTTCAGCTTGAAGAGCTATTTCGTTTGTTTGATTAATTAAAATTCTTATTGTTTCTTCTGAATCATTATTTCTAATAGCATTATAAATTTGATTTATTAATCTTGCTTCTTCTAATAATAAATCATGTAAATTTCTACATGCTTCTATAATTGGATTAATATTTCTATTATTTTGATTTATATTACCATTATTATTTATATTACCATTCTCCATCGCCATAACTTGATTATTACTTGTGATAAATAATAATCCTAAACAACTAATTAAAAAGAATGGTAAAAGATGTAATTTATTTTTTGCTAACATTATATATTACTCCTTATTTTTATTTATTTTAATTATTTTTTGTATTAAATTTCTTAGTGTAAAGCGTGATATATCTTTGTTTTGGGTTGAAGTGAAGGTAGTAATTTTTCTTTTCATTTTTGGGATATCTGGAATATTTAGGGTTTATTATATGACATTCCACTTCATCCATGAAAAAGTCTTTATCTTCTTCAATTAACCATTTTGGGCCTTCGTAGTTGATATACATGTAGTGGTCTATAGAGTTTTTAAGCAACTTATTTTGAAATTGTGAATCATCACGGTTAATTCCTGTATTGAAAGTATCAAAATAATCGTTAGTTGAATATTTTGTTTTCCATTTGTCAAAAGGATTTTTCACAAACTGCATTATATCAGTTGGCTCGTATTCACGGTGCTTTCCTCTACCAAGGCCGTTGAGGCCGTAGAAAGTGTATTTAACTTTAATCATTTGGTGACCCAAAACAAGGTGATTAACATCATGACTATAACTTTGACAAGGTCTACCTTTCCAATCATTAGGTGACCCAAATTCTGCATTTGGATCATAACCATCTGCTTTATAATATTTCTTAACTTCGTGGTTATCATCCCTAGAACGGTATCCTTCAAACCATTCAGCTTCAATTTCTACTTTCGGTTCAGAAACAGTATAAGTTTTAGGTTTCGAGTTTTTTATATCATATTTATTGTCTAAAAACGCAAACAAGCCAATCCCACCAATCGCAATAATTGTAATAACATAATACCAAATCATTAACGTTTTTAAATTAACTTTTTTAATTCTATTTTTATTTTCTCGTTTTTGAACAAACCAAATCCATAAAGGAATTAATCCAAAAAAAACTCCTAAAATACCTATAATAACTAATACTTTAAATAACTCCATCCTATAATTAACTTCCTTTTTTATTTTTATAACTTATCATCATTGTATCATAATCCAATCTGGTAATGCAAAAAAAATTGCATTACCAATTAAACCATTTTTTAACTGTGTCCCATTTACTAGCAACAGCCGCAGTAACATCAATTGCAGCAGCAGCAAGTAAACCACCACCGAAAACTGTGTTAATCGCAGCACCTACATTTTTGCCCCAACCATCTTTTTGTTCTTCTAATTCCTTTGATTTATTGGTTAAATTTAACTTATCATTTTTTAACTCAACAATATCTTTTTCCAATCTTATTTTTGTTGCAACGTGCGCGGCTTTTTCTTCTTTTAATTGGGCTTTTAGTTTATTGATTTCGTGTAATAATTCTTTATTATTGCCACCCAAAACACCACTTGCACTTTCAAGTCCTGCAATTGCCCCTTCTAGTTGTTGAATTTTCATTGCTTGTTGCTTGAAAGTTTCTATATTGTTTTCAATTTCGGCAGTTAATTTTATAATTTGTTCTGCTTGTTCTTGAATTGTTTCTTGTAATTGTTTAATTTCTTCGTCTTTTTGTTTAATAATTGTTTGCAATTTAGTTTCGTTGGCTTCTAAGGTGTTAATTTTACCCTTTAATTCTTTTATTTGAGTTTCTTTGTGATTTAATTGTTTAACTAATGCATCATCAGCGTTACCATTTTTAACCAATTCAGCTTGCATCTCTTGCATCTCTTTTTCTAGTTGCTTGTTTTCGGTTTTAGTTGCATCAAGTTCTTTTTGGATTTTAGTTAAATCATTAGTATATTTTTCTTTTAAGTTTTTATTTTCCAATTTTAAAGTATCAATTTCACTTCTAAAACCTTGTTCTTTAATTTCTAGTTGTTGCATTTCGTTTTTTAAAGTTTTAATATGATTTGCTTTATTATTTAATTCTTGTTGCAAACTATCATCTGGTGTTTGATTTTCTAATAATTGATTATATTCTAGTTGAGCGTTTTTTAAATTAGTTTCATAATTTGATAATTCTTGAGATATATTTTTTAATTTTTCTTTTGCTTCATCAAGTTTGAATATTTTTTGTGGTGGTTCGGTCTCTGAGGTTGGTTCGCTAAAAATTAAATTAGCTCCATCAGTATTATATGGTATTTTTGACATATTAATAAAAGGTTCGCAATAATATTTTCCTGGTGATAATTCTACACTTTCTCCTTGTATAGTATTTCTTTTAATCATCTCATTATATGTTCTCATACTTCTTGGAATATGGGGCAATCCAGTATTTTCAAAACCAATCTTTGGAACAATTTTATATGTAAAAGGTTTATCATTCCAAAAACGAGGGAATTGGATTAGTTTACTACTAGTGCCATAACTATATTCTTTTTGTTTTTTTGACTCTTTCCAATTTTTTATTGTTGTTTCATTTTCTAAGTCTTTTATTGTTTGTAATAAGTTATTTTTATTTGCTGTTAAAGTTCCTATTTTTTTGTTAATTTCGTCTAATTTCGCTTGTTTAGTTTTTAATTCTTTTTGTAATTGTTTAGCATTTTCATTGTTTTTTGCAATTTGGTCTTTTAGTTTTTGAGTTTCATTTTCTAGTTCAGCAACTGTTTTTTTGTAATTTGTAATTTGTCTTTGGATTTCTTCCAAAGTTTTTACATGTTGTTCTCTTAGGCTCATAGTTTCTGCTTGGGTTTTAGTTAGTTGCTGTTTTAAATCACTTTCGGTTTGTTGCAATTGCTTAATTTCTTCTTCTTTAAGTGATACTTGTGCTTGATAATTAACTTTTTCTTGGTTGATATCGTTTTTTAGATTATTGATTTCTGAAGTTAATTGTTGTTTTTCTGCATCTGATAAGTTTTTTTGTTCTTCTAGTTCTTTTTCTTTATCTTCCAATTTAGCTTCTTTATTAAATATTTCTTTTTGTAAATTTTGTAAATCTTGTTTATTTGAAGCTAATTGGTTTTCTAGTTGAATTTTTTGACTTTGCATTTGTTCTAATTCTTTGTTTTTGTCTTCGGTAACTTTTGCTTGCTTATCTAAAGTGGTTTGAATATCTTTAATTTTATTGTTTAATTCTTGTTGTTTTTCTTCACTAGAAATTTGGATTTGTTTTAACTTTTTTTCTTGGGTTTGGATAACATCATTTAATTCAGTTTGTTTTTTTGCTTCTTCTTCTAATTTTTGATTTAAGTTATTTAATTCTTCGTTTTTAGATGTTAAATTAGTATTTATGTCCTCAATTTGCTTAGTTAATTGTTGTTTTTCTGCATCTGATAAGTTTTTTTGTTCTTCTAATTGCTTGGTTTTTTGTTCTAAATTTTCCTTATCTTTGTTGATAACATCATATAATTCTTGTCTTAATTCTGCTTGGACTTCTTGCTCTTTTTCTAAATTGTTTAATTCTTCGTTTCTAGAAGCTAAATTAGTATTTATGTCCTCAATTTGCTTAGTTAATTGTTGTTTTTCTGCATCTGATAAGTTTTTTTGTTCTGCTAGTTCTTTTTCTAAATTATCTTTTTGATTTTTTATATTTAACATTTCTAATTGTTGTGCTTGCAAATTAGCTTCAAAATAATTTCTTTCTTGCAACAATTGTGCTTCTCGTTCTTTTTCAACGGTACCCAACTCCTCAAATTGTTTTTGCATGTCTGGATTCAATAAACTTTTATTATATTCTTCTTTATTAATTTCTTTTTGTTTATGAATTGGTTGTTTCAAAGTTGGCTGAGGAGTTAGGGTTTCATCATTTAATTCAGTTGATTTTGTTGTTTTTTTTTTTTTTTGAGTTTCTAAGGTTTCAGAATCTCTGTTATTTTCAGTTAATTTGTCTGGTTCAATTTGTTTGTTTGTATTATCTACTTTGTTTTCTACTTGTTGTGGTGGAGATGTATTTTTTGGTGGTTCTTGGTTGGTTTTTTTGGTAAGTGTAATAGCTGCTACATAAGCGATAGTACTTATTAAAACTGCTACTCCTAAGAATGTGCCAATTCCTGGGATTAAACAACATGTAGCAGCAAGTAAACAACCACCACCAACCCATAAAACTTTTGATGCAATAGCAGAATATTCGGGGTCTATTCCTGCATTTTCTAAAGCTTTTTTGGTTTTGTCATCTAGATTATGACATATATGTTTAATAAATTGCCAACATTTATCAACAACTCCACCAAATTTTGCAGCTAATTCAGGAAAAAACTTAGAAATTACAAGCCATATTCCTCCACCAATTAGTATGAATGGTAATAAAATAAGGGTTATTTTGACAATTGATTTGATTAATTTTACAAACCAATTCTCTTTTTTGGTTTCAACAATTATTTTAGTAGGTTGGATTTGTTTTTTGATTATAGTTTTTGAAGGTTTTTTTATTTTTTTAATTTTGGAAACAACCTTTTTTGGAATTGGAGTTATTTTTTTAGTTTTTTTGGTAGGAAGTTTCGTTTTTATGTGTTTGGTATTTTTTTTAATTGGTTGGATTTGTTTTGATTTTTTAGTTTTGATTGTTTTTTTTACCATCTTATTTTCTCTCTTTCTGATTATTTATTTAAATTTTTTTTCTCTTTTTCTAGTTGTTGTTTGGTTTGTTTAATTGCTTGTTCTTTTTCTTCCTTTTCTTTTCCCAATTGTTGTAAGTTATTTTGTAAGATACTGATGTTAATTGGGATATTTTCTAATTAGTCCTTAGTATTAAATTTCTTAGTGTAAAGCGTGATATATCTTTGTTTTGGGTTGAAGTGAAGGTAGTAATTTTTCTTTTCATTTTTGGGATATCTGGAATATTTAGGGTTTATTATATGACATTCCACTTCATCCATGAAAAAGTCTTTATCTTCTTCAATTAACCATTTTGGGCCTTCGTAGTTGATATACATGTAGTGGTCTATAGAGTTTTTAAGCAACTTATTTTGAAATTGTGAATCATCACGGTTAATTCCTGTATTGAAAGTATCAAAATAATCGTTAGTTGAATATTTTGTTTTCCATTTGTCAAAAGGATTTTTCACAAACTGCATTATATCAGTTGGCTCGTATTCACGGTGCTGTCCTCTACCAAGGCCGTTGAGGCCGTAGAAAGTGTATTTATCTTTAATCATTCTTGCATCTTTTGGAGGTTTAAGATATTTCAAAAAACCTTGTTTCCATGGTGCATATTGTTCTTCACATTCTTTTCTGCGGGCTTTAATTTCTGTAATTGATTTGTTGATTCCTTGTTTAGTGTCAATTACTTCATCTAAATCAGAAGGCAACATTACTTCATGTTTTGGATTTAGGGTTTTGAATTTATTAGTTTTATTATAGGCATCATTAATGATGGTTGTTAAATCACGGTTAGAGTAATTTTTGCCTTTACATCTGTTTGCAATTTCTTTTAAATGAAGGTAAGTGTGATAACTGATTTGATAAGGATCTATCAAGAATTTTAACAAACCTTCAATTTCTTCATCTTTAATTAAATCAATTTTAATTTCTTTGCTAAAACGACTTCTGAGTGCTTTATCAATTTGGTCTAGGTGATTAGTAGCGCCCATTAAGACAATTTTTTTGTCAGAACGGTTAAAACCATCTAATTTAGTTAAAATATTATTAACAATATTAATACTTGTTTTATTAGAATTTTTGTCTTCACGGTTAGCCATGCCACTAATTTCGTCAATAAAGATAATAGTTTTATCATGTCTTTCAGCTTCCATCCAAATCTTTTCCCATTCTTCTACTCCTTCGCCGACATAGGTTTTATCTAGTTTTGAAGGTTCAAATTCAATAAAATGGGCGTTGCATTCGTTACTCAATGCTTTCATGAAAAAAGTTTTTCCTGTACCAGGAGGGCCGTATAATAAATATCCTTTGGGTCTTATTTTGTCAAAATTTACTAAATTATTATTGGATTCTTTAAAATAAAAAATTAAATCCTCTAATTCTTCTTTTTCGCTTTCCATACCATAAACGTCTTTAAAAGTAATTTGTTTTTTGGCGATTTTTTCAATATTTGGGTTTTTGATTGCTTCAATTTCATTTTGAAGTTGTTTAATTTGTTTGTCAAATTGGATTAATTGACCGTCTAAAAATAAATCATAACTTTTGAGGTTTTGAACTTCTTGGGGGTTGTCTTGATGTTTAATTATTAGTTCTTTGATGTTTTCTTTGTTGGCGTTATTATAATTTATTGCTTGTTGTAAGTCAGATATTTTTTGATAAATAGTTTTGAATTGAGTAGTTTGATTGGTTTCTGATTGGATGCTTTCAATTAGTTTCTTATTGTTTACTTGTGATTTTGTATTTTCCACTCTTTTTTTGGTTAATGGTTGGGTAGCTTCATTGATTTGTTCGCGTTGTTTTGATAAATCAGCTATTTGTTGGTTTAAGTTTTTTATTTCAGTTTCTAATTGGGATTTTGTTTCATCGGTTAAATTAGTTTCTTTATTGTTTAATTCTTTGTTTTTTTGGTCGTATTCTTGGTTGAGGTTGTTAATTTGAAGATTTAAAGTTTTGATTGTTTCTAAATTAGAGTTGATTTGTTGTGATAATTGGTTATCTTCTTCAATAAGTTTTTTGTTATTATTTATGTTTTGTTGATTGATTATTTCTAAATCTTTTAAACGTTTTTGAAGTTTATTAAGTTCTTCTTTTGCTTCTGAATCAAGTTGGTTATTGGGTGGTTGTGTTATTGTTGGATTTATTAATGGTTTGATATTGTTTTCTTTTTTAGTTATTCCAACAATAAATAAAATCAACAAAATAAAACCGAATAATGCTAAGAAACTAAGATATATTTTGTTTTTGAGTTTCATTTTTTCTCCTTTCTAGAAAAATTATTTTTTATTAAAGTAGTTTAAAAATTGTGAATATAATAAGTAAACTTTTGTTTTTTTGAGCGAAAAAAGGGCAAAATTTTGAGTCTATTTTTTTGGAGTTTTAATGTTTTTATAATTTTTTATTTAATTGTTGTTATCCTAAGAATCAATAATGAAAACCATTCATTTGAAAAAATATAATCAATTATTTTATCCACAAAATGAGAGATAAAAAATGACAAAAAAATGAATGAAAATATAGAAGAAGTATGCAAACTCAAATAACAAATAAGAATACAAAATGATAAAGATTTAAAAACAAAAGATAATATTTTTGCCATATTGTTGAATCCTTTCTAATTTATTGTCTAAATTTAATTTAATTGTTGTCACTTTCTAAATTATTTTTATTTTTTGATTCGTTATTTGGGTTTGAAATAATTGAAAACGAACTTTTAGTTTTGTTGTCTTTTTTTGGTTCATTTGTTTTATCAATTTCTGGTAATGGAAGAAAATTAAAAAAGATTTTTTTAATGATAAACATTAAAGCAGTTGTAAATAGAGCGCCAACGATAAATCCGATGGCGAAATTTAGGTCATTCATTTTCTTCCTCCTTTTCATTAATTGGATTGATATTTTGCGATTTTAATTGTTTTTTTGTTGCTTTTTTCTCTTGCCAATGAGAAACTTTTACTTTTTGCATTTCTATTTGGGATTGGAGTTTTTCTTGGTTTTCATTGATTTTATCTAATTTTTTTAATAATTGTTTTTCTAAGTATTTTTGTTTGGCATTTTGGATTTCTAATTTTTGTAGTTTTTTGTTGGGGAAAAAGATACCCGAAATTAAATCTTTGACGAAAATACAAATATTTGCAATTAATTTAAAAATAGGTTTGAAACCAGAAACAATAAGAATAGTGAAAAGTGTTGTTTGAATTCCATCCATTCTTCGTTCAAGTATTTCGGTAGTGCTAAATCCTTTGGTATAATTTAATATAAAATTGCTAATTGTTGCAAATATTGAAAATAACCACATAATCACCCTCCTTTCTTAATTTTTATAATTTTTCTATTTCTTCTTCTAGTTCTTTCATAACTTTTCTTCGTTTTTTAGATAATTTCTTTTTGTTTTTAAAAGTCTTCTTGGGGTGGTCTAAATTAAGCCATTTTCCTTTGGTCTGATTATATTTATTGGTTTTTTTCTTGGTTTGGGAATTGCGGGATTTGAAATAAGTTCCGTTAAATGCTTCTGACATGCCGTCGCTCATATTATTCATTCTCCTTATTATTTTTTTTATCAAGTTTTTCTATTGATTCATCTAGTTTTTTATGTGTTTCATTGAATTGTTGTTGGGTGTGTTTTTTAGCATCATCAACATTATCTTTGTGTTGTTTAATGTTTTTTCTTAATTGTTCTGAATTAGACATTTTAAATCATTGCTCCTCTACAAAAATAATGCGGTTTTAAATTATTAACATTAAAAATTAAAATTTCTGAATGAAAAACAACGTTTTCAAAAACGTCTTTGGGAAGACTAATAATAGAAGAGATTTCGGGATATTCTTGATTTACAAATTTTTGTAATCGTTTGCTATTTAGTGATTGATTAAGTCTAAAACCATAAGGTGTGAATAAAACAATTGGAATATCTTTGCCAAAAATTTCAATTATTTTTTTTAACCACAACTCAGGCAATAATGGACGACCACCATATTTTTCCTTAACATAACTTTTAGTTTTAAAATCTAAATTAAAAGGTGGGTTTGTTATTACCAAAGATATTTTTTGTTTCTTTAAATATTTTTGACTTAATTCTAAAAAATTTTTATGAATTAAATTAGGAAAAGAAGTTTTTTCTATATCAACCCCCAAAACATCAAAACCTTTTTCTTTCCAAGGCAATAATAAAGATCCTTCGCCAACGCAGGGGTCAAAAATCAAACCACGTTTGATTTGAGTTGATAAAATATCATATAGAAATTGCGATACCCAACTAGGAGTATAAATAGTAGATTTTTTTTCATTTTTGAAAAAATTATTTCTATCAACTCGATACATTTTTTATTATTCCTTTTCTATTCATTTTTTTATACTTTTTCTTCATTATAGACTTGATTAATTTTTTCTTTTAAATGTTCGCTATTCAAATTGATATGATCTTTTAAATGTTTGCTTCGGGCTAAACCAATTTGACGAGTTAATAAATAAGTAGTGAATATTGAAAGAAAAATAATAATTACATAAAAAAATATTTGATGTTTTTTAATTTTTTTTATTTTTTAAACCAACTTTCTTTTTTTTAGTTTAATTTAACTGTTTTTTTGACTTTATTTTTAAGGCTTGATGATAGTTTAAAAGTCACAGCCGTTTTAGCAGGGATTTTTAGTTTTTTGCCTGTTTTGGGGTGTTTCCATAAACGAGCTTGTCGGGTTTTTAAAACAAATCTTCCAAGTTGGGGTGACAAAACTACCTCTTCGTTGGAAGTTATTGCTTCAATTAAGGTGTTTTCAAAGGAATTGTAAAATTCCTCAGTTTGGGTAACTGAATTTTTAGTTGCTTTTGCAAGTGTTTTAATTAATTCTTTTTTAGTCATTGTTTTTGCTCCTTTCTTTTATTTATATTTTTTATTGATTGTTCCATCGGAGTTGTAGTAAGTTTTTTTAAACAATTTACCATTAGGATGGTGTTTGTATATAAAAGCTATTCTTTTGCGATCGAAGGTAAAACCAGTTGTTTTAATTAATTTGTTTGTTTTGGGATGGTACTTAAATTCTGTAATATAGTCAATTGTTTCACCATCTTCTCGGTATTTAGTAAATTCAATTAATTTACTTATTTGGGGGTTGTATTTTCTGATGTAATCAATTGTTTCACCATCGCCATCATAAAAAATTTCTGTGGTTAATTTACCATCAGATGTTTTTCCGTCGGAGTTGTAATAGGTTTCTTTGGTTAATTCTTCTGTTTGGGGGTTGTATTCGTCGATGGAGTAAATTGTTTTTCCGTCGGATAAGTAATTTATTTCTTTGGTTTTGTTGCCTGTTTGAGGGTCGTATTCGGTAATAGAGTCAATTGTTTTGCCATCTGGGCTATATTCAACAACAGATTTCTTTATCGGTTTGCCGTCAAAGTAATAAAAAGTTTTTTGATGATTCATATTATTTATGCTCCTATATGTTTATTGTTTTTAGAAAAATATTCTAAAATGTCTTTGTTTTTAATAATCTTTTTAGACCAACCAGAATCATAATCTTTGTAATAACTTTTTATCCATGGGTGCTCCATGTGAGTTTGAGAAGATAAATCATTAGGTGATGCATCGCCGTATAACAAAATCATAAAATCAAGGATTTGTTTTTGAGTTGCATTTATTTTAGTTATATCTCCCATTGCTAAAACTTCGGGATTTATTGGTTGATAAGTAAAATCTTTTAATTGCTTGCATAATTCAGGAAAGACAGGACCATAAATCCAGGCTTGTATTTGCTCTTTTAAAAGAGGTTTTTTGGTTTGTACTAGATGTTTGGCATGAGCGTAATAAATCATTTTATTCAGTTTCATTTTAGTAGTTGAAGAAGGGTTGTTTTTGACGATATAAAGGGCAACGTCAAAAACGTTAATTTGTTTTGTTTGGTTCATTTTATTTATTTTCCTTTTTGATTTTTTTACCACCAGTCTTTACCGAAAATACCAAATTTTTTATTAAAATTTTGTTTTAATTCATCTTGGTGGATTGTTTCTAAAAGTTTATGATTTGAAAAAAAGTTTTTTAAATCTTCATCTGAAATTGTGCTGTTGTTGTTTTTGTAACGATAATAATGGTATGTTTCGTCCTGTGGGGATTGTTGGTGAGAAATATTAGCTAATTCCTTCCCAGTTTTATCTTTGCATAACAACAAAACTTCATCAATGTTTTTCTTTCTTTTTTCGTCGGTTATTATTTTTTGACTTCTCCCATCACATAATGGTTTTACAATCGATTTTTCAAAATAATCTTTTAAAACAACATATAATTCTCCAAAAATAGGTCCATATTTCCAGGCTTTTGGATGCTCTAAAATTAATCTTTTTTTGTATTCAATTAAATATTTTACATAAGAAAAATAAATTAATTTGTGTAGCTTCATGTGAGTTAAATTTTGGTTGTTGTTTTTAAATTTTATAATAATATAATTTGCAACATCAAAAACATTAATAGATTCTTTTTTCATAATTATTTTTCTCCTTTAATTAAAATATTTATTTGTTGATTAAAATTTTGATTATTTGTTCTTTTTAATAATTTTTAATAATAACTTCTTGCGATATCCCTTTTGAAGTTAAATTGTGTTTTGTAGTGGTTTGAATGGGTTGAATGTGAAATTTTTTAAACAATTCAGTTATTTTTGACGAATTATAATTTGTATACAACCACTTTACCTTGCGATAATTTGCCATTTCTAAACTTTTATAAAGTCTTTTGTGATCTTCAAATGTGAAAGGTTTTTGATAAAAATATTTATCTTTAATCCCTTCACGCCAATACGGAGGATCAACAAATATAAAATCGTTGCTTTGGGCTTGGTTAATGACATTTTCAAAATCGCCATTTAACAATTTTATATTCTTAACATTGGTTTTTATTCTTTGGATTTCTGATAAAACAATTATAGGGTTTTTGAAACAAGATGAAAAACTGTATCCTAAATAAATAGTTCCATCGGATCGATATCGGAAAATACCCCGAAAAGCATATTTCAATAAAACGTAAAAAAGGGCACTTTTATAAGCACCCAAATTACTTTTATTAAATTTTTCTACCAAATGTTTAAATGATTTTTTTTGCGTCTTTTGATCTTTATTTACATATATTTTGTCTTTAAATTTACGCACATAATCGCAAAACAATTCTGGTTGTGCCAACATATCTTTCCAAAGTTGTATTAAATTGATATCATTATCGTTCAAAGTGACAGTTGAGGGAGTAAGAGATTGGAATAAAGCCCCGCTTCCTAAAAAAGGTTCATAATAATTGTTATAATTTGTTGGAATATATTTTAATAATTGGGGTAACATTTTCTTTTTACTGCCTATCCATGGTATTTTCATTATTAAACTCCTTTACCCAAATATAAATTAAAAAGACAACATCAGAAACAAGACTAATAGCAGTATTAGCCTTAATTCCTAAATTAAAATCAAAAAATAAGGTCATTAGATTTGTTATGATAAATCCTAAATATGTTATACTTAACAATATTAAAATGTGTTTGGGAGTTAAAATCATTTTCATTCTCCTTTATTTATTTGAATTATTTTTTTATTGATTGTTCCATCGGAGTTGTAGTAAGTTCTTTTAAACAATTTACCATTAGGATGGTGTTTGTATATAAAAGCTATTCTTTTGCGATCGAAGGAAAAACCAGTTGTTTTAATTAATTTGTTTGTTTTGGGATGGTACTTAAATTCTGTAATATAGTCAATTGTTTCACCATCTTCTCGGTATTTAGTAAATTTAATTAATTTACTTATTTGGGGGTTGTATTTTCTGATGTAATCAATTGTTTCACCATCGACGTTATAAAAAATTTCTGTGGTTAATTTACCATCAGAATTATAATTTGTTTGTTTAATTACTTCTTCTGTTTCAGGGTGATATTCAGTGATGTAATATATTGTTTCCCCATCTGAGTAGTATTCGTTCCATTTGGTTTTTTTACCATCTGGGCTATATTCAACAACAGATTTCTTTGTTTTGCCGTCAAGGTAATAAAAAGTTTCTTTGATTGGTTCCTCTGTTATGGGATCATACTCGGTAATGTAATCTATTGTTTTTCCGTCGGAATAGTATTGGATTTGTTTGGTTATTTTACCATCTGGGCTATATAAAGTTTTTTGATAATTCATAATTATTTTTCTCCTTTAATTAAAATATTTGTTTGTTGATTAAAATTTTCATTATTTGGGCTAAATTTTCTTTTTGCGAGTTGGTTGCGTTAATCATAAAATGATTACAATTTTTGTGGTTGCAATTTGCATCATTACAGTATTTATAGTATTTATGTTGGTTTAAATAATGTTTGCGGACATTTTCAAAATAATTTAAGGGTTTTTGTTCAATGAGGTCTAATTTATGATTTGGTTGAGTTTGTTTTCGTTTTAGCCCAATTTTAGGGTCAATATCTAGGTAAAAAGTTAATTTAGGTTTAATTAAGAAATGATTAATGATTTTTGAAGTAATTTTATCATCATAATCCATGTAATTGCCTTTGCTTTGATAAGCAAAAGTAGAATCATACCAACGGTCAACTATAACAAGATAACCACCCAACAAAGCAGGGATTATTAATTCATCTTGGGTTTGCATCATATTGGCAAGACTAAGTAAATATTTAGTTTTAGGGCTTATTTTGGATTGATGTAAAAATAAATTTCTGATTTCTTTTCCAACAATGGAACTGCCTAAACCTTGAAAAACTTTGATTTGATAGCCTTTATTTTCAAAAGAAGCTTTTAATTCGTTAATTAAAGTAGTTTTACCACTTCCGTCAACACCTTCAAAACTAATTAATTTATTTGTCATTAGAGCGAACCATCTTTTTAATTAAATTAATAGGTGAAAAAGGGATAAATTGGTTGGTTAGTAAGTTTTGTAAGAAGAGATTAGCTGAATTGGAAAATAAATTGATTACTTTGTTAATTGATTGTACTTTACCATTTTTAATTTTATTATTTAATCTTTGAGTTTCGACTTCATCATTTGTTAATAAGTAATATTCAAAACGAGTGTCTAGTTTTTTGATTTGTTCCCCTTCTACTATTGATTGTTTGTATCTATCTCTAAGGCAAGTTTTGAAATTGAAGGCAATGATGCGTTTTGTTTTATTAAACAATACTAAATCAAATTTAATATCAGGGATGAAAAATAAATATGATTGAGGATATAAATATTTAATTCCTTTGTGATTTAGATAAAGCAAAATTAAGTATTCGTTAATTTTTCCGCGAATTGATTTTTGACTTTGAGAGTTGTGTTGGTTGTTGGTTAAATATTCATTGAGTATATTATGGCAATCAAACATATACTGATTAAAAGCTTTGTTGAAAAAAATTGGTTGAACTATTTGTTTGGTTATGTTAACGCACAAAGATTTATGATTAAAAACGTTAATATTATTAAAATCTAAATTAGATAATTGTTGCATTTTTTACTCCTATTTTATTCTTTTTGTTCAAATCTTTGGATTTGTTTATAAAAATTAAAACTACATTCACCTAATTGACCGCTACGGTTTTTGGCAATAATTAAATTTGTATGTGGGTTGTTATCATCTTTTTGGTAATAACTTTCGCGGTGCAATAACATCACAACATCAGCGTCTTGTTCTATCGATCCTGAGTTACTTAAATCGGATAAAACAGGCCTTTTGTCTACTCTTTTTTCAAGATCCCTTGATAATTGAGATAAAGCTACAATTGGAATATTAAGTTCACTTGCTAGGTTTTTTAATTTGCGTGAAATTTCAGATATTTCTTGATATATATTAACATTTTGTTCTTTTCTTAATAAATGGAGGTAATCAATAAAAACAATATCAAGTCCTTTAGCATATTTCATTTGACGGCATTTGGTTTCAATGTCTTTCATTTTGTTATTTCTATCATCATCAATTAAAATGTTTAATTGTGTAATTTTGTCATCAGCGATAAATAACTGTAATTTTTCATTTTTAGTTAAGTTTTTGTGTTGGAGTTGTTTTAAAGGGATTTGAGAAGCAGAAGAAAGTAGCCTAATTCCTAATTCTTCCGCTGCCATTTCTAAACTAAAAATAACTGCTTTTTGGTTTTTGTTGTTGCTAGTAAAGTTTTTTGCAATATTACAAGCCAAATTAAGCATAAAAGCAGTTTTTCCCATCGCAGTTCTTGCTCCTAAGATAATTAATTGGTTTGGCTTGAAACCAGAAATTAATTCATCTAGATTTTTAAAGCCTGTTTTTATTCCTATAAATTGGTTGGGGTTGTCATCATTGAGAATACTTTGGCGAATATCAGGAATTAATGTTTTTGTAGAAATAAAAGGAGATTTGGTTTTTTGCATAAAACTTTCTACTTGGTCTTTGACTGCTTGAAAAAAATTGTGAATATTTTTACTTTTTGATAATGCGGTTTGTTGTTGTTTGATGAATCCTAAAAAATCTCTTTTAAGGGAATTTTCTTTGATTAAATCAATGTAAGTTTCTAAATATTCAATTGCAGGGGACGCCTCCACTCCTCCTAATTCAATTAAATAATCAGTTCCTCCTATTTTGTATAAATTGTTATCTAAAACGGAACTAACCGTAACATAATCAATTTCGCGATTTTGCATTTTTAATTGCTTCATTGTCTCAAAGATATAACGATGCTTGGGGTTGGAAAAATCATTTGTGTTAACTAAATTTATAACAACATCCATTTTTTCTGGATTTAATAATAGTGCTCCTAATAATGCGCGTTCGGCTTCAATCATCTTTCAAACTCCTTTTTTTTGTGATTTGGGTATAAAAAATACCCCTTCAAAAAAGGGGTTTAGTTTATATCTTAATTAAAAAGTTTTTTCTTCTTTAATTGTTCCATCGGAGTTGTAATAGGTTTTTTTGGTTTCATTCCCTGTTTGAGGGTCGTATTCGGTGATGGAGTAAATTGTTTTTTCGTCGTCGTTGTAAATAGTTCGTTTGGTTTCTTTGCCTGTTTGAGGGTTGTATTTTCTGATGTAATCAATTGTTTCCCTGTCGGGGTTGTACCAGGTTTCTTTGATTGGTTCTTCTGTTTCAGGATCATATTCAGTAATAAAGTCAATTGTTTTGCCATTTTTATTAAACCAAGTTGTTTTAATAAAATTCAATGTATCGGGATCATGTTCGTGAATGGCGTAAATTGTTTTACCATCAATATTGTAGTAAGTAGTTGTATTTTTTTTACAATTCATATTATTTATTTCCTTTTTTATATATTTTTTTTAATTTAGCAATTGCTTTGGTTTTGATAATTTCTACTTGCCTTGAAGATAAATTTAACATTTGTCCTATATTTTTGTTATATTAGATGCTTTTTAGATAAATAACACTGTTTTAATGTTGAATCTAAAATAGAGTTTTGTGAAACATCTTTCTTTTTATAACTTATTTTATAAGGACCATTTTCTTTATGAATAAAATCATATATTTGTCTTAATGGTTTAGAACCATGTTTTTTTAAAATGCTATTCATTATTTGGATATGTTCTTTGGTAAATTTATTTTCATCGTATTTTTGAGAAAATGTTATTGTTTTATCAAATTTGGTGGGATATTTAATTTGTTCTAAATATAAAGGCAATGAAATAGGACCTTCTTCCCAAGCCTCAAAATCATTTTCAAACATAGGAATGTTGTATTAATTCAGTTTCTTTAGGATAAAAAACTTTAGCTGGGTTAAAGTGACTTTTCTTACCGAAAACAGAACTAGGAACTACCAAAATTACTTTTGTTTCATTTAAAAATTTATCAAAAATATTATTTTCTTTAAAACCTTGATACTGTAAAATTTGACCAACTCCTCTTATGTATTCTGTTATGCCCACTTGTCCTTTGCATTCTAAAATAGCTATAATTTTATTTTTATGATTATAAAAGCAAAAATCAGCTTTTATGTTATTAATAAATTTTTCTTCTTTTTGAATTATAAAATCATCGATATTTAATAAACGAGCAAAATTTTTTTTAAAATTATCATCTTTTAGAATTAAATCCGTTAATTTGTTTTCATTCACTTTTTACCTCTTTTAAAAATTTTTTTATTTTTTTAGCAATAGCATTAGATAGTAAAATAGGTACTGCGTTACCTATTTGTTCACACCTATTTGAATGGCTCCCATAAAATTTATAATTTAATGGAAATCCACTTAAAGCAGCGGCTTCTCTTATTGTGATGCTTCTATTCAACCAAGGATGGATAGGTAAAGCACTATGTCCTGGAACCAAAGTGCCGCATGGTTTGTGTCTAGATAATCTAGTAGCACTTCCACGAGAATAAAAACTACTAATTTTAAGTTCATTTGGTAATTGGTCAATAATATGAGAAATATTTTTTCCCTCAGGGATAAAACCAAATCTTTTAATAGTTTTGGGATTGTGTGACATCGGTATATTATCTAAATCATCTAAATTATTATAATCAATGGTTTTGAAAACATCTTCTACAGTAGTATAAGGGAGTAAATTATCACAAAAACTCATTCCATTAATATTCCCTAATGGATTATCTTTTTGAAAATGAGTGATTTTAGGAAAGGTAAAAATTTTTTTTATTTCTTTTTTAACTGCTACTATAATAGCTCTATTTCTAGCAGTAGCTGCACCATACCAAGCTGAATTTAATACTTGATGGTAAACTTTATAACCCATTTTATCGTATTTATTTTTAATATCATCAAATACAGAAATTAAAACTTGTTGTTTTTCTAATTTTTTTAATAAATCGTTTTTTAGGTTTTTTAATTCCAAAAGACGTTTATTTTCTAATTCATGAGATAAATTCTTTTTTCTTTTGCTACCTTTTTTGGCTTGAAGTTGAGCGTATTCTTGCCAAATATCATCAATTTCTTTTTCAAATTGAGGAATCAATTCCTTTTTTAAGATTTTAGTAGTTAAAAAAGTAGGAACATTTTCAATAATAGAAATTGTAGGTTTTAAATGGTTAACAAATTCTAATTGTTTTAAATATAAATAATTTCTTTTATCGGTGGGTTTTCTTTGACCTGCTAAACTAAATCCTTTGCAAACAATACCACCAAATAAAACATCAACATTTATAATTGAGATTTTATTAATTGAGATATCATTAATATCTCTTGGGTCTATATAACATTTTTTTTCTAATAAAGGAAAATTTAATTTCAAAGTTTGAATACAATTGGGTTCAAATTCATTAATATAAACGCTTACGAAACCATTATTAATAAACCCTAAATGAGAACCGCCAGCACCAGCAAAAGTTTCAGCAATAGTATTTTTATTCATATTATATTCTCGCTTTTAATTCATTAATTAAAAAATCTAAACCTTTAAGTAAATATTTACAATATGTCAAAAATACTAATTTTTGGATTTTCATACGAGTAAAATCATCTTTGTTTTGGTGTTTTACTAAATAAGTTGCAACATCTAGAATATCTATTTTATGAGTTTGCATAGTTATTTGCTCCTTTATTGTGTTATAAAATTATACTTTTCTATTTCTTTGAGAATAATAATTTTGAATAAGTTTATCAGGAATATTATTTAAAGCAAAATATTGCGATATATAACTTCTTTCCCAAGGAGAATTTGGTCTATGTGTTATATTTACTAATTCGGTAGCTGTTTTAGGACCATATTTTTCTATAACATAATCCATAATTTCTTTTTCTTGTTGGGAAAAAATGTTTTGATCGTAATTTTCTTTAATTTTTTGTTGATAATTTAATGGTTTTTGGTCTTTTGGTAAATTAGTATATAATTTAGGTGAAACTGGACCATAATGCCAAGATTCAAAATCATTATTAAACATAGATTGGTTAGTATCTATTAAATTTTTAGCATATACAAAAAAAACTAATTTTTGAAGTTTTAAAGGTGTATAATCATTTTTATTTTGGTGGTTTATTAAGTAAGTAGCTACATCTAGAATATCTATTTTATGAGTTTGCATAGTTATTTGCTCCTTTATTGTGTTATAAAATTATACTTTTCTATTTCTTTGAGAATAATAATTTTTAATAAGTTTATCAGGGATATTATAGTAAGTAGTTTTATTTTTTTGATAATTCATATTATTTATTTCTTTCTTTATATATTTTTTGTAATTTAGTAATTGCTTGGTTTTTGATAATCGCTACTTGCCTTGAAGATAAATTTAATATTTGTCCTATATTTTTGTTGGAATATTCAATTTGAGGTTCTTCATTAACATTTCCCAAAGTAATACCAAAACTTAATCTAATAATTTCGAATTCTTGGGGATTTAAAATATTTTTAAGGTTTTTTAAGAATAATTCATGATTATATTGTTTTAACCATAGTTGATGGGGGTTGAGGATTGTGCTCCACCTGGGTTGCGTTGCTTCTTCCCATTCTTCTAAAGGAATATTACTTGTTTGTCTTGTTTGTTTTTCTTTCTCAAAAACTCCTTTGGAAATGGAAGTAGTTTGTAGGCCTCTAATAAGTTTTGTAATTTCCCTTTTAATTGTTGGGGTAGCATAGGCAATAAAATCATAACCTAAATCTTCATAATTATCTAAAGCTTTAATTAAACCCAAAATTCCTTCTTGGTATAAATCCTCTCTTTGGAGTGATTTAGGGAAGTATTTAAAATCTTTAACTATTTTATGAACTAGTGCAAAATGAATTTCGATCAATTGATCGCGAATTGCTAAATAATTTTTCTCTTCTTCCAATCTTTCTTTTGTTGCAACGTGCGCGGCTTTTTCTTCTTTTAATTGGGCTTTTGGTTTATTGATTTCATGTAGTAATTCTTTATTTTTTAAAAAATCTTTAAATAATTTTTGTCTTAACATTTTATTCCTTCCTAAAAATATTTTTAGAAAAGATATGAAATTATTTTTTTAGTCTTGAAAAGAAAAAAAGACTAACTATTAAGTTAATCTTAAAGAATTTTTAAAAAGTAAAAAGTTGTCCAAAGTTTTGGAACACCTCAAAGCAACGCAACCCAGGTGGAGCACAATCCTCAACCCCCATCAACTATGGTTAAAACAAGCTAATCATGAATTATTCTTAAAAAAACTTAAAAATATTTTAAATCTCCAAGAATTTGACATTATTAGATTAAGTTTTGGGATTTCTTTGGGAAATGTTAATGAAGAGCCCCAAATTGAGTATTCCAACAAAAATATAGGACAAATGTTAAATTTATCTTCAAGGCAAGTAGAAATTATCAAAAACAAAGCAATTGCTAAATTAAAAAAATATATAAAAAAGGAAATAAATAATATGAATTATCAAAAAAATACAACTACTTACTACAATATTGATGGTAAAACAATTTACGCCATTCACGAACATGATCCCGATACATGGAATTTTATTAAAACAACTTGGTTTAATAAAAATGGCAAAACAATAGATTATATTACTGAGTATGATCCTGAAACAGAAGAACCAATCAAAGAAACCTATTACAACTCCGACGGAACAATTAAAGAAGAAAAAACTTTTTAATTAATATATAAACTAAACCCCTTTTTTTTGAAAGGGTATTTTTTATACCGAATTAGTAAATATAACACATAGACCAAATTCTCCTTGGGAAAGAAGTTATATATCGCAATATTTTGCTTTAAATAATATTCCTGATAAACTTATTCAAAATTATTATTCTCAAAGAAATAGAAAAGTATAATTTTATAACACAATAAAGGAGCAAATAACTATGCAACCTAATAAAATAGATATTCTAGATGTTGCAACTTATTTAGTAAAACACCAAAACAAAGATGATTTTACTCGTATGAAAATCCAAAAATTAGTATTTTTGACATATTGTAAATATTTACTTAAATACAACATTCCTATGTTTGAAAATGATTTTGAGGCTTGGGAAGAAGGTCCTATTTCATTGTCTTTATATTTAGAACAAATTAAATATCCCACCAAATTTGATAAAACAATAACATTTTCTCAAAAATACGATGAAAATAAATTTACCAAAGAACATATCCAAATAATGAATAGCATTTTAAAAAAACATGGTTCTAAACCATTAAGACAAATATATGATTTTATTCATAAAGAAAATGGTCCTTATCAAATAAGTTATAAAAAGAAAGATGTTTCACAAAACTCTATTTTAGATTCAATATTAAAACAATGTTATTTATCTAAAAAACATCTAATATAACAAAAATAATAAAAGAAATGTCAACTCAAAAAGTTATATTTCAATTTTGTGAAACAAAAAAAACATTATTTTATATTTATCTAAAACAAGAAATTTAACTTGTAATTACCAACAAATTTTAAATGATTTAGAACAAAAATTATTTTTGTAATTTTATAGGAATTGGTAATCCTAAAGAATGGATTTTAAAATAATATTTTAACTATTCTTTATTCTTTTTTATCTCTCAAACCATTAAATTAACAAGTAAAAATTAACTAAAATATTCTTTCTTGCAACCCTTAGACTCTTCTAATCGAGAGTCTTTTTTTATGCAAAAAATCTAAAATCAAAAGGGATTTAAAAATACAAAAACAAAGCAAATATAATAACATAAATGAATAAATAACCCAAATCACAAAAAAAAGGAGTTTGAAAGATGATTGAAGCCGAACGCGCATTATTAGGAGCACTATTATTAAAACCAGAAAAAATGGATGCTGTTATAAATTTAGTCAACACAAACAATTTTTCCAACCCCAAGCATCGTTGTATCTTTGAGACAATGAAGCAATTAAAAATGCAAAATCGCGAAATTGATTATGTTACTGTTGGTTCTGTTTTAGAAACTAACAATTTATACAAAATAGGAGGAACTGATTATTTAATTGAATTAGTGGAGGCGTCCCCTGCAAGTGAATATTTAGAGACATATATTGATTTAATTAAAGAAAATGCCCTTAAAAGAGATTTGTTAGGATTAATTAAGCAATTACCAACCGCATTATCAAAAAGTAAAAATATTCACAATTATTTGCAAGCAGTCAAAAACCAAGTAGAAGTTTTTATGCAAAAAACCTATAAAACGAATGTTGCTTGGTCAAAACTGGTTATTAAAAATAAAAATATTTTACAATATTTTTCTAAAAACAATAAACATATAGGAGCATAAATAATATGAATTATCAAAAAACTTTTTATCGCAAAGGAATTAAAACAGCTATAAAATTTGTTGCTGAATATAGCCCAGATGGTAAATTAACCAAAGAAACTTACTACAATAGTGATGGAAAAACAATTTTTCACATCAACGAATACGACCCTCAAACACATAAAAGAATTAAAGAAACTCATTATTACGGCGACGGCAAAACAAAGAGGTTTGTTATTGAATATTACTCTGATGGCAAATTAAATAAATCAACTTGGTTCCGTGAAGATGGCAAAATCATTAACTGTATTATTTGTTGGAACCCTATAACTGCAGAAATAATCAAAACAATTAATTATCATCTTGATGGCAAAATTGGAGAAGAAATAATGATAATGGATGATAAAAAACACACCATAAATTGCTATCAAGATAATTTCAAAACGTTAATTTATACTACTGAATATAACCCCCAAACAGGCAACAAAACCAAACAAACCCAATACAACCCAGATGGAACTTTTTTTAATGAAATCTATTACAACCCCAATGGGAGTATACGCGGTGCAATAACATCACAACATCAGCGTCTTGTTCGATTGTTCCTGAATCTCTTAAATCTGTTAATTGTGGGCTTTTGACTTCTCTTACATAAGTTGCACGATTCATTTGACTTAAAGCCACAATTGGAATATTAAGTTCACTTGCTAGTTTTTTTAATTCGCGCGAAATCACAGATATTGCTTGGTATGTATTAAAAATTTGGTCTTCTTTTAATAAATGGAGGTAATCAATAAAGACAATATCAAGTCCTTTAGTATATTTCATTTGACGGCATTTGGTTTTGATATCTTCAATTTTGTTATTTCTATCATCATCAATTAAAATGTTTAATTGTGTGATTTCGTCATCAGCGATAAGTAACTGCAATTTGTCATTTTTAGTTAAGTTTTTGTGTTGGAGTTGTTTTAAAGGGATTTGAGAAGTAGAAGAAAGCAGCCTAATTCCTAATTCTTCCGCTGCCATTTCTAAACTAAAAATAACTGCTTTTTGGTTTTCGGGGTTGGTAGTAAAGTTTTTTGCAATATTACAAGCCAAATTTAACATAAAAGCAGTTTTTCCCATCCCAGTTCTTGCACCTAAGATAATTAATTGGTTTGGTTTGAAACCAGAAATTAATTCATCTAGATTTTTAAAGCCTGTTTTTATTCCTACAAGTTGGTTGTCTTTGTCATCATTAACAATACTTTGGCGAATATAAGGAATTAATGTTTTTGTAGAAATAAAAGGAGATTTAGTTTTTTGCATAAAACTTTCTACTTGGTTTTTGACTGTTTGCAGATAATTATGGATATTTTTGGTTTTAGATAATTCAGTAGGTAATTGTTTAATTAATCCTAACAAATCTTTTTTAAGGCTATTTTCTTTAATTAAATCAATATATGTCTCTAAATATTCACTTGCAGGGGACCCCTCCACTAATTCAATTAAATAATCAATTCCTCCTATTTTGTATAAATTGTTATCTAAAACGGAACCCACCGTAACATAATCAATTTCGCGATTTTGCATTTTTAGTTGTTTCATTGTCTCAAAGATATAACGATGCTTGGGGTTGGAAAAATTGTTTGTGTTAACTAAATTTATAACAGCATCCATTTTTTCTGGATTTAACAATAGTGCTCCCAATAATGCGCGTTCGGCTTCAATCATTTTTTCTCCTTTTCCTCAGTTTGGATACAAAAAAAAATCCAAACTGTTTATTTTTAATTAATAAACAATTTGGATAAATTTGTTGTTCTCAAGCAGTACCACTTTTTTGGGGCAGTCTAGATTTCATCATCAAACTTTAAGCACTACTGAGGAAAAAATAAACCAACACGAAGGGTTACTTAAACAACAAGAAGAACTACCAAAAGATAAAAAACAAACTTTATTAGACAATAATAATCTTCCTACTAACACAAACCTCCAAAAAGAAGGAGTTATTTTTGAACCTTCCGACCCACAAAAATTTATCGGTTTTGACAAATTAATTGGGTTTAAAGAAGAATTAAAAGCAGCCCAAGGGTTTATTAATTATTCAAAAAAACCTGAAAACTACCAAGGCATCGGACAAGTTGAACCACCCTTAGGAATTTTAATATATGGAGTTCCTGGTACAGGTAAAACAACTTTAGCACGAGCACTTGCCAAAGAAACTAATTTACCGTTTTTTGAAGTTAATAGTTCCTTGTTTTCCCAAAAATATAAAGGATTAGCACCGAAAATGGTAAAAGATTTATTCACTGATGCAAGAATTGTTGCCGAAGAATGTAATGGGGCGATCATCTTTTTAGATGAATGTGAAACTATTTTTACTGATTTAAGTATGTTAGAAGCAGGTTCAGAAATCGCCAATGTAGTAAATGCTTTTAAAACTGAAATGACTTCTATGAATAATAACCCTGATAAACCAATTTTCATCATTGGGGCAACAAATCAATATCATTTAATTGATGAAGCGATTAAATCACGTTTTACATACAACATCGAAGTAAAACCAGGAAATAAAGTCGAACGTCAACAAATGCTAGAATTCTTAATGAAGAAAAGAAAAAATCCTTATAGTGAAGAAGCAAAACAGTATTTATTTGAAGTAATTAACGAAGCTTTGGAAAGATTACCACAAAATCAACAATTCTTAAAAGCTAATCGTACCTTAGAAAACTTGTTAAAAACAACTGTTAGTAATTTAGCCGAAAACCGTGGTGAAGGTGAAAACAAAAGAAGTGAAATTAACAAAGAAGATTTAAAACAAGCTTATCAATTGATTATTTCACCAGATACCACTTTATTAGACCAAATTGAAAACAATTTAACCCCGAAAGGAGGTGAATAAATATGATATCAACATTAGACGTTCTGAAAGGTTTTATTAACTTAAAATCTTATTTAACATGGTTTTTGTTTGCTACTACTGTTTTTGGCCTTTTTTGTTTCATCAAAAACAAATTTTCTCACAATCAACAAACTACAACCCTAAAAAGTTATTTAATTCCTTTTTTAATTATTCTTACCCTATTCAGTTTTCTTTACTTATCTTTCTTTCATAAATCTGATAAATCTGAACCATCATCTAAATACACAGGTCAATTAATCGGAAAAATTGATGAAGCAATTAAAAAATACGATGAAACGATTAATAATTATCATGGTTTAAAAAAAGATTGGGAAAAAGAATTACAAAATTGTGAAGCAGAATTAAAAGAACTTTACGAACAAAAAGAATTAACCCAAGAAGCCAAAGATAAAATTAAAGATGTTTTAGAAAAAACCAAACCCAAAATTAAAGAAATAAAAGAAAATTTAGATAAAGATACCAAAAACATCACTATCTTAAAAGGCAAACTAATCCAAACAAAACAACAAAAAGAAGCCAAAGAAAAAGAAATGAAACAAAAACAAGAAGAAGAAAAATTAGCTTCTCCTGATGATAAAATTAGATTACGAGCTGAAATTGAAAAACTGCAAGATGAAGTAATAGAATTAGTTGGAAAAATCGACAAAATTGAAGTTCAAATTGGTAAATTAGAAGCAACCCAAAGAAAATACCAAGATATGTTATCTCGTGCTGAAATGTTAAAAAAAGATTTAGAAAAAAGATTTCAAACTTTATCTGATGATGAAAAATCACTATTTAACCAAATCCAATCTGTACAAGAACGTCATACAAAAATCCAAAAAGAAATTGATAAAGTCGATAAAAAACTTGAAGAAATCAAACTCGAAAAAGAATTATATAAATCCTTAAAATTAAAATATGAAGAAATGTATAACCGCATGACAACTTATCAAGAAGAAAATAAAGCATCAGCAGGAAAAATTGCCAAATGGCTCTTCAAAGGTTTTGATAAAGTTACTGACTTAATCCCTGGAAAACTGGCTATCAAAGCTTTAGATAAAACAATAAGTGTTACACGTAAGTTCGCGCAAGGTATGTCAAAAGCTACTTTAGTTCTTCACGAAGGCCACCGTTTATGGGGCATGTATAATGAAGTAGCTAATGAAAACAAAGAACATCCACCAATGATTACCAAAGAAGCTTTAGAAATGTATACTCGAGACATCGACCGTGATTTAGCCAAACTCGACGCTGACTACAAAGATTGCGAAAAAGAATTACGTGATTATCAACTCCGTCAAGAGGAAGATAATTTAAAAAAACAAACCGAAAAGTCTGAAGAATTAAATAAAGATATAAAACACCATTTTAATTCTTGGATCAATGAATACTCGACCACCATCGAAGAATTAACCCAAAAACACAAAGAAGTTTCTGGAACTAAAAATTTATTTGAACAACGAGATAAAGTAGAATACAAAGTAGAATACAAAAGAAAAGACATCAATGTTTTAAAAGAACAACTAGACCAAGAAAATCCAAGTTATGATCGCGCTCGACAACTCCTAAAAGCTAGACGAGTTGGCAAAATCCCTGAAATGGTTATGAATCCAAATAATTAGTTATTTTAGCTAATTATTTTATTAATAAAATTGTATAATGGTGATAAGTGATATATTTGTTTATCACTATTATCAAGAAAGGTAAATAAATTATGAAGCAACCAAACTTTTTCCAAAAACATTTAGTAACTATTATTATCATTTTACTTTTCGGAATAGCAATTATCATAGGCATTAAACAAGGATTTAATGATTATCAAAACGAAAAAAATTCTTTATCTCCTTTAGGACAAACTCCAGAAAAAGATTCCTTAGAACCCGAAAACCCGTCAAACCCCTCAAGAATGAAACGTTCCACGGAAACTTCCCAACCAAAAATTAAAACAACTTCTATTCGTTTAGAACAAATTAAAACTTATCTCTTCGTCGAACCTACTGACACTTCTAAATTACCATCAGATCTATCAGCAAGAGAACAAGAAGAAATTAAAGAACTAAAAAATAGTTGGCAATTATCATTTAATTTATTAAAAAAACAAAAAACATGGGTAGATGAAGAACAAAAAGTCTGTGATGAACACCAATTTCAATTAAATTCTCTTCAACCTCAAATAGAAGCTTTAAAGCCACAAAAACAAAAACTAGAACAACAAAAAGAAGCCAAAGAAAAAGAAATGAAACAAAAACAAGAAGAAGAAAAATTAGCTTCTCCTGATGATAAAATTAGATTACGAGCTGAAATTGAAAAACTGCAAGATGAAGTAATAGAATTAGTTGGAAAAATCGACAAAATTGAAGTTCAAATTGGTAAATTAAAAGCACCCCAAAGAAAATACCAAAATATGTTATCGCGTGCTGAAATGTTTAAAAAAGATTTAGAAAAAAGATATCAAATAAAAGAAACAGAATATAAAAATGAAATCTTAAAATCCCTTGACTCCCTCTATGAAATCACACCAACTAAATTCAATTTAGCCTCTAAGTGACATTCAAAAACCCTGGGAAAAAGAATTAAAAAAACAATTAGAGAAGAAAGTAGGCAAAAAAAATGACAAAAAATAATCCTTCTAAATTAAGCCGAGTTTTTGTTGTTTGGGCTTTATCAATATCTGCTGCAGTTATTTTTATTTTATTCCTTGTTTTTTTATCTTTAAAACAGGAAAAAGAATCAAAACCAAAAGAAGATATAGATAAAATAACATCTAACGACGAAAATGAAACAACTAAAAAAGAACCTAAATATCGCCCAGATGGAACACTTGAATCCACCACCGAATACAACCCCCAAACAGGCAACAAAACCAAAGAAACTGTCTACAGATACACTGATGACAAAACAATTTACTCTATCATCGAATACGACCCCCAAACAGCCAACAAAACCAAAGAAATAAATTACTTATCCGACGGAAAAACAATTTACTTCATCATCGAATACAACCCCCAAACAGGCAACGAATTAAAAAAAACCAATTACAACTCCGACGGAAAAACAATTGATTACACCATCGAATACAACCCCCAAACACCCAACAAAACCAAAAAAACCTATTACAACCTAGATGGAACAATTAAAGAAGAAATTAATTATTAATTATGAATAAAAAGGAGAGTAAATAATATGAATTATCAAAAAACTTTTTATTATGACGACGGAAAAACAATTGATTACACCAACGAATACAACCCTCAAACAGGTAAAATAACCAAACAAACTTTATACAGAACTGATGGCAAAACAAAGAAATCTGTTGTTGAATATAGCCCAGATGGTAAAATAACCAAAAAAACCTATTACAACTCCGACGGAAAAACAATTTACTCCATCACCGAATACGACCCCCAAACAGAAGAAGAAATCAAACACACCAAATACGACGACGACGGAAAAACACTTGAATCCATCACTGAATACGACCCTCAAACAGGTAAATTAAATAAAGAAACTTTATACAGAACTGATGGCAAAACAATAGATTACACCATCGAATACGACCCCCAAACAGGTAAAATAACCAAACAAACTTTATACAGAACTGATGGCAAAACAATAGATTACACCATCGAATACGACCCTCAAACAGGCAACGAATTAAAAAAAACCAATTACAACTCCGACGGAGAAACAATTTTTTACATCACTAAATATGAATACGACCCCCAAACAGGTAAAATAACCAAACAAACTTTATACAGAACTGATGGAACACTTGAATCCATCACCGAATACGACCCTCAAACAGGTAAAATAACCAAACAAACTTTATACAGAACTGATGGCAAAACAATAGATTACACCATCGAATACGACCCCCAAACAGAAGAATTAATCAAACACACCAAATACGACGACGACGGAAAAACACTTGAATCCATCATTGAATACGACCCCCAAACAGGTAAAATAACCAAACAAACTTTATACAGAACTGATGGAAAAACAATAGATTACACCATCGAATGCGACCCTCAAACAGGTAAAATAACCAAACAAACTTTATACAGAACTGATGGCAAAACAATAGATTACACCATCGAATGCGACCCTCAAACAGGTAAAATAACCAAACAAACTTTATACAGAACTGATGGCAAAACAATTTACTCCATCACCGAATACGACCCTCAAACATCCAACAAAACCAAAGAAATAAATTACTTATCCGACGGCAAAACAATTTGGTACATCACCGAATACGACCCCCAAACAGGTAAAATAACCAAAAAAACCTATTACAACTCCGACGGAAAAACAATTTACTCTATCATCGAATACGACCCTCAAACAGGCAACAAAACCAAAAGAACCTATTACAACCCAGATGGATCAATTAAAAAAGTTGAAGAAAATTTCGGTCCCGCGGAATGTTAATTTATTTAATCTATTAATATAAAATACCTTCAAAAAACCTTGTAAATACGTAATTTTAATTTTTACAATTTTGGCATAAACTAAAACTGATCATTTTTAAACCTAATTTATAACCCCCCCTCAACTAGAGGGGGGGTTTTATACCCAAATCACAAAAAAGTAGGTTATTAAATAATGTTTAAAATAACTAAAATCCCCTTTATCTAAAAAATTAATAATTATGTTATTAATTATTATCTTCAATTTTGTCCCTTCCATCAATTCTCATTCTTCTTTTTTTCATAGTCAAAACAAAACCAAAATTAAATTAGCAGATTACGAAACCCTCCAACAAGAATGGTTAGCGACCCAACCCAAAATGAAAAGATATGACATTCCTGTTTTATCCAAAGAAAGTATCCCTGAAATCCTAAAATATTTCAATATTAAAACTTCTACTTATGGTTTGGTTAAAAAGCCTACTTATAATCCTTATGCCAAAAATTTCATCATCTGGGAACTCAAAAATCCTCCTGCAGGATTAATCTGTGCTTTTTTCAAAGCCAGGCAAAACCCTTTTAAGGAGCAATATCCTCGAGATGACGATAAATACACCTTAGATGACCTTTTAAAATACGAAATCGCTATTGAGGAAGCTTTTGTCTTTTGGGACGTTAACAAACAACCGACTCAAACAAATGTCAATATAACTTTCGTCAATCAAGATATCTTTGCAAGCGACAATAAAGAAAAAGCGATAAACGAATACTTAATCAAAAACAAAATCATCCAAGAACCCAAACTAATTAAATTAGGTTGTTATAATATTACCCCTACCACAGGTTTAATCGCTCCTTTACCTGCAGGAGGATTTAATGGTATTGAGATTGCTGCTATTTACTTTGATGATGGGATTCGTCTACTCCCTGAAAACCAAAAAACTAGCTTTTTAAAAAGTGGAATAGAATGGCGAGAAGAAATGATAAAACGATATCAAACCGAAAATGAAATAATAAAAGAGTTATTGCCAAAACAAATTGAATCTTTACAAGAAGAAATTAAAGAACTTTACCAAGAAATCATCAACCACCAAACTTACACCATTGAAGATTTATTGAAACTCTCCGATGGCACCAAAAACATCTATCTTTTTTCTTTCAATACTAAAAAAAGAATCAAAGAAATTAAATTACCCGATGCTATTGATCCTTACCAAGTTATTCGCGACTGGAAACGAGAAAACAACCTTTACACTTTTCCTCCTTTAGTTCAAGAAGATGACTATGAAGAACAAAGCGAAAATCGTGATGCTTATATAGAAATTACTTCTCCTGCTTATAAAAAAATTTCTATTCTTTTCCCGATTAAAATAGTCAAACATACTTTTGAAACTACTGATTGTTGTTATTATTTAGTTTGTAAAAATGATACACTCCAAATCGAACTCGCCAAACAATATCGCGATGCTTATGTACTTTGGATGAAGCGATGTTACATTAAACCTGGAATTTCTTATTCAGATCAAGAAATAAGAAATAAATTTGGTCGTTCATCAAGAGACATTTATAATGAAGAAGGGAAAAAATGTAGATATCGTTATGATATAAATACTTTCATAGATGATTGGTATGTTGATGGGATCTTCTGTTTTGGCTCAAACAATACTTTTTATAATTTTTATGACACCACTCCACCACCTAAAAAACCTCAAGAATTAAATATTAATTGATATTAAGACCTTCTAATGAAGGTCTTTTTTTTTTTTTTGCTCATCTTTGGTAAAATCTAAAAAAGAGTTTTATGTTATAATAAAGAAGAAGTCAAACAAGAAATTAAAATAATAATTTCAAATAACTAATTTTAGAATAAAAAGATACCCCCCAAAATCAAACATGCCTCTTTAACGCATTATTTTGCCCTTCTCGCTGTGATTAAATTACAATTAGGGTAATAACTCTAATTGTAATTTATACCCCCTTAAATCCAATTTAGCCTTTAAGTGAACTCTCAAAAAACCTTTATATGGAAAAACCACCCCAAAATTGGAAATTCCGCATTATTGCGTAAAAAAATAATTTTTCTTATATTTTAGTATTGACAAGTATAATATTTTAATAGTATAATATATATGTAATATATAAAATAAAAAACCTAACCACTAATACTAATATTGGTTAGGTGATAAAAGTATTTATTTAAATATTAATTAAATAATTAAAATTATAAGCCCTTCATAACGTAGGGCAATTTGTGTAGGTTTTTTTATAGAACTTAAAAAAATAACTTTTTAAAAAAGAATAATTACCCCTTAAAACTCAAAATTTTGTCCTTATATGACACTTTTAGTGGGTGGGGAATGATAAATATCAAATCATAAATATAAAATCATTTAAGAGGTAATATTTTGATTATTTATTTTTTTATAATTAATAAATTTCTTTAAATCAATTATTTTGTGATTATTGTGTAAAAAAATAATTTTTCTTATATTTTAGTATTGACAAGTATAATATTTTTTCTTCAAAAAACCACCAAAAAAAAGTGGTACTGGTTGAGAACAACAAATTTAAAAATAATTAATATTTTATATTTTGACAAATAATTTTAATTATGTTATAATATAAGTAGTTAATAAACAATTTGGTTTTTCGAAAAAATCATATTTTTTTTGGAAAAAAATGTTGTTCTCAAATGGTGCCATTTTCGTGGAGCTTACCACATTGCACTTTGTCTTTGATGTTTACGGCTAAGTCGAAATCAACTTTAGCAATTCGTTCTCCTTTGCTGTTTAAAAATTCTTTTTTTGGGTCGCTTGTTAGACGGCCGATTAATTGGGTTCTATTTAACATTAGTTATTTTCTCCTTTTTTGAATATTTTTTGTAATTTAGCGATGGCTCTAATTTTGATAACTGCCACGCGATTTAAAGAAAATTTTTGGTTGTATTTGTTTTCTAATTCTTCCGCGATTTGTTTGTTGGAACGAATAACTTTATCGTTGTCTTCAACGTCTTTCGGGGAAACCCCGAGGGTCCAACTGATAACGTCAAATTGTTTATCCGTTAAATTTTTAGTTAATATTTGTAAGAAAATATCGTGATGTGCTTGTTTAAGCCATAGTTGATGAGGCGTAAGGATTTCATCCCACTTGGGTTGTGTGGCTTCTTCCCATTCTTCGAAACCAATTTTAGTTATTATTTTTTTGTGTTTTTGAGGCATTGAAGCTGATTGACATTTGCGGATAAGTTCGTGAATCGCAAATTTAATGTGTTCGATAGCGTATCCAATAAACTGGTCAATGTCTACTTGAAAATCATACCCTTCGAGGGCATTGATTAAACCTAAAACACCTTCTTGAAATAAATCTTGTCTTTGAAGTATTGAGGGGAAGTATTTGAACTTACTAACTATTTTATTAACTAGTGGGTAATAAAGTTCTACAAGTTGATTTCTGATTTGCAAATTTGCAAATTTTTTTTATTTTTTAAAAATTCTTGAAATAATTCTTTTTTTCTATTTTCATCTGTCGGCATTGTTCTCCTTTCTAAAAAAACGTTTTTTTAGAAAAGATAGAAAAATTATTATTTTTTAGTTTTGGGTACAAAAAAAGACCGACTAAAAATAAGTCAGTCTTAAAGAATTTTTAAAAAATAAAAAGTGTCCTAATTTTTTCATCAGTCCATAAACAAAGAATTTTGGCTTGGCATTATACTAACAAAAACATGCCTTCTTGTAGTTTTTGGCAACGTTCTTATGAATCCATTTTATGTCTTTGGAATAACGAAAAACCAAAAATTAATATCGACCAAATTAGAGAACCTTATACTTCCAATTTTTTGAAATATGATGGAAAAAAAAGAAATGGCACTTTAGGCCGTTTTGGCAATTCCGAAACTTTATATCGCGTAAACGAAAAAGGAGTTCTTCCGCGTGATATCATCAAAGTCCCTGCTTTGGCGGGTGGCGCAGGCTTTAAAGAACGGTTCTTTTTGTGTAAAACTTGTGATTGTAAAATTTTTAGATCCAAAGAACTAAAAAACCACCAATCCCCTCATCAAACTATTATTCATCCTACCCAAAAACCTCAAATGTTAACTAATAAATTAATTGATTCAGCGATTATGGAAAACCAAAAAGGCAATGTTTTAATTCCTTTCGCTGGTTCAGGTTCAGAATGTTTAGTTGCCAAAAAGAAAAACTTAAATTATATCGGCATCGAAATAAACCCTGATTATGTAATGTTAATCAACGAAGCATTAAAAAAAATATAAACTAAAATAAACTATAAAAAAAAGTTTAATCCACAAAAAACACTTTTCACCCTCAAAGGCATAAAATAACACATTTTCAAAAAAATCTCTTTATTTTACCCTTTTTTCATCTTTTTTTAACACCATTTGAATTATAATACCTAATTTAAAAATTAGAAGCAAATAAGGGCAAATACGAGCGAAAAAATGACTCGTTATTTTACCCCTTATTCGCCTTTTTCAGAAACTTTTGAGTTATAATACCTCATTTCAAAAACAAGCCCAAACAAAGGTATTTATTTAAGTTTCAATAAAAATCACAACACAACACGCTAAGGCAATGCCTAAATTACAAATTCAACAATAAAAAAAGGAGAAACATAAACATGGAAAACAACCAAAAAAGAGGGGTTCTTGGGAATAAAAACAATAAACCAACAACCCCCACTGACTTACAAGAAATCAAAACTTTTCTACAAGCTCTAAAAGAAGAATTAATTAACCTTACAATTACTCCCCACTCTAAAAAAGAAGGCGGTTATCGCGAAGCGAACTACCGCCCCAAAAATCAAATTCTTTTTGTTGATGCAAGAATTTTGGAAGAAATCCAAACATTCAGAAAAAGCATAATCAAAGATAACAACATTCACAATAATAAACACTCAAAACCCTTATCCTCAAACTCTCTTAAAACGCATTTTGATAACTTCCAAATCAATTACAAAAATATCGCCAAAGATGCTATCAAAGAAACAATTGGAAAAATCGACATCAACAAATTAACAACTTTACGCTTATTTCCGCTAGACCCTGATAAGCGTGATAAATTCAATAATCTTATCAAAACTAACTACAAAAAAGGCCTAAATATCATCTATTATCACCAAGAAGACCATAAAACACATTAACTTCTTTATAACCAGAGCTAAACAAGGATATCGTGTGAAAAAGCTTCATCCAATGTATAAGTATTTATTAAAGTCAAAGGTCTAAAATATCTAACACTTTTATAACAGTCCACTAACAGTTTTATAACACTTTGCTACCTAATATTTTTCTGTTAAATACTATCTCAAACGCCATGTGATATTTTATATTTTATATCGATAATGATAATGATAATCGATATTTTATATTATCGGTATTTTCTTTTTAATCATTTTCATTAACGATATAAATAACTCTCTTCAAGTTTTTTTAAAAATT
The DNA here is from genome assembly GCF_000397185.1 of Strawberry lethal yellows phytoplasma (CPA) str. NZSb11. Taxonomy (NCBI): domain Bacteria; kingdom Bacillati; phylum Mycoplasmatota; class Mollicutes; order Acholeplasmatales; family Acholeplasmataceae; genus Candidatus Phytoplasma; species Candidatus Phytoplasma australiense. Next base: position 482,869 of record NC_021236.1, on the reverse strand, counting down.
TCCGATGCGTTCCGTAGATAAAAATATTCAAATCCAAAAATGAAAAAAATCTAAGAGCCCTCAAGGGCTCAGATAAAGCATAAACCTTTTGAGGGAAAAAATAGAATAGAAAAAGAACCCCCCCAGTTCCGCACAACCCCCCCTTTTTTTTAGAAATCAAAACCCTTCTTTTTCAATCACGACTGGACTAAAACATCCTTTTTATCCACCAACAGTGCTTTAAATTTACGCACAAGCTTAATAACCAAAGTAATAACTGAGGCTGGTTATAGCGATTAAACAAACAATTATTGAAAAATAATATTTATTTCATTGAGTAATTTTGGTCACAAATATGTTGTAATATGTTACAATGATTTTTGTAATTGACAAAAAAATATGGAGATAATCGATGTCAGAAACACAAAAAATGCAAAAATTAAATAACAAAATAATATTATTACAAAATATGATTTCTCAAATTAAAATCATTGATAAAGAAATTGTTTTTAAATTAGTTAAACGTTTTTTCAAAACTCTCAATTTATCTACCATCCTAAGAACAATCAAAATCAACCGCAGCACTTATTACTATTGGCTAAAAAATCAAGAAAAGAAACGATTACAATGCGAAAACTACCTTTTACAACAAAAACGCATCCAGCCTTTATGTTCTCGTTATCAATATTTTTACGGATATCGCAAAATCACTCATTTATATCAAAAAACTTTCAACGAACACATCGCCAAGGAAAAAGTGTATCAAATTATGAAAGAAAATAATATTTGCTGCCGTTTAAGAATAAAAAAAGTCAAACGTGCATATAAAAACAACTTAAAGCCTAAATTAAGTGTAGCACCCAACCTTATCAACCGCGATTTTATTGCAACCAAACCACTTCAAAAATTATTTACCGACATCACATTTTTCCCAACTCCTGAAGGTTTTGTTTATTTTTCTGCAATCATTGACTCTTTTAACAATCAAATAATCGCCTCCCACACCTCAAACCGCCAAGATAAAGAGTTAATTTTAAATACAATCAAAAAATTACCCCCACTAAAAGACCCTTGTGTTATTCATTCCGACCGCGGCACGGTTTACCAATCGCTCAAAGTGCAAAATAAACTAATTAAAAAAGGCTTTTTAATCAGCATGTCCCACAAAGCAACCCCACGCGATAATGCTGTGATTGAAAACTTTTTCGGCCAAATGAAAAGTATTTTATTCAACCAACATCCGTTTTTATTTCAACAAGAACCACACGAAATTAAAAAAATTATCCATCACTTCCCTTCTTTTTGGAATAAAAGATGGATGTTGGCTAAATTAAATAATTTATCACCTTTAAAATATTCTCAATCCTTCAGATAGTATTTTAATTAATGATAAAATCAACTACAACCTTTTTAAAAAGAGGTTATTTCACTGTACATTTTTTTGAGCAAAAATACCCTTGCAAAATCACAAAACATCAAAAAACGTGATTATTTTGTAAAAAAAATAACACCCCTTCATTTTAGACTAGCGTTTTCGATTTTTTTTGCCTCTTATATAGTGAAGGGATAAAAATATATCTTTTGAAACGAGCAAAATATTAAAAAACTTATGGACGATTTTGGTTTAATTAATTTGTTTTGTTGATTTGAAAAGATATGAAATTATCTATTATTTTTGTAGTTTTAAAGAATAATTTTTTAAAACAAAAAATGTCTAAAAAACATCATCTCCCCAGATTTTTCAAAACCCAGATACAGCCTTAAATCCTAAAATGATTGTTAAAGATTTAATTGAAGAAGGTTTGATTTGCCAAGGGATTAAAGATCAAGTATTAAGACAAAAGAAAGTTAACCAAATGATTCGTTTAGTAGACTTAAGACTAAGTGATTTATCTCGTTATCCTCATGAATTTTCAGGAGGACAAAAACAAAGAATCGTCATTGCCAGAGCTTTAATCGTAACACCTACCATACTTATTGCAGACGAACCTATTTCAGCTTTGGATGTTTCTATTCAAGCCCAAATCCTTAATTTATTAAACGATTTAAAAAAACAATTAGGATTAACTATCATTTTTATTTCTCATGATTTAGAAGTAGTTAGATATTTTTGTGATTCTTTAGCTGTAATGTACCAAGGCAATATAGTTGAGCAAGGTACTACAGAAGAAATATTTTCACACACAAAACATCCTTATACACAAAGATTATTAAATGATTCTAATTTCAATTAAGATAATGTTTTTGATAAATAATGTTTTTGATAATTTTTTAGTTAAAAAATAATTAATTCCTGAAAAATTTAGTTTTACTAAGTAAAATAAATAATAAATTAAGATAAAATGAATATACCAAAATGAATCAATTATGGAATTTTTGACTAGAAATAAATTTTTTATATCTGATTGTGTTTGTTATATTATTAAAAAACGGACGCACTCCTTAAAAATTGTTTTGATGAATAAAAAAATATTATTTTTCCAAACTAATTACGATTTATTTTCTTTTTTTACACTTTTTGTTTTATTTTTTTAAACTTAAAAAAGATTGCAATAATTACAATTTCTTTAAATTAAAAAAAACTCTGACATTTCATTAAAATTATTCCTTTTTTTGATAGTCTTTTAATTTCTGTCAATTGCAAATTATCTTTGTTTAAAGTTGAGGATATGCATTAAACAAACTAAACAAATTAATCTTGTAAGTTTAAAAACCTAAAAGCACCAAAGCCAATAAAATCATTCAAAGATATTAGTTTATTTACAATTACAAACGAAAAACAAATGTTTTTAAAACAATTTTTATTTTAAATTTTTTAAAAACCTAAAAAGCTTGTGATAATTACACATGTTTTACGATTAAAAATTCCAATGTTTTGTTGTTTATGTTTTTTCTTTAAGATGGCGAAATGATTTTTTAGACATTTTTTTGTGTTCAAAAATATTCTTTCAAACTAAAAATAATAGATAATTTAATATTATTTAAACTAACAAAAAAATTAACTAAAAACAAAAGCGTCCTAAGTTTTTTCATATTTTGCTAAATTCAGAAAATATGCCTGCAATTTTTCCATAAACAAATCCCAAAAAAACCTTTTTTTTGGAGCAAATAATGTCATATTTTGATGTTTGTAGTTTAAAATTATGTAAAGATTTGCATTTTTAAGTTTTTTCTTTCTTTTTTAGTTTTTCTTTTAACTCTTTGTTTGTAATTTATAATTTAGGGGCATCTTAAGAAAGTTATTTTTTTGTTATTTTGTTCCAACTGTTTTATTCAATATTAAAGATGGTTTGAAAAATGTGTTAGTTTTTGGATTGATAAGCCAGAAAAACTTGTAATCATAATCAATTATTTTAAATTTCATCATCACTCATCTCTTTATTTTTTAACCTTGATACTTTAACTCAAAAACTGGTGGAAAGATATTGAAAAAAATTAATTAGCACTCAAGGGTTGACAGTGCTATTTTTTTTTGTTAAAATACAATTGAACTTAAAAAATAATTTAAGTTTGATAAAAATACTTTGAAGAGGTGATAAAAATGTTATTTAATTTAATTGACTCAGAAAAAGATTTATTTGAAGATTTATTCGCAGGAATTCAACCAACCAATTTGAACCATATGATGAAAACAGATATCCAAGAAAAAGATGATAAATATTTAATTACCGTGGAATTGCCGGGTTTCCAAAAAGAAAATATTAAAGTAGCCTTAGAAAAAGGTTATTTGATTGTTGAAGCTAAAACAAATCAAGAAAATGAAAAAAAAGAACGTAATTTTTTAAGAAAAGAAAGATTACAAGGTATTTTCCGACGTAATTTTTACTTAGGAAAAGGTTTTTCATTAGAAGATATCCAAGGACGCTTGGAAGAAGGTTTACTAAAGTTAAGTGTTACTAAAAAAGATACAAAAGAAGTTAAAGAAAAACGTTATTTAGAACTAAAATAAAAAGACCCTTTGAGAGGGTCTTATTTTTTTATTTGTTAAAAAAAGTCATTGTACAAAAAGATATTTTTAAAAAAAGATAAATGTTAAAAATTGCTTTCTTTAATCATCTTTGATAATAAGAAAATAAGCAACAGAGTTGTTTTATTGAAAAAAATTACCAAATTCATTTATTATTTTTTAAAAAAATAATAAAATTCATCAAAAAAAGATAAAAAAAGAGACAAAAAAGTTTAATCTCTTATTAATTTTTATTTAAAATAAAACATCTTATTGAAATATAATTGATATTCTTGTTGATGTTTTTCTAATAAGTTTTGTATTATTTTAATTCTTTCATCTAACAAAGACAAAAAAAAGCGATTTTGTTTTGTTCTTTTAAGGAAGGAAAGAAAAATTCTAAATTTAAAAAAGATTTCATATCAGAACATACGCGACCACATGAATTGCCTTTATTAATAATAGAATCATAAATTAAAATAGAATTGTCGTTTCTTACTAAATAATGCAAATAAAGACAAGATATCTTATCAGTATTTATTTTATATATTTTGTAAGAAGGAGAAATAAGAACTTTTTTATTTGAAAGATTAACACAAATAGTTCCTCTGTCTAAATTTTGAGGATAAACAGCTAAATCATTAGGAAAAACTATTTTATAACCAACATTATTTTTACTAGCTATTATTTTTTTAAATTTTTTCTTTTGTAAAATCAATCCTTGTCCTTTGTTAATGCGTTTTTAAATTATTTCGTAAGCTCAGTATTTAAAAATAACTAAAAAAACATCATCTCCCCATGCCTACCGCCGATTTTGGCTACTTATTATTGAATTTTTAAAAACTAAATTTTGTGAATGTTTGGAAAAGTTCAATTTAAACCAGTTGTTTCTTTTAAATGACAACTTCCACACATAAAAACCATTTTAAAAAAGAAAAAAATAATTTATATCTTAATCATTAATTATGATATAATGAAAGTATATGTAAATATAAGCAAAGGGGATAAAAACATGAAATGTTATGTGACTGGTAAAACTACTCTTTTTGGAAATCGTCGCAGTCACGCGATGAACGCAACAAAGAGAGTTTGGAAAAGTAATTTGCAAAGCGTTAGAATTATTAACGAACAAGGAAAAGTACAAAAGGTAAAAATTGCTGCCAGAGCTTTAAAAAAACTTAAATTAAAAAGAGTTTAATTTTTTTCATTAAGTTTTTAATAATTATCAAGGAGTCTTTATAAATATGAAAAATAACATCCATCCTAAATCTCAAACCGTTAAAATTTCTTGTCCAACTTGCGAAAGACAATATCAAGTTGAAACAACGGTTCCTAGCATCAAAATAGAAACATGTTTCAAATGTGGACCTTTTTACACTGGTTCGCAAAATTTTGTTGTTGCCGCGGGTCCAATTGATAAATTTAATAAACGTTATAATGTGAACACTCAAAAATCAGTTGACCAAAAAGAAAAAAATAAATAACTTCCAAAAACTCATAATAATGAAGTTAATAGAAGAGGTTTTAAAATAATGCCAAAAGAACAACAAGGATTCATTGAAGTTATTTGTGGTCCTATGTTTGCAGGAAAAACAGAAGCGTTAATAAAACGCTATCAAGAAGCTCAAAAATTGAAAAAAAATATTCTATCATTTAAGCCTCGCATTGATAATCGTTATTCTTCTGAAGGATTCATTGTTTCTCACAGTCAAAATAAATTTCCTGCGATTTTAATTGATCAAAGTCGCGATATTCTCCCTTTTGTTACTCCAGAAACTGACTTAATAATCATTGATGAAGTTCAATTTTTAGATAATGATATTTTTGGGATTGTTGATTATTTGGCTAACCAAAATATTCAAATTATTTTAGCAGGTTTAGATCTTGATTTTAAAGGCAAACCCTTCGGACCTATGCCTTATTTGTTAGCGTTAGCAGAAGTTGTGACTAAGTTAACTGCTATTTGTGCTGTTAGTGGTAAAAAAGCTACTAAAACACAAAGATTAATTAACGGAAAACCAGCCAAAAGCAATGATTCAACAATTTTAGTAGGCGGTCAAGAATATCATGAACCTCGTTGCCGCCGTCATCATGAATTATTAGACGTTGATAAAAAAACCATTAATTTATAAAAGTATTAAAAAAACAGGTGTATTTTAAGTTTTTATGACTCAAAATGACAAAAATCTCTTTTTTATGAAAGCAGCTTTTCAAGAAGCTTATAAAGCTTATTTGAAAAAAGAAGTTCCTGTGGGTGCGGTAGTTGTTTTAAATAATCAGATTATTGCGCGAGCTCACAACAATCGGAAACAAAAAAACCTTTTTTTTGGTCATGCTGAATTTTTAGCCCTTATAAAAGCTAATAAAAAATTAAAAAATCGTCGTTTGACTAATTCTTCTGTCTATGTTACTTTAGAACCTTGTTTAATGTGTGCGGGTGCTTTAATTCAGGCCGGAGTTAAACATGTGTATTATGGTGCCGCTGATTCTAAAACCGGTTGCATCAAAAGCTTATTGACTTCTTTTGAACTCCCATTGCCTCATAAAGTTATTGCTCATTCAGGTTTTTTAGCGCAAGAAAGTTCAGATCTTTTAAAAACCTTTTTTCAACAATTAAGAAAAAAAGATGGTTCTAAAAAGACAAAAAATACATCTATTTTATTATAAAGACCATCTTTTAATGGTCTTTTTTTATTAATTAAAAACATTATTTGGATGGAGTGCGATCAACCAATTTACAAAAGTAATAAAAATATGAAAAATTTATCATCTCTTGGAAAAATTAAAAAAGCACAAAAAATTATTCAAATATTTAAACAAAAAGGATTTGAAGCCTTTATTGTAGGTGGTGCTGTGAGAGATTATTTATTAAATATCCCATTCAACCAAGATGTTGATATTACAACAAATGCTGTGCCACAAGATATTAATGCTATTTTTCAAAGCCAAAAACGAGCTTATTACGGATGCATTAAAATTATTTTTGAAGAAGAAAGTTTTGAAATCACCACTTACAGAGAAGAAGATATTTATTTAAATCACCGTCATCCTAACAAAATCGTTTTTATTCAGGAAGTTAAAAAAGATGTTATTAGAAGAGATTTTACTATTAATGCTTTATTAATGGATGAAAAGGGACAAATTTTTGATTGGACCGAAGGAAAATCAGATTTAACAAAAAAAATACTTCGCACGATTCAAAATCCTTTTATAAGTTTTGAAAAAGATGCCTTAAGAATAATGAGAGCTTTTTATTTTCAAGCTAAATTAAATTTTCAAATAGAAAAACAAACGCAAATTGCTTTAACGAAACATTCACATTTATTAACCCAAATATCTTCTTCAAGAATTTATGAATATTTACAAAAAATAATTACTTATCCTCATTGGCAAGCGAGTTTTAAAATGATGATTGAAACAAAGGCTCATTTATTTTTAAAACCCATTACAAAAGCCATTATTTTTTTTGCTTCTTTAAAAGATGAAGAATTTACAAACAAAAACTTAGAAGAAAATATTTTTTGGAGCATTGCATTTGTTTTTAACAAAAATATTTTTTCCCTTTTCCCTATTAATTCTAAAAAAAAGAAACAATGCCAAACCTTAATCATTTTAAGTAATCATATTTTCACAAATTTAAAATTGAATTTATTCACACATCAACTTTCCAATTGTTTGTTAGCTTATAAAATCAATTACCTTTTATCTCCTCAAAAATCAAAAAATTTTTTGATTGAAAATTTAGACAATATCAAACAAACATATAAAAATCTCCCTTTGAAAAACTTTCAAGAATTAAAAATGGATTGGCGCCAAATAGCCCCTCATCGAATCCCAGAAATAAAACAAAAAGTAATTCAAGCTGTTTTAGAAAAAAAAATAACTAACGAATTAGAAGAATTAAAAGCATTTGTTTTCAATCACAAACATAATGAAAAAGTGGATGCTTGGCATAAAAAAGAAAAAAAGAGAAAAAAATATGACAAACAATAATATTATTATAAAACAAAAAGATCAAATAAATCATTTAGTAGGAAAAGTAACGAGTATTAATCAAGGAAATCATTTTTATAATGTCAATTTGCAATTAACTAATAAAACGGATATTAATGTTAAATTAGACAAAGAAACACCAAGCCCTGTACAAGGAAAAATATACTGTTTTCAAACTATTTGCCTTTTGGATAAAGAGGAGTTGGTTTTGTTGAATCAAAAATTTAGTTTGGCGCAAGAAGTGCTTGATGCCCAAACTTTATATGATGTTTTTTTAGCTTTTTTTGTCTGCTCTCCTGTTTCATTTGCAGTGATTGAACGAGAATTAGAAAAATATCTTGCTCAAATAAAAAACAAAATCATCAAAAAGATAACAACTAATTTATATTTTAAAAATAAAAAAGACTTTTTGATTGCCAAAGCAGCTTTGAAAATGCATCATAATTATTACGGCGGATTGGGTTATCACACTTGGAATATGTTAAAAATGGCAGAATCTCTTCTTAACATTTATCCTTTTTTAAACCGCGATTTGTTGTATGCAGGAATTATTTTGCATGATATGGCAAAAATTCAAGAAATTGATGCAGATAAAAAGAATTATACAAAAGAAGGGAAATTATTGGGTCATTTATTGATGATTACTTTTGAGGTGGAAAAAGAAGCTAATTTATTAGGTTTCCAAAATACAGAAGAAATTTTACTTCTCAAACACATTCTTATTTCTAATCATGGACTTTTAGAATATGAAGCTGCTAAAAACCCTCAAATAGCAGAAACTCTTTTAATTTGGTATTTGGATAATATTGATGCAAAATTAACTGTTTTGCAAGAAACCTTGGAAAAAACTGAGAACCAGACTTTTACAACTCCAATTTCTATTTTAGAAAAAAGAAACTTTTATAAGTTTTTTTTAGATCCTAAAAATGATGAATAAAACATATTTTTTGAATATACAATTAATTACAACAAAAATATTGATGTAAAAACTAACTAACTTTTGAAAAAATAAAAAACCTTCCACAACTTTTTTGCAATTATTAACAATTCTTTTTGAATATCGTAAATATTTTATGCATAAAAACATTACTTGTTTTTGAAATGTGTTTTTTCCCAAAACTTACAGACACTTTTGCTTTTAAAAAAATCTTGAAGCCTAAAAAAATAATTTTCAAATTAAGTCTAAAAATGTTTTTTTCCAAAAACAACTTAATAAATGACAAAATAGCAAACAGTAAATATTTGTTATAAATAGAAAAATTAATGCTAGAAGAAAACGTGCAAAAAAATAATAAGAAAAACAAAAAAGAATAAGGAGAATAAATAATATGCAAATAACTGATAAACAAAAAATTATTTTTTAATTGGAATTATTTTATTACAATGTTGTCATTTGTGGTAATTTTGTTTTTCATTAATAATCGCCGATTTTTCCCTAATCGCAAAAATCTTGATGACTCACAATACACCAAACACTACCCAAGAATAGACAAGTTAACCCTAATTTTATTTACAAAATCCGACGAAAAAACCATTGATTACATCAGGGCGTCAAAGAAGCACACTTTATCTTGGAATCTAACCAATTCCCAACGCCGATAAACACTGAAAGTATATGAACGGTCCATCAAATGAAAAGATGGTGGATTAAAGCAGTTCATAAATGCGGGTTGAGACGAAGTAGTTAGTCAAGATGACATCGCTAACAAATCATTCTATGGAAAAGCCTGAAATGGCCTAAGAAGAAAAGAAGATGCAATATCAAAACCTGCGTCGCAAACTACTACAAGCGAGCAGTCCAGACACTATCAACAAAAATGATGTGTGTTGGATAGTTTATCAATCACTAAAGAAAACCTGGAATCTCACCAACAGTCAGGAAAGACGCTAAAACATAAGTGGTAACTTCTCCTAAGGAATGAAGGTAGATAAAGTGAGGAACTTGGATAATCCTAAAGGTTCTAGTGTGGGAATAAAAGCCCACATCCCCAAGGAGAAAGAGGTTTGTAGTAGTCGGAGTAACTAAAACATTGTTTGGAATAACAATGATAATTGCCCTCCCACGGAGCTTAGGAAAGCTAAGTACAAGGTGAAAGAGCTAGTACCCCTCGTGGAAATTATTACGTTCAATAGAAGGCTGATAGGTAGCAATACTAAGGAAACGAGTTGGAATACTCAAATCTGATAAGCAGCACACTGGAAGGGATGAATATCTCTAACCTAAACTATAATGAGTTATAATTTCAATCAGACAGAAAACAAATCTGGATGAACGTAAACAACAATAGCAATATTGTTCTAACTCAGAAATGAGAGTGGGTAGTGAAAGCCGTATGCTTGGAAACTTACTCGTACGGTTTGGAGGCGGGGCTGTTTGTAATAGAGAGTAGGAAAACAAATCCTACAATCGAAACGCAAATATTCTATCCCTATCTTTAAATGCGACTCTGAAACACAAATTCCGATTATAGGATTAATTTTCCACCCTGATGAATCAATTGAAATCACTACCAAATTCGATCCGACGCCAAATCCATCAATTAAACGAATTTATTACAAACCCATCAAAGAATCAGACCCACAAGCAGTCTATCCACCTCAAATCATCATAAAATCTGAAAAAAACGTTGAATACATCTACGAACATGATCCTAAAACACACCGTTTTATCCCTCAACCAACCCCATATCCAACCCTAGGAGATGAATAAATTATGCAATTCTCCTTTCTTCTTTTCCTAACTTATCTACTATCACAATCTCTTTCCAGCGCACGCCAAATCATTCACACACACAACTTGTCTCGGCTATAAAAAACATTTTATATTTTTTTTGAGAAATTAAAAACAATTTAAAAACCTTAATTGCAACTAATTTATGGAAATTCCAAAACTAAAAAAATCCACAATCAAGGACTCAAATAGCAGAAAAAAATTGATAATGTTGAAACCAAATTAACTGTTTTTCAAGAAATTTTGGTAAAAAAAGAAACGCTATATTTTTAAAACTCCAATCTTTATTTTTAAATTTTTTATAATTTTTCGGATTCCAAAAATAATTAATTAAAAGGATTAAGAAAAAGAAATGTCACATTTCACTTTAAAATTAAATTCAGACCAGTTTATGGTAATTCAAAAATATTACCAAAAAGAGTTGCAAACGCAAAGCAATTCCAAAACTATTGCTTTTTTTGTCAAAAGCGATAAAAATATGATAACTGTTTATCGCAACGGCACTTTATTGGTTCAAGGTTCAGATGCTTTTTCTAAAATTCTTTTTTTGCAAAAATTATTACAAACAAAGCCATTAAATGAAAAAAAAAACACAAAATCTTATTATTTAGAATCGATTGGCTCTGATGAAGTAGGAACTGGAGATGTTTTTGGCCCTATTATAGTTTGTTCTGTTTATATTCCTCCTCAAAACATTACTTTTTTCCAAAAAAAAATTTTTCTTTCTGAATCAAAACAAATGTTAGATAAAAACATTATCCAAACTGTTCCTTTAATTATGGATAAAGTTATTAAAACGATTGTCACAATAAAACCAAGCAAATACAATAAATTGATTGTCAACAACAATTTAAACAAAATTAAAGCTTTAATGCATAATTTATCTATTCTTCAAACTGTTGAAAAAATTAACAAAGCCGTGCCTGTTATTTTAGATCAATTTTGTTTACCCAAATTATATTTTAATTATTTAAAAGATGAAACATCTGTTTATCAAAAAATCAATTTTCAAACAAAAGCAGACAGCAATTATTTAAGCGTTGCTGTTGCATCTCTTATTGCTAGATATTATTTTTTGAAAAAAATGAATCAATTAAACCATCAATTAGATTGCAAATTATACTTAGGGGCAGGCGAAAGGGTGGATCGGCAAATTGCTTCAATTGTCGAAAAACACGGAAATTCAATTTTAAAAAACATTGCCAAATGCAATTTTAAAAATATTACCCATAAATTTCAAAAATATTTAACAAAATAAATATCATTTTGAAAAGTTTTTATTTTATTGCTATTAAATTTTGTGATGCATATGTTTTTTTCATCTTCGCTGCAAAATTAACTGTTTTGCGAGAAATATTGTAAAAAATAAGTGTCATATTTTTACAAACCCCTTTATTTTAGAAAAAAGAAATTTTTATAAGTTTTTTAAACCTAAAAATGATGAATAAAACGTATTTTTTTGAATACACTAAATTAACTACAACAAAAATATTGATGCAAAAAATAACTAAATTTTGAAAATAAAAAAAACAACCAATATTACAATTATTAACAATTTTTTTTGAGGATAGCGCATATTTTATGCATAAAAATATTCTTTTTTTGAAATCATTATTCTTTCTAAAACTTATAATTTTTTTTGCTTTTAAAAAACTTTGAAAACTAAAAATAATTTTCAAATTTTGTCTAAAATTTTTTTGTTAAAAAACCTAACAGCCAAACCACTTAATAAATGACAACAATCCCAAACAATCAATTCAAGACCAAATATAAATATATAATGAAGTTGCATTACAAAAAGAATTTACAAAAAACCATAAATATCATTTTTGGATAAAGAAACACTCAAAAAAACTGCAAAAAATAAAAATATGGCACATTTGTCTATAAATTTTTTTGTTGGTAATTTATTGATGTAAATAAAAAAATATCTTTTGAGTTTTTTTGGTTTTTAATCTTGCAAGATTAATTTGTTTGTGTTTATGGAAAAATTGAATACTTAATTGAAAAATACCTGATTAACTCATTAAATGAAATTAAAAAGTTATCAAAAACTTAATATTTAATACAATTTTAGATTTTTTTAATCCAAGGAAATTTAAATTGTTGCGATATTTTGTAAGTTTTCAAGAAAAAATAAAAAAGTTGTCTAAAAAAATATTTTAAAATAAAAAGAGAAACTAAAAAAATAAGCCCCGATTTTTCATTTAAACATTTAATTTTTTTGAGTGGCTTGCAGTAAAGCTTCAAATATTTAACAAAAATAAAAGCAAAATAATTTTATTGTTAATCAATTATTAAATAAAATTACCAGTTTTTTTGATAAGTTAACGATTTCAAATATAAAACTAAATGGTAATAGACATGAAAGGAATTTATTATGTCAACTGTTTTTACTAAAATCATTCAAAAAGAAATCCCAAGTTATCCTTTATATGAAGATAATTTATTAATTGCCTTTTTAGATATTACGCAAGCAACAAAAGGACACACTTTAGTTGTGACTAAAAAAGAATATCGCAACATTGAAGAAGTCCCTGAAGAAGTTTTTATTCATCTATTTAAAATAGTTCATAAAATAAGCAAAGCATTAATTAAAACATTTCAATTACAAGGGATTAATTTATTAAATAATAATGGGAGTGTTGCAGGACAAACAGTTTTTCATTATCATGTTCACTTGCTTCCTCGGTTTTGCAAAAAAGAAATTGGAGTTATGTTAAAAAATAACGCTAATAATTTAAAAATTTCAGATTATAAAAAGGTTCAACAAGCTATTTTAATGAATTTATAAAAATTATCATTTTCACATTTTTTATTTTTTAAGAAATTGAAAAAAAATGCAGACTTATTTTTAACCTTTGTCAAAATAGTGATTATATTTTTGTTCTTTTCAAAATTATTTGTTATTGTCTGTTTCTCTTTTTAATTTTTTAATATCGTTTTTGCAATTATTGCCAAAAAGGTTGTAATTTTCAATTATAAATTATTTTTTAACTTTCCAAATGAAAAGAGACTTTTCAGTCTCTTTTTTGTATTTTTGCAGTTGTGATAAAAATTTTCGGAAACAAAACCTTTAAGAAGTTAATAATTATTAGATTTTTAAGAATGTTGTAAAATGGTTGCAACCCCTAAAGTAATTGTTTTTAAAAAAGTGTTTTTTTGATATATTACAATCAATACAATTATTATTTTATTCATCAAAATGCGAGCAGTGTTAATCATAATAATAAACATGAGGAGATGATATTTTTTAGACATTTTTTTGTTTTCAAAAAATATTCTTTAAAACCAACAAAACAAATTAATTAAACTAAAAATGTTCATAAGTTTTTTCATGTTTTGCTAATTTCAAGAGATATATTTTTATCCCTTCACTTTATATATAAGCAAAAAAAATCGAAAACACGCCTCTAAAATGAAGGGGTGTGCATTTTTTTACACAATAATCACGTTTTTCGTTGTTTTGTGATTTTTCAAGGGTATTTTTGCTCAAAAAAAATGTACAGTAAAACAACTTCTTTTTAAAAAGGTTTGAGGAGATGATATTTTTTTAGACATTTTTTTGTTTTAAAAAATATTCTTTAAAACTAAAAAACAATAGATAATTTTATATTCTTTAAAACCAACAAAACAAATTAATTAAACTAAAAAGTACCCTAATTTTTTCAGCATCCAAGTTTAATAAAACAAGTTCATTTTTGTTCTAAATGGTTCCAAAGGAAAATAATTGAGGCATGTAAAAAAATATTGATTTTGGATGTTGAAATATTTAAAAAACTTTTTATTTTTTAAAAAAAATTAGAAATGACAATTAATTCTGTCTTTTTTCTTTTTAAGACCAAAAAAAATCACATCATGACTAAAAATATTTTTTTAAAAAAGAGACAAAACGATTGTAAATTAAATATTTTTTAAAAAAGTTGAAAACAGACAGCCAAGTTAAAGATATTTTAGAGATGATTGTGTGAAAAGAAAAAATATTTAAATGATTTTCAAAAAATAAAAAATTGCCCTAAATACTGTAACATCCCACCTTTTTTAGGAATTACTTTTAAGATTATTTATGTTATTTTTGGCACTCTCTTGATCTTTGATTGTTTTTTTATAGTTTTTATAATAATAAAAAAGATGGTTTTTGATTTATAAAGAATATAAAATTAAAAAGAAAATTAATCAAAACAACAATAAATAATTATTTGTGAGTAATTATTCCAATAAGACCAACTTTAAAAAGTTAGTTTTTTTATTCATACCAAAAGGAAAGACTAAATTTAATTCTCCAGAAATTAGACATTTTTTCACTTAATTAAACTATTTTTTATTTTGAAAAGATATGGAAATATCTGATTGATTCTAGATTGCAAAGAATATTTTTTTAAAACAAAAATGTCTAAAAAACATCATCTCCCCATTTGTTTAAAAAAACCTGAACCGCCCAGACTTTTAAAAATTATGTTTAATAAAAATAGAAGTATCAATGTTATTTTTTTTAACTTTTAGTCAATATTTTTTTAATTATTGTAAAAGTCAAAAAACAATCCAAACAATTCTTAATATTAAAAAAATTAACAAATCAATATTAATTGATATTAATCTAAAAAAATGATAAAATAAAGTGTATTATATAAAAAATAAAGGAGGTCCTTCCATAAAGTGGACGCCATGCATAAAGAAGATATTCAAAAACTTTTAGCTTTTTCTTTAGAAAAAGGAGTGGATTTTGCTGAATTTTTTTTCGAAAACACTTCTTCTGAAGTTATTAAAATTATTGGTGAAGAAGTAACTTCTATTAGCAATAATAATATTTTTGGAGTAGGAATACGCTTATTAAAAGGTTTTAATGAAGTTTATAGCTATACTAACCAAATCGATTATGATAGTGTTTTGACTTTAATTGAAAAAATGAAGCAATCTTTTCAAGGAGAAAAAACTGAAGTTATTCCTTTAAAAGAACCATTGCCTTTTTCTAAAAACGTGCAAAAACCTTTCGATAGCATGTCTAAAAAAGAAAAAACACAAAAATTATTAAAATTATCCCAAATAATTAAAAATTATGACCCCCAAATCATCCAATCAATCGTTACCTTGGAACAAAAAGAACAACAAGTTTTAATTGCCAATAGTTTGGGAGTTTATCAAAAAGATCAAAGAAATTATATTAGATGTAGTTTGTTTGCAGTAGCTCAATCAGGTGGGGAGATGCAAGAAGCTTTTGCAGGCCCAGGAAGATTTATGGGATTAGAATTTTTTGACCAAATCAACTTAGAAAAAATTGCACGCGAAGTTGCCGTGCAAGCAGTTTCTTTATTGCAAGCTCAACCATTAAAACCTCAAGTTATGCCGGTTGTGATTAATCATGGTTTTGGCGGAGTAATTTTCCACGAAGCATGCGGACATCCATTAGAAGCGACTGCAATTGCCAAAGGACTTTCTCCTTTTAACAACAAAATGAATCAAAAAATCGCTTCTGAAGTAGTAACAGCTTATGACGATGGAACAATTGAAGGGGCTTGGGGAAGACTTAATTTTGATGATGAAGGCCGCAAAACCCAAAAAAACCTTTTAATTGAAAAAGGAATTTTAAAAGGATATTTAGTTGATTTTCGTAATGGTCGTAAAATGAACATGAAACCCACCGGATCTGCTCGTAGACAATCTTATAAATACTCTCCTACTTCTCGGATGAATTCAACTTATATTGAAAAAGGCAACGAAACACCTGAACAAATCATTCAAGATACTGCTTATGGCCTTTATGCTAAATCTTTAGGAGGGGGAACGGTTGTACCTGCTACAGGAGAATTTAATTTTATAGTAAATGAAGGTTATTTAATTGAAAAAGGCAAATTAACGACTCATGTCAAAGGAGCAATGCTTATTGGACATGGAGCCGATATTTTAACAAAAATTGACCGCGTTGCCAATGATTTAGTTTTAGGACAAGGGATGTGTGGCTCTGAGTCTGGTTATTTGCCAGTTGATGTTGGTCAGCCTACAATTAGAGTCAAAGAAATAATTGTAGGAGGAGTAAAACAAAATGAAAACAAATAAATGGCTTGAACAAGGTTTAAAAGAAGGTTTTGATGCCTTAGAAATACTTATTCACGAAAACAAAAGCTTTAAATTATCTTTGGAACAAGGAAAAATAGATGCTTGTGTTCATAGCAATGTTAAATCTTTTATTGTCAGAGGGATTTATCAAAACCAAAAAACATCTTTTTCGTTAGAAAAACTGGATGATGAAGCTTTTTTAGATGCTTTAAAAAACATGAAAGAAAACTGTCAAAATATCACTTCCAAAGAACCAGCCTTAATTTTTGAAGGTCCTGCAACTTATCCTGAAGTTAAAGAAAATAAATTTGATTTTAGTCAAATCCCTTTAGATCATAAAATACAATTATTAAAAGAATTAGAAAAAACAATTTCTGAAAGTGTTTATTTACAAAAAATAGATGATTTAATTTATAAAGAAAGTTTTTCTAAAACTACTTTATTGAATTCTAAAAAAGTTTCTTTGTCGCATCAAAATAGCTGCGCTTATCTATACGCTTCAGGGGTTTTTCAAAAAGACAAAGATATTGAAAGTTTTGGCGAAAGTACTTTAGAAAAAACTTTTGATGCCTTTGATCCAGTTAAATTAGGCCGTCAAATTGTTGATACGACTGAAAAAAAAATAGGTGGAGTATCTATTTTATCTCAAAAATATCCAGTTGTTTTTTCTAATGAAATGTTTGCTGAACTTTTAGATGGTTTTAGTGATATTTTTTCGGGAAATAGTGCTTATCGTAATTTAACTAAATTAAAAGATAAAGTTAATCATTTAATTGCGACTCCTATCGTCAATCTTTTCGATGATCCACTTCATGAAAGAGCTTATTTTCAAGAAAAATTCGATGAAGAATGTGTACCTTGTCAAACTAAACCAATCATTTATCAAGGTGCCTTTAAAGGATTTATTCACAATTTAAAAACCGCTCACTTTTTTAAGGAAAAACCTACTGGAAATGGTTTTGGTGGGGGTATTTCTATGGTTAACTGTTACTTAGAGCCAGGAAAAAATTCTTTTCAAGAATTGATTGCTCCAATTCAAAATGGTGTCTACATTACTGATTTAATTGGACTTCATGCAGGAATTAAAACTGTTAGCGGTGATTTTAGCCTTCAGGCTAGTGGTTTTAAAATTGAAGCAGGAAAAATTACTTCTCCTGTTAAAATGATTGTTCTTTCTGGTAATTTCTTTCAAGTATTAAAAGATATTGTAGGAATTGCTAATGATTTTGAATTTCAAACTTCAGGATTTGGCAGCGCTAGTGTTTGTGTTAGTAGTTTAAGTATTGCTGGAAAAAATTAAAATTTATTAATTTTAAAAATAATTTTAAAAAAAGAAAATCTGTTTTGAAATTGAAAATAACTAAATTATTATTAAATATTTGTCTTTATAAAACTAACAATTAAATATAACGTCAAATAGTTACGAGCTTTGGGAATAAAACCCTCAAAGCTTTATTTATTTTATATCAAAAAGTTTTGAATATTCTATAATTATTCAGGATTGCCCCTTTTATAAAAATAACAATGTTTTTTTAATTAATTACATTTTTATTTTTTTATATTAAAAAATTTTTTAAAGATTTTAAAATTATTACCAGATGTCCCCCTTTTTTTATAAAGCTAACAATTCAACATAACGTCAAATAGTTACGAGCTTTGGGAATAAAACCTCCAAGCTATTTTTATTCATTTATATTTCATTTATTTTATATCAAAAAAATTTGAATATTCTATAATTATTCAGGATTATCCCTTTTATAAAAATAAACAATGTTTTTTTAATTAATTACATTTTTATTTATTTTTTTATATTAAAAAATTTTTTAAAGATTTTAAAATTATTACCAGATGTCCCCCCTTTTTTTATAAAACTAACAATTAAATATAATATCAAAGATTTATGACCTTTGGGAATACAACTTCAAAATTTTTTTACTCGTTTATTTTTTTATATTAAAAAATTTTTTAAAGATTTTAAAATTATTACCAGATGTCCCCCTTTTTTTATAAAGCTAACAATTCAACATAACGTCAAATAGTTACGAGCTTTGGGAATAAAACCTCAAAGCTTTTTTTACTTATTTATATTTTTTTATTTATTTTATATCAAAAAGTTTTGAATATTCTGGAATTATTAAGGATTACCCCTTTTATAAAAATAACAATGTTTTTTTAATTAATTACATTTTTATTTATTTTTTTATATTAAAAAATTTTTTAAATATTTTAAAATTATTACCAGATAACTATTGCTTTTGGAGGATTATCAACAAAGAAAACATCCAAAGAAATAATTATTTTATAAAATAAAAGATAAAAAAAATACCACTCTTTTAGGGTGGTATTTTTTATTTTAAAATATTTTTTAATTAAAGAAATACTTTAGAAAAAACTTCACAAACATCTGAAACAGGAATAATATTTAATTTAGTTCTTACTTCTTCAGGGATATCTTCAATATCTTTAACATTTTCCTGAGGAATTAAAATAGTGTTAAGGCCACTGCGATTGGCAGCAATAGCTTTTTCTTTTAATCCTCCAATGCCCAAAACATCACCTCTCAAAGTGATTTCTCCTGTCATTCCCAAGCCTTTTTTAATATATTTGCGAGTGATGGCAGAAAAAAGAGAAGTTGCAATTGTAATCCCTGCTGAAGGACCATCTTTCGGGACTGCTCCTTCTGGAAGATGTATATGAAAATCATTTTCTAAAAAGATCTTGTTATCCATAATTCCTAATTTTGCAGCATTAGCTTTAATAAAACTTAAAGCAGTATAAGCACTTTCTTTAAGGACATCGCCTAATTTACCAGTTAAAAATAATTGCCCTTTACCTTTATAATAAGTAACTTCCACTTTCAATAATTCGCCGCCAAAATAAGTATAAGCCAGACCATTAGTTGATCCTATTTGCTCTTTTTCTTCTGCTAAAAGATGCAAATATTTTTCTTTACCTAAGTAATCAGAAACATTTTGAGTGTTAATGATAACTTTTTCTTTTTTGTTGATCAGGATTTCTTTCACTGTTTTGCGTGTAAGATTTGACAATATTCTATCCAATTCTCTTACGCCCGCTTCTTTAGTGTAATGACGAATTAAATAAAGAAAGGTTCCATCTTCAATTATTAAATTTTGATGATTAAGACCGTGATTTGCTAATTGTTTAGGAAAAAGATATTTAGAAGCAATTTCAACTTTATCTTTTTCGGTGTAAGAATTCATTTCGATAATTTCCATTCGATCTTTTAAAGGTTCAGGAACATTATCTAAATAATTAGCAGTAGTAATGAAAAGAACTTGAGACAAATCAAATGGTTCTGATAAAAAATGATCAATAAAAGTTTTGTTTTGTTGTGGATCTAATACTTCTAATAAAGCTGATGCAGGGTCAAAATTATAATTAGCAATTAATTTATCAATTTCATCTAATAAAAAAACAGGATTCATTGTTTGAGCTTCTTTGATGCCTGCAAGAATGCGGCCTGGCATAGCTCCGATGTATGTTCTTCTGTGGCCTCTAATTTCTGATTCTTCTTTCATGCCTCCCAAAGACTGCCTAATGAATTTTCTGCCTAAAGATTTGGCGATTGAAGAAACCAAAGAAGTTTTACCAACCCCTGGTGGACCCACTAAACATAAAATGTTTTGAGGATTTTTTTTGGTCATAATTTTAACTGCTGCATATTCTAAAATACGCTCTTTGACTTTAGCCAAACCATAATGACCATCATCTAGAGATTTTTCTATTTGAGCTAAATCATCAATATCTTGAGTAGTTTTTTGCCAAGGGAGTTCCAGTAAAAAATCTAGATAATTTTTAATTACAAAAGATTCCGCCAATAAAGAGGAAGACGATTGATAACGCGACAGTTCTTGTAAAGCTTTTTTCTTAATTGATTCAGGAAGAGGAGTGTTGTTAATTTTTTTTCTTAATTCTGCGATTTCTTCTTCTTTTTTAACTTTATCGCCTAATTCGTTTTGGATGGCTTTCATTTTTTCTCTTAAATAAAATTCTTTTTGGTTTTCATCAATACTTTTTTTAACTTTTTCGTTAATTTTTTGTTCTAAATGCATCCCCATAGTTAAAATATCAATATCTCTTAAAATGTTAAAAAGTCTTTTATTAAGGTCTGCTTCTTTTAAGTATTTATATTTTTCGGAATTATCAATGCGTAAATAAAAAATAATAATGTCGGTTATTTTTTCTACTTCTTGCTCAAATTGAATCATTTCTAAAAAATTATTATTACTTTGGTTTAATAATTGAAAAGGTTTTTTTAAAATCGTATCAATAACAATTTTCATTAAGGTTTTTTCTTCCTCAATTTTGCCAAAAACAGTGTTAATATTTTGATATTCTACTTTTAAAAAAGGTTCTTTTTGTAAAAATTTCTGAACTTTGACTCTTTGCAAAATGCGGAATTTTACTTTATAAAATCCTTGAGGCATTTTAATTTGTGTAATTATTTGAGCCAAAACCGCATAACGATTCAATTCAGTGATTTTTGGCTTTCCTTGTCCAAATCCCGGTCTTATTAAAATAACAACTAAAGATTCATGATGTTCTTTTGATTCCTTTAAAGCATTAATATATTGTTTGTCTGATATTTCAATACGAAAATCAACGTTTGGCATTGGAACAATTTCATTAATAGCCAAAGCCGGTAATTGCGTTTGTGTGTTTTGTTCTAAATCTACAACAGTTTTAGTTTTTTTCATTATTTTTGTTTTCATTTTGAACTCCTTTTCACTTTTTAATTAAGCGAAAACAACATTTTTCATTACTAATTCCCAAGCTTCATCTAACAATAAATTTTGCTTTAAAACTTCAAGATCTAAATTCTGCTTAACTTGTTCAAGTGACATTTGATGCATTTGACTTAAATCTTTGTAACATTGTTCTATTTTTTCTGGGTTGACGGTTATTTTTTCTTGCAAAGCGACTTGTTCCATAATAAGTTGGTATTCTAAGTTGTTTTTTGCTTCTTCATGCCAATTTTGTTCCATTTTTTCTTCAGTAATTCCTAAATATGATTGATATTGTTCTAAGGTTAATTTTTGTTTTTGTAATTGAGCTTGAAATTTATTTTTAATGTCTTTTTTTTCTTCCTCGATTAAAGTTAAAGGAATTGTAAGTTGTGTATTTTGCTTGATTTGATCTAAAACTTCTTTTTCTACTCTTCTTTTATTTTGTTGTTCTTTTTGTTTTGTAAGTTCTTCTGTAACTTTGGTTTGAAGCTCTTCTACAGTTTTGATTTCAGGATATTGCAAAGAGACAACTAATTCATTTGTTAACTCAGGTTTAACTTTGGTTTTGAGGTCATGCAAAGTTACTTTAAAAATAGCTTTTTTATTAGCTAAATCTGATTTAGGATAATCATTAGGAAAAGTAATTGTTATATTTCTTGTTTCTTCTTTTTTCATTCCTATCATTTGTTCTTCAAAACCAGGAACAAATTTTTTAGAACCGATTTCTAAACTAAAATTTTTAGCACTACCGCCTTCAAAAGGTTTGTCATCAATAAAACCTTCAAAATCAAAAATAGCTGTGTCGTTGTTTTCTAAAACGTTACTGTTTTTAGGAACTAATTTTTTCTTACTGTCTAATAAAGAATCAATTTGAGTATTAATTTCTTCTTTTGTGATTTCTAAATCACCTTTACTTAATTTGATTCCTAAATATGAACCTAAAACGACTTTAGGTTTAAGATTAAATTCCAAATTAAAATGAAAGTCTTTTTTTTCTTTGAAATTTTTTTCTTCTAGTCCTACTATTTTAGGCATTCCCATATTTTCAAAAGTTTTTTTGGCCAAAGCTTCTTTGTATTTGTTTTGAACAATCTTTTCTAAAGCGTTATTATATAATTCTTCTTTACCAAAACGAGTTTCAAAAATTTTTCTTGGTACATGCCCTTTTCTAAAACCTTTAACTTCTACTTTATGTTTTATTTGTTCATAAGCCAAAGTAAGATGGTGTTCTAATTCTTCAGTTAAAACCTTAAAACCACACTGGATCTTTTCATCATTAATTTTTTTAATTTCCATTTTTCAATACCTTTTTCTAAGTTTATAACTTCGTATTTGATGATATTGCATCATTTAAAAATAAAAAAGATTAGTTTGCTAAACATTTCTTTTTTTAAATCCCAATTAATTGGTTAGAAAGTTGCAAAGAATTAATCCAAATTCACTTTCTTTCCTGCTAATATTATAGCATTAAAAGCAATTATATTTATAAATATCTTTTTTTGAAAAAGAGATCGTGAATTAAAAAAATTGGGGTGATAAATTTTACAAATAACCGAAAAATTAAAAGTTTTTTTATCACTTTAAATCAATTAATATCAAGTTTTTTTAATGTGCCAAAATTTTTTTTAAATATTTGCCTGTATAACTGTTTTTATTTTCACTAATTGTTTCAGGAGTTCCTTGGGCGATTATATACCCGCCTTGATTTCCTCCTTCAGGACCTAAATCAATAATATAATCAGCGTTTTTAATAACATCTAAATTATGTTCAATCACAACAATAGTTGCTTTTTGATCCACCATGTGATGTAAAGTTTTAATTAACTGTCTTACGTCATCTGAATGCAATCCAGTTGTAGGCTCATCTAGAATATATAAAGCTCCCGGAATGACTTTTTTATGCAATTCACTAGCTAATTTAACCCTTTGAGCCTCTCCTCCTGATAAAGTTGTTGCTGGTTGCCCCATTTTAACATAACCAAGTCCTACATTTTGCAAGATTTCTAATTGATTTTTAATTTTGGGGTGGTTTTGAAAAAAAATTACTCCTTCATCAACAGTTAAATCAAGTACTTGAGCGATATTTTTATTTTTATATTTGATGCTGAGAGTTTCTTGGTGGTATCTCGTTCCTTTACAACTTTCACAAACTACATAAACATCAGGTAAAAAATGCATGGAGATTTTTTTCACCCCGTCACCTGTACAAACCGGACATCTACCGCCTTTCACATTAAAAGAAAAGCGTCCTTTTTGGTAACCCCTCATTTTAGCTTCTTCAGTTTTGGTATATAAATCTCTAATTTCATCAAAAATACCAGTGTAAGTTACAGGGTTACTTCTAGGAATTCTTCCGATAGCTGCTTGAGAAATTTCAACTATTTTGGTGACACAATTTGCATCATCAACTATATTAGGATTTTTTTGGTAACTATTTTTGTTTTTCAACAATCCTTTTTCTCTTAAGCCGCTTAACAAAACATCATTAACTAAAGTTGATTTCCCAGAACCAGAAACTCCTGTAACTACCACTAATTGTTCCATAGGAAAAAAAGTATTAATGTTTTTTAAGTTATTTTTAGAAGCGTTTTTAACCCAAATTTTTTTGCCATTTCCTTTTCTTCTAACAGAAGGAGTATTGATTGTTATTTTGTTAGATAAATATTTACCTGTTAAGCTATTAGGGTTTTGCATGACTTCTTTAGGGGTTCCTGCTGCTTGCAAGTTTCCTCCTTGGATACCTGCTTTGGGACCGATATCAATTAAATAATCAGAGGCCAACATAGTATCGTGATCATGTTCGACAACTATTAAGGAATTTCCTAAATCTCTCATTTTTTTTAAAGAATTAATCAACAAATCGTTATCTTTTTGATGTAGACCAATGGAAGGTTCATCTAAAACGTATAAAACTCCTGATAATTTAGAACCAATTTGGGTAGCCAAGCGGATTCTTTGAGCTTCTCCTCCTGATAAAGTTGCTCCATTACGTGTTAAAGTTAAATAACCCAACCCGATTTCTTTTAAAAAAGTAAGACGATGAGTGATTTCTTTTAAAGCCAAACGGATGATTTTTGCCTCTTCTTTGCCTAAAACTAAGTTTTCAAAAAAAATCAACATGTCATTAATTGATAAATTCGTTAATTCATAAATGTTTTTGCCGTTCAGTTTAAAAAGTAAAGCCCCTGGATTTAATCTTTTGCCTTTACAATCGAAACAATTTGTATCCATTTGATTATTTTTGCGATATATTTTGAAAATTCCCAAAAGACCTTCAAAAACATGACCTTGATGCCAAAATACTTCTTGATCTAATGTTTTGTGTCTTGTATATTTCGATGATAAACCATTAAAAATACTATCTATGATTTTACCTTTTAAATCTAATAAAGGTGTATCCATATCAATTTTATAATGATTACACAAATTGATTAAAATTTGCTTTTGATAAATAAAAGTATCTTGAGGGTCAACATTTTGGAAAATTTGTATAATTAATTCATTTAAAGTTTTGTCTAAAGGTAAAAAACCATTTTCTTCTGTTTGGAATCCGATTCCTTTACAACTAAGACAAGCACCCACAGGAGTATTAAAAGAAAAAAGCCTTGGTTCGCGTGTAGGAATGTCTACATCAACACCTTCTAAATGATAATTACGATTGAGCTTTAAAAAAGGAAGTTTTTGAGAGGAGTCGTTTTGAAGGTTATCAACACTTTTGACAAAAACTTTGCTATTAGTTAAGTTTAGGGCTTGTTCTAGGGCTTCAAAAATTCTATTTTGGTTGACATCATTAACTTCTATGCGGTCAACAACTACATAAATGCTATGACTTTTCTTTTGTTCTAAATCAGGAACTTCATCAATTAAATAAATTTTTTCATTCACCATAACGCGATGAAAGCCATCTTGAGATAATTTTAAAAAAGTTTTTTGATGAGTCCCTTTTTGTTTTTCAATTATGGGAGCCAAAATTACAATTGTGTGACCTTTGGGAAAAGATTGATTGATTTTTTGAATCATTTGTTCAATTGTTTGCTTTTCTAAAGCAACGTTTTTGGAAGGATGAAAAGGAACGCTGACATTAGCATAAACAACCCTTAAATAATCATAAATTTCTGTAATAGTTCCCACGGTGGAACGAGGATTATGGGAAGTTGTTTTTTGATCAATACTAATAGAAGGACTTAATCCTTCAATACTATCTACATCTGGTTTTTCAAAACCACCTAAAAATTGTCTAGCATAAGCACTTAATGATTCTACATATCTTCTTTTTCCTTCTTGATATAAAGTATCAAAAGCCAAAGAAGATTTCCCAGAACCGGATAAACCTGTAATAACTACAAATTTATTTTTGGGAATATCAATATTAATGTTTTTTAAATTGTTTTGTCGCGCACCGCGGACTTTAATAAATTCTTGATTTTTCATTTGTTTGATTATTTCCTTTTCAATCTAATTTGAACTGTAAACCTAAAAACTATACAAAAGTAAATATTTAACATTTAACAACCGAAGCATTTTTTCAGTTAGTTTTTTTCTTTCTTTTAAAAAAAGAAAAAAAATTATAAATTTTTTAATTTGATGAGTGATGCTCCAAAAGAGTTTTTTTGCAATTTCCAAATTTGTGTTATTGATTTTTTAATTTTTAAAAAAAATATTCAATGTTTGCATAACTACTTTTTTGTGTAGTTAATTGAGTTTTAGTTCAATTACTATTTAATAATTTATATATACCTTATAACAAGAATTATAACAGAAAAAAATAAAGGATAAGTGTTTTTTAATTCAACAAATTCAATAAAGTGGCTATTTTTTGTTGTTTCAGCAGCTTTTTTTGAATAATTTAGGAAGCTTTTTTGCAAGATAGTTTTTTGTTTTTCTTAATTCTTGTAATAAATTTTTAAATCAAGTTTAAAAAAACTAATAATAACTCGCTTTTCACCTATCAAAAACTCTTTTCAATTCTTTGTTTAATAATAAAAAATCGCAGTTGTTTTTTTGAATTTTTTTTTTTAAACCATCTTTAATTTATAAAAAG
The DNA here is from genome assembly GCF_000397185.1 of Strawberry lethal yellows phytoplasma (CPA) str. NZSb11. NCBI lineage: Bacteria > Bacillati > Mycoplasmatota > Mollicutes > Acholeplasmatales > Acholeplasmataceae > Candidatus Phytoplasma > Candidatus Phytoplasma australiense. The sequence goes on along the minus strand of NC_021236.1, from coordinate 456,377 downwards.
TAAATCAACTATATTGTAAAAATTAAAAACATTATTCACAAATTATTTTTTTGGGTTATTTTTTTTATATTTTAACAACAATAATAAGTCATTTTTAAAAGGTTTTGTTTGATTAATTTTAGTTGTGAAAATTGCAACATAATTCAGAAAAAAGCTAAAAGAAAGACAATATCACAAATAATAAAATATGCGACAAAACAAATACTCGCAGCAAGAAACTTGATAATTTTTTTTGAAGTAGGTTATTGTTTTTTTATCTAATGGGTTTAAAATTATAATACCTAAAAAAATAAGCAAATATAAGCAAATAAATAAAAACCCTAAAAATGGAATAAAGCTTAATTTTAAAGCTTTGAATAATAAAAAACCTTTTTAAATTAGCAAAATACTAAAACAAATTAGAAGTTTTTTAAGTTTAATTAATTTATTTTTGTTAGTTTTAAAGAATATTTTTTAAAACAAAAATGTCTAAAAAATTATTTCTTCAATAAAAACTTATTCTAATTGTCAAAGAAAACATTCACAAGGATGCGAATGACTTAATGTTAATAAAAGTTTTGATATTAAAATAAAGAAGACAAAAGAAATAGTGGTATTTAAGAAAAGTAAAAAAATACCTTTATTAAAAATAGTGCGGATAAAAAGTTTTTTATTGTTTGGAAAAAGATTTTGAGTCATACTGGTTGCTTGCTCTTTGAAAATATTGCAACCGAAAGGCGAAAAATTCATGGTTTGATTGCTTTTATAAGTCAAATTAGTAGCCTCCTTTTTCAAAACCTTGAAAAAATTAGTTTTTGTTCTAATAAAGTCTCAACTGGAGTCTTGTTATAATGGTTTTTAGTTTGAGTTTTTTTTTGATTGTGGATTTTTGCCAGACTTTTTTATTTAAATCTTTAACGCTGTTTTCGTGAATAATTTAATAATTATGTTGATTGAAAAACACTTTTGATATCTCAAGATATTACAATAACTAATTTTTCTTGAAAATTTTTTTAAAAATTAAAAAACAAAATAAGCGTTTTTTTACCAAGGTTTTTAAATAGTGATTAGCCAAAATTACTTTAGGAACTTTCATCAATTATCTTTTGATTGCAATTTATTTTAGTTTTTTTCTGAAAAGTTGATCAGGTTCTTTTTCTAATTTTTTTAAATTAACTTGTTGCAAGATTGTTTTTGCTTTTAGAAGGAATTTGGTGTTTATCTTGTAACTTATAAGCTATTTGAATGTTTGCAAAAACAATTAAACTATTTAATAATATTTAATAAATTATATTCTTGAAAAAAACTAAAAAATAATTTCGATAGGAACCTAAATCAACATCATAAAATAATTCTAGTTTGTAATTATAAACTTAAACACTTTATGGTCGGTTTCTTGTATTCTAAAAGGTTTAATAGTTGCTTTACGGGACTCAACTTTATTAAAAAAACCAATCAAGCTTCTGGAAAACTAAAAAAATTATTTAAAGTAGTTTTTTCAGAAACTTGTTTGGATAAATTACTTATTTTGAACATAAAAAAATATTACACCACTTTCTAAAAAAACATTTTAAAAAAAGAAATCATTTATATTATAATCGCTAAAAAAGAATTATAAACAAAAAAATTAAAAGTAAATGAACCAAAATATTGGGGATTGGAATAATAAAAAAGCTTTTTTTAAATTATATTTTGTGACTATAAAAAAATACTTCTATTAAAAATTTCAAGCCATGTCAAAAATTATTAATCCTTCGATTTTTTAGTTTAATTTGGGCTAGTAAATAATAATCAAATATTGAAAACTATTAAATGCCGTTTAATTATGGTATTTTTCTTAAATAAACAACTATTTTGCCAAAAAATTATTTCTTTAAATTTCATTTAAACTTTTTAAATTAGTGCTTTAATATTAAATACAATGATTATATATTTTGTTAGCATCAAAATAAAAATATTGATGATGTTAGAAAAAATCATGAACCGGAAAAATTCCATCAAAAACTACTTGTATAAGGATATATATGGTCTTCTTTTAATTGTCTTTTTAGGAGTAATTCATTTAGTAATATTCCTGGAAGCTTCTGTGATTTGTTTGGTTATTTCTAATTGCACTCCAAATTATACACATCCAAAATTAAACACAATTTATTTTTAACTTTTATTTTTAAAATATGCTATAATACCATCTGATAAATGATAAAAAATTACGTTACAATATTTGATTAAAGATAGCATCATGGATAAAGTTTATTATTATGTTATCATTTATTATCAATAAAAAAATTACCACACTAAAACGACAACCAAAACAGTTGCACAAAAAGGAGGAAAATTATTTGGATTTTTTGGTAAATGAATAACTTTAGGATTAGGCATGAAGTTGAAAGATGGAAAAAAGCGATAGATGATGCAAATATTATAAGTTTTTATTAATTTCAATGTTTACAATGATATCGAAAACACAAGCATTGACTTTATTATTAATTTATTGATGAGGATAACGTAGAAATTTATCACCTTTATCGAAACAAAAGAGATGGTATAAAATATTATACTTATAATCGCAATATTTCTAATACTACCCAATTTGGGGTTAATGTTATTAGAGACAAAATAACAATGAAATCCAATTATACCAAGGAAAACGAAAATAAAAAATCATGAATTATCTCAAAAATAACTTGAAATTTTTTTTAAAGATTTTTTTAGGAACTTTTTTATATGCTTTTGCTATTTATTTTTTTATTTTTACTAGTTTTATTAAAAAGGGTGGTGAAAACGGCTTTATTTTTTCTGGTGGTACCGAAGGAATAACTGTTTTTTTAGGCCAAATTATACCTTTTTTGGATAACAACCCAAACTTAAAATTAATTCTTATTTTAAGTGTTTTTCTTTTTCTTTGTCTTTTAATAGCTGCCTTTTTCTTAGATTTTAATACAATTAAAAAATCTTTGGGAACAACATTATTATTAATTTTATTTTTACTTGTTTTCAATTATTTTTTTCAAGGAGAAACACAAAGAAAAGTTTTTAGTGTTTTTTTGCAACGACGAGAAGCAGGAGAAAAGGGATTTCATTTGACAAGCTGTGGGCTTGGACATTTACTTTATGTTATACCTTTCTCCATGGGTTTTGTTTTTTTTGTTTTTGGTCTGTATTTTTTAATGCCATCGGAAAATGTTTTTTTTAGGTTTAGATCTTTTTGGGCAAATATTGGTTAAAAGAATGAAAAATAAAACTAAAGCTCCAATTATATATTTATTTTCACTTTGGACCCTAGATTTTATTCTTTTGATTTTATCTTTTAGTTTTTATTCTTTTTATTGCGTAGACGGAAAAATTGAGCATCAAAAATCACTTTTTTATTTTTTCGGCAGTTATTCTACTTTTTTTTTATTAACTAAAGATTTTTGTGCTGCTTTGCCTATTCTTAATCTAGATTGTGTTAAGAACGATATCAAAACTAAAAAAAACCTTTGGAAAGTATTTATTGGTTTAATTAGTATTGGGCTTATGTTATTTTTTACACACCATATTTTTTCATATTAAATAATTAATAAATTAAGACTAACTGAAAAGTTAGTCTTTTTTTATCTCTTTTTATAAATATAACATTAAAAACTTAACAAAAACAAAAAACCTAAAAAAACAACAGCGCAGTTGTGAAGATTATAAAAAATTCAATAATTCAAAATAATCAAAACAATTAGTGATAATTGAAAAAAACTAATGCTACCAGTTTTTAAAAACATTTTAAAATTATTTAGATGAAATAATTAATAATAAACTGCACAAACAATCATGATTTATCATTTCGCATCGTTAATTTTTTTAAACCCACTTGTTGCAAGGTTGTTTTTGCTTTTTTCAGGCAAACTATTTTAATAAATGATTTGAAAACCACCATTTTTTTCACAAGATAATCAAAAAGATTCTTATTTATTTAGTTTCTTTGATAAAATATTTATATAGAGTTTTTTTATTTAAAAATTATTTTTAAAATTTAAAAAAAAGAAACAGGATTGTAAATATGCAAAAACTAAAAGAAACAAAACTAAACTCTAATTTTATTAAAACTATTATCCAAAAAGATTTAGAAGAAAATAAATGTAGACAAATTATCACACGTTTTCCGCCCGAACCTAATGGATTTTTGCATTTAGGACACGCAAGAGCTATTATTATTAATTTTGAATTAGCTAAGTTTTTTAACGGTAAAACTTATTTGCGTTATGATGACACTAACCCAAACAACGAAAAACAAGTTTATGTTGATGCTATTTTGCAAGATATAATATGGCTAGGTTATAAACCTGATAAAATTACGTTTGCTTCTGATTATTTTGATCAAATGTTTGAAAAAGCCCTTTTTTTGATTCAGCAAGGACACGCTTATGTAGATGATTTATCTGCTGAAGAGATTACTAAATTAAGAGGTAATTTATTAGAAAAAGGAACAAATTCACGTTGTCGCGAACGTAGCATAGAAGATAACAAAAAACTTTTTATCGAAATGAAAGAAGGAAAATTTGCTGAAGGCAGTAAGGTTTTGCGAGCCAAAATTGACATGTCAAGTCCTAATCTTAATTTAAGAGACCCTGTTCTTTATCGCATTCTTTCAGCTCGTACTTTAAACAAAAAACATTGGCATATTTTCCCTACTTATGATTACGCTCATCCTTTAGAAGATTCTTTTGAAAAAATTAGTCATTCTTTATGCTCTTTAGAATTTGAAGATCACAGACCTTTATATGATTGGGTTATTCAAAAAACTCAAGTTTCTTATATTCCGCGTCAAATTGAATTTGGAAGACTTAATTTAGCTCAAACTTTAATGAGTAAGAGACATCTAAAAAGTTTGGTGGAAGAAAAAAAGGTTTTTGGTTGGGATGACCCTCGCATGCCTACTTTATCAGGAATCAGAAAAAAAGGCTACACGCCCCAAGCCATTAAAAATTTTATTTTAGAAACAGGTTTATCAAAAGTTAATTCCACGGTCAAAAAAGACATGTTAGATGCATTCGTTAGAAATGATTTGCGTCCTCAAGCTTTTCCAAGGATGGCAATTACAAATCCTTTAAAAGTAACTATTATTAATTATCCAGAAAATCAAATAGAAAAATTAACGGCCCCTTTTTTTCCGAAAGAACACAATGAAGAAAAAACAAGAGAAATTTATTTTTCCCGTCATTTATATATTGAAAAAGATGATTTTTCCCTTGTCAAGCCAGACCCTCAATATAAAAGATTAGTTTTAGGCGAAGAAGTACGTTTATTTCATGCTTATTTCATTAAAGCTTGTGATGTTGTTAAAAACGTTCAAGGAGAAGTTATTGAAGTGATTGCAACTTATGATCCTCAAACCAAAAGCGGTAGTGGCTTTAAAGGTCGTAGGCCCAACGGAACTATTCATTTTGTGGAAAGTACAACAGCCTTAGAAGCTCATTTTCATTTATTTGAAGAACTTTTAACAGAAAACGGTTCTTTTAATCACAATTCTTATCAAATCCAAAAAGGTTTTGTTGAAAAAAGTTTAGAAGCTGAAAATCTTAAAAACCCAATCCAATTTTTAAGACAAGGTTTTTTTGTTTTAGAAAAAAAAGCAGATAAAAAATTACATTTTAATAAAATAGTAAGTTTAAAAGTAAGTAATTTGAAATAAAAAGGTTCAATAATGTCATCTAAAATAGATAGTTGGTTAAAAAAATTAAATAAAAATCAAGTAGAAGCGGCTACCTCCAAATCTTTGGCTACTTATTTATTGGCTGGTGCAGGAACTGGCAAAACGACTACTTTAACTACTAAAATTGCTTATTTAATTGAAAAACAAAATTTTTTGAGCAAAAACATTTTAACACTTACTTTCACTAACAAAGCTGCTGACCAAATGAAAAACAAAATCTTGGAAATGATTGGAGAAAAAAGCAAAGGAGTCAATATTTTGACTTTTCATGCTTTAGGGAACCGTATTTTAAGACAATTTATTAATATTTTGCCTTTTAACTATAACAGAAATTTCATTATTTTAAATGATAAAGAATGCAACCAAATCCTTAAGATAGTTGCCAAAGAGGTCAATTTTGATATCCAGAAGGTAGAAAATATCGATAATTTGAGGAAAGAAGTTTTTAGACTTAAAAAAAAGACTAACGAATTTTTGCAACATCAACAAACCTCAACTCAAAACAACAATCCTTTAATTGTAAAAATTAAGAATCAATATCAAAAATATCTTCAAAAAAATAATTTAGTTGATTTTAATGATTTAATTTTATATACTTATCAATTATTAAAAGAATATCCAGAAATAAAACAATTTTGGCAAAAAAAATTCCAATATATTTTAGTGGATGAATTTCAAGATACCGATTTTTATCAATATCAAATTTTAACTTTTTTAACTGAAAAAAATCCTTGTATTTTTGTTGTGGGCGATCCTGATCAAAATATTTATTCTTTTAGAGGTGCTTGTTTTGGAAATAGTCAATTATTTTTAAATAAATTTAATCCTCAAATATATGTCCTTAAACAAAATTATCGTTCTTCTGAAAATATTTTAGAAAAAGCGAATCTCTTAATTAGTTATAATAAAGATCATCCTTTTAAAAAAAAGTTAAATAGCGTCAAAGGTAAAGGAACTAAAGTTAACGCTCATTTTTTTGTAGATAGCAGAATTGAGGCACAATATATAGTTCAAAAAATAAAACATTTAGTCCAAATTTATCATTATAATTATCGAGATTTTGCTATTTTATACCGCGTTAATTCTTTGGGACATTTTTTGGAAAAATACCTTATTAGTGCAGGCATCCCTTATATGTTTTTAGGAAACTTATCTTTTTATCAAAAAAAAGTAGTCAAGGATTTCCTAGCTTATTTACATTTAGCTGTCAACCCTTTGCAAGATTTTTATTTAAGACGAGTTATTAACGTTCCCAAAAGACAAATTGGAAAAATTACTATAACATGTTTAGAAAAAATAGTTCAAGAAAAAGAACGTTCCTTTTTTGAAATTTTAAAAGATTACAAAGATATTCCTGTTAGCGACAAAACTCAAAAACAACTTTATCAATTTTATTGTTTGATTGAAGAGTTGAATAATAAAATAATAAACAATGAATTTGAGAAATTGAGCGATATAATTACTTATGTTGATCAAAAAACTCAATATTCTTATCAAATATCTCTTGAAACTCAAAAAAACCCTCAAAAATCTAACGAAGAGCAATCATCGTTAGTTGCTATAGAAGAATTAAAATCCATTTTAAATCAAATAGATGAAAGTTTTCAAGGCAGTAATTTACAAAAAATAAATAATTTTTTAGAAGAAGTATCTTTGAATAATGAAACTAAAATCAACAATTCTTCTGGTAATAAAGCCAACAATCGTGTTAAATTAGCAACTATTCATAAAGTTAAAGGTTTAGAGTTTAAAGTTGTTTTTCTGGCGGGCTTAGAAAAAGAATTTTTCGATGATTTAGATGATATACAAGAATCAAGGCGACTTACTTATGTTGCCGTCACAAGAGCACAAGAAAAATTATTTTTAACGGGCGTTTCTCAAAGAATGTTATTTGGAAAAAATTTTTCGCATGAACCATCAGTATTTTTTAAAGAAATGGGCTTTGGGTCAAGAAAAAATTATTTTCTTTCGCAAACGCAAAAACCATTTCAAAAAGGCGATCAGGTAAGACATAACCTTTTTGGTTTGGGAATAGTTTTAGAATTGGAAAGAAACAATATAATTGTTGAATTTGTAAATCCCAAAAAAACTAAAATGTTTGAAAATTCGTTCAAATATCTTCAAAAAATATAATTAAATTTAATAAATCAAAAAGGCGATCAGGTAAGACATAACCTTTTTGGTTTGGGAATAGTTTTAGAATTGGAAAGAAACAATATAATTGTTGAATTTGTAAATCCCAAAAAAACTAAAATGTTTGAAAATTCGTTCAAATATCTTCAAAAAATATAATTAAATTTAATAAATGAAAGGAAAAGTAATTATGGATTTTTATAATGATGTTGTCAATAATAGAGCTATTTGGACTTTCGTTTCTGTTTTAATTATTTTAAGTGCTTTGTTATTATCTGATAGCGATGATTTTATTTCTATGGGTGGCGGTTCTTTTGGTTCTAGCCAAACTCGCAAAATTAAAGGGGAACGATTTTTTCTTAATTTCGTTATTACTCTTTTGACTGTATCTTGCTTAGGATTATCTCTTTATATGCAATTAAAACCAATCAAATAATAAAAAAGCTAAATTTTTAAGGTTTAGCTTTTTTTAATAAGTTAAATTTTTATATAATTTATATTACTTTTTTTGTTTCCTTTAATAAGTTAAATTTTTATATAATTTATATTACTTTTTTTGTTTCCTTTTTTTGAGATAATTTTACCCCCACTTAAAAAGATTGCTAATTAAAATTTTTTCAAATGAATAAAAAAACTTAAATTAAAATTTATTTTTTGGGGCATGTTTTTGAAATTTTTTCCAATATATAATTATCAAGGTTAAAAAATTAAAAAAATAGCTCATGCATTTATCAAATTATGAAAAAAACTTAAACATTTTTTAGTTTAATTGATTTTTTTGTTAGTTTGAAAGAATATGAAACCATCTATTTATTTTAGTTTTAAAGTTTTTTTAAAACAAAAATGACTAAAAACACGGAATAGTGCATTATTATCAATAACAAAATATATTAAATATGGTAAAAATCCAATAATAATTTATAAAATGACTCAAATCTAGATAAATATTTTTTTTATTAAAATAAAGTTTAATAATAATTTGCTATAATTAAGAAATGAAATATTCAACACAAAAAAACTATATTAACTGATTCAACATTATTTCATTATATTAAAAAAATTATTATTTAAGGAAATTAATGTATGAAAACAAAAAAACATCAATTCATTCAATTAAAATTATCTCAATTAATTGTTAATAAAGAACATTATAGACATAGTTTAGATAGATATTTAAATAAACATTTAACAAATGAATTAGAAGCTATCCAAAAATTTTGTGATAAAGATAATCAATATACACTGTTAAAACTTATGAAATCTATAGTTTCTAATGGTTTTTGTAAACGTAAATATTTTATCATTACAAAAGAAAATTCAAATAGTGATAAATATCTAGTACTAGATGGTAACAGAAGATTAACTGCTATAAAAATACTTAATGACTCTAATTTAGTTCCAAACGAAAGTAAAAAAATTAAAAAATTTGCTATTCGAAATCAAAAAATTTTACTGAAATGGATTTTTGGTGTATGGAGTATTTCCAAAAAAAAGACGCTAAGAAAGAAATAAATTTGAGTCATAAGATAAATTCTATTTTTAAACCATTGTCTATTATAGAACGAATTTTAGCTGATAAAGAAAAAGGTATTAAATTACCCGATTGGTTCGAAATTTTAGACAACAGTTTGTCAGATAAAAACATTTTATTATCAATAAAAAATAATGCATCTATTATAAAAAGAGTTTTAGAATCAGGCCCATTTAAAAAACAAATAAAAATAAAAGATAATTATGAATTAAATGATTTTGACAAAAAAATTGTTTTACAAATATTAAAAGATGCTATAGATAAAAAAATAACCTCTCGTATACTAAATAAAGCAAAACAAATCCAAGATTATCTTGATGAGGTTATTAAAGCAATTCAGCCAAAAAAAAAGATAATCCAAATAATAAAACAATAAAAATAGATGATAAAAAAACAAAATAAACCCCCCCCTAATAAAACACAAAAAAACATTAATGAAAAAAATATTTTATCGGTAAATTTGAACATAAAAATCCAAAACTTGAAAATAATGAATATCAAGGTATTATAAAAATTTTTAAGAGAAATAAAATTATTAAAATATTTTTACAAAAGAACAAATTTATAAATAATTAATAATATCTACTTTATCTTTAATCAGAATATTCAAAATAAAAAAGAACAATAGGTGAATACTCAAAAATATTGGTTTTTTTAATAAGCAAAAGTATTTTTCCAATGATAAAAATTTATTCCCAAATGTTTGCCACCATTTTCTAAAACATTACTTTTTACTAACTTACTAATATTGTAATCATTAAAAAATTTTTGTCAACAACAAAAATTAATAAAAAGATTTTTTTGCAATAATTAAAGCCCTCAAGCTAGAGGGCTATTTTTTTTAATTTAAAAACTAAAGATTTTATTAAATTAAAAATATATCTTTTCGGTTAAGTTCTCCTAAAATCTCTTGGCGACTTTTGGTTTGAGTCAATCCTTGATGGATTAATGTTTTCCTTTCATAATTATAATATTGCATAGTAGTATTTAAATTAATTAATTAATCTTTGCTAACTTTTCTAAGGTCGTAAAATCGCATTCACTCCTTTTTAAAGGTAGCAAAAAAAGACTCTATATAATTACCAAAATAAAAACTCAAAAAGAGGTTTTGTTGCAAAAAAGTTGAGCGACATTATTACTTGTTTGTTGCGCTACCTCTTGCAAAGAAAGGTTTTTTAATTGAGCTATTTTTTGAGCAATAATTTTAATGTTTGCGGGTTCGTTTCTTTTCCCTTTGAAAGGATAAGGGGTTAAATAAGGAGAATCTGTTTCTAATAAGATTTTATTTAAAGGAGTGTTTTTGGCAATTGTTGCTGCCACTGGAATATTTTCAAAAGTTACAACCCCGCCAATTCCTATATAAAAACCTAATTCCAAAGCCATTTGAACTTCTTTACTGCTAAAAACCAAACAATGAAAAACCCCTCTAATTTGGTTTTTAAAAGGCAATAACAAACGATAAACATCTTCAAAAGCTTTACGAGCATGAATGATGATTGGTAAATTATATTGAATTGCTATTTTGACTTGTTCTTGAAAAATCTTTTTTTGAATATCTAAATTGTCTTGTCGATGATGTAAATCTAGTCCAATTTCGCCAACAGCAACTGTTTGAGGATGCTTGAGGTATTTAATAATACTTTCTGAGGTTTCTTTTGGAAATTCTGAACAAGGATGAATCCCAAAAGAGACCATTATTTCTTTGTATTTGTTAGCTATCTCAAAAGCTTTTTGATTGCTTTTTTGATCCATTCCGACTACAATCATTTTTTTGACATCATTTTGAAAAGCCCTTTTTAAAACTTCGTCTAAATCTTTGTCATAATTTGCAACATTCAGATGTGCATGGGTATCTATTAACATTTTTTATACCTTTTTATTCTTATTTTTAATTTTTGAAAACTACAAAGTTTTTTTCATAATTTTCAAATTAAACTAAACTAACTAAATAATTTTTTCAATTTTTTTGTGGCTTTAAATACTTAAAAACTAGTTAATAAAAAAACATTATATTTTAAAATATTTATCAACTTTGCAATTTAATAAAAATCGTTTTGAAAAAAATTAAAAAAGTTGGTTCCCCGCTTTCAAAGACATATTTAACATTAGATTTTTTGAAAATTAACAATCTAAAAAATATAAAAAGCGGCTTGTCTAAGTTAATTAATCTTTTATCAACTTTGCAATTTAATAAAAATCGTTTGAAAAAAATAAACAATAGTTAATTGGATGAAGATTTTTTTAACTATTGTTTATATGTTTATAATAAATCTAGATAATTAATTATAATTTTGACTAAATTGGACAAAAGAATAAATTAATTTATGGATTTTGAATAAAATAAAAAAAGCTAACTTAAAAAAAGTTAGTTTTTATTTGTCTTCATTTTTAAACGTGAATAGGTTTGTCGATAGCACCTAAAAGAGCTTCAAAAGTTAATTCTGATAATGTTGGATGAGGATGAATTGCTTGGGCCAATTCATATGCTGTTCCTTCTAATTCCATTCCAACAGCAATTTCGCTAATTAATTCAGTTGCATTATAAGCATAAATATGCATACCAATAATCTCTAAATGTTTTTTATCAACAATAATTTTAGCAAATCCTTCTTTTTCACCATCAGCTAAAGCTTTTCCGATGGCAGAAAGTGGAACTTTAGAAACTTTATAATCTATTTTTTTCATTTGGGCATCTTGTTCGGTCATTCCGATAGAAGCAATTTCAGGAAAGCCATAAATACAAGAAGGAATACGATTATAATTTATACCATGTTCTCCTTTGCCTAAAGCATGCATTACGGCAATAATTCCTTCATGACTAGCTACGTGAGCCAACATATACTTACCGTTAACATCACCGATTGCATAAACTCCAGGAATAGAAGTTTGTAAAAATTCATCAGTAACAATACTATTGTTATTTTTTTCTAAATCAAGTTTTTCTAAACCAGCCAAATTAGGTTTTGTTCCTGCAGCCATTAAAATAACTTCTGCTTCTTGAGTGGTTTGAATATTTTGGTGAGTATAGGTAACTTTATGACCTTGAATTGAATTGATTTGAACTTCTGTTAAAACATTAATTCCATCACTTTTTAACCTTTTAGTGTAAGCGTTAACAATATCATGATCTGAACCATTTAAAATATTGCTTTGTCTTTCTAAAATAGTAACTTCAGCACCAAAAGATTTATGAATGGTAGCAAATTCAACCCCAATTACTCCGCCGCCGATAATAATAATATTTTTGGGATGTTTGTCTAATTGCAATAATTCTTTGCTAGTTTTTAAAATATTTTTTTGATAAGCTTCTAAAGCTCCTGGAATTGGAGGAATAAAGGCGGTAGCGCCTGTTGCAATAATAAGTTTTTCAGTTTCTAATATTTCTTTATTAACTTGGATTTTTTGAGGAGAAAGAGGAACTGCAAACCCATTATAAACATCAACTTTATTTTTTTTAAGTAAAAAAGCGATGCCACTAGTTAATTGATTGACAATTTTATTTTTACGATTAAAAATAGCAAGCCAATTAAAAGTGGGCGGTTGATTAAGTGTAATGCCAAAATCTTGAGCATGTTGGATAGTTTGATAAACTTTGGCACTTTTTAAATAAGTTTTGGTAGGAATGCATCCATAATTAAGACAAATGCCGCCTAATTTATGATCTTCAACTAAAGCAACTTTAGCCCCTAATTGGGCCGCCTTGATTGCGGCCACATATCCTCCCGGTCCTCCACCGATTATTAAAATATCATAATTTTTCATATTTATGTTATACTTTCTTCATTTAGGATAAAAATAATAAAGTAGGTGATTTTAATAATTCTTTAATTCGTTTTAAGAAACTTCCTCCATCAGCTCCATCGATAATACGGTGGTCGATTGCAAGAGAAAGCGGCAACATATCAGCAACAACAATTTGATTATTTTCTACAATTGGTTTTTTGGAGATTTTTCCAACACCCAAAATTGCTACTTCAGGATAATTAATTACAGGGGTTCCATAACTAATATCTAAAGATCCAAAATTAGTAATTGTAAAGGTGCTATTTTGTAGTTGTTCTAATTGAACTTTTCTTTCGATGGTTGCTTTGACTACTTCTTGTAAGTTTTTTGCTAATTCCAAAAGACTTAACGGATAAGCGTTTTTAACATTAGGAACAATTAGACCATCTTTAGTATCAACTGCAATTCCTAAATTAATAAATTTTTTGAAAATAATTTCTTCTTTAGGTTCATCATAACTAGCATTAAAAAGAGGGAATTCTTTCAAAGCGATTGCAACAGCTTTCATAATAAAAGCCATAAAAGTTAGTTTAATTCCTTGTTTTTCAGCTTCTTCTTTAAGTTGTTTTCTTAAATTAACTAAAGCTGTGATGTTTACTTCATCCATTAAATTTGTTTCTGGAATGTTGCTTTTGGAAAGGACCATTTTTTGGGCAATTGCTTTTCTTAAACGCGAAATTTTCACAACTTCTGTTTGAGCAACTGAATCCATTGAGGTTAATTGAGAACTTTGAGTCATTAAAGGGCTTGGTGTTTGAGTTTGTTTTTGATTTGAAAGGATATCTGCTTTTAAGATTTTTCCCCCAAAACCAGTCCCTTTTACTTTAGTTAAATCAACTCCTAATTCTTTTGCTAAACTTCTTACTAAAGGAGTTGCCAATATTTTTTGATTGTCATTAGATTTTGGTTGAAATGAAGGTGTTTTTTCTTCTTTAGAAGAAGTGTGGGATGAAGGGGTTTTTTCGGTTTTTACTTCTATTTCAGAATCTCCTGGTTCTTTAATTAAAACTAGTGTTTCTCCGACATTAATCACATCCCCTTCTTTGTGAGTCATCTTAATGATAGTTCCTGTCGCAGGAGAAGTTAATTCAACATCTAATTTATCTGTTTCTATTTTAACTAAAACATCATCTTTCTTAACGGAATCGCCTTTTTTAAAAAACCATCTTGTAATGGTTCCTTCATGAATACCTTCTCCAACATCAGCAAATTTAAATTCAAACATATTTTTTCTCCTTGTTATGTTTATTCTTCTAAAGCTACTTTGCGAATAGCAGCAGCTATTTTTTCAGGACTTAAAAATTGATAATGTTCTCCTTTGGCTAAAGGCATTGTGATATCGTTGCCAGTAACTCTTGATGGAGCGGCTTCTAAATGTAAAAAAGCTTTTTCATTAACTAAAGTGATTAGTTCACCAGCAGGTCCATAAGTTTTGCAAGCTTCATGAACTACTAAAAAACGACCTGTTTTTTTAACTGATTCAATAACAGTTTCGCGGTCAATAGGGTTAATGCTTCTTAAATCAATAAGTTCAACTGAAACTTCATTATTAATTTGTTTAATTGCTAATTGAGTTTCTGGAACCATCGCCCCCCAAGCAACCACGGTAATATCTGAACCTTCTTGAACTATTTTAGCTTTACCGATTTCAACTTCATAATCTTGTTCTGGCACTTCTTGTTTAAATCCGCGGTAAATTCTTTTAGGTTCCATAAAAATAACCGGGTCAGGGTCTTTGATAGCTGCCATTAATAAACCTTTGGCATCATAAGGGTTAGAAGGAATTACCACTTTTAATCCAGGAACAGAACCTAAAATAACTTCTAAACTTTCAGAGTGATGTTCTAAAGATTTTACCCCACCACCTACAGGAACTCTAACTACCATAGGAACACTGCGAGTACCGCGACTACGATTACGCATACGAGCTGCATGAGCGAATAAATCTTCCAGACCTACAAAAATAAAGCCGTCAAATTGAATTTCTGCAACTGGCTTTAAGCCGTTCATTGCCATTCCAATGGCACTTCCGATAATAGCTGATTCAGCAATAGGAGTGTTAAAAACACGATTTTCGCCGTATTTAGTTTGTAATCCTTGAGTAACGCGAAAAACTCCTCCTAATTTACCTACATCTTGACCAAAAACAACCATATTGGGGTCTTTTTTTAATTGACTATCTAAAGTTTGGTTAATTGCTTGTAATAAAGTCATCAAAGCCATGATTATTTACCTTCTTTCTGATTGAAAAAATCTTGGCATTCTTGGTATTGTTCTTCTAATTGAGGAGTCATTTTTTCATAAGTGTATTCAAAAATTTCTCTTAATTTGATTTGTCCGCCATCTTTTTCAACTTTTTGATGTGCTAAAACTATTTCTTGTTGAGCTTCTGCTTCTGTTTGTTTCACTTGTTCTTGAGTGAGGTACCCTTTTTTAATTAAATAAAGTTGGAAACGTAAAATAGGGTCTTTTTTTCTCCACTCGTTTTCTTCTTCTTTGCTACGATAAACAGAGGCGTTATCGTTAGTAGAGTGAGCTTCTAGACGGTAAGCAACGTTTTCAATTAAAATCGGACCTTCTCCATCTCTTGCGCGCTGTAAGGCTTCTTTGACTGCTACATAAACTGCTAAAACATCGTTGCCATCAACTTGCATTCCTGGAATACCAAAAGCATAACATTTTTGAGCTAAAGTTGCTGCTTTAGAAATGTTTTTACGAGGGTTAGAAATAGAGTATTGGTTGTTTTGAATCAACACTACTAAAGGAACTCGAAAAACAGCTGCATAATTTAGGCCAGCGTTAAACTCTTCGTGAGCAGTTCCTCCATCACCAATAGTTGCAATTGTTGCTTCTTTTTTATTTTGGTACTTACTTGCAAAAGCTAAACCAGCACCTAAGTTAACACTTGATCCAATAATAATATTAGCCGGCAAAATACGTAATTTAGGATCTAATTGAGAACCTTTTTCATTGCCATACCAATAAAGATAAAATTGTTCTAAAGAAACTCCGCGATAAAGAAAAATACCAGCATCGCGATAGTAAGGTGAAACCCAATCTTGTGGTGCCAAAGCAGCAGCAGCTCCAACTTGAGAAGCTTCTTGACCTGAATTAAGCAAGTAATTGCCCATTCTTCCTTGACGTTGATATTTTAAAGCCGCCAAATCCGCTTGTCTGCTTAAAACCATAGTTTTGTACATTTTTAATAAAATGTTTTTTTCAATTTGTGGTTCTAATTCGGGGTTTACGAGATTTCCTTGAGCGTCAAGAATTTCTAATTTTTTTCCTTTGAGGGGATCATAAACATTAGTTAACATTTTCATGCTCCTTATTTTTTTAATTAAAGAAAATTTATCGAGATTAATTAATCAATTTTTGAATTGATATTGAGTAATTTTTAAACATAGTGGTAAATTAATATTTTTTTTATATAAGCTATATACCCCTATTTAAATTGTACTCCAAATTATAGCTTTTGTCAAAAAAATATTTATTTTTAATCCAAAAATAACCAAATAAGTAAAGAAACAAATTACTTTAATTTGAACTATTTCCAAATTTTTCTTTTAGTTTTTTCCAAAAACTTTAAAATATTGTGATAATTTATAATTTTTTCAGATGAAAAATTTGTTTTTTTTAATAAAAAACTTATCTAATTTTTTAATAATTTTTAATTCCATTCAATTATGAATTGTTATTTATTAAAGTTTGGGATACAAACTCAATAAATTAACCCGATAAGCTTAAAAACCTAAAAGCATCAAAAAACAAAACCATTTAATGATATTTTTTTATTTATATCAACAAATCAACAAATCGTAAATAAACACAATTTAGACAAATTGCACCATATTTTGATTTGTTGCAGTTTTTTATTTGGCTATCTAAAACAAATATAGTATAGTCCTGAAAAATGGAGCTGATGAATAACAAAAGTATTTTTCCAAAATAATTATTAACACAGTTTATCCCTTTTTTTCGCTTGCTTCTAGTATTAGTTTTTTAATTTATAACAAATATTTCCTGTTTGGTTTTTTTATAATTTATGACATTGTTTTTTCAAAAACTTTTTAGACAAAATTTGAAAATTATTTTTTTGGTTTTAAAGTTTTTTTTAGAAGCCAAATTGTTTATAAATTCAAGAAAAAATTAACTCTTTTTAACCTTTTTTTATTTTTTTCTCGCAACAATAAACCAAAAATTAAACCCAAAAACAAGGAGGTTATTTTGCTGTACATTTTTTTAAGTAAAATGATAAAATAAAGTAGAAAATAATTTTTTTTATTATTCTTCATAATTTTTTTTGACTTATAGAGTGGAGGGATAAAGATTTATAAAATGATTTACAAAATATTTAAAAAAAGCAACTCTCTAATCAATGTAAAAATAAAAAAACATAGGGAGGCGAACAATTAAAATCACAAATTTATGCAAAATGAAAAAATATAATATAATAATTAAGAAGAAAGTGGTTTAAAAAATGAAAAATGTAACTTCTTTTGATACATTTTTAAACATCAAAAATGTCAAAGGCATAGATTTTATATTAAATTTTCTTCAAGTTCATAAAGGAACTATCAAACGTTGGGAAAAACAAAAATCAATTCCTAAAAATTATAATACATATTTTAAAAAAATGATTAAACAAATTGAAACCGAAGACTCAAATAGGGATATAGTAAAATTCCAAAATAATAATTTAACAAACAAAATCAATCCACTTGATACAACTGATTCTTTTTCATCAATCATTTTAGGTGATGTTTGCGAATCTTTAAACCAACTTCAAAATATTAAATTCAATATAATTATCGCCGATCCACCTTATAATATCGGCAAAAATTTTGGTAACAATCACGATTTATTAGAAATAGATGAGTATTTAAAATGGTCTTTGACTTGGATTAAACAATGCCTTAAATTATTGACCCCAGATGGTATTTTTTATATGTATGGTTTTCCTGAAATTTTGGCTCGTGTAGCAGCGAAATTTCCTTATGATAAACAAAGAATTTTGGCTTGGCATTATACTAACAAAAACATGCCTTCTTGTAGTTTTTGGCAACGTTCTTATGAATCCATTTTATGTCTTTGGAATAACGAAAAACCAAAAATTAATATCGACCAAATTAGAGAACCTTATACTTCCAATTTTTTGAAATATGATGGAAAAAAAAGAAATGGCACTTTAGGCCGTTTTGGCAATTCCGAAACTTTATATCGCGTAAACGAAAAAGGAGCTCTTCCGCGTGATATCATCAAAGTTCCTGCTTTGGCGGGTGGTGCAGGCTTTAAAGAACGGTTCTTTTTGTGTAAAACTTGTGATTGTAAAATTTTTAGATCCAAAGAACTAAAAAACCACCAATCCCCTCATCAAACTATTATTCATCCTACCCAAAAACCTCAAATGTTAACTAATAAATTAATTGATTCAGTGATTATGAAAAATCAAAAAGGCAATGTTTTAATCCCTTTTGCTGGCTCAGGTTCAGAATGTTTAGTTGCCAAAAAGAAAAACTTAAATTATATCGGCATCGAAATAACCCCCCGATTATGTAATGTTAATTAAGGAAGTGTTAAAAAATTCATAAAATGTATAAATTAAATTCAGATATGGTAAATAATTTAAAAAAATATTTAACAAAATATCATCAACTTTTTGATTATCGTAGATGCAGTAGTTGGCAAGTAGTTGGCAGTTAAAAGAATTAATTTTTAAAAGTATTAAAGACGTCCTTTCGAATACTGTTTCTGTTGCATGGAACGACAATAAAACTAAACAAAACAAAACTAAACAATATTGTG
This sequence comes from Strawberry lethal yellows phytoplasma (CPA) str. NZSb11, assembly GCF_000397185.1. Taxonomy (NCBI): domain Bacteria; kingdom Bacillati; phylum Mycoplasmatota; class Mollicutes; order Acholeplasmatales; family Acholeplasmataceae; genus Candidatus Phytoplasma; species Candidatus Phytoplasma australiense. Next base: position 437,460 of record NC_021236.1, on the reverse strand, counting down.
ATATTTTAATTAATAACGAGATACAAATTAAAATTAAATCAGGACAGATAGATAAATCAAAACAAAAATTAACCCTTTCTGGTTATCGTTTGGGAAGATTTGGAAATGATGAAAAGAAAATCACTGAGTTTATTAACGGAAACGATTCTTCTATAATTACTGTTCCATATCACAAGAACAAAGAAAAAGAACAAATAGATGAAAGGCATATTTATCAGATTTATTATTTACCGAAAGACATTTTAAAAATAAGCGAACAAGAAAAAAATAATTGGAAAAAAAAGAAAAATAATAAATTTTTAACTAATGAAAAAGGAGTAAAATTTAAAATTGTATCTAGTATGAGTTGCCAAGTATGGTGGACTATTCCTTTGAAATTAATTGAAGAAAAAAGTGAGATTTTAAAAATTCCATCTTTCATTCCAACCAAGCAATAACACACCTTTTATACAAAGAAATTCAATCTCCAATTGCAATAAACAAGAAATGAAGAAAACTTAAATTAAAATTAAGTGTCATTTAAAATCACAATTAACAAAAACTTAAATACTTTAAAGCAACTTTTTTTGTCCCTTAATGACGTTTAAAATAATTATTTGAAGTTTTTTAAATATTAAACTATATTTTAAAATGTTTTAAAAGTCAATATTTTTGATTTAAAAAAATATTATTTAAAACTAAAATTAAATAAATAATTTAGTATCTTTTCAAATTAAAAAAGTGAAAATTCATTAAAAATTAAAAATAAAAAATAAGGAGATTAAAAAAATGCTAACTAACGAACAAAAAGCCCTAATCCAAATTGTCGATTACATTAAACAAGAAGAATGGAAACGCTTAGAATTTTATTGTCAAATAGTTAACCCTAAACACTTACAAGACCCATTAAACCAAAAAATCTTTAATGCTTTAAAATATTTAAATCTTGAAGGACCATTTTCTCGCTCTTTGAACAGAAAGAAAACCAGACAATTTATTATATCCGAATTATTGACTTATTTACAGAAACATTATCCTCAAGAAAACATCACTGCAAATCACCTCATTTTTTTAGATACTGATGCTTCCTCGATTGACAATACTCACCTACTAGTCAATTTAAAACATACATACACCCAAACTCAACTTTATCAACAATTTTTAACAATCTTGAGACCTTCTTCTTTGGAAGGATACCCTCCTCATCTTGTAGATTCACACATAAAAGAAATATTTGCCAAACTAAAAGAGTTCATCTTACTCATTCCTAATGAATCCGATAAAGACCGTTTTACTCTTAAACAATCAATTTCTTCAAATCCTGAATTTTTATCCCCTGATGTTTCTGCTAAACAAACAATCCAAGAAGAATATTATCGTTTATCCGACAATTTTGAAATGTTAAACAAAAACACTAAAGGATTTAAAAAAGGTCAAGTTATCACAATCGGAGGTTATACAGGCTTAGGAAAAACTACTTTTGTCTATAATTTATTACTAGATTTAGCCCAAACCAGGATTAAAGAATCCAAAGAACAACCACATATGGTCGTTTTTTCATACGAAATGACTTGGAAAGAAAACTTAATCCGCCTATTAGCGCATCATACCCAAATTCCTTTAAATGTTATTTTGGATAAAGACTTTGACCCTCAAGCAACCGATATTACGCCAAGTATTTATATCGAAAGGATGGAATCTGCAAATCGTTTATTTACTCACCTTAATTTAACTTTTAATTATGACAAATCCAAAAGCATTAATTACATTGTCAATTTACTTTATCGCCTTCATTTAGAGAAAAAAGTAGATATTGTCGTAATCGACTATATCCAAATCATAAAATCAACTAAACATTTAGAAAACGACCGCTTAGCAATTGATGAAATCATGAAAAAAATCAAAGAACTCGCAACCAAATTAGAAATTATTATTATTTTATCACAATTTTATAGAGACATTTACAGCAATTACCAAGGTGAATCCCCTGAAATAACCACTTTAAAAGGTTCTGGAGGCATTGAGACAAACTCGGATATTGTTTTAATAATGTCTGAATTCAACCCCAAAACATCCAAAGATAAAGAAAAACTTATTTCTTCCAATAACGAAACTGTAAGTCAATTATACAAAGATGCAAGAGGAAAAGATAACCAAAAAATTATTGAGGTCAACATCGAAAAAAACCGTAGTGGCAGTAAACAAACTTTAGTTTATCACTTCGATATGGAAACGCAAACATTTAAGGAAGTAGGTTTTGTTGTCCCCCGCCAAATAGACACCAACTAAGGAGTAAACAAATGAATATTCAAGACAAAATCAAATACATTAAAAATAACTCCACGATGATTGTTTTATTAATCACATTTTGAAATCTCAATTATTCTTTAAAATTTAAAATCAACGAGATATTTCCATATCTTTTCAAAATAAAAAATTAAGGTAAAAAAATTAAAAATTTATTAAGAAAATAAAAAGAAAAACATTTTATCTTATATTTATTATTTTGCTTGATAAAACTTTCATTAACATAACTTTTTTCCCCTGTTTGGCTTTTTTTAATTTATGACATTGTTTTTTCAAAAACTTTTTAGACAAAATTTGAAAATTATTTTTTTTGGTTTTAAAGTTTTTTTAGAAGCCAAATTGTTTATAAATTCAAGAAAAAATTAACTCTTTTTAACCTTTTTTTTATTTTTTTCTCGCAACAATAAACCAAAAAACAAGGAGGTTATTTTGCTGTAAATTTTTTTAAGTAAAATGATAAAATAAAGTAGAAAATATTTTTTTCATTATTCTTCATAATTTTTTTTGACTTATAGAGTGGAGGGATAAAGATTTACAAAATATCTAAAAAAGCAACTCTCTAATTTCTTCAAATTCTTCCCATTGCGAAACTAAATGATTTTTGTTTTAAAGTTTAAAAACCAAAATAAGGTGGCTATCCCCCTTATTCATCTTTAGTTAATGAATGTTTCAAACACATAAAAAACACAAACCTCAACCCCCATTTTTCAGAACTATATTCATTTAAAAAAAGTTTTTTTAACATATTGATTAATTATTTGATAAAATAAAAGAGGTCGATGGAAGGTGATCGAGGTTTAAAAACTTTATTGTTTTTTTAAACTTAGGAAAGTCCATGTTAGCACATGCTGCGATTGCATGTAGTGTTTGTGTCTAAGGAATAAATAACTTAGAGTGCTTTCGCAAGAAAACAACGGCGTTTTCGGTTTCTAAGGGTCTATTTTATGTAAATCTATGAAACGAAAACTTAAAAGTGTCACAGAGACGAGCTAATTAGAAATAATTAGGTGAAACGCGATAAACCCCTCAAGCTAACAACCCAAAATAATGGTAGGGGCATGTAATTCAACAAAATGAAGTTAGGATTACATTACTTTTTTAGTAGAAGATAAATGATCACGCTTGTTTTTTAACAAGAACAAAACATGGCTTATGCACATTGACCCTTTTTTAAAGAATTTTTAAATTTATTATTTACGCTTGTATAAAGAAATTCATTTTATTTTTCTATCCGGTATTTTTTTATAAATCTAATAAATTATGAAAATTTAGCATTTAGTATTTTTTTCACAATGATGAGTTTCATTTCATTTTTTTATTTTCAAGTGTTTATATTTTCAATTTTCAAAAAATAATAAAATAATAAATTATAAAAAATTGTTATTTCTTAGCGAACTTAAATAATTATTTTTTCATTTGTTTTATTATATTTTAGTTTTTTTGATATTATTTGAAAAATTTATTAGTTGGAAAATATTTGAGTAAAAATATTCAAATTAATCAATTTTTTCAAGTTTTTGATATAAAAATAAATTATGCTTTGTTTTTTTATCAATTTGAAATTTTTTTTGGTTCAATTAAGCCAATAATTTTTTTAAGGATTGCATTTTTTCTTTTTAACTTTCTTTTTTGAAAACTTTGTTTTATTATTCTTTTATGTTTATGTTTATGAAAAAATTAATTATTTCTTGAGCTCTAACTGCCAAATTATTATTAATAATTAAAAAATAATTAGTGGCGCTTATTTTTAAACTGTGTTTTATCTATCTTTTGCAAAATTTTTGCAAAATGAAGTATTTCAAATTTAAATACTTAAAACTCACTTTAAATTAAATTCAATTTAGTTTGTGGTTTTATTTGTATTAATTTGAAAACAGATACCAAACAGCAAAAAACCGTGCCTGAAACAAAAAACATTTTTAATTAAAACATATTTCATTATTATTTAAACTGTTTTTTTATATAATTATTTTTTTTATAAGTAAATAAAAAAACCATTTTCACATTTTAAGACTTAATTAAATTTCCTAATAAACTCCTTTAATTGGTGAAAAATTACATTTATAAATAATAAACTTAAATCCCAGAAAAAGTTAATAAACGACTTTATTCCTCAAAAATTTGCAAATCCATACAAAATCGAAAAAATTAAAAAAATATTTCCTTCTTCTTCCCTGTTCATCAATTAATTAAAAAAATTATATTTTTGAATAATGAATACTTAAAACCAACAAAAAAATTATAAAATAATCAAATCAATTTAAGTAATATCAAAAAAACCAATTTCCAAGCGGAAAAGTAAAGTTATAGAAATACAAAAAGAATTTAAAAAAATTATTTTTTTCTTTTTTTAAATATACAATATTTTTTTTGGAAAGAATTTGAACATTATGCATATTACAATAATTGGCGGTGGAGCTTGGGGAGCAACTTTGGCTCAAGTTTTGACCGATAACAACCATCAAGTTTTAGTTTATGATCTTAACAAAAATTATATTAATCGCATTAATCAAGGCATGCATTCTATTTTTGACCTTCCTTTAAAAAATATTCAATCAACTTCTGATTTAGAAATATCCTTGCTTTATTCTGATTTATTAGTTTTGGCGGTCCCTACAAAAGCTATGCGACAAGTTTTGCAACAGATTGCTTTATTATCTAAAACTCCTAAATCTTTTGTTAACGTTTCTAAAGGAATTGAACCGTCAACTTTTTTCCGCGTTTCTCAAATTGTGAATCAAATTATCCCTCCTTCTCTTTTGCAAAATTACGCTTCTTTGATGGGTCCTTCTCACGCTGAAGAAGTTATATTAAGAAAAGTAACCCTTTTAACTGCTGCCTCTTCTCATTTATCTTTTGCCACCGAAATTCAAAAAATTTTTTCTAACCCCATCTATTTAAAAATCTATACCTCTTCTGATTTGGTTGGTAATGAAGTTTGTAGTGCTTTAAAAAATGTTTTGGCTTTAATTAATGGTATTTTAGTTGCTAAAGGGTTTGGAATCAATTCTCAAGCTGCCTTAATAAGTCGTGGAATCGTTGAAATGTCTCGTTTAGTAACTTTTTATCATGGTAATTTTAAAACAGTTTTGGGATTGCCTGGTTTAGGTGATTTAATCGTGACTGCCTTTAGTACACATTCCAGAAACTTTTCAGCCGGTCAAAAAATTGGCGCTGGAAAAACTTATGAACAAATCATGTCTGAATCAGATCAAGTGATTGAAGGATTTCAAAGTCTTGTTGCTTTTTATCAATTGCAATCAAAACATCAACTTGATTTGCCGCTTATTAAAGCCGCTTATCAATTGATTTATGAATGTAGGCCTTTTGAATTAGTTTTTGATGAATTAATGCAGAGACCTTTTAAGTCCGATTGTTAAAAAAAAGAAAAAAATGCAATAATTTTTTGTTTTTGCTTGCAATTTTTTTTTTTGATGTTATAATAATTACGTAATTTAAAAGAAAGGAAAGAAAAAATGAATACATTAGACTTTTTGAAAATATTAGCAGAAAAACATAATGTTAGCCAAAAAGAAGCTGCCAAAATTTTAGATAGCTTTGTTGCAGCAATTTATGAAAGCGTTCAATCATTTGAAGAAAATGAAAAACTTACTTTAACTGGTTTTGGCACTTTCGGAGCTAAACAAAGAACTACTCGCCAAGGAAAAAACCCAAGAACTGGCGAAACTATTGATATTCCAGCTAAAAAAGTTCCTGTTTTTAAATTTAGTAAAAATTTCAAAGATGTTTTTGTTTCCTAAAAAAACCAGTTATTAGTTTTTGAATATCTTTTTTGTTAAAAAAAACAAACTAAAAAAAGTTTGTTTTTTTTATTATTTTATTTTTTTTGAACGTTTTATAAGTAAATTTTCATTTTTTAAGAAGGTAGGTTATCTGTGGCAAAAACTTTTCCAAAAACTTATTTAATCGGGGAAAGAGCGAGAGTTGAAAACGAAAAAGAAATAGCAGTTATTACCCGCATTGACTTTGAAAGAGGATTTATTTATTTATTATTTAAAAGAATGAGAGAAGAAAAATATCCTTTTCCTCAAGCTTTAGAACAAAATATTGTGAAACCGATAATATCGAAACAACACCGCAAACCTTTAGTTTTTAATAGTTAATTTTTTAGTTTTTGTGATTACAAAGAGGAAACGATATGTTTATTAAAAATAAAATAAAAAAAATAGCTTTTTGTAATTATTTTAAAAACCCTGATATTGTTTTCCTTTTTCTATTCCTTTGCATTTCTTTAATGATTCTTTGTTTCTTTCGTGATTTTAATAAATCATCAGATAAAGGTAAACATTATTTTGATAATAGTCATAATGCACCCTCTGATTATCCTCATTTCGTTAAGGATGGAATTTTAGATTATAATATAAGTGGTTATTTTCCTGGTCACAATACTTTCATAAAAATGTATTTTTATTTTACTTATCAAAGTAATTTATTTGTTTTAATTATTTATGCTTTGTTTTTTACAAAAGTTCGCCAGAAAAAGTGGTATCAGTATCTTATTTTTATGTGTTTGATTAGTATTTTGATGACAGGTTTTATTTATCATATTATTATTGATAAATTTAAACATTTTACAAAATTTGATTGGGAACTTAAATATATTATTTCACATTTACAACATACCATCATCCCTTTAACTTATTTGTATTTTTATTTTTTTGTTAATACTTTTGCAATTCCTTATAAAAAAATATGGGTGGGTTATCTTCATGCTTTGTTTTATATGGTTATACTCAGTTCAATCGCTTATTTAAAAATGATACCTTATTATAGCGAATTTAAACTAGACCAACCGATTATCACCAATAAAGATGATGTAAAAAGAGATCCTTTTAGACTATTTCCTTATGTTTTTTTCTCCCCTTTCTGTGATGATCCTACAAAAGAATTACCTAAAAAAAGTCATCGTTTTGTTTTTAAAGGTTATGCCCCTGTTTTTAAATTATTTTTCATTCTTTTTTGTTTCATTTCTTTAATGATGTATTTTCTTTTATGGTCAAAGAAGAAAATGGTTTTCCGTAAAACAAAGAAATTATAACTTTTATTTTGCATTTTTAATATAAAATTTATTAAGGAGGAAAAAATGCGTGATTTATTAAAACTAGTTTGCACTGATTGCAAAAGAGAAAATTATCATACTGATAAAAATAAGAAAAAAACTACTAGTCGTTTAGAGTTAAAAAAATATTGTCCTTTTTCTAGAACGAACGTTTTGCATCGCGAAAAAAAATAATTTTTTCTTTTTGAGATTTAATATGATTAATTTTATCATTTTTTAAGGGAGATAAGCTTTTATGTTTTTACAAAATAGAGACAACTTGATTCAAAAAATGGAACAAAACACAGCTGCTGTATTTTTTTCTGGTAAAAAGATTGTGAAAAGTGGTGATCAATTTTTCCCTTTTGAAGTCGATCATAATTTTTATTATTTAACAGGAATTAATCAACCTAATTCAATTTTATTCATTAAAAAAACTGCTTCCGGTTCTCAAGTGTTTTTATTTTTAGATGAACGCGACCCGCAAAAAGCTTTATGGGATGGCGATCTTTTAAGTTTTTCTGAAGCTTCTAAAATATCTTGCCTTAAAGAAGAAAAGATTCAAAAAAATACCCTTTTTAATTCTTTTTTATTAGAAACCATCAACCCTTTAAGAAGTTTTTCCACTGCTTCGATTGATGCTTTTTATTTTGATTTATCAAGTAGCTCCCGTAATTTAACACAAGAAAATAATCAAGCTTTAATGTTTTGTCAAAAACTTTTGTCTTTGTATCCTTTTTTAAAAATTAAAAACAGCTCTCCTTTTTTATTGGCTTTGCGTCAATCTAAAAATCTTTATGAACAAACCCAAATTAAAAAAGCTTTAGAAATCAACGCTCAAGCCTTAACTCAACTAATGACTCAAATTAAACCTTTAAATAATGAAAATGATGTAGCTTCTTTTTTCCGTTATTTTTTAGAAAAAAACCAAACCAAAGAAGCTTTTGATACTATTGCTGCCTCAGGCAAAAATGCTTTGGTTTTACATTATATTCGCAATTCTGCGCAATTAAATCATAATGAAGTTTTGTTATTTGATGCGGGAGTTAATTATAATCATTACTCTTCTGATATTACTCGTTGTTATCCTATTGGTGGCGTTTTTACTCCTTTTCAAAAGCAAATTTATAATTTAGTTTTAAAAGCCAATAAAGCAATTATCTCTTTTGTAAGACCGCATCACACCTTAGCACAATTAAATCACTATGGTAAAAATATTTTAGCAGAAGGCTTGAAAGAGTTATCTCTTTGGCAAGAAAACGACCGTATTGATAATTATTGTTATCATGGTTTATGTCATCATTTAGGACTAGACGTTCATGACGTTTGTAATTATTCTGATATTATTGGAGAAAACAGTGTTATCACTGTGGAACCAGGTCTTTATTTCCAAAAATTTAATCTCGGCATTAGAATCGAAGACGATATTTTAGTGACTAAAAATGGTGCAATTAATTTATCTCAAAAAATCCCTAAAGAAATTACAGAAATTGAAGCTTTAATGAAATCTTTTTGTTAATTTTTTTTGTGGCCCTGTAGCCAAGTGGTAAGGCATGGCTCTGCAAAAGCTTGATCATCGGTTCAAATCCGTTCAGGGCCTCCATTTATTTTTATTTTCTGTATATTCTATTTTTATTTGAGGTATATTTTTTTATTTAATTATTTTTTATACCTTTCTTATATTAGTTATTTGTGATTTTTATTTTTCCAATTTTTATCTAATCTAATTGAGGAGTAGTACTCAAGTGGCTATAAGAGGCGTCCCTGCTAAGGACGTAGTCCGAGAAATCGGTGCAAGGGTTCGAATCCCTTCTGCTCCGCCATTAATTTTATTTTTAAAACTTTTTGAAATTTTTTTGTTTTTAAAAAAATAAATATTTCAATAAAATTATTTAAGCGATTTAATTTTTTAATTATTTATTTTTTTTATTTCACATCGGATACATGCTTTTAAAAAGCGATAATAACACCAAGGAATAATTTTTTCCTTCAAAATAACTATATAAAGGTTATAGAAAAATGAAATCAATTAAACGAGTAGAAAAAGTCACTTCACACTTATCTGATTTTGGTCAATGGTATACAGATATTTGCTTAAAGGCTGAATTAATAGCGTATTCAGATGTTAAAGGATTTATTATTTATTTGCCTTATGGTTATGCCTTGTGGGAAAATATTCAAAAATATCTTAATTATGAATTCCAAAAAACAGGACACCAAAATGTGTATTTTCCTTTAGTGTTTTCTGAAAAGCTTTTTCAAAAAGAAAAAGACCATATTCAAGGTTTTTCACCCGAAGCGGCTATGATTACTTCTACTGGTCAAAAAGAATTATTTGAAAAACTTGTTATCCGTCCGACTTCAGAAGTTTTATTTTCGCAATATTACGCCAAAATTATTAGTTCTTACCGTGATTTGCCTAAGTTATATAATCAATTTTGCAACGTTGTTCGTTGGGAAAAAGCAACCAAACCTTTTTTACGTGGCAAAGAATTTTTATGGCAAGAAGGTCATACTGTTCATGCTACTGAAAAAGAAGCACTTGATCAAACTTTGTTTGCGATTCAACTTTACGAAAAATTAGGCAAGGAACTTTTAGCCCTTCCTTTTGTTTGTGGTCGCAAAACTGAAAAGGAAAAATTTGCCGGTGCTTTAATTACTTATTCTATTGAAGCTTTAATGCAAGATGGTCAAGCTTTACAAGCAGGAACCTCTCATTATTTAGGCACTAATTTCGCTCAATCATTTCAAATTCAATTTCAAGATCAAGATCATCAAAATAAATATGTTCATCAAACTTCTTGGGGTGTTTCAACACGACTAATTGGAGCTTTAATTATGGTTCACAGTGATGATGAAGGCTTAATTTTGCCTCCTTATATCGCTCCCATTCAAATTGTTATTATCCCTTTACAACCTAAAAATGAATTGGTTCAAGCAGAAGCTAAAAAAATCTTTGATGACTTAAAAACAACTTATCGTGTTCATTTGGATTTACAAAATAAAACCCCTGGTTGGAAATTTAGTCAATACGAACTTAAAGGAGTCCCTTTGAGGATTGAAATTGGCGCGCGTGATTTAGCCCAAGGAGAAGTAACTATTTTCCAAAGGTATAATAATTCTAAGAATAATTTTTCCAAAAACACTTTCAAAGCAGAAATCCCTAAATTATTAAAAACTATTCATGATAAAATGTATCAAAAAGCCCAAAACCATTTAGAGGCCAACCGAAGACAAGCAAGCACTTATCAAGAATTTAAAGATCATCTGCAAAAAAAAGGTTATGTGGCGATGAGTATTTCAGGTATGGATGCTGAAATAAAAATCAAAGAAGAAACCGGAGCAACCGCAAGAGTTATTTTAGAGACTCCTTTAATCACTCCTAATTGTCCTGTTACCGACAAAAAAGCTATTCAAACAGTTTTATTTGCTAAATCTTATTAAAATTTTTTTATCTTGTTTTTATTTTTTAAACATTTTATCTTATTTTTTTTTTAAGCTTTAACTATTCTAAAAAAAACTGCATTAAATAAATAGAAAGAGATTTTTTATGAAAAGAACGTATCAACCTAGCAAAATTAAAAGAAAAAGAACCCATGGCTTTAGAGCTAGAATGGCAACTGTTGGAGGTTGCAAAGTTCTTGCTCGCAGAAGAGCTAAAGGAAGAGCCCAATTAGCTCTTTAATTACAAAGCTATTTATCTTCCTTTTTTCTTTATTTTACAATAACTTAAACATAATTTAAACTTAAAAACTTAATTATTATTTCTTGGTTTTTCGGAATAAACTATTTTTTTTTAGTTTACAAATTGCTATTTTAGGAACATTAAGAAAATGAAAAGAAAATATATTCTTAAAAAAGAAAGCGAAATTACAGCTGTTTTCCGTTCAAAAAAAAGATGTGGCAATTCTTCTTTTATAATTTATTATTCAAAACAAAATGTTAATACTTATTTTAAATTTGCTTTAAGTGTTGGTAAAAAGTACGGTAAAGCTCACGAAAGAAACTTAATCAAAAGACGTTTAAGAGCAATTATTAGAAATTACTCTTCCAACCTTAACCCTGCATTTTTTTTTGTCATTGTCATCAAACCGCCAGCGAAAAATTTAACTTTTCAACAATTAAAAACTACATTTGCTAAATTTGCTTCCAAAATTAATTTATTACTTTCAAATAACTAAAATAAAAGGATTGACTAAAAATAAGTATGAAAAATATTTCTTTTAAAAAAAATTTATTTTTTCCCCTTTTTCTTTCTTTAACTTTATTTTTATTGTTTTTTTGGCCTTCTGTAAAAATGAAGATCAACATTTTGCAAAAAGTAAAAATTGAGAATGACATTTTTTTTGTTTATACTCTTAATGATAAACATCAAGACATCAAAATAGATACAAAAACCAATTATGATAAGTGGAAGGATTCCCAAGAAAAAGAAAAGCGTTTTTTCATCGGCAGAAAAAAGTTTAACATTAATGTTTCAGAACCAGAAAATAAAGATCCCAAACAATTACCTTTTGCTTTTAAAGGTAATCCAGAATCCAAAGACAAAGTTGAAATTATCAAAAAATTATTAACTGTTCCTGCTGGCACTAACATTCGATATATAAAAGATAAAAAATTCGAAAAATTAAGAGATCTTTTGGATTTTAAAGAGGGAACCAATCACACTTTAACAAATATATTTCACAATTTGGAAGACACTAAAGGATCCGAAGCAAAACTAAAACAAATTTCTTCTGATAAGCCGTTAGAATTAAAATCAAAATTCACATTACAAGAGGGAAAAAACGAAGAAATCATTTTTTTCGTTACTAATGTTTCTTTACCCATTCAATTTCCTCAATACCTTGAATGGAGTGCTTTTGGATATTTGTGGAATGTTTTAATTGTTTCCGTTGGCTCTTTTTTATATTTCTTTTCCTATCCTTTCGCTTCTTTAGGCTTAGGAATTATTTTAACTACAATTTTATTTCGAACTCTTACTTGGCCTATTTATACCAAAACCACTACTTTTACTATGAATATGAATTTAATCCAACCTGAAATTGAAAAAGTAAAACAAAAATACGCTTTGCAATCAGACCCCGCTTCTGCTCAGAAAATGCAGTTAGAAATTTTGAAAGTTTATCGTAAAAATAATTTTAGTTTTTGGGGTTTTTTAGTTTCTTTTTTACAACTTCCTTTATTTATTTCTATTAATCAAACTCTTGGACGTTTTATTGTTCCTGGAGGTATTTTTGAAACTGATAAATTAATTGAAAAACCTTTTTTAGGTTTTATTAAATTCAATCAACCCAATCATTGGTTTGTTGTTTCTTTATTATCTTTTTTAGTTGGATTGACTATGTTTTTTTTAAATAAAGTTAGTTTTAAAAAACCCGATTATTTAAAAAAACCTACTCATCATTTAACTTTAGAACAAAAAGAAAAAGCGAAACAATCCGAAAAAACAATGAAAATTATGAGTTGGTTTATGATTTTGATGATGGTTTTGTTTTCTTGTTCTAACCCTATCTTGTCTTTATATTGGATTGTTGGTAATACTTATACTATTTTTCAAACCTTAATTACAAGAAAAAACATGGAAAAAAAATATTTCTTATTGAAAAATAAATCCCTTTAATGAATAGACAATAAATCTTTTTTTATTGTCTATTATATTTTTTTTATTTTTTTTAAAAAAAAGTGTTTTTTTCTTTTTAATTGTGCTATAATATTTTAGGTAAATTAAATTGTATTTTTAATTTTGGAGGGATAGCGAAGTGGCTAAACGCAGCAGTCTGTAAAACTGTTCCGTAAGGTACGGTGGTTCGAATCCACCTCCCTTCACCATTAAAACTATTTTAATCTTTGAAAACTGAAGATGATACTGAAAAATTATTTTTTTAAATTCATTAATTTTTTTAAACAAATTAGTTTAACTAGTCTGTTTAAAAAGTCAAAAAAACGAAGAGTTTGATCCTGGCTCAGGATTAACGCTGGCGGCGTGCCTAATACATGCAAGTCGAACGGAAGTTTAAGCAATTAAACTTTAGTGGCGAACGGGTGAGTAACGCGTAAGCAATCTGCCCCTAAGACGAGGATAACAGTTGGAAACGACTGCTAAGACTGGATAGGAGATAAGAAGGCATCTTTTTATCTTTAAAAGACCTCGCAAGAGGTATGCTTAGGGAAGAGCTTGCGTCACATTAGTTAGTTGGTGGGGTAAAGGCCTACCAAGACTATGATGTGTAGCCGGACTGAGAGGTTGAACGGCCACATTGGGACTGAGACACGGCCCAAACTCCTACGGGAGGCAGCAGTAAGGAATTTTCGGCAATGGAGGAAACTCTGACCGAGCAACGCCGCGTGAACGATGAAGTATTTCGGTACGTAAAGTTCTTTTATTAGGGAAGAAAAGATGGTGGAAAAACCATTATGACGGTACCTAATGAATAAGCCCCGGCTAACTATGTGCCAGCAGCCGCGGTAATACATAGGGGGCAAGCGTTATCCGGAATTATTGGGCGTAAAGGGTGCGTAGGCGGTTAAATAAGTTTATGGTCTAAGTGCAATGCTTAACGTTGTGATGCTATAAAAACTGTTTAGCTAGAGTTGGATAGAGGCAAGTGGAATTCCATGTGTAGTGGTAAAATGCGTAAATATATGGAGGAACACCAGAAGCGAAGGCGGCTTGCTAGGTCTTAACTGACGCTGAGGCACGAAAGCGTGGGGAGCAAACAGGATTAGATACCCTGGTAGTCCACGCCCTAAACGATGAGTACTAAACATTGGGTAAAACTAGTGTTGAAGTTAACACATTAAGTACTCCGCCTGAGTAGTACGTACGCAAGTATGAAACTTAAAGGAATTGACGGGACTCCGCACAAGCGGTGGATCATGTTGTTTAATTCGAAGGTACCCGAAAAACCTCACCAGGTCTTGACATGCTTTTGCAAAGCGGTAGAAATATCGTGGAGGTTATCAGAAGCACAGGTGGTGCATGGTTGTCGTCAGCTCGTGTCGTGAGATGTTGGGTTAAGTCCCGCAACGAGCGCAACCCTTGTTGTTAATTGCCATCATTAAGTTGGGGACTTTAGCAAGACTGCCAGTGATAAATTGGAGGAAGGTGGGGACGACGTCAAATCATCATGCCCCTTATGACCTGGGCTACAAACGTGATACAATGGCTGTTACAAAGGGCAGCTAAAGCGTAAGCTTTTGGCGAATCTCAAAAAAGCAGTCTCAGTTCGGATTGAAGTCTGCAACTCGACTTCATGAAGTTGGAATCGCTAGTAATCGTGAATCATCATGTCGCGGTGAATACGTTCTCGGGGTTTGTACACACCGCCCGTCAAACCACGAAAGTTGGCAATACCCAAAGCCGGTGGCCTAACTTCGCAAGAAGAGGGAGCCGTCTAAGGTAGGGTTGATAATTGGGGTTAAGTCGTAACAAGGTATCCCTACCGGAAGGTGGGGATGGATCACCTCCTTTCTAAGGAAAAAAAGTTATCATCTTCAGTTTTGAGAGACTTAAAAAAGTTTTTCGTTTTTTAAGATTAAGGGCCTATAGCTCAGTTGGTTAGAGCACACGCCTGATAAGCGTGAGGTCGGTGGTTCAAGTCCATTTAGGCCCACCAAATAAAATAGGTCACATCTTAAAAAAAGCTCTTTGAAAAGTAGATAAACAACAAAGGTTAAAAAAATCAAAGGAACTAAGGGCGCACAGTGGATGCCTTGGCACTAAGAGCCGATGAAGGACGCAATTAACGGCGATACGCCACGGGGAACTGTAAATAAGTGGAGATCCGTGGATTTCCGAATGGGACAACCCGTTGCATTGAAGATGCATCATCCTCGTAAGAGGAAGGAAACGCAGTGAACTGAAATATCTAAGTAACTGCAGGAAAAGAAAGTAATAACGATTCTGGTAGTAGTGACGAGCGAACCCGGAAAAGCCTGATACCACCACTAGTTAACAAGTTTTTGTCAAGTAGAAGCTTTTGGAAAGAAGTACCAAAGAAGGTGACAGTCCCGTAAACGTAAGCAAAAACCTAGGGTATCAACAAGTACGGCGAGACACGAGAAATCTTGTCGGAAGATGGGAGGACCATCTCCTAAGGCTAAATACTACTTAGTGACCGATAGTGAACTAGTACCGTGAGGGAAAGGTGAAAAGAACCCCGAAAGGGGAGTGAAATAGATCCTGAAACTGTGTGCCTACAATTAGTCAAAGCACGTTAATGTGTGATGGCTTGCCTTTTGCAGAATGAACCGGCGAGTTATGATATGGAGCAAGGTTAAGTTTGAAGGAACGGAGCCGTAGCGAAAGCGAGTCTTAATAGGGCGTTTCAGTTGCATGTCATAGACCCGAAACTGGTGTGAGCTAGCCATGAGCAGGTTGAAATTTAGGTAAAACTAAATGGAGGACCGAACCAGGACACGTTGAAAAGTGTTTGGATGACTTGTGGCTAGGGGTGAAATTCCAATCGAACCCAGAGATAGCTGGTTCTCCCCGAAATAGCTTTAGGGCTAGCGTTGATTTGGTTATTTGGTGAAGGTAGAGCACTGAATGGGCAAGGGCTCCACCTCGGGGTACCGAACTCAATCAAACTCCGAATGTTACCAAATAAAATCAGCAGTCAGACTGTGGGTGATAAGGTCCATGGTCAAAAGGGAAAGAGCCCAGACCGTCAGCTAAGGTCCCCAAATTGATGTTAAGTGGCAAAGGAAGTGAAGACGTTTAAACAACTAGGAGGTTGGCTTAGAAGCAGCCATCCTTTAAAGAGTGCGTAATAGCTCACTAGTCGAATGACTCTGCGCCGAAAATGTATCGGGGCTAAAACATCATACCGAAGCTACGGATTGAAATAACTTTTTAGTTATTTGAATGGTAGGGGAAGCGTTCTGACATCAGTGAAGCCATAGCGGAAGCAGTGGTGGAGAGGTCAGAAGTGAGAATGCCGGTGTAAGTAACGAAAAGATAGGTGAGAATCCTATCCGTCAAAAACCCAAGGTTTCCAGGGCCAGATTCGTCCTCCCTGGGTTAGTCGGGTCCTAAGGTGAGGGAGAAATCCGTAGCCGATGGCAAACAGGCTGAAATTCCTGTACTAGTTAATCAACTGATGGAGGGACAAAGCAGGCTAAACACGCCCCTTATTGGATTGGGGTAGAAAAACTAAGTCTGAGAAGACAGGCAAATCCGTTTTCTCATTCCAAAAGACAAGGTTTGAAAGTAAAGTGATTGATGTCATACTTTCAAGAAAAGCTTCTAGGGTTAATTGATTAACTACCCGTACCGTAAACCGACACAGGTGGGAAGGTAGAGTATACTAAGACGCGCGAGCGAACTCTTGTTAAGGAACTCGGCAAAATTACTCCGTAACTTCGGGATAAGGAGAGCTTTTATTAATACTAAAAGCCGCAGAGAATAGGCCCAAGCGACTGTTTATCAAAAACATAGGTCTCTGCTAAACCGTAAGGTGATGTATAGGGGCTGATGCCTGCCCGGTGCTGGAAGATTAAAAGGAGATGTCAGGCAACGAAGCATTGAATTGAAGTCCCAGTAAACGGCGGCCGTAACTATAACGGTCCTAAGGTAGCGAAATTCCTTGTCGGGTAAATTCCGACCCGCACGAAAGGCATAACGATTTGGGCGCTGTCTCAACAAGAGCCTCGGTGAAATCAAATTACCGGTGAAAATGCCGGTTACCCGCGACAGGACGAAAAGACCCCATGGAGCTTTACTGCAACTTAATATTGAAATTGGAAATAAGATGTACAGGATAGGTGGGAGACTGTGATTAAAAGACGCTAGTTTTTTAGGAGTCAACCTTGGGATACCACCCTTGTTATTTTTAGTTTCTAACCTCTGCAAGTGGATCGCAAGGGACAGTGTTTGGTGGGCAGTTTGACTGGGGCGGTCGCCTCCTAAAGAGTAACGGAGGCGTTCGAAGGTTCCCTCAAAATGGTTGGAAATCATTTGAAGAGCATAAAGGCATAAGGGAGCTTGACTGTGAGACCTACAAGTCGAACAGGGACGAAAGTCGGACTTAGTGATCTTACGGTACCGAATGGAAGGGCCGTGACTCAACGGATAAAAGCTACCCTGGGGATAACAGGCTTATCGCTTCCAAGCGTTCACAGCGACGAAGCGGTTTGGCACCTCGATGTCGGCTCATCACATCCTGGAGCTGGAGAAGGTTCCAAGGGTTGGGCTGTTCGCCCATTAAAGTGGAACGCGAGCTGGGTTCAGAACGTCGTGAGACAGTTCGGTCTCTATCCGTCGTGGGCGTTGGAAATTTGAAAGGAACTGTCCCTAGTATGAGAAGACCGGGATGGATATACCGCTGGTGTTTCAGTTGGTTCGCCAGAGCCACAGCTGAGTAGCTATGTATAGAAAGGATAAACACTGAAAGCATCTAAGTGTGAAGCCTCCCTTAAGATGAGATTTCCCTATGAGATCCCTGAAAGACGATCAGGTTGATAGGCTAGAGGTGTAAGAAGGGTGACCTTTTTAGCTGACTAGTACTAATAGATCCATTGACTTTGATTTTTTTAACTGAGTTTATCTAGTTTTGAAAGATTCTTGGTGCATAAAACTAAGGGGAAACACCTGTTACCATCCCGAACACAGCAGTTAAGTCCTTAGTACTGACAATAGTTTTTACGAGCGAAGATAGGGAGTGCCAAGAATTGCTTAAATAAATAAAGAGGATTAATTATTTTAGCGAACCTTTTTATATTTTTTAATTTGTTTTAAAAATAAGTTAAATTAAAATGGTAGCCTTTATTAGTGCTGCAGGAATTTTAAAATTTTTAATTATTGAACAAATTTTAAAACTTATTTTTTAAAACTTATTTAATTTTTTGAATAGTTTTTTTTGAATGGTTTTATTTTATTATAAAAAGACCACTTATTACTTATTATTTTTTTTTATGTTTGCAAAATTTATTTTATGGATTTTGTTATTCTTTTTTATTGTAATATTTAATTTAATATTTTTTAAGATTCCTTGTAAGTTTATTTTTCCATCTTTTCATATGTTGAATTATTTCTAAATACTTCCATCATCTATCAAAAATATTTTAAAGCTAATATTTCAATTTCTAAAACAAATTAAAAAATCGTTTTTTAATGTTTTAAATAACATTAAAACGTTGGGATTGGTGATATAATCCTAATTTAGAGAGGAACTTTTACCTTTCTTTTGTAAAATTAATAAGCCTACGTAGCTCAGTTGGTTAGAGCATCTGACTGTTAATCAGAGGGTCCTAGGTTCGAGTCCTAGCGTGGGCGCCATTTTTTTTAATTTCGTCTTGGAATTATTTTTTAAATTAGTGTTTATTTTCAAAATATTGACGCTTCTATTTTTATTAAACATAATTTTAAATTGACTTTTTTTATTAAATATCACTTAAAATTAAAAATCATGAAAAGTTCAAATAAGCTAGTTTGTTGAAAGCGGTTCAAACACTAGCTTTTTATTTTTATATATTTTTTTCAACAAATACATTATAAAACCCATTAAAAGGAGCATTAAAGGTGTTAAAGCAAGTTTTTGAAACCACTGATTTAAAAAATTCTTTCCAAGTAGAAATAGGAACTTATGCAAGAAACGTTGACCCTTCTGTTTTAATTCGTTTTCAGGATACAGTTGTTTTGACAACTACAGTTTTTAGTAATAAGAAAAATAATTTTGATTTCCTCCCTTTAACTGTGATTTATCAAGAAAAATTTTATGCTGCTGGAAAAATTCCTGGCAGTTTTTTGAGAAGAGAAGGTCGTTCAACTGACCATGAAATTTTATCTTCTCGTTTAATTGATCGTTCTTTAAGACCGTTGTTTCCCAAGGAATTTAGACAAGAAATACAAGTGATTAATACAGTTTTAAGTTCAAATCCTGATTTTAAAAGCGAAATTGCTTCTATTCTTGGCAGTTCTTTGTCGCTTCTTATTTCTGAAATCCCCTTTTTTGAGCCTGTTGCAGGCGTTTATGTTGCCTATATTCAAAATCAATTCGTTATTAATCCTAACGCCCAACAATTAACCAATTCCCCTTTACATTTATTAGTAGCAGGAACCAAAAAAAATGTTGTTATGATTGAAGCCCATGCTTCCGAGGTTTCAGAAGAAATGTTTTTAGAAGCCATTGTTTTTGCTCACGAATACATTAAAAAATTATGTTTATTTCAAGAGGATGTTCAAAAAAAAGTTGGTCAAACTAAAAAACTAATTGATTTAGACGCTGAATTGCAGTCATTGGAAAAAGAATTTAACGAACAATATCGCGAACAAACAAGAACCTTGGTTGCGAATGTTTTTGAACAAGATCAAAAAAATGATTTGCAAGTTTTCAAAAAAAAAATTCTAGCCAAAGCACAACAAAAAGCTTTTGTTAAAACAATTGACCAAATTACTTTTTTTGACGTCGAAGAACAAAAAAAATATTTATTGTTAATTGAAAACTTGTTTCAAAAATTATTTAACCAAGAAATGAGAAATTATATTATCAAAAACAAAAAACGACCTGATAAAAGAACTTTAGAAGAGGTTAGAAACCTTGATTCACAAATTGATTTGTTACCTCGACCCCACGGATCTGCTTTGTTTACCAGAGGACAAACCCAAAGTTTGGCCGTAGTTACTTTAGGAACTTTATCAGAAAGCAAAATCATTGATGATTTGAGCGGAGAAAGCAACAAACGTTTTATGTTACATTATAATTTCCCTCCGTTTGCGGTAGGTTCTATAGGTCGTTATGCTGCTCCTAGTAGAAGAGAAATTGGTCATGGTAATTTAGCTGAAAAAGCTATTTTGCCACTTTTACCTGAAGAAAATGATTTTCCTTACGCCATTAGAGTAGTTTCTGAAATTTTAGAATCTAATGGTTCATCTTCACAAGCGACTGTTTGTGCCACTTCTATGTCTTTAATGGCTGCAGGTGTTCCTTTAAAAAGAGCTGTTTCAGGAATTGCCATGGGTTTGTTTATGGATTCCAAAACTAACGAATATGTTATTTTAAGTGATATTCAAGGATTAGAAGACCATATTGGTGACATGGATTTAAAAATAGCAGGTAGTGATAAAGGGATTACAGCTTTGCAAATGGATCTTAAAATTGAAGGCATTTCCCAAGCTATTTTAAAACAAGCTTTTTTTCAAGCCAAAAAAGGAAGGCTTCATATTCTAGAACATATGAATAAAACTATTGCTTCCCCGCGTAAAGAAATGTCTCAATACTCTCCCAAAGTTCAAATGTTTCAAATAAAGCCAGAAAAAATTCGCGATGTAATCGGCTCTGCAGGAAAAATCATTAATCAAATCATCGAAAACCATGATGGCGTTAAAATCGATATCGAGCAAGACGGCCGTATTTTTGTTATGCATTCTAATTTAGAAACAGTTAAACAAGCAATTCTTTTTATTAAGAATTTAATTCAAGACGCGGAAGTGAATAGTATTTATCACGCTCATATTTCGCGTTTCTTAAATGATAAAGCTGGCAATATTTTGGGAGCTTTTGCCCAAGTGAGTCCAAGCATTGAAGGATTAATTCGTTTTTCTAAAGCGAAAAAAGAAAATGATGTGGTGAAAATAGGTGACAAAGTTTTGGTAAAATGTGTTAAAATCAATGAAAGAGGGCGAATTGATTTCGTTCTTATATCAAAAAAATAAATTTACAGATTATAATAATTTTTTTATTTTTTTAGTTAAATTAAAAAAATATGGTGCTATGAGGTATGGATAAAAATTTGAATAGTTTAAATATAACTAAAGGATTGACTAATAAAGAGGTTGCAAAAAGAAAGGCTTTAGGCCAATCTAACGTTGTTTCTTCTAAGAATTCCAGAAGTTTTAAGGATATTTTATTTAATAATTTTTTTAACTCCTTAACTTTATTAATTTTAATTGTTGTTCTCGTTATTATTTATATTGGCAAATACAAACAATTATTTTTTTTATTAGTGTATTTAACTAACATTTTTATTAATCTTTTTCAAGAAATTAGAGCTAAAAAAACTTTAGATAAAATATCTTTACTCCTAAAAACTTCTTCACAAGTAATTAGAGAAGGCCAAAAAGAAACTGTTGCTATTGCTGATTTAGTTTTAGGTGATTTTTTGGTTTTGAAAACAGGTGATCAAATTTCTGCCGATGCCAAAGTAAAATCAGGTGTTATTGAAGTTAATGAAGCTCTTTTAACTGGAGAAACTCAGTTGATAGCGAAAAAAGAGGGTGATTTTTTATATTCAGGCAGTTATGTTGTTTCTGGTCAAAGTGTGGCAGAAATTGTTGCTGTTGGTTCTGATATGTATATTGAAAAAATTTCCCAAGCTGCCAAAAAGTATAAACAACCTCAAACCCCTTTGATGAAGGGTTTATCTTCGTTCATTAAAGCTATTATTATTTGTTTAATTTTTCTTTTTCTAGCTTCGGCTTATTTTTGCTTTCATCCTGTTTCAACTGCGGATAATTATAAAAATAGCTTTTTGCTTGGTTTTTGTGCCATGACAATATCGATGCTGCCTTTAGGACTTTTTTTATTAGTTAACATTACTTTAGCAGTTGGTTTTATCAATTTAGCCAAACAAAAAGCTTACGCTCAAAATTTATTTGGCATCGAAATGCTTGCCCAAATTAATACTTTATGCCTAGATAAAACAGGAACTATTACCGATGGCACGATGAATGTCAAATCAGTTATTCCTTATTTTCCTAAGGATTTCCCTTTTGAAAAAATTATGGCTTCTTTTTTAAAAGCTGAACCAGATTCCAATCATACTCACGACGCTTTAAAACGTTATTTTGATCAAAATACAGATTTTTATCCGATCAAACAAAACATTCCTTTTTCAAGTGTTCGTAAATATAGCGTTGTTGAGTTTGAGACTTTAGGTACTTTTTTTTTAGGAGCCCCTGAATTTATTCTTCAAAACAACTTTTTTCTTATTCAAAAAGACTTCGAAAAACAAGTAAAAGCCGGTTGTCGTGTTCTTTTGTTGGCAAAAAATTCTACTCATGATTGGATTTCTCAACAAAATACCAACCAAAACCAACAAAAAATTAATAATTGCATTCCTTTGGCTTTGATTGTAATTGAAGACAATATTAAACAAGATGCTGCTGATACGATTGCTTTTTTTCAAAAAAACGGAGTTGCTATAAAAGTTATTTCAGGCGACAATCATTTAACGGTTTCACAAATAGCTCAAAGAGTGGGAGTGAGTGACGCCAATAAAGCAATTAATTTAGAAAACATAAATGATGAAGAAGTTGAAAAAATTGCTTTAAAGTATAATATTTTTGGCAGAACCACCCCCCAACAAAAACAAATTCTGATTAGAACTTTAAAAAAAGCAGGTCAAAAAGTTGCTATGACAGGCGATGGCGTCAATGATATTTTAGCCTTAAAAGAAGCCGATCTTTCAATTGCTATGGCATCAGGCAGCCAAGCGACTCGTAATATTTCTAATTTAGTTTTAATGGATTCCAATTTTTCCTCCATGAAACAAGTAGTTTTTGAAGGCAGAAAAATTATTAATAACCTTGATAAAGTTTCAATATTATTTTTCACCAAAACTATTTTTTCTTTTTTGTTATCTTTTAATGTTATTATTTTGAATCTATTTAAAAAACCTTGTTATTATCCGATCGATCCTTTAAAATTACAATTTATTATGGATTATTGGTCAATTGGAATCCCTTCGCTTTTATTATCTTTTGAAAAAAATTACCAAATTATTAAAGGTGATTTTTTAAAAAAAAATCTTCAAAAAGCCTTTCCTTACGCCTTTTTAGTTATGCTTAGCTATTTATTTATTTATTGTAAATTATATTCTTCCGATCATGTAATGGAAACATTAGAAAAAATTGCTGATAGTTTCATTTTAGTTGCAACTTTGGTTTTGTTTGTGGTTTTATGGTCGATTTGTAAACCATTCAATTTGCAAAAATCCCTTTTATTTATCCTTATGTTATTATTTTTTTCATTCTTTTATTTTGCATTGGCAAGAAAATCAACAACTATTTTTAAGCGTCCCTCTTTAATTTTATTATTATTTGTGGTTGTTATTTTATCTTTTTTGATTAGTTTTTTGAATGTTAAGAATTTTTTTAATTTCCAAAAATTTTTTAATTTTAAAAATGTCAAAAAAGTAGAAAAGAAGTTTTAAGATGTTTATTTATGGAAAAAACACAATCAAAGAAGCAATTAAAGCTAAAAGAAAAATTTACCAATTATATCTTGATGCTAATTTTAAAGACAATTCTTTTATTTCTTTTTTGAAACTATCTAATCAACCTTATCAATTGGTTGATAAAAAAAAATTATTTGATTTAGTCAAGCAAAAAAACCATCAAGGAGTAGTTGCTCAAGTAGAAAGTTATCAATTTTATGATTTAGATAGTTTTTTATCGTTTGAAAAAAAGCAACGCTTTTTGATTTTAGATGCTATTCATGATCCTCATAATTTGGGAGCCATTTTAAGAACAGTTGAGGCTTGTGGTTTTGATGGAGTGATTATGAGCAAAAAACATCAAGTTCCTTTAAATGCTACAGTTTCCAAAATTGCTTGCGGTGCTTTGGAATATGTCAAAGTTTTTTTAGTTTCAAATCTCCATCAAACTATTTTAAAATTACAAAAACAACAAGTTTTAATTATTGGAACTGATAGCAATGCCACGCAAACCTTAACTAAAATTCCTTGTAACCAGTCTTTGGCGATTATTGTTGGCAATGAAGGTGACGGCATACGTTATTTATTAAAACAAAAATGCGATTTATTGGTTAAAATACCTATGAAAGGGAAAATTAATTCTTTAAATGTTAGTGTGGCTTCTGCTTTGATGATGTATGCTACTTTATTATCTTATTAAACTTTAATTTTCTTTTTGCTAATTTTACTAAAAAAACAAATCATTATTTATCTTTTCTTTGCCTCAAAACATTAATTTATGATATAATAAAAAAAGATGTTTTGAAACATTAAATTAATTTTTTATTATTAAAGGAGATATTTTTTTGAAGAAAAATATTTTAGTTTGTGTCTTATGTTTGAGTCGTAATTATAATACTAAAACTAGAAATTGCAACCACTCGCAACGTTTAAATTTGAAAAAATATTGCTCTTATTGTAATAAACATACTTTGCATCAAGAAACTAAGTAAAGGAGTTTTTTAGTTTATGGGAATTAAAGTAATTAACGAAAATAAACCAAATCAATTATTAGGCGTTATTCGCAGAAATTATAGTTTTTTTAATGTTTTTTTAATTTTCATATCTCTTTTGTCTTGTGGATTATACGGAGAATTGATAAATTTGCCCAACAGAGAAACGCAACCATTTTCCGGTCACCCTCGTATTAATTTGGTTTTTCAAGCTTCATTGTTATTTTTTATTGTGGTCGCTCTTTTTGTGAATGCTTTTCGTTTTTTGAAAGACGCTTTTTTGCAAATTAATCAAATCAGTTTCCCTTCTTTAAGACAAGCTTTTTTCAACACCCTTCAAGTAATTTTTTTCACTTCCTTTTTGGTTGTATCTATTTGGTCTTTTGGGTTTATTATAGATAAATTATTAAGTTACAAATTTAGTTGATCCATATGAAAAAAGAAAAAGCAAAGACAATTGATCAAAAAACAGAAAAACCTCAAGAATTACAAACAGAAGCTCCTCAATTTAGGTGGTACATTGCTCAGACTTATTTAGGTTATGAAAACACTGTTAAACAAGATTTACTAAGAAGAGTTGAAAGCCTTGGCATTAGAGAATTAATTTCTAATGTTTTATCCCCTAGAGAAACTTATTATGAAACTCGCGCAGATGGAAAAAAAACTTCTAAAGAAAGAAATTTATATCCAGGATATGTTTTTATTGAGATGATTATTACTGATCATTCTTGGTTTGTAGTTAAAAATACTCCAAGGATAACCGGTTTTTTAGGTTCTAGCGGGATGAGTTCTAAACCTATTCCTTTATCCGAAAAAGAAATTAATCCGGTTTTGTTTAAAATGGGCATCATGAGTAAACCAAATTATGACCATTTAATTGGTAAAAAAGTAGAAATTATTTCTGGTTCTTTAGCCAACCAACAAGCCAAAGTTTCCATTATAGATAATGACCGAGAAAAAATAATTGTAGAAGTGGATTTGTTTGGTAGGACAGTTCCAGTTGAAATCTCATTTAGTGATTTTAAAGAAATATCTTGATTTTCTTTTATTAAATCATTTTAAATTATTTGTTAATTAATAATAATTAAAATAACGCAAAAATAATAAAAAAATTTATTTTACCGTTTATTTTTATAAAGAAAGGTTTTTTTATGGCTAAAAAAGTTGTTAAAATGGTGAAATTGCAAATACCTGCAGGAAAAGCAAATCCAGCACCTCCAGTAGGCCCTGCTTTAGGACAAGCTCAGGTCAATATTCCTTCTTTTTGTTCTCAATTCAATGAGACAACAAAGGATCAAATGGGCTTTATTATTCCTGTAATTATTTCTGTTTATGAAGATAGAACTTTTACTTTTGTTACCAAAACTCCTCCTGCAAGCGATCTTTTAAAAAAAGCAGCCAAAATTGATGCTGGTTCTGCAAACGCTAAACAAACTAAAGTTGCAACCATTAGCAAATCACAACTTCAAGAAATCGCTAATTTAAAATTAAGAGATCTTAATGCTTATTCTGTTGAACAAGCATGTAAAATAATTGCAGGAACCGCTCGTAATATGGGTATTTTGATTGAAGATTAAAAAAGGAATTATTAAGATGAAACGAAGCAAAAAATATTTAGCAGTTAGTCAAATGTTTGATATAAAAAAAAGATATCCTCTTCAGGAAGCAATCAAATTAACTAAACAGAGCCAGATAACTAAATTTGATGCTACAGTGGAATGTGCTTTTCACTTAAATTTAGATCCCAAAAAAGCAGATCAAAATTTAAGAGGCGCTCTTGTCTTGCCTCATGGAACTGGCAAAACTTTAAAGTTGGCAGTTATTGCTAAAGGAGAACAAGCCAAAATTGCAAAAGAAGCCCAAGCTGATTATGTTGGTGATGAAGATTTAATTGAAAAAATTTCCAAAAATTGGTTTGATTTTGATGTTTTAGTATCTACTCCTGAAATGATGCCTCAACTAAGTAAATTAGGACGTCTTTTAGGACCCAAAGGTTTAATGCCAAATCCTAAAACAGGAACTGTTACTGATAACGTTGGTCAAGCTGTTTCAGAAATTAAAAATGGTAAGATTGAATATCGTCTCGATAAAAACGGTAATATTCATGCGATTATTGGAAAAGCTTCCTTTGAAGAACATAAATTGTTAGAAAATCTTAAAACTTTATATTTGCAATTAATGAGAATCAAGCCTCGCACGGCTAAAGGAAACTACATTAAAAATGTTACTATATCAACCACTATGTCACCAGGAATTAAAATTGATCCTATTACCATTGCCTAAAAATCAAATATTGAATGATATAATTACAAATTTAATTTTCCAAGAAAGGATAGATCAATGATAAAACCTCAGTTAGCTAAAAAAATAGAAACAGTTTCTTTTTTGCAAGAAAAAATCTCTCAAGCAAAAACAGTTATTGTTTTTGAGTATTCCAATTTGCCTGTAAGTGAATTTATGAAACTTCGTCGTCAATTAAAAAAAATTGATTGTGAAGTTAAGGTTTATCCCAAAAATATTATGCAAAGAGCTTTTATGAATACTAATTACCAAGATTTAGTTTCACTTTTAAAAGGAATAAAAGCTTTAATCATTAGTCAACAAGAATTATTAGAACCCATCAAAGTCATTTATAATTTTGCTAAACAAAATAAAGTTGTCAAAATTGTTTCAGGAGTGGTAGAACAAAAAATTGTTTCTCCGCAAGAAATCAATAGCTTAGCGACTTTACCTTCTAAAGAACAAATGTTGGCGCTTTTATCAGTTGCAATGTCGTCTCCTTTGCGTCAATTAGCTTTTGCTTTAAAACTTTTGTCAGAAAAGCAAGCAACAAATAATTAAAAAAATTAAAAAAATTAAAATTAAAGATAGGATGTTATATAAAAATGGCTAAATTAACTAAAGAATTGTTTGTATCAGCTTTAAAAGAAATGTCTTTATTAGAAATTAAAGAATTATTAGATGGTTTAAAAGAAGAATTTGGAATCGATCCAAATGCTTTAGCGGTGGCTTCTGCTGGACCTTCTAATGCTCCTGAAGCAGAAGAAAAAACAGAATTTACAGTTGTTATGAAAAATTTTGGGAAAAACAGACTCCCTGTTATTAAAGTAATCCGCGAAATAACAGGCTTAGGTTTGCTTGATGCTGATAAATTTATTAAAGTTCCTGATCAAAAAGTAAAAGAAAATGTTTCTAAAGCGTTAGCTGAAGATATTAAAGCCAAATTAGAGCAAGCCGGAGCCGTTATTGAACTTCAATAAATTATTTTCTTGTTAAATGATATAAAAACCTGATATAATTCAGGTTTTTTATTCTTTAATATTTTTTTATTGTATTAAACAAAAATTCACAAAAATACTTTAATGAAAAATTTTTGTCAACAAAAAAACATAACTAAATAATTTATAGGAGTATGATATGGCTTACAGAAATGTTAAATATGGTAAAAAAGTAGAACGTCGTAATTATTCCAAAATAATTTATGATGTGGACTTGCCTAATTTAATTGAAATTCAAAATAAATCTTTTAATTGGTTTTTAAAAGATGGCATTGAAGAGTTGTTGCAGGATTTTTGTCCTATCGAAAGTTATAACGGCGATTTAAAAATTTATTTTGGCGAGTGTTATTCTACAGGGCCTAAATATAGTGTCGAGGAATCTAAAACCAAAGATGCGAGTTATGTTATTCAATTATTTGTTAAAGCTACTTTGGAAAACACTTTAACTGGAGAAACTAAGAAAAGTAGTGTTTTGTTGACAGAGCTACCTTTAATAACTGATACAGGAACTTTTATTATTAATGGTAAAGAAAGAGTGGCTGTTTCTCAAATTGTTCGGTCTTCTAGCGTTTATTATTCAAGTACTTTTGATGTTAAACTTAATAAAAATTTATATTCAGGCCAAGTTATTCCTGCCAGAGGAGCTTGGATTGAATATGAAGAAGGATCCAAAGAGATTTTATACGTTAAACTAGATCGTTCTAAAAAAATCCCTTTATCCAATTTTATTTATGCTTTAGGATTTAATAATAGAGAAATTATTGAAAAAGTTTTTGGAAAAAGTCCTCTTCTTAATTCTTCTTTCGTCAAAGAAGAAGATATGGATACAGGAAACGCTTTGATAGAATTGTATTCCAAAATTCGTCAAGGGGAAAAAGTTCCAGTTGATACAGCAAGAGATTTTATCAGAAAAAGACTCTTTGATCAAAAAAAATATGATCTTACAACAGTTGGAAGATATAAATTTAATAAAAAACTTGATGTTCTTGCGCGAGCAGAAAAAACTTATTTAGTTCATGATTTCGTTAATCTTGAAACAAAAGAAATAATTTTGCCCAAGCATACGTTTTTAACTAAAGATAAAATAGAAATATTAAGAAAAAACCGTCATTTTTTATTGCAAGAATTATTTGACGCTCAACATAATTTAGAAAACGAAACAGATGAAGAAATCCTTACTTACAAAAAAGACCCTCAAAGTAGAGAATTATATATTAAAACTAATATTTTAAATTTTCGTACTGGTGAAATTATTTTCCCCAAAGATACTTTAGTGACTGATGAAGTTATTAAACGATTAAGAGAAAGCATTCAATTGCTTGATGGAAAAGTGATTGAATTTTTCTTACGTTCCAAAGATGTTTATCAAAAAGACTTAGAACGCACCGGTGTTTTTAATGAAATTTTAGAAGTTTATCTTTCCAAAGATGAACACGATAATTTACAACATAAAGTTCAAATTGTTGGAAATAATCAAAAAGAAACAAAAAAACACATTACTTTATCTGATATTATTGCAAGTATTAGTTATTATTTAAACCTTTATGAAGGCATCGGAAATGTTGATGATATCGATCATCTAGGAAACCGCCGCTTAAGATTAATTGGTGAATTATTAAAAAACCAGTTTCGCATTGGTTTAACAAGAGCTGAAAAACACATTAAAGATATGATTTCTGTAAGTAAATTTAGCGAAGTTGGTCCAGGCGAATTAGTGAATTTCGGTTTTTTAAATGGTGTCATTAAAACTTTTTTTGCCAATTCTCGTTTATCTCAATTTATGGATCAAATCAATCCTTTAGCTGAATTAACCCAAAAAAGACGAGTTTCTGCTTTGGGTGTTGGTGGAATTAATCGTGATCGTGCAGGGGTTGAAGTAAGAGACGTTCACAATTCTCATTATGGTAGATTGTGTCCGATTGAAACTCCAGAAGGTCCTTCGATTGGTCTTATAGCTTCGCTTGCTATTTATGCTAAGGTTGATGATTATGGCTTTATCCAAACTCCTTTTTTTAAAGTGTTTGTTCAAAACGGTGCCTCTTATGTTTCTAATCAGATAGAATATTTAACTGCCGATCAAGAAAAAGAAGAAATTATTGCTTCATCAGGATACGAATTAAATTCTGATGCTACTTTTCAAAAAGATAAGGTAATTGCTAGAAAAAACGGAGAGATAGGGATTTACCCCAAAGAACAAGTTACTTATGCCGATATTTCTCCTAAACAAATTGTCTCTATTGCTACTGCATCAATCCCCTTTTTAGAACACAATGATTCTTCAAGAGCTTTAATGGGTTCCAATATGCAACGTCAAGCAGTTCCTTTGTTGGTTACCGAATCTCCTATTGTTGGTACAGGAATTGAATATCGTGCCGCTAAAGATTCAGGTTCTTTGATTATAGCATCCCAACCAGGAATTGTTACTTATGTTGATGCTAAAAAAATTGTGACAAGTGATCAAGAAGGAAACAAAAAAGAATACCAACTAACTACTTTTGAAAAATCGAACCAAGACACTTTAATTTTGCAAAAACCCATCGTATCTTTAGGCGACAACATCCAAAAAGGCGATATTTTAGTTGACGGACCTTCTACTAATCAAGGAGAATTAGCACTTGGAAGAAATGTTTTAGTTGCTTTTATGACTTGGGAAGGTTATAATTATGAAGACGCTATTATTATTTCTGAAGAATTAGTAAAAAACGATGTTTATACTTCTGTTCATATTAATAAATATTCAGTTCAAACCAGAGAATTAAAAAAAGGCAGCGGTAAAGAAGAAATTACTCGAGAAGTTCCTAACGTTGGTGCTGATGCCATTAAAAATCTTGATGAAAGAGGAATCATTATTCCTGGATCAGAAGTTAAAGAAGGAGATATTTTGGTTGGAAAAATTACTCCTCAAGGTAATGTAGATCCCACCCCTCAAGAGAAGTTGATTCAAATAGTTATCGGCGAAAAAGCTCGTGAATATAAAGATTCTTCTTTAAGAGTTCCTTATGGAGAAGGCGGAATTGTTCAAAGCGTTCAATATTTTTCTAGAAAAAACGGTGATATTTTGCCTCCCGGTGTTAACGAAAACATTCGCGTTTTTATTGCTAAAAAAAGAAAAATTAGCGAAGGCGATAAAATGGCTGGACGTCACGGAAACAAAGGTGTTATTTCCCGTATTTTGCCTAAAGAAGATCTACCTTTTATGGAAGACGGAACCACTATTGATGTTATGTTAAACCCTTTAGGTGTTCCTAGTAGGATGAATATTGGTCAAATTTTAGAAATTCATTTGGGAATGTCTGCTAAAAATCTCAACATCAAAGTGGCTACTCCTGTTTTTGACGGCGTTAATGATCAAGATTTAAAAGAAATTTCTCAAGAAGCTAATTTAGAACTTGATGGCAAAAAAGTTTTGTATGACGGAAGAACTGGTGAACCTTATGAAAATCGTATTTCTGTTGGAGTAATGTATATGATCAAATTATCGCATATGGTAGATGATAAATTACATGCTCGTAATGTTGGTCCTTATACTTTGGTAACTCAACAGCCGATGAGAGGAAAAATCCGAGAAGGCGGTCAAAGATACGGTGAAATGGAAAACTGGGCCGTGCATGCTCATGGAGCCGCATATACTTTGCAAGAATTTTTAACAATTAAAAGTGATGATATTATTGGTAGAAACCAAACATACAGCGCTATTGTTCAAGGAAAACAATTGCCAAAACCCAATATCCCAGAAAGTTTTCGAGTTTTAATTAAAGAATTACAAGCTTTAGGTTTATATGTAGAACTTATTAAAACAGATACTAAGGAAAATGAAGTTAATAAATCTTTAATTGATTACAAAAAGGAAGGTTATAATTAAAAGATGAATGATAATAAATTATTTAGATCAATAGAGACTCTAAATTTTTCTTTTCAAACTTTGGAAAAATTAAAACTTTCAGGAATCAATAATTTAGAAGATTTTAATACTTTTTCTTTAGAAGAACTAAGGTCTTTATTGCAAGAAACTTTTTTGGAAGTTTTGCCTATTTTAAAACAATTCGCCTTACCGCGTGATTTAAAAAAATTAAACCTTAACAACGATATTATTGAAAAATTGACTCTTTTAGGTATTTATGATTTCGAACAACTTTTAAAAGCAGAATTACCAGTTTTAACCAAAACTTTTCAAACTGATCTCGCTTCTTGGCGCGCATTAAACGAACTTTTTGAATTGCACCAACATCTACCTCCAGAAGGCTTAATTGTATCTAATAAAAAATACGGTAGTAGAGATTATGATTATTTCAAAATTCGTTTAGCATCTCCTGAAGAAATTCGTCAATGGTCTTATGGGGAGGTTACAAGTTACGAAACAATTAATTATCGTACTTATAAACCTGAACCTGGCGGCTTATTTTGTCAGAAAATCTTTGGTCCAGTAGTTGATTATAGATGTGCTTGTTCCAAAAAACAAATTAGCACCAAAAGCCAATTTTGTAATAAATGCCATGTGGAATTTACTGAAACTAAAGTCAGAAGAGAAAGAATGGGACACATCGAATTACAAGCGCCAGTTGTACATACTTGGTATTTTAATTCTTCTCCTAGTCGTTTGGCCGTTATTTTAAACATTAAAGCTAAAGCTTTAGAAGAAATAATTTATTATATTTCTTATGTTGTAATTGACCCTGGTAAAACAGATTTTAAAGAAAAAGAAATTATTTCCAAAAGTCAATATAGTCAAAATTTAGATATTTTTGGCCCTAATGGTTTTGTTGCTTTAACTGGTGCTGAAGCAATTAGAAAATTATTGGAAAACCTTGATTTAGAAAAAACAATTAAAATCCTTAGAAAAAACTTATCAGAAGTTTCTAAACAAAAACGAGGTGCTTTGATTAAAAGATTAGAAATTATGGAATCTTTGTATCAATCTGATAATAATCCTGAGTGGATGGTAATGGACGTTATTCCTGTTTTGCCACCAGGATTAAGACCCATGGTCCCTTTAGATGGTGGTCGTTTCGCCACTACTGAAATTAATGATTTATATCGTCGTATTTTAAATCGCAACAATCGTTTAAAAAAACAAATGCTTCAAAAAGCTCCAAGTTTAATTATCCAAAATGAAAAAAGAATGTTGCAAGAAGCAGTTGATTGTTTGTTTGATGGTGATAGAAACGTTAAGAAAAATGTTAATAATATAGAAAAAAACCGCCCGCTTAAATCTTTATCGGAAATGTTGCGTGGAAAACAAGGACGCTTTCGTCAAAATCTTTTAGGAAAAAGGGTTGATTATTCTGGCCGTTCAGTAATTATTGTAGGTCCTGACCTTAAAATGCATCAATGTGGTATTCCTCGAGAAATGGCAATTATCTTATTCAAACCTTTTATTTTGAAAAAATTGCAAGAAACTAAGGGAATTGACAAAAAAAATGCCAATTCTATTTATGAAAAAATGAATGAAGAAGTTTGGAACGTTTTAGAAGAAGTAGTCAAAGAACATCCTGTTCTTCTTAATCGCGCCCCTACTTTGCACCGTTTAGGGATTCAAGCTTTTGATCCTAAATTAATCGACGGCAAAGCTATTCGTTTGCATCCTTTAGTAACCCCTGCCTTTAATGCTGATTTCGATGGTGACCAAATGGCCGTTTATATACCTCTTTCTTTGGAAGCTCAAGCCGAAGCTCGTTTGTTAATGCTTGCTTCTAATAATATTTTAGACCCTAAAAATGGTAGTCCCGTTGTTACCCCTTCGCAAGATATGGTTTTAGGAAACTATTATTTAACTATTGAAACTAAAAAAGATCTTTTCGCTAAAGACCTCAAAGTTTCTCAAGAAGATGCAGCTAATCACCAACAAAAACATCGCAATGAGGGAGCTTTTTTTGCTGATATCAACGAAGTAAAAATCGCTTATCAAAGCAAAGAAATAGGACTTCATACGCGTATTTTTATCAAACCGCGATCAATTAACTTATCTTTTACTGAGGAACAAAAAGAAAAATATTTAATGACTACTTTAGGTAAATTAATTTTTAATAACATTTTACCTCCTAATTTTCCTTACATTAATGAACCAACTGAAACTAATTTATACGTTAAAACTCCTGACAGATATTTTTTAAATCCAGGAGAAAACCCTAAATCATTTTTGAAAAAATTACCCCTCCCAAAACCTTTTAATAAAAAGTTCTTATCGATGATTATTGCTTGTTTTTTTAAACAAATGAAAATTACAGAAACTTCGAAAATGTTAGATAAAATTAAAGATTTAGGTTTTAAATATTCTACTATTGCAGGAATTACTGTTTCTTTTGCTGATATTAATATTTATTCTGAAAAAGACAAATTATTATCTAAAGTTGAAAAACGCAATAATCAAATTGAAAATTGGTATAAACAAGGATTTTTAACAGATGCAGAACGTCGCCGTTTAGTTATTAACGAATGGAAAACAATCCGCGACCAAATTCAAGAAGGATTAATGAAAGAATTCCCAAATGACAACCATATTTTTATGATGAGCGAAAGTGGTGCTCGTGGTAGTGTTTCTAACTTTACTCAATTAGCAGGGATGAGGGGATTGATGAATAACCCTAAAGGGGAAATTATTGAAGTTCCCGTGAAAGCCTCTTTTAGAGAAGGTTTGAAAGTTTCTGAATTTTTCATTTCTACTCACGGAGCCCGCAAAGGTTCAACCGACACTGCTTTAAAAACTGCTGAATCAGGTTATTTAACACGTCGTTTAGTTGATGTTACTCAAGATGTTGTGGTTATTAAAGAAGATTGCGGAAGTGATCATAGTTTTTTTGTTGAAGCTATGATGATCGACGGCAAAGAAATTATTTCTTTAAAAAACCGTATTTTGGGTCGTTGTGCTAGTCGTGATGTTTTGCATCCTAAAACAGGTGATGTTATTGTATCTTCTAATGAATTAATTAACGAGACAATCGCACAAGAAATCATTGATGCAAAAATTAAAAAAGTTCCTATCCGTAGTGTTTTGAATTGTAGTTGTGAATACGGTATTTGTGCTAAAGATTATGGTTTTAATTTAGCCACTAATAAACCAGTTGAAGCCGGTGAAGCCGTTGGAGTTATTGCCGCTCAGTCAATCGGAGAACCAGGAACTCAATTAACTATGAGAACTTTCCATACGGGTGGTGTTGCCTCAGCATTAGACATTACTCAAGGACTTCCAAGGATTGAAGAATTATTTGAAGCAAGAAAGCCCAAAGGAAAAGCTTTAATTAGTGAATTTAAAGGAAAAGTTAAAAAAATCAACAAAATCAATTCACCACATCCAGAAATTATTATTACTACAACTAACGAAACCGGAGAACAAGAACATCTTTATGTTTTAGATCCTAATGTTGACATTTTAGTGAGCAAAAATGATGATGTTTATCCAGGACAAAAATTAACTTCAGGATCAATCGATTTAAAAGAACTTTTAAGAGTCGCAGGAACGATTGAAACACAAAAATATATTTTAGCAGAAGTGCAAAAAGTTTATCGCGACCAAAACGTTTTTATTAGTGATAAACATATTGAAATCATTATTCATCAAATGTTTAAACAAGTTTTTATCATTGATGAAGGTGACACAAAACTTTTACCAGGTACAGAAATTTCTATTAATAACTTTAAAAAAGCTAACTTAGAAATGTTAAAAGAAAATAAACGTTTAGCGGTTGGTAGATTAGTTATTTTAGGAATCACTCGTGCTTCTTTGAGAAGTGATTCTTTACTTTCTGCTGCATCTTTCCAAGAAACTACAAAAATTTTAATTGATGCTGCAATCCAAGGGAAATCTGATTATTTATACGGATTAAAAGAAAACGTAATTATCGGCGGTTTAACTCCATCTGGTACAGGCGTTTTAGAAACTAAAGAATTTGAATATCGTACAAATTCAACTCCTCAAAATGAAAATAAAAATTAAATAAAAATCCAGAAAGGAAATAAAAATATGCCTACAGTCTCTCAATTAATTAAAAAAAGAAGAACTAGCAAAACTACTAAAACTAAAGCTCCAGCTTTAAGTTACGGTTTTAATATTTTGAAAAAAAAAGCTCAACATTACGCTTCTCCTCAAAAAATGGGAGTTTGTCTTCGAGTAACTACGATGACTCCTAAAAAACCTAACTCTGCTTTGCGTAAGTTTGCAAGAGTTCGTTTAAGTAACGGTTCTGAAGTAACTGCCTACATTCCTGGAATAGGACACTCCTTGCAAGAACATAGCTCAGTTTTGATCTGTGGCGGAAGAGTTAAAGACCTTCCGGGAGTTCGTTACCACATTATTCGTGGAACTTTAGACGCTACAGGGGTTGCAAACCGTAAACAAGGTCGTTCCAGATACGGAGCTAAAAGACCCAAAGCACAAAAATAATTAATTATAAATATAATAAATAATAAAAACAACAACCAAATAAAAAAAAGAAAGTGGGTGTATTATTTTGTCTCGTAAAGGACACATTAAAAAACGCGATGTTAATCCTGATCCGATTTATAACTCTAAATTAGTAACAAAAGTGATTAACGTTATTATGCAAGATGGAAAAAAAGGAAAAGCACAAACCATTTTTTATCAAGCTTTAAAAAAAGTACAATTGATGACTAAAAGAGAACCTTTAGAGGTTTTCCATGATGCTCTTAATAACATTATGCCGGTATTAGAGGTACGTACACGCCGTGTAGGGGGTCAAAATTATCAAGTACCTTCAGAAATTCGTCCTGAAAGACGTCAATCTTTAGGTTTAAAATGGCTTGTTAAATTTACTAAGCAATGCAATGAAAAAACGATGAAAGACAAACTTGCTAAAGAAATAGTAGATGCTTCTTTAGGACATGGAGTATCGGTTAAAAAAAGAGAAGAAACACATCGCATGGCTGAAGCTAACAAAGCTTTTGCTCATTATCGTTGGTGATATTTGACATTTTATAGGAGAGTAAAAGATGGCACGTCAATTTACCTTAGAAAAAACTCGTAATATTGGTATTATTGCTCATATTGACGCAGGAAAAACTACCACTACCGAAAGAATTTTATTTCATACTGGTAAAATTCATAAAATTGGAGAAACCCATGATGGTGCTTCTCAAATGGATTGGATGGAGCAAGAGCAAGAAAGAGGAATTACTATTACTTCAGCGGCAACAACAGCTTTTTGGAAAGACCATCGTGTAAATATCATTGATACCCCTGGACACGTTGATTTTACAGTTGAAGTTTCACGTTCTTTAAGAGTTTTAGATGGTGCAGTGACTGTTATTGACGCTCAAGCGGGGGTAGAACCTCAAACCGAGACTGTTTGGCGTCAAGCGACCGAATATAAAGCTCCAAGAATTATTTTTGTTAATAAAATGGATAAAATCGGTGCCAATTTTGAATATGCTGTAGAAACTCTTAATCAAAGATTAGGAGTTCATGCAAACCCTATTCAATGGCCTATTGGAGCTGAAAACGATTTTACTGGCATTATTGATTTAGTTACTTTAACTGCTTTTGAATATGATGGCTCACCTGAAGAAAAAGGAAAACCAATTCCAATTCCTTCTGCTTTGCAAGATGTTGCAGAACTCAAAAGAAATGAATTAATCGAGTCTTTATCTAATTTGGATGAAGAATTAATGCTTCTTTATTTGGAAGAAAAACCCATTTCAGCTGAGGTTTTAAAAAAGGCTATTCGTAAAGCTACTTTACAAGCTTCTTTTTTCCCGGTTTTATGTGGTTCATCTTTCAAAAATAAAGGCGTTGTTAAAATGCTTGATGCTATTGTTGATTATTTGCCAGCACCTTGCGATGTAGCACCAATTGTTGGCATCGATGAAAAAAACAAAGAAATTACTCGTCTAAATTCAGACGAAGAACCGTTTACTGCTTTAGCTTTTAAAGTGATGACTGACCCTTATGTTGGAAAATTAACTTTTTTCCGTATTTATGCAGGAAAAGTTAATTCAGGTTCTTATGTTTTTAATACTACCAAAGGAACAAAAGAACGTTTTGGTCGTCTGCTTCAAATGCATGCTAACTCTCGCGAAGAAGTAAAAGAGGCTTATGCTGGTGATATTTTAGCAGTTGTTGGCCTCAAAGGGACGACAACCGGAGATACATTAGCAGCCGAAGGGCAAACGATTGTTTTAGAATCCATGAATTTCCCAGAACCAGTTATAGAAATTGCAGTAGAACCAAAAACTAAAGCAGACCAAGATAAAATGGGAATAGCCTTATCTAAGTTAGCTGAAGAAGATCCTACATTCAGGGTTTTTTCTAATCACGAAACAGGACAAACAATTATTGCAGGAATGGGTGAGCTTCACTTAGATATTATTATGGAACGCCTCAAAAGAGAGTTTAAAATTCAAGCAAACACCACCGCTCCTCAAGTAGCTTATCGCGAAACCATCACCCAAGAAACTGAAACTGAAGGAAAATTCATTCGTCAATCTGGTGGTCGTGGTCAATACGGTCATGTTTGGATGCGTTTTGAGCCAAACCCAGGAAAAGGATTTGAATTCGTTAATAAAATTGTTGGGGGCGTTGTTCCTCGTGAATATGTTCCTGCAGTTCAAAAAGGAATTCAAGAAGCGCTTGCTGGTGGTATTTTGGCGGGTTATCCAATCGTTGATATCAAAGCTACCTTATTTGATGGATCTTATCATGATGTCGATTCTTCAGAAATGGCTTTTAAAATTGCTGCATCAATGTCCTTAAAAGAAACTAAAACTAAAGGGAACCCAGTTATTTTAGAACCAATTATGAATGTGGAAGTTGTTACCCCTAATGATTATGTTGGTAATGTTATTGGAGATTTAACTTCAAGAAGAGGTCGCTTAGAAAACCAAGAAACACGCGCTAATGCTATCGCTATTAAAGCTTTAGTACCTCTTTCTGAGATGTTTGGCTATGCTACCGTTTTGCGTTCCAATACCCAAGGAAGAGCTACTTTTATAATGCAATTTGCAAAATATGAAAAAACTCCAAAAAGCATCACTGAAGAAATTATTAAACAACGTAGTTAATTAAAAAAATAAAATTTTTAATATAAAACAGTTGATATATTTTTAAAAATAAGTTAAAATTTAAATGGTAATAATTATATTAAAAACCTAAACGAAACAAAAGGAGGCCTTTTGCAAAATGGCTAATGAAAAATTTATAAGAAATAAACCTCATTTAAATGTTGGAACTATTGGACACGTAGACCACGGAAAAACTACTTTAACAGCTGCAATAACTCAAGTTTTATCTACTCAAGGATTGGCTAAAAGTAAAGCTTATGACCAAATTGATAACGCTCCTGAAGAAAGAGAACGTGGAATCACCATCAAAACTTCTCACGTTGAATATGAAACTTCTAAAAGACATTACGCTCACGTTGACTGCCCTGGGCACGCTGACTATGTTAAAAACATGATTACTGGAGCCGCTCAAATGGACGCTGCCATTCTAGTTGTTTCTGGTGCAGATAGTGTAATGCCTCAAACTAGAGAACATATTTTATTGGCTCGCCAAGTTGGAGTTCCTAAAATTGTTGTTTTCTTAAATAAATGTGATCTTTGCCCTGATGAAGAAATTTTAGAATTAGTGGAAATGGAAGTTCGTGAATTATTATCTAAATACGATTTTCCGGGTGATGACACACCAATTATCAGAGGATCTGCTTTAAAAGCTTTAGAAGGTGACGCTCATTACGTTGCTCAAGTTAATGAATTAATTCAAACTTTAGATACTTATATTGAAGACCCAGCTCGTGAAGTTGACAAACCTTTCTTAATGCCAGTTGAAGATGTTTTCACTATTACTGGTAGAGGAACAGTTGTTACTGGTAGAGTTGAAAGAGGTCAAGTAGAAGCTGGTGATGAGATTGAAATCGTAGGTTTGAAAGAAACTAAAAAAACAATTGTAACAGCAGTGGAAATGTTTAAAAAAGACCTAGATTTTGCTCAAGCAGGTGATAACATTGGTGCTTTATTACGTGGGATTAACCGAGAAGACGTTCAACGTGGACAAGTTTTGGCTAAACCAGGATCTGTTAAACCTCATTCTAAATTCGTTGCTCAAGTTTATGTTTTGACCAAAGAAGAAGGCGGCCGTCATACTGCATTTTTCTCCCAATATCGTCCTCAATTTTATTTCCGTACTACTGATATTACAGGGGTGGTTGAATTACAAGGTGATGTTAAAATGGTTATGCCAGGAGACAACACTGAATTAGTTGTTACTTTAAACAACCCTATTGCAATTGAAGAAGGAACTAAATTTTCTATTCGTGAAGGCGGAAAAACAGTTGGCGCTGGATCAGTTTCTAAGATTTTAAAATAATTTTTTTGAAAAAAGCCTTAAAAAAGGCTTTTTTTCATTTTTTAGAAATTATTATTAATAAAAAAAATAAAAAAAAGGTAATATATAAGTGTACTTTAAGAAGTATAAAATTAAATTTATTGTAGAGGTGGTTTAAAATGAAATCAAATAACAATATTATAGTTAACGATTCATTTAAAAACATTAATAATAATTTTCTTTCTTTTTCTGATACAACTGATTACAAACACCAAGCCACACGCAAAGGTGTTGCTTTCAAAACTATTTTACTTTTATTTGGGGAGATGATGTTTTTTAGACATTTTTTGTTTTAAAAAATTATTCTTTAAAACTACAAAAATAATAGATAATTTCATATCTTTTCAAATCAACAAAACAAATTAATTAAACCAAAATCGTCCATAAGTTTTTTAATATTTTGCTCGTTTCAAAAGATATATTTTTATCCCTTCACTATATAAGAGGCAAAAAAAATCGAAAACGCTAGTCTAAAATGAAGGGGTGTTAATTTTTTTACAAAATAATCACGTTTTTTGATGTTTTGTGATTTTGCAAGGGTATTTTTGCTCAAAAAAATTGCACTGTTCCTTTTTTTAATACAACTTTTTATTTAAAAATTACTCTTTAAGACTTTAAAATTAAATAGATAATTTCATATCTTTTCAAATTAACAAATAATTTCATTACACTTAAAAAGTGTCTAATGTTTTTTCATAATTTGCTAATTTCAAAAGATATTTTTTTAATATTTTATCCCTCCACTATATATATAGGCCAAAAAAAAGAAAAACTCTCCATAAAAATGACATGGGTTGCATTTTTTTATGCAATAATAATCGATTTTTAATTTTTTACTTAAAAAAATGTACAGTGAAATAACCTCTTTTAAAAAGGTTGCAGTTGAATTCGTCAATTAATTAAAATATTTATCTAAAAGATTGAGAATATTTTAAAGGCGATAAAGTATTTAATTTAGTTAAAAGCCATTTATGATTCCAAAAAGAAGTGAATCGATTGATTATTTTTTTGATTTTGCATGGAACTTGTTGAAATAAAAACGGATGTTGGTTGAATAAAATACTTTTCATCTGGCCAAAAAAGTTCTCAATCACGGCGTTATCGCGTGGGGTTGCTTTGCGGGACATGCTGATTAAAAACCTTTTTTTAGTTAAGGTTTGTTGTACTTTTAGGGATTGATAAACTAATCCTTGGTCGGAATGGATAACACAAGGTTCTTTTAATGGAGGTAGTTTTTTGATTGTATTTAAAATTAATTCTTTATCTTGGCGATTCGAAGTATGGGATGCGATGATTTGGTTGTTAAAAGAATCGATGATGGCAGAAAAATAGATAAATCCTTGGGAAGTATAAAAATAAGTAATGTCGGTGAATAATTTTTTCATAGGTTGGGATGAGGTAAAGTCTTGATTGATTAAATTTGGTGCAACTTGGAGGTTAGATTTTAAATTTTTATGATAATAATATTTATTTTTTTTAGGCCTTAACTTACAACAAATATTATTTTCTTTCATGATAAGATAAACTTTTTTCTTAGTAATGGGTTCGTTAAAAGTTTTTTGGTATAAATCAGTAATTTTACGATGGCCGTAAAAATATTGGTGGTGTAAACATAAAAATTTAATTCTTTTTTGTTGTAAAAAATATTTTTTTTGTTTTAATTTTTTCTTTTCTTCAATTTTTAGCCAATAATAATAAGTACTTCGATTAATGCGAATTGTTTTTAAAATGGTAGTTAAATTTAGGTCTTGAGAAAATTGTTTAACCAATTGAAAAACTATTTTTTTATTAATAGTTTGAATGTGAGAAATCATATTTTGTAATAATCTTATTTTTTGCTTTAATTTTTGCATTATTAACACCAATTATCTTATATCTTAATATTTTTTTTATTAATTACAAAGATAATTATAACTCAAAAATATATTTAAAATTTAATTTTAAAATATATTTATTAAATTACTATATAATATTAATGATTATGTTTCTAATAAGGTTAAACCCGAATTAATCATTACTCATCACAAACCAATTCAAAACAGCCTTGGAGGGCTTTTTTGAATTGGTGTTTAGTTTTACCCACGGGTTTAAGGTCAACTATAACAAGATAACCACTCAATAAAGCAGGGATTATTAATTCATCTTGAGTTTGCATCATATTGGCAAGACTAAGTAAATATTTAGTTTTAGGACATATTTTGGATTGATGTAAAAATAAATTTCTGATTTCTTTTCCAATGATGGAACTGCCTAAACCTTGAAAAACTTTGATTTGATAGCCTTTATTTTCAAAAAAAGTTTTTAATTCGTTAATTAAAGTAGTTTTGCCACTTCCGTCAACACCTTCAAAACTAATTAATTTATTTGTCATTAGGGTGAACCATCTTTTTAATTAAATTAATAGGTGAAAAAGGAATGAATTGGTTGGTTAGTAAGTTTTGTAAGAATAGATTGGCTGAATTGGAAAATAAATTGATTACTTTGTTAATTGATTGTACTTTACCATTTTTAATTTTATTATTTAATCTTTGAGTTTCGGATTCATCATTTGTTAACAAATAAAACCCAAAACGAGTGTTTAGTTTTTTGATTTGTTCCCCTTCTACTATTGATTGTTTGTATCTATCTCTAAGGCAAGTTTTGAAATTGAAAGCAATTATGCGTTTTGTTTTAGTAAACAATACTAAATCAAATTTAATATCGGGGATGAAAAATAAATATGATTGAGGATATAAATATTTAATTCCTTTGTGATTTAGATAAAGCAAAATTAAGTATTCGTTAATTTTTCCACGAATTGATTTTTGGCTTTGAGAGTTGTGTTGGTTGTTGGTTAAATATTCATTGAGTATATTATGGCAATCAAACATATACTGATTAAAAGCTTTGTTGAAAAAAATTGGTTGAACTATTTGTTTGGTTATGTTAACGCACAAAGATTTATGATTAAAAACGTTAATATTATTAAAATCTAAATTAGATATTTGTTTCATATTTTTATTTCCTTTTTTATTCTTATTCTTTTGCTTCAAATCTTTGAATTTGTTTATAAAAATTAAAACTACATTCGCCTAATTGACCGCTACGGTTTTTGGCAATAATTAAATTCGTATGTGGGTCAATATCAGGTTTTTGATAATAACTTTCGCGGTGTAATAACATCACAACATCAGCGTCTTGTTCGATTGTTCCTGAATCTCTTAAATCTGTTAATTGTGGGCTTTTAACTTCTCTTACATAAGTTGCACGGTTCATTTGACTCAAAGCCACAATTGGAATATTAAGTTCACTTGCTAGTTTTTTTAATTCGCGCGAAATCACAGATATTGCTTGGTATGTATTAAAACTTTGGTCGTCTTTTAATAAATGGAGGTAATCAATAAAGACAATATCAAGTCCCTTAGTATATTTTATTTGACGGCATTTGGTTTTAATATCTTCAATTTTGTTATTTCTATCATCATCAATTAAAATGTTTAATTGCGTAATTTTGTCATCAGCGATAAGTAATTGTAATTTGTCATTTTTAGTTAAGTTTTTGTGTTGGAGTTGTTTTAAAGGGATTTGAGAAGCAGAAGAAAGTAACCTAATTCCTAATTCTTCCGCTGCCATTTCTAAACTAAAAATAACTGCTTTTTGGTTTTCGGGGTTGGTAGTAAAGTTTTTTGCAATATTACAAGCCAAATTTAACATAAAAGCAGTTTTCCCCATTCCAGTTCTTGCGCCTAAGATAATTAATTGGTTTGGTTTGAAACCAGAAATTAATTCATCTAGATTTTTAAAGCCTGTTTTGATTCCTACAAGTTGGTTGTCTTTGTCATCATTAACAATACTTTGGCGAATATAAGGAATTAATGTTTTTGTAGAAATAAAAGGAGATTTGGTTTTTTGCATAAAACTTTCTACTTGGTTTTTGACTGTTTGCAGATAATTGTGAATATTTTTACTTTTTGATAATGCGGTTGGTAATTGTTTGATTAATCCTAACAAATCTCTTTTAAGGGAATTTTCTTTAATTAAATCAATATATGTCTCTAAATATTCACTTGCAGGGGCCGCCTCCACTAATTC
Source organism: Strawberry lethal yellows phytoplasma (CPA) str. NZSb11 (assembly GCF_000397185.1). NCBI lineage: Bacteria > Bacillati > Mycoplasmatota > Mollicutes > Acholeplasmatales > Acholeplasmataceae > Candidatus Phytoplasma > Candidatus Phytoplasma australiense. The sequence continues at coordinate 393,285 of NC_021236.1, read as the reverse complement.
AATTAAATAATCAATTCCTCCTATTTTGTATAAATTGTTATCTAAAACAGAACCCACCGTAACATAATCAATTTCGCGATTTTGCAGTTTTAATTGCTTCATTGTCTCAAAGATACAACGATGCTTGGGGTTGGAAAAATTGTTTGTGTTGACTAAATTTATAACAGCATCCATTTTTTCTTGATTTAACAATAGTGCTCCCAATAATGCACGTTCGGCTTCAATCATCTTTCAAACTCCTTTTTTTGTGATTTGGGTTATTTATTCATTTATGTTATTATATTTGCTTTGTTTTTGTATTTTTAAATCCCTTTTGATTTTAGATTTTTTGCATAAAAAAAGACTCTCGATTAGAAGAGTCTAAGGGTTGCAAGAAAGAATATTTTAGTTAATTTTTACTTGTTAATTTAATGGTTTAAGAGATAAAAAAGAATAAATAATAGTTAAAATATTATTTTAAAATCCATTCTTTAGGATTACCAATTCCTATAAAATTACAAAAATAATTTTTGTTCTAAATCATTTAAAATTTGTTGGTAATTACAAGTTAAATTTCTTGTTTTAGATAAATATAAAATAATGTTTTTTGTTTCGCAAAATTGAAATATAACTTTTTGAGTTGACATTTCTTTTATTATTTTTGTTATATTAGATGTTTTTTAGATAAATAACATTGTTTTAATATTGAATCTAAAATAGAGTTTTGTGAAACATCTTTCTTTTTATAACTTATTTGATAAGGACCATTTTCTTTATGAATAAAATCATATATTTGTCTTAATGGTTTAGAACCATGTTTTTTTAAAATGCTATTCATTATTTGGATATGTTCTTTGGTAAATTTATTTTCATCGTATTTTTGAGAAAATGTTATTGTTTTATCAAATTTGGTGGGATATTTAATTTGTTCTAAATATAAAGGCAATGAAATAGGACCTTCTTCCCAAGCCTCAAAATCATTTTCAAACATAGGAATGTTGTATTTAAGTAAATATTTACAATATGTCAAAAATACTAATTTTTGGATTTTCATACGAGTAAAATCATCTTTGTTTTGGTGTTTTACTAAATAAGTTGCAACATCTAGAATATCTATTTTATTAGATTGCATAGTTATTTGCTCCTTTATTGTGTTATAAAATTATACTTTTCTATTTCTTTGAGAATAATAATTTTGAATAAGTTTATCAGGAATATTATTTAAAGCAAAATATTGCGATATATAACTTCTTTCCCCAAGGAGAATTTGGTCTATGTGTTATATTTACTAATTCGGTATAAAAAATACCCCTTCAAAAAAAGGGGTTTAGTTTATATATTAATTAAAAAGTTTTTTCTTCTTTAATTGTTCCGTCGGAGTTGTAATAGGTTTCTTTGGTTGGTTCCTCTGTTATGGGGTCATACTCAGTAATATAATCTATTGTTTTGCCATTTTTATTAAACCAAGTTGGTTTAATAAAATTCAATGTATCGGGATCATGTTCGTGAATGGCGTAAATTGTTTTACCATCAATATTGTAGTAAGTAGTTGTGTTTTTTTTACAATTCATATTATTTATTTCCTTTTTTATATATTTTTTTTAATTTAGCAATTGCTTTGGTTTTGATAATTTCTACTTGCCTTGAAGATAAATTTAACATTTGTCCTATATTTTTGTTGGAATACTCAATTTGGGGCTCTTCATTAATATTTCCCAAAGGAACCCCAAAACTTAATTTAATAATTTCGAATTCTTGGGGATTTAAAATATTTTTAAGTTTTTTTAAGAATAATTCATGATTAGCTTGGTTTAGCCAAATTTGATGAGGGTTTAGATTGTTGTTATTAATAGATTGGGGTTGGTTTTCTTCAAAAGGAATATTATCTGCTTGTTTTTCTTTCCGAAAAACTTCTCTGGAAATGGAAGTAGTTTGTAGGCCTCTAATAAGTTCTGTAATTTCACCTTTAATTGTTGGGTTAGCATAGGCAATAAAATCACATCCTAAATATTGATAATTATTTAAAGCTTTGATTAAACCTAAAATTCCTTCTTGGTATAAATCCTCTCTTTGGAGTGCTTTAGGGAAGTATTTAAATTGGTTGGCTATTTTTTTTACTAATGGAAAATGCATTTTAATCAATTGATCGCGAATTGCTAAATTATTTTTATTTTTTAAAAAATCTTTAAATAATTTTTGTCTTAACATTTTATTCCTTCCTAAAAATATTTTTAGAAAAGATATGAAATTATTTTTTTAGTCTTGAAAAGAAAAAAGACTAACTATTAAGTTAATCTTAAAGAATTTTTAAAAAGTAAAAAGTTGTCCAAAGTTTTGGAACACCTCAAGTTTGATTGTTTCACAAATTTGTTTACCTTTCTTGATAATGGTGATAATTAATTATATCACTTATCACCATTATACAATTTTATTAATAAAATGTTTGGAGAAAATAATTATTTATTTGGAATCATAACCATTTCGGGGATTTTACCAACTCGTCTAGCTTGCAGTCGTTTTTGAGCGCGCGCATAACTTGGATTATTTTGTTTTAGTTCTTCTTTTTTAGTATCGATTTCATTTTCTTTGTCTTCTATTTTTTTTCTAATTTGGATTTGTATTTATATAATTTGTCAGCATCTGAAACTTTATTGTGTTGTTTTTCTAATTCACCGATGATTTTTTTATATTCATTAATAACTGATTGTTCTTTTTGTTCTATTCCGCTAACTATTTCTCTAGATTGGCCTAATTCTTTATTTAAATTATCTTGGTTAAGACGAAGTTTATAATCACCTAATTTTTTTTCGTAATCTTTGTAGTCAGCGTCAAGTTTGGCTAAATCACGGTCAATATCTCGAGTATACATTTCTAAAGCTTCTTTGGTAATCATTGGTGGATGTTCTTTGTTTTCATTAGCTACTTCATTATACATGTGCCATAAACGGTGCCCTTCGTGAAGAACTAAAGCAACTTTTGACATACCTTGAGCGAACTTACGCGTAACACTTATTGTTTTATCTAAAGTTTTGAGAACCATTCTTCCAGGGATTAAGTCAGTAACTTTATCAAAACCTTTGAAGACCCATTTGGCAATATTTCCTGCTGATGCTTCATGTTCTTTTTCGTAAGTTATCATGCGGTTATACATTTCTCGATATTTTAATTTTAAGGATTGATATAATTCTTTTTCGAGTTTGATTTCTTCAAGTTTTTTATTGACTTCATCAATTTCTTTTTGGATTTCAGCACGGCGATCTTCGACTGATTTGATTTGGTTATATAAGTTTTTTTCTCCTTCAGTTAAATCTTTTAATCGTTCTTCTAAAATTCTTTTGTAGTTTTCAGCACCAGATAACATATCTTGGTAGTATTTTTGATCTGTTTCTAAATTTTTGATTTGAAGTTTTATTTTTCCAATTTCACCAACTGCTTATGATGATTTTAAACAAGCAACTAAAATCGCTCGTTTAATGGTAACTAAATATGGAATGAGTGATTTAGGTCCAGGACAAGATTCAGAATTCTCTGATAAAACAGCAATTGACCAAGAAATTAAAAAAATTATTGATATGTGTTATTTGCAAGCAAAAGAAATTATTTCTCAAAATAAATTATTGCTTGATAAAATTACTAATTTATTATTAGAACAAGAAACAATTACTAAAGAAGAAATAGATAAATTAGTTGCAACAAAACAACTTAATTAATAAAAATTATTTGAATAACTTTTAAATTGAATAATTTCAATTTATATTATTTCTCTCTTTTTCAATTTTTTTGCACTTTATATAAATTATTTTGAAAAGCTAAAAATCAATTATTGATATCAGTTTGTTCATTTTTTCAATATTGCAAATATAATATCGCATGATTATATGTTAATAAATTAAAAAATAATAATTAAATTAAGTTATATTAAATTGTTTCTGCTGCTTTTTATTAACTTATCCTAAAATGCCAAAAGAGTTTTTTTAAATCTTTCTCTTTTATAAATTTAATTGGTTTTAAACAATTATTTAATTGATTTAGTTTTTTTAAATGTTTTCATCCTTCTTTTAAGAGTTACGGGAAAAAAATAAGGCCACTATTTTTAGTGGCCTTATTTTATCTTTTAATGAGTTTGAAATAATAAATTGATTCGTGTCCCTAATTGATTGGGCAATTCTTGTTTATTTATTTTAATTAAATTCATTTTTATCTTTTTAATAATGTGTTGACTATCTTTTAACTCTTCTGCGTACTTTTTTCCTTTCATTGCCACAAAATAGCCATTTTTTTTGATTAAAAGGCGACACCACTTTAAAATCAAATCCAGCCTACCTAAAGCCCGAACCAAAACACAATCGTAACTTAAAGTATGTTTTTCCGCTCTTTGATGAACAAAACAGATGTTTTTCAAACCTAAAACAACTGTCAATTGTTTTAAAAAATTAATTTTTTTTAAAGAAGATTCAACAATTGTTATTTTTAAATTCGGATAAATTATTTTTAAAGGAAAAGAAGGAAACCCAGCTCCAGAACCCACATCACAAACATTTTGAATTTGATTAAAATCTAGTATTTCTTTCAAAATCAAGGAATCATAAAAATGTTTGCAATAAACATCTGATAAAGATATTAAAGCAGTGAGATTATATTTTTTATTTTCTTGGTTTAAAAAGCGATAGTATAAATCAAATTGTTGCAATTGATGAGGATTAAGTTTGAATTTTTTTGTTAATAAATCAGGATAAAGCACGTTCTTTACCTAAATAAATTAACAAGATTGAAATATCTACTTGATTGACTCCTAAAATTCTTGAAGCCTGGCCTAAAGTTTCTGGTTTAATTAAAGTTAATTTTTCCTGTGCCTCTTTAGATAAGTTTTTAATTTCTGAATAATTGATTTTTTCAGGGATTTTTTTCTGCTCCAATTTTAATAACTTCTCTGCTTCTTTTTTTGCTTTTGCAATATAACCTTCGTATTTTATCTGTATTTCTGCTTGTTCATATGTTTTTTGATCTGCTTTTATTTTTAAAAAATGTTGTAATGTTTGATAGTTGAATTCAGGACGTTTTAATAATTGAAATAAAGTTGTTTTCCCTGTCAAAGTAGTTTTTAAATAATCTAAATTTTTTTCTTCAGACAAAATTTCATGATTTTGACTCATTTTTAAAATTAATTGAAGGGATTCTTTTTTCTTTTTAAAAGCTTCATAATTTTTTGCATCTATTAAACCAAAATGATTGCTATATTCTTTTAAACGCAAATCAGCATTATCATGTCTTAACAATAAACGGAATTCAGCGCGAGATGTTAACAAACGATAAGGTTCTTTAGTCCCTTTGGTGATTAAATCATCAATTAAAACTCCAATATAAGCTTCGTTTCTTTTTAAAACAAAAGGACTTTTATTTTGTAGTTTCAATGAAGCGTTAATTCCTGCCATCAACCCTTGACAAGCCGCCTCTTCATATCCACTAGTGCCATTCATTTGTCCTGCAAAAAAAAGATTATTAATTTTTTTAGTTTCTAAGTTGTGTTTTAGTTGGCTTGGGTTAAAAGCATCGTATTCAATGGCATAACCATATTTAGCAATTTCAGCGTTTTGCAATCCTGGAATAGTTTTTAAAATTTCATGTTGTATGTTTTGCGGCATACTGGTGGAAAGTCCTTGCAAATACATTTCATCTAAAGAAACACTTTCAGGTTCAATAAAAATTTGATGACTTTTTTTATCAAAAAACCTTACTACTTTATCTTCAATAGAAGGGCAATATCGTGGCCCCGTTCCTTTAATATATCCGCCATACATTGCTGATTTGTTGAGATGCTTTTGAATTACTTGATGGGTTTTTTCGTTAGTATGTGTTAAAAAACAAGCTTCTTGTGATCCTAATTTTTTTATATCACTATCAAAACTAAATGTTTGTAAATCTGTATCGCCTAATTGGATTTTGGTTTGAGCGTAATCAATCGTTGCTTTTTTAATTCTTGGCGGCGTTCCCGTTTTAAGGCGAATAATTTCAAACCCTAAATCTTTTAATTGTTGGCTGATGCCATAAGTGGTAGGAGTTCCGTTGGGTCCAGAGGCTGTTTTAGTTTCTCCAATCAATATTTGACTTGATAAATAAGTTCCGGTTGTAATAATGACAGTTTTTGCATAAATTTTTCGACCATCTAACAAACAAACCCCTTGAATTTGATTATTCTTGATTAATAAATGATTTACTAACCCTTCTAATAAATCTAAATTAGGAGCGGTTTGCAACATTTTTAAAATAATTTTGGGGTATTGTATTTTGTCAATTTGAGCTCTTAAAGCTCTAACGGCGGGTCCTTTGGAAAAGTTAAGCATTTTCATTTGTATTTGTGCTAAATCTGCTGCTTTCCCCATTACTCCCCCTAAAGCATCGATTTCACGAACAACAACTCCTTTAGCAGGTCCTCCGATTGAAGGGTTGCAATGTAGAGAGGCTATTTTTTTTAAAGAACTTGAAATTAATAAAGTTTGATGTTTTTTAGCCAATATTAAAGCAGCTTCAACTCCTGCGTGTCCTGCGCCAACAACAATACTATCGTATTCCATTTTTAACCTCTTCCCCTTTTTAATTTTTTAAGTTATCATCCTTTTCTGCTTCATTTTCTAATGGTTTATATTCAGGATTATATTTTTTTTGTTGTTCAATGAGGTTTGCAAAAAAAGTTTCCCCTAAATCTTTTTTAATTTTTTCTAATGTTTTTTTTAATTCTTGGTCTTGAAAAAAAGCTAATTGTTTTTGTTTATTTTTAATCCAGTGATTAATCATGAAAATAAAAATTAATAAAATAATTAAAGGAATCCATAAAAACCAGCGATTTTTGTTTTGAAAAACTGAAAGGGTTAAAAAAACAACTAATAAACAAGGAAGAAAAACCAACCCAAAAGCAATTTTGATTCTGTTTATTAGACTAATTTCTTTTTGATAAACTTTTGTCATGAATTCTAGCCAAAAAATATTTATTTTTTTTTGGTATAAAGCTGCAAAATGTTGATAATAATCTTTGTCAATTAAAAGTCTGCAAACCCCTTGATTAGCTGTCCAAACAGCAAATTGCCTTGATTGAAATAAAGCATTATAATATTTGCTTTGTTCTAAATAATAAAATTCAATTTTGACTAAATCTCCGTCTAAAATAATTTCTTCCGTTAAAAAAGGATCTCCTTGCAAAGAGTGATAAAAATTAGTTAATAATTTTAACCGCTTTTTCTTTTTTTTAAAAAACAACCAATTCATATAAGGTATTTTAATTTTTCTTGACATTTTCTTTTATCAAATCTTTTATTTTGATATAGTCAACGCCAACATCTTTCTTTCATAAATTTTTGCAACTGATTTTAAAAATTATAAAAATTCCAGTTGCTTCAAGCCTACCATGAAATTTTAGATATAAAAGTAGCTTTTTCAAACCTTGCTAATCACATAACAAAAAACTTATGGCTGCTTCAATCAAGACCTGACCAAATTCATTTTTTTACTATTGAATAACAAAGTTTGAAAAAGCTACTTCTTAAAACATATATTATAAATAAACAAACCTTTTAATTTTTAAATTGAAATTTAAAAAATTACATTACTATTATAAACTTTTTTTTAGTTTTTTGTGCAAATAAATTTTTTGGATTAAAAAAACTTAGTTTTTTGAAGTGTATTCTTTTTATTATTTTGAATATTTTTCATTAACTGTTTTTTTGCTTTTAAAAGTTATTATTATTTGTTATAATATAATAAGAATAGAAGAATAGATTGATTTTTTAAAGGAAATTTATTTTCTAGAATAAAGTTTTAATAATTAAAAATTTTTAATTAGTTAAAAAAATAATTGCTTCCTTTGTTTATTTTTTTCGTTTTTATGCTAAAATATTTATTGTTATGTTTTGTTTGAGTAGCTCAGCAGGATAGAGCAACGGCCTTCTAAGCCGTCGGTCGGGGGTTCGAATCCCTTCTCAAACGCCATTTTTTAAATCAATTAATTTTTTAAATATTAACGAAAAATCACTTTTAAATTGTTGAAAAATAATTAATATACAAAAGGAACCATTAAAATTCATGGATACATTGCAAATTTTAATCTTAATTCTTTTAGCTATATTAATCATTATTACTATTTTTATAATTTTTATTTTAAGTAAATTTTTTTTGAAAAATCAACCTTTAGAAAACAATTTTCAAGATTTAAAACAATCTTTTAATATGTTAGATATCAGAATAAATAATTTAACTCATCAGAGTAAGGATAGTTTAACCCAAGAGATAAAGGATACTCGCAAACACTTAATTTCTAATCTTGAAAACTCCTTAAAAGTTTTAAGAGAGCAAAATGCTAGTGGTTTTCAAGGTGTGCAAGATATTCATAAATTGTTGTCTCAAAATGATAAAGCCGGTCAGGCGGGGGAATTTTTATTAAACCGTATTTTAGAAAACATTTCATATATTAAAGATAAATTGGTTTTTCAAAAACAATTTGTTATGAAAAAAACCATTAACAGGCATCATTTAAGAGTGGATGTTATGTGTAAAGGGCATGGAAAATTTATTCAAATTCCAATTGATTCTAAATTTCCTACAAGAGATTTTTTAACATTCTTAAATGACGATAATCAAATAGAATTAAAGAAACGTTTTTCTGATAATGTTAAAAAAAGAATCAAAGAAGTTCAAAACTATGTTAGTCAAGAAGATTCAGCCCCTTATGCTATTATGTTTGTTCCTTCTGAAAGTATTTTTTCTCAAATTAATGCAGATCAAGAATTAATATCATTTGCTTTTAGCAGAAACGTTATCGTTGCCAGTCCTTCTATTTTGTTAGCAATTTTAAATTCAGTTGATTATTATTTGCAAGTTTTTGAAAGTGTTCAAAATAATGAAGAAAAATTGGATTGCATTAATAAAGTTTTTGAAGCAATGAGGAATTTTGACAAAACTCTTTTTAATAATTTAAAAACATCTTTACAAAAAACTTTAGATGTTATCGAAGATATGGATAAAAAAGAAAAAACCTTGCAAAAACGTTATGAAAAATTATTAGAAGTTAGCAAGAGAGAAAAAGAAAGTAAAAAAAAATTATAGATTAGCGAAAACTTTGTAAATATCTTTTTTGCTTATTATATAATATATACGGATACTAAACTATTTTTATTTAGTATTTTACCTTTTTTTGTTTAAGTGCTCCAAAATTTGCATTTAAATTTTTAATTGGTATTTTTATTTTTTTTAATTTTAAATTAAAGGATGTTTTTAAGTTTTACATTGATCGCTCAATATAATAAAAAAATTATCATTAGTATTTTGATTTTTTCCATCATTATTTTTTTAGGTTTTTTCATCTTTATTAATTATCGGGATTTTTTTGAAAATGAAGCTCCTGATGATGTAATTTCTGAAACCACTTCATTAATTGAACCAACGCCTGCTGTTTCTGAAGAAAATAGCTCCCAATCTAAAATAGATATCGTTAAAGATAAAGTTTTAAATAAATTAGGTACTGTAGCTGATAAAATGATTAATTCACAAAAAGTAAATAAATATTTAAACGATATCCCTAATAAATTAACTTCTTTGGTAATAAAAGACAAAAAAACAAAAAAGTAAATTTATGAAACTAATTTTTTTTATAAAATATCTTAATAATTATTTTTTCATATAAAAGCTAATCTCTTAAGGTTAGCTTTTCAGTTTTTTAAAAAAATATTTATTAAGATAAAATATTACACTTTTTATTATTACACTTTTTATTATTTTATTCGAATAAAATAATATTTTTTTTATAATAATTAACTTTTATTTTCATTTTTTTCTTTTTTCTTTAATTCAGAGTTAAATAATAAAAAAAATATTTCAAATAATTAAAAAATTTCTTTATTTCTTTATTTATCATATTAAAAAATTATTTTCATATGATTTAATGAATCATAAAACAATCAATAAAAAGATTATAAAAAAGAAAGGTATAAATCAAGTGTCATGCGGGTTTAATACGATTTTTATTCCTGTTGTTTTTTTTTCTTTAGGTATATCAACTGGTTATTTATTTTATTATTTCTTTAATCGTAAAAAAATCCATCAAGAACAAGCCAAATTCAAAAAACAAGTTCAAGAAAAGTCAGAAGAACTTGAAACATACGGAAAAGAAATAGTTAGAAATGCCAAAATAGAAATATCCGCATTAAGAAATAAAATGGAACGTGATTTGCATGAAAGAACTAATATTATAGTTAAATTAGAAGAAAAAAACAATCGTCGTGAAGAATTGTTTAACAATAGAACAGAAAACTTAAATAAAAGAGAACAATATTTAGATGAAGAGTTACGAAAAATTAATTATACTAAAAATAAGCTAGAAATGCAGATCAAAGAACAAGAAATTATTTCACAAAATCAAAAAAACAAACTAGAACAAATAGCTTCTTTAAACCAAGAAGAAGCTAAAAAAATTATTATGGAAGAAGTTAGAAATAAGACTGCTAATGAAATTTTTATGTATATCAAAAAAGAAGAAGAAAAAGCGAAATTAGAAGTTTCTAAAAAAGCCAAAATGCTTTTGATTTCAACGATGCAAAGTTATTCTTCTGATATTACAGGAGAAAAAAATATTAGTGTTGTTGATATCCCTAATGAAGAAATGAAAGGCCGTATTATTGGTCGTCAAGGAAGAAACATTAAAGCTTTAGAAGTTTTGACAGGGGTAGATTTAATTATCGACGAATCTCCTTTAACGGTAGTTTTAAGTAGTTTTAATCCTGTTAGAAGAGAAATTGCTAAAAAAACTTTAGAATTACTAGTTTTAGATGGCAGAATTCATCCTTCTCGTATCGAAAAAGCGTTAGAACAATCAACTTCAGAAGTTAATAATTTTATCAAAGAATTAGGCGAAGAAGCTGTTTTTATGACTAAAATCGGCGAAGTTCATCCTGATTTAATTCAACTTTTAGGAAAATTACATTTTCGTTTAAGTTATACTCAAAATGTTTTAAAACATTCTTTGGAAGTTGCTTTTTTGGCAGGAAAACTAGCAGCAGAATTGGGAGAAGACGAAATTATTGCCAGAAGAGCAGGGCTTTTTCATGATATCGGTAAGGCCTTAGATCATGAAATGGAAGGTGGTCATGTTGAAATCGGAACTGCTTTAGCTTATAAATATAAAGAAAAAAAAGAAGTTATTGATGCTATTGCTTCTCACCATGAAGATCAAGTTGCAGATACAACAATTGGAGCTTTAGTTGCTATCGCAGATACTCTCAGTGCAGCAAGACCCGGAGCCAGAAAAGAATCAATCGAAAATTATATCCAAAGATTAACTAAATTAGAAAGCATTGCAAACTCTATCAAAGGAGTTGCTCAATCTTACGCTGTACAAGCTGGTCGTGAAATTAGAGTCATTGTTAAACCAGAAGCAATCAACGACCATTTTATGTCTTCAATTGCAAGAACAATTAAAGAACAAATAGAAAAAGATATTAGTTATAATGGAGTTATCAAAGTTACTGTTATAAGAGAAACAAGAGCCATTGAACTAGCTAGATTCTAGTGAATGAGGAGAATGATTGTGAAAATAATGTTTATTGGAGATATTTATGGCAAACCAGGAATGGATTATTTTTCAGAAAACATAGATTTTTTAAAAAAAACTTATCAACCAAATTTTATTATTGCTAATGCTGAAAATTCTGATAATGGAAAAGGATTGAGTTATAAAATTTATAAAAAACTACAAAAAATTGGCGTTAATTTAATTACTATGGGAAATCACGTGTGGAAAAACCAACAAATCAAAGATTTTATCGATGATTCTAATGTTATTCGTCCCATTAACGACCTTCAACAAATAGGGCAAGGTTATAAGATTGTGGAATGCAATAATAAAAAAATTTTAGTGATGAATGCTTTGGGTCGTTGTTTTCTTAATCCAAGGCTTCATTGCCCCTTTAAAGCGATTGACAAAGTTTTAGAACAAAATAAATCCAAATATGATTTTTCTTTTTTAGATTTTCACGCTGAGGCCACTAGTGAAAAAATTGCCCTTACCCATTATTTTGATGGTCGTATTAATGCAATTGTAGGCACTCACACTCACGTTCAAACTAATGATGACTGTCTTTTCCCTAAAAAAACCCTTTATATTACTGATGCTGGTATGACAGGGGTTAGGGATGGTGTCATTGGAAAAGAAAGCGGACCTATTATTGAGTCTTTTTTGGGAAATAGAGTTTTTTCCAAACCAAATGCAACTGGAAAAAGGCAATTAAATGGGGTTTTATTAACTTTACAACCAGAACAAAAAATTGAAAAAATTAATTTATCAGAAGAATAAAATTTTTAAATATTCATTTTAGTTTTTGAAAAAATAACAAAATTCATATCTATTTCTTTTTTTGAAAATAATTATTTAAAACCATCTTTAAGATCCTTTAAGATATACGACAAAAGGAATTATTATGAAAAAAATAATCGCTATTACAGGCCCTACAGCTTCAGGAAAAACAAGTCTTTCTATTAAAATCGCCAAAAAATTTAATTTAGAAATAATTAATTGTGATTCTACTCAAATTTATCAGCAATATAATATTGGAACTGCAAAAATTACAAAAGAAGAAATGGAAGGAGTTAAACACCACCTTTTAGATTTTCTTCCTCCTGAAGAAAAATACAGTATTTATCATTTTCAAAAAAGTGCACGCGCAAAAATTAAGGATATCAACAATCCTTTGTTTGTGGGAGGAAGCGGCCTTTATTTAAAAGCAGCTCTTTTTGATTATGAATTAACCCCCAAGCCTTTAATGCCGCAAAATGTGTGCGAACAAGATTTACAAAAAATGCTTGCGATTATCAAAGAAAAAGACCCTCAATTAGTTTTGGATACCAAAAACCCCCTTCGTATTATTAGTTCTTATTATGATATTGTTTCAGGTCATTTAAGGTCTCAAAAAACTAAAAAAAATGTCCCTTTATATTCACTTTTAATTTTTTATCTTGATATTGATCGCAAAGAATTGAAAAACAGGGTTGTTTTAAGGCTAGAAAAGATGTTAAACGAAGGTTTTGTTGAAGAAGTAAAAGACATTCAAACTAATTTCCCCCAAGCTAATTTTAACATTATTGGTTATCGCGAAATTAAAGATTTTTTAGAGGGAAAATATAGTATAACAGAGGCTAAAAACAAAATTTGTCAAAAGACGATGCAATACGCTAAAAGACAAAAAACTTGGTTTAAAAACCAATTGCAACCGGTTGTTGTAGATGCTTTATCCCCTTCTTTAGAAAAAAAAGTTTTTCAATTAGTCTTTGATTTTTTGCACAAAAGGAGTTAAAATATGATTAATACAAATGATTTTAAAACAGGTCAAACAATTAAATTTAACAATCAAATTTATCAAATTATTGAGTTTTTACACGTAAAACCTGGAAAAGGAACTGCTTTTGTAAGAAGTAAATTAAGAAATTTAAGAACAGGAAGTGTTATCGATCACACTTTTAACGCTGGTATTAAATTAGAACCTGCTTTGATTAACAAAATCAAAATGCAATTCCTTTATTCTTCTCAAGAAAAATATATTTTTATGAATACCCAAACATATGAGCAGTTAGAAATCAACAAAGATCAATTAAAAGAAAAACTTCATTATCTTTACGAAGGGTTATTGGTAGAAATTATTTTTTACAATAATAATGAAATTTTAACAATCAGTTTACCTGATAAAATTTCTCTTAAAGTCACTTATGCAGAACCAGGAGTTAAAGGGGATACTAAGACCAATTCCTTTAAAGATGCTACTTTGGAAACAGGATTAGTTATTAAAGTTCCTCTTTTTATTAATACAGGCGAAAAGATTATTGTTAATACAGAGACTGGATTGTATTTATCCAGAGACAATAACAAATAATTTTAATTTTATTAGTTTTAACTTTTTATTTTTTTGAAAACGATTTTTGTTATATAATGAAAATAGTTGTTAGAAAAAATTAATTAAAAGAAATAAAGGATATAAAATATTGTGCAATTTTTGTCAAGTTTATGGGATATAGTAAGACAATTTAATTTTTTTATTACTTATATTAGTGGTTTTGTTAGTGGTTTGGTTTTTGCTTTTTTTATATATTTCTTTTTGGCTTTGCGCAGAATCGAAAAAGATTTTGCTAAAGGAAGGCCAGCAAAAAAAGACGTTAACCGAGATACTATTATCGAATTAATTGATGCCAAAGGAAAAGATTTTAAAGCTAAAATAAAAAAAGATAAAGATAATTTTGGCAATCTTTTGCTTGCATCATTAAAAGAACTAACTTTAGAAATTCCTAAACATTTTTATCCCGACTCCAAATATCCTTATTTAGAACTAACTATTGAAGAAAGTTTAATTTTAATGCTTTACATTAACAAACGAATTGACAATATTTTTCAAAATAAAATTTTAAGAATATTTCGCAAAATGACTTTAAAAAGAATTTTTGTCATCAGGGGAGCAATCGTTAAGAAAAATATTGTTCAAAAATACCAGAAAACTAAAAAAGTTGTCAATACTTTTGGTAATGTCAAAAACTTCCTGAATCCCTTTCATTGGATTAAAAAATTAGTTTTTGATAAACCTTTGGAATTGATTTTTATTCAAATAGGTGTTTCTTTGATCTCTATTACAGGAGAAGAATTTTACAAAATTTATAGCAAGAAGATTTTTGAACCTGAAAATGACGTTGAACAAGATTTAAAAAAAGTTTTGGAATCTCTTTCTGATGATACAAATTAAAATTTTATTTTTAAAAAATAGGAATAAACAAATAAAAACATTTCATTGGCTTTTTTTTATATATAAATTTAAAATGTTTCCAATTTAAATATATCAACCTTTAAGACTCATTTTAAAAATTAAAAAACTGATAACAATTATTTTTGAATATAGCAAATATTTTCAAATGTATTTGTTTTTTCTTTTTTAAAAGGCATTAAAAAAAGACTAAGTAAAAAATTCAATCTTCAAGGTTCAATTATAAGATTTCTTTTTTTGTGTATCATTTGAGGTTTTAAATTAACTATTACAAGTAAAACAAATTTGCCATTGTTTTGAAATCAAAAAAACGAAAAGTTTCTAAATCTTTTATTAATATTAAAAATAATTAGACTTTTATTTTAAAAAAAGCAGGAATAAACAAATGAAAACATTCAATTGGTTCCCCGGTCATATGAAAAAAGCTTTTGATCAAATTAAAAATAATTTGTTTTTGGTTGATATAGTTTTCATGATTTTAGATGCAAGAATTCCCTTTTCTAGCATTAATTTTAAAGTTTTGTCTTTGATTCAACAACGCCACAAACCTTTTTTATTTTTATTAAATAAAAGTTCTTTAGCTGATAATCATAAAACAGCTCATTTTACCAAATATTATTTGAAAAAAGCAATATCTTCCTTATCGATTGATGTTATCCAACAAAATCCAAAATTTTTTCTATATGAACAAGCAATCAAAAAAATCCAATCTCAAAAAAATAATTTTTCGAACAAAGCCAACATTAAAATAATGATAGTAGGGATGCCAAATGTTGGCAAATCAACTTTAATTAATAGTTTTGCTAGTAAAAAAGTTTTAAAAACTGCTAATTTGGCTGGCACTACCATCAAAAATCAATGGATTAAAGTTTTAAGCCCTAATATTCAATTTTTAGATACTCCAGGAATTTTATCTCATAACGTTGATGAAACAAAAATTAACTTAAGTTTAGCATTAACTGGTTGCTTCAAAGATTCAACTTTGGCTTTAGATCAAATAGGAAAACATACGTTAAATTATTTACAAAAACATTATTTTAACAGTTTGAAAAAAAGATTTAATTTAGGAATTGATTCGCGCGCAGATGATCTTGTGGAATTTATTGGTGAAAAAAGAAAAATTTATACTAAAAATCAACAAATTGATCGGAATAAAGTTTATCAAATGATTTTAAAAGAAACAAGAGAAGGTAGATTAGGAAAAATGAATTTTGATTTAGATATTTTGCCTTCTTTAGATGATTTTTTTCAAAAACAGATGAAATTAAGTTAAATACTTTTACGAGGAATTAAATGAAAAAAAAAGTTATTATAGTTGAGTCTCCTGCCAAAATTAAAACATTAAGCCGTTTTTTTGATGATAAAGTGGAAATTTTATCTTCCAAAGGTCATATTAGAGATTTATCTTTATCAGGAAAAGATAGACTTGGAATTGACATTAAAAATGGTTTTATTCCTAAATATGAAATTATTAAAGAAAAAAAAACTTTAGTTGAGTCTTTGATTAAAAAAACCAAAAATAAAGAAATTTTTTTAGCAACTGACCCCGATAGAGAAGGTGAAGCGATTGCTTGGCATTTATCAAAAGTTTTGAATTTAAATCCTCAAATGGCTAATAGAATTGTTTTTCGTGAAATCACTAAAGAAGTAGTTTTAAAAGCTTTGCAAAATCCTCGTACAGTTGATGAATTATTAGTTTTTTCTCAAGAAACTAGAAGGATGCTTGACCGTATTATCGGATTTAAGTTGTCACGCCTAGTTAGAAGAATTAAATCTCAGTCTGCAGGAAGAGTTCAATCGGTTGCTTTAAAATTAATTGTTGATTTAGAAAAAGAAATTAATTCTTTTGTTCCTGAAGAATACAATCTAATTACTGCTTTTTTTCCATTTTTCCAAGCCGAATACCAAAACCCTAATAACAAAAAAATTAAATCTGCAGAAGCTTTAGGCATTGTTGCAAAAATAACCAACAAACCTTTTATAGTCAAAAAAATCAAACAAACAGAAACATTTTCTAAACCAAAAAAACCATTGATTACTTCGACTTTGCAACAAGAAGCAATTAATAATTTATATATGACTTCTAATCAAACAATGAGAGTAGCTCAAAAACTTTATGAAGGGATTGATATTGAAGGAGAATCCATTGGATTAATCACTTATATGCGTACTGATTCTCCTAGGTTTTCAGAAGTATTTGTAAAAGATGCTCAAAAATTAATTAAGGAAAAATATGGTCAAAAATATTTAGCAGTTTTTAAACAAAATCAAAAAAACAAGGCCCAAGATGCTCATGAAGCAATTAAGCCTACGGATTTATCAAAAACACCAGAAAGTTTAATGTCATATCTTGATAAATATGAATATAAACTTTATGATCTTATTTACAAAAGATCATTGGCAAGTTTGATGAAACCGGCTATATTTCAAAAAAACCAAGTTTTTTTTGAAGTTGAAAAACATTCTTTTTTAACTGAAGGGTTAATTAAAACATTTGATGGTTATCAAAAAATTTTAAAAGACAACCTTCAAGACAAAATTATTCCAACTTTTAATTTAAATGAAAGTTATTTTCCTGAAAAAATAGAGACTTTTCAAAAGTTTACTACTCCACAAGCTCGATTTTCTGAAGCCACTTTAATTAAAACTTTAGAAAAACTGAACATTGGAAGGCCTTCCACTTATTCGCAAATTATTTTTACTCTCAAAAAAAGATTTTATGTTGATATGATCGAAAAACGTTTTCAACCCACAGAACAAGGCATTTTAACCATTCAAAACTTAGAACTTTTTTTTAAGCAATTCCTTGATTATCAATATACGGCACAAATGGAGGCCGATTTAGATAAAATTGCTTCAGGATTAGTAGATAATAAACAATTAATGCAAACTTTTTATACAAATTTTTTGCAACTTTATCAAATAGCAGATCAAAAACTCGAAAAAATAAAACCTATTGAAACCGATCAAAAATGTAATTTATGTAATGAAGGTAATTTATTAATTAAAAAAAGTCGTTATGGTTCGTTTTTGGGTTGCAGCCGTTTTCCTGATTGCAAAAACACTTCTCCTTGGAAAGTTCAAGAAAAAAATAAATCAAAAGATTCCGATCATTCAAACCAAACCGATCAAAAATGTAATTTATGTAATGAAGGTAATTTATTAATTAAAAAAAGTCGTTATGGTTCGTTTTTGGGTTGCAGCCGTTTTCCTGATTGCAAAAACATTGTTAAAATAAAAAATAAAGCAAATAGCAAATAATTGTTTAAGTATTCCTTTTTTTAGATAAACTTTATAATTTTAATCACTCAAGTTTAAAATCAGAGATATTTTTCCATATCTTTTCAGAATAAAAAATTAATAAAGAAAAATAAGTGCCCAAACTTTTTAGCCGATTTATACAAATATTTAACTCCATTTAAACTTATGTCGTATTGAATTGAATATCAAAAAAACCATATTTGTTGTTTTTTTCGCAAATTTTATTAAAAAAATATTTTTTTGACTCTATTAACATAGGTTAATATTTGACTAATTGTAGGTGTTTTCATGCACCTTTACAGGTATATTAAATTGCGGAGAACAAATAAAACCCGCAATCAAAACAAATATTTTTTTTGTACGATATTTCAAAATCAAACCTTTTATTTTGCAACAATAAATCCTTTATTTTAACTCCAAATTTGCTTTTGGAGTTTTTTAATATCTAAATTTTTAAACTTTTTTACATATTTATTCTTTTGTTTAATATTTTTTTGGTTTTTCATTTTGTTTAAAAATTAACAAAACATTAAAAATCGTGAGATATTTTTTGCTTTATTAAATTATTTTTTTATCCCTAAAAGATAAAGAGCGATTAAGATTTTTAAATTTGTTTAAAAACACTTTGTATGCTTTATTTTTCTACCAATAAATTACAAACGAATACATAAAATACTATATTTGCTATTTTGTGTTTTTATTAGTTCTTATTGCGTCAAAATAGTATTTAGTTTTTTAGTTCTTTTTTTGATGATCTGGTTTTAAATTCATCAATTATTTAGGTTATATTGTTTGTTTTATCTTTTTGTAATTTATGACAGTGTTTTTTTAAAAAAAACGTTTTTAGAAAAGATGTGAAAATTATTATTTAAAAACCAAAAATCAATTAAATAATTTCACATTCTTTAAACCTAACAAAATAAATGAATCAAAACAAAACGTCTATAAGTTTAAATGCCCACCGATTTTAAATTTTTAAAGAATGATTAAGATTTTGAAGTTTGTTTAAAAAACATAACAGCGCAACCGTTTATATACTTTCAGTGTTTATCGGCACTGGGAATTGGTTAGATTCCACGATAAAGCGGGCTTCTTTGGTGCCCCATATTTCTACATTCTTTTGTCTTTTGAACTTTTTTTAAATAATTATTGTTTTTTTGGAATCCATCATCCCCTCTTTTTTTCTAAAAACGTTTTTTGGAAAAGATGTGAAAATTATTTTTTTAGTTTTGAGTACAAAAAAAGACCGACTAAAAAATAAGTCAGTCCCAAATTTTTTTTAAAAAACAAAAAGTGTCTTTAAATTATTTCATCATCTCATTATATTTAATTTTTTTGTAGTGCATGATGAGAAGTTAAAAACTTAAGTCAAATATAGATGATAAAATAATTATTTTTTTGTGATTGCAATGTCCCTCTTTTTCATTTTAAAAATAACACGTAGGCATAAAAAAAGCATAAAAATTAACATAATCAAATTAGAAGAGAAATTAGCAAAACTATAAACATGATATTCCCAAGTGTGGCCAGGTTTTAACCAGTAATGCCTAAATAAATAAAGAAAAGGAATTCTAAAAAGAAAAACACGTCCAAAATTTAAAAACAAATCATATTTTGGTTGTTTGGAAGCAATTAAAAAAGTGGAGATAACTTCTAATTGAGTTGTGATAAGTCCAGTTGTTAAAATGGCTCCTATTAAAAATTCTGAAAAACCAGGCGGGATGGTTTTGTCAATATCGTTTCCATTTTTACCTAAATTTTTAAAAAATAAGTATATTTGATCTCCATAACCCAATCCTTTATATTTTGTCGGGGCGCAAATTAAGTATGTCAAACCAAAAATAAGAAAAGCAGATATGGAAGTAATAATTAAAGTTTTAATTGCTCTTTTAGGGTTTTTATTGCCTAGATTTTCAGAAACAATCATTAATTCTCCTTCTTTCAAAGAAAAAGCTATTTGAACAAATAAATTAATTGCCCCATCGGCAACCCCCATGTTTTTTAAAGTGCCTTCGCCAAAACCTTGAAAACCTAAAAAAGGAGCATTAGTACTGCTTTTGATCATATATAAAGTTAATAATCTGCCAAATTCATACAAAATTTTACCCAACATTAAAGTAAACCCGAATTTAAAAATAGTTTTAATTATTTTTTTATTTTTTAAGACATTTTTCCAACTAAAATCTCGAATATTTAAACAAAAAGGATTTTTTTTATTTAAAAGGGTAAAAAAAGCCACTATTGTAATAGAACCATGAGCCAAAACAGAAGCTATTTCCAGTCCTAACGCAGTTTTGCAACCTAATCCGTGAAAAATTAAAAAACTTAACCCAATTTTTAAACCCATCATAATGCAATTCAAAATTAAGACTTTTTTGATTTTTCCCGAAATTCTTTCAGTTCCTAAGAAAAAAACATTGATAGCTAACAAAATAACTCCCAACATTTTTAATCTAAAAGCCGAAATAAAATTTTTTATCAAATCGCCTTTTAACCCTATAATATTACAAACAACTGGCGCCATCAAAAACATTATAAAAAACAATAAAACACTGATCGAGATTAATAAAACGAAAGTCAAAGATGCTATTTGACGAGCTTTGGGATTGTAGATATCTTTGGTTTTAGCAATTTCTGAAACCATTAAAGTGACTCCTGCAATGCCCAAAGATACCCCAATTGAATCAATAATAGCTTGAATGGATTTTGAAATTTGAATAAAATTACCCATTTCACTCGAATTGGGGCTTCCAATAGAAAACAAAGAATCGATATTACTGAATAAAACTTTAAAAATATTAAAAACAATAATAGGAAAAGAAACGACTAATAAAGATTTTAATAGATTCCCCTCTAAAATTAATTTATTTAATTTTTCTTTTTTGTTGAATATTTTATTTTCTTTTTGTGTCATTGATTTAATTCCTGCTACTTTATTTAACTATATTTTTTCATATTAACTACTTTTAAAGTATAACACAGATAAACCCAAAATAGTTTAAAAATATGTAGCATAACAAAGAAAACATTATTATAATTTAGTAAAAGTTAAAGTAGAAGAAACACAGAAAAAAGTTAAGGATTGTTTTTTTATTTGATTTTTTTTAATTTTGTTTTCGATTAAAAATTTATAAAATATTAAAAATCATTAGATGTTTTTTTAACTTTATGAAATTTTTTTCTTCTGAAAAGATATGAAAAAAACAACTTATTTTAAATTTTTAAAGAGCGATTAAGAATTTGAAGTTTGTTGAAAAAAACCTAATGGCCCAATGTTTCTAAACATTCACTTTCAGGGTAGCCTCCACTAATTCAATTAAATAATCAATTCTAATTTTATTTAATAATTTTTTTAGTTTTTAAGGTGCAACCCACAGAAATATAATTATTTCATGAAATCTTGATGCAGTTGTTTCATTGCCTTAAAAATAGGTGGTTTTGAGCAATATTAAAATTAGTTTCTGCAATCATATCGCTAACTGAATCTATTTTTTTAAGAATCTAAAAGCAAAACTCCTAGCAAAGTGCGTTCAGCTTCAATCATTATCTTGAGGATATGATGTTTTTTTAGACATTTTTTTGTTTTCCAAAATATTCTTTAAAAATAAAAATCAAATAGATAATTTAATATCTCTTCAAATCAACAAAACAAATTAATTAAATAAAATCTTTTTTAGTTTTTTTGAATCAAAAAAAATCGCCCTCAAGTTTACAAGGGTTTTAATTTTTTGCATATATTATATTCAAGTTTATTATAAATAATATTTATAAAATTATTGATAAGTTCATAAAAAGCATTTTTTTAGCAAGTAATGACGCATATTTAGACATATTTTTTCCTCCTTTGAAAAATCTTTTGCTTATTTATCAACACAGATATTCAAAAACTTTTACTTATACTTATTTTTTTGCAAGGACAAATCAGTTGTTTAATTTTTTTGCTGCGTAAAAAAAGGAATTAAGACAAGAACGCAAAATACAGGTTAAATCCTTGGACCAAAACCACAAATCCAAATTAGCTATTTGCAAAATGACCGTTTTTTATGTTATAATATCTTATGATTAGATTTAACAAATTTATAAGTTAATGAAGCAATTATATAGATAAAAAAAGAATTTTTTTGTCTCAAAAGGAGTATTTTTTGATGAAAATGAAAATAGCAGTTGATGCTATGGGAGGCGATTCTGCTCCTTTAGAAATTGTTAAAGGTTCTTGCTTAGCTTTAGAAAAAAACCCTTTGCTTGAAATTGTTTTATATGGTGATCAAACTTTAATAACCCCTATCATTGAAAAAAACCGCCTAAACCGTTTTTTTGAAAAAAAACAAATCATTATTAAACATACTCCACATTTTTTAACAATGAGTGATAAAAATATTAGAGACCAATTAAAAACCAAACCCGATGCTTCTTTATTTTTGGCCCTGAGAGGAGCTTTAAACGGCGAAGTAAAAGGGGTTGTTTCTGCTTGTGGCACTCAAGTTTTAGTTTTAGCTAGTCATTTAATTTTAAAAAAAATTCCTTTGATGCAAAGAATAGCTATAGCTCCCATTTTTAAATCTTTTGATAACAGAGTACGAATTTTGTTAGATGCAGGCGCTAACGTGGAGTTAAAGCCGCAACATTTATTAGTTTTTGCACATTACGCCTCTATTATTGCGCAAGAAGTTTTGTCAATTAAAAACCCCCAAGTAAAACTTTTAAACATTGGTCACGAAGCAAACAAAGGAAGATTAATAGATTTAGAAACTTATCAACTTTTAAGCCAATCATCGCTTATTAATTTTGGCGGAAATGAAGAACCTCAAAATCTTTTAACAACTTCAGCAGATATTTTATTAAGTGATGGTTTTACTGCTAATATCGCTTTAAAAACTTATGAAGGTACGGCCCTTAACTTTATGAAAAACATTAAGCAAATTATGACTCAAAATTCTATTAAAAAAATTATTACGAAAATATATTTTCAAAAAGAATTGCAAAAATTTAAAACAAAAATGGACCCTCGTGAAATTGGTGGCGCAATGCTTTTAGGTTTGAATAAAGTCGTTATTAAAGCTCATGGATCTTCTCAAGCTTATGCTTTTTGTCAAGCTATTTTGCAAGCTCAAAAAATGATTGCGGCCAATATTAATCAAAAAATTAGTCAAATATTAGAGAAACAAGCATCATGAATACTGAACATTTTTTAAAAAAACTAAATATTGTTCCCAAAAACATCGCTTTATACCGCAAAGCTTTAACTCACAGTTCTTATTCCAATGAAAAAGAATTTTTGCAAGAAAACAATGAAAGATTAGAGTTTTTAGGCGATGCTATTATTGGACTTTTAATGGCAGACTATTTATACCAAAAAAATAAGGAAAATGAAGGCGTTATGACTAAAAAGAGAGCTCAAGCTGTTTGTGAAAAGTCTTTAACCATTTATGCCAAAAGTATTAATTTACAAAATTATCTTTTTTTAGGAAAAGGAGAAAAAAACAAAGATTTTAATACCAAAAGCATTATTGCTGATGCTTTTGAAGCTTTGTTTGGTGCTATTTATCTAGATTTGGGTTATAATTCCGCTAAAAAAGTTTTTCAAAGATTGGTCATTCCTCATTTGCCAAAAGCAATTGACATTATTGATTTTAAAACACAATTGCAAGAAATAGTACAATCCGAAAAAAAGATTATTCAATACAAAATAGTTTCAGAAGAGGGACCTGCACATTCCAAAAAATTTATCGCCGAAGTTTATTTAGACAAAAAAATATTAGGGAGCGGTGAAGGGACAACCAAAAAAGAAGCAGAACAAAAAGCCGCTCAAGAAGCGTTATCAAAATTAGCAAAAAGATAACTAGGGTAAGGTTTTTGTATTTGCTACAATTACAAAATAAAATACAAAATAAAAAAAACAAATAAAAAAAAATAACCCCCCCGAGAGAGTCATTATTAAAAGTTATTAAAAAATAAAAGGTATTATTATGTTAAAAAAACTTTATGAAGATGGCTTTTTGCTGATAGAAAAAATATTAATTCAAGAATATCAAAGATTAAATTTAACTTATCAAGAACTGGTTGTTTTAATGTTTTTATTTGATTTTTCTAAAAAAAGAGTTTTTTCTTCTAACGCTTTAGCTAAAAAAACCGGCATTAGTAAAAATGAAGTTGAAAATATTTTAGAAACTTTGCTGTCTAAAGGTTTTTTTGAGCTTTTACAAGAAACAAAAGGAAATAAAATAATTGAAGTTTTTTCCCTTAACCTCACTTTTCAAAAAATAGAACAAATTTATTTAGAAGACTTTTCGAAAGAAAAAGAAGTTTTAGAAAAAACTTTAATTCAAGAAACGATCGATTTCATAGAACAAAATAAAGGCCAAGAATTAGTTTCTTATGAACTAGATGTAATTAAAAATTGGTATCAAAAACAAGAATTTAGCCATAAAGAAATTAAGGAAATTATCGAAGAAGCACTACATTATAAAAAAACTTCAGTTTTTTACATTGATAAATTATTGCATCAAAAAAAAATTATCCAAATAGAACCTGATGAAAAAGATGAAAAAATTTTGCAAAAACTTTTTAAAAAAGTTAAATAAAGAAACTTACAATCATTTAATGCGTTTATACTAAAAAAGAAACAAAACAAGAAAGGTATGATAAACAAAATGAAATTTGTAATTACCAAAAGAAACAAAATTATTATTGGAGTTATTTTTATAATTACTTCTTTGTATTTAGGCTTGGGTTTTTGGATTTCTTTTAAACCTATCGATTGGCTCTCTCCTTATAAAACTTGGGCAAGAAGCTCTGGCAAGAAACTAGTTACCTTAGTTAAAGATTTAGAAAAAAATCAATCAAGCACATCTAAAAAAACCAAAAATAAGATCAAATCCATCGAGAATCAATTAGAAACAATCAAACATCTCGTTATTGAACGTTATAAAAATCAAAAACCTGAAGAAATTAAAGAAATAAAAGAATTACATACTAAATTAAAAACAATAATAGATGAAATTAATAAAAAAGATGAAATTAATGAAACAAATTATAAAAAGATTGAAGACAAGTCATATGAAATAAATTCCAAGATTGAAAGATTAATTTCTTCATTATAATAAATAAAGCTAAATTGAACGTTTATGACAATTTAGCTTTTTTTGATATTTTTTTAGTTGTTTTGATTGGATATTTCAAAAATATTTTTAAATAAAGGATTAAATTTTTAAGGTTCTTTAGAACGTTTATGACAATTTAGATTTTTTGATATTTTTTCCGTTTTTTAATAAAGCTGCCTCAACAAAACTTTTAAATAAAGGATGAGGTTTTAATGGTCTTGATAAAAATTCAGGATGAAATTGAACCGCCACAAACCAAGGATGGTTTTTTAATTCAATTATTTCTGCCAAATTTTTTTCAGGGTTGAAACCAGAAACTAAGAAATCATTATTTTTTTCAAACAAAGAGACATAAGAAGGGTTCATTTCGAAACGATGACGATGTCTTTCATAAATAGTTGTTTGTTGATAAATCGCTTCACTTTTACTATTTTTTTGAAGGCAACAACGATAAGAACCTAATCTTAAAGTCCCCCCTAAATTACTATTTTTTATTTTTTTAGTAATAACTGGATGAGGAGTTTTTTCATCAATTTCAGTAGAGTTAGCGCCATCCAAAAACAATACGTTTCTTGCGTATTCAACAACTGCTAACTGCATTCCAAAACAAATCCCAAAAAAAGGAATCTTTTGTTCACGTGCGTATTGGATAGCCAAAATTTTTCCCTCAATGGCTCTAGGTCCAAAACCATGCGGCACCAAAATGCCATCACAATCATTTAATAAAGTTTTGACATTGGTTGAATTTAATTTTTCAGAATCTATCCATTTAATTTCAATATCAGAATTGTAATAATAAGCAGCATGTTTTAAGGATTCAACGATAGATAAATAAGCATCGTGCAAGATAACGTATTTGCCAACCAAACCAATTACTACTTTTTCTTTTAAGTTTTGAATGCAATTGATTAATGAACGCCAATCTTTTAAATCGATTTGAATATTGTTTGGCAATTGAAAATGATTTAAAATAAAGTGGTCAATCCTTTGTTCAAATAAATTTAAAATAATTTGATATAAAATATCTACATCTAAAGCTTCAAAAATCGCTTGAGGGTTGATATCACACAAAGAAGCTATTTTATTTTTAATTTCTTTGTTGATAGAAATTTCACTTCTTAAAACTAAAATTTGAGGTTGTATTCCCAAAGCTCGTAATTCTTTGACACTATGTTGAGTTGGTTTGGTTTTTATTTCTTGGGCTTTTTTTAAATAAGGAACTAAAGTAGTGTGCAAATACAAAACGTTATGATAACCAACTTCATAACGAAATTGTCTAATAGCTTCCAAAAAAGGTGCCGATTCTATATCACCAACAGTTCCACCAATTTCTACAATTACGATATCAGATTGATGAACTATAGCTGCCTTGATTATTTTTTTTTTAATTTCTTCGGTAATGTGAGGAATTACTTGTACGGTTTTTCCTAAGTATTTTCCTTCTCTTTCTTTGTTGATGACGCTTTGATAAATTTGTCCTGCAGTAATATTAGAACTTTTAGACATATTTTCATCTAAAAATCTTTCATAATGTCCTAAATCAAGATCGGTTTCTGCACCATCGTTGGTGACAAAAACTTCGCCATGTTGGTAAGGACTCATAGTTCCTGGATCAATATTTATATACGGATCTAATTTTTGAATACTAACTTTGAAACCACGATTTTTTAAAATATTTCCAATAGAAGCAGCAGTGATTCCTTTTCCTAAACTCGAAACGACTCCTCCGGTAATAAAAATAAATTTTGATTTTAATTTTTTGTTATTCAAGTGTTTGAGTCCTTTCTTTAGTTTTTTTAATAAGATATTAAAATTAATATTGAAGGTTAAAAAAACAAAAAAATTACCCGCTTATTTTTTTTCCAATTGTTTCACCAATTTTAATTTGGGTTTCATAATTTTTTTTTGTGTTTTCTAAGATGCGTGGGTCAAAAAGAACCGTATTTTTTTTAACTAAAATAACAATAGTAGACCCACCACACTCAAAATAACCTTTTTCTTCACCTTTTTGAAAATTTTTGCAAAGGTGATTTTTGATTTTACCAACCAATAAAGCTCCTACTTCCATTTGGACTATTTTTCCAAAATTTTTAGTTTGTAAAATACTATATTCTCTTGTGTTTTCTTTAAAAACATCAAAATTTTCAAAAGCAATGGGGTTTACAGTATGCAATTTTCCTTTAATTTTTTTAGTTTTATTTACAAAAAATCCTTGATCTACAAAAAGATAACGATGGTAATCTTGAGGTTCTAAGCGAAAAACAAGTAAATATCCGTTTTGATATTCTGTTGCTAATTCTTTGTTTTGCAATAAATCAACTAAACTATAATTAGTGTTTTTAATTTGGTAAAAAAAATTCTCTTTAATTGGATAAATACTTAATTTGCTTTCACAAGGACTTATGAAAGAAAAGATGTTTGTGTCAAAAGATATTTGCTTATATTTTCTAGTAAAAAAATCATTGTAACAACTAAATTCTTGTTTTTCAAAATTTTTTAAAACAATTTGATGTCTTTGGATGATTTTATTTGCATAACTGCATGACCAAGGTGTTTTCCAATACAAAGTAAATAACCAAGAAATAGGCTTTGTGATAAGTATTTTTAAAAGGATTCTTTTAAAAAAGTTTTTGTCTAAGTTAGTGTATAAAAATTTTTGGATGGAAGAAACAGTAGTTGCCTGAATTACTTTTCCTTCTAAATTAACGATTTTCATTAACTACGAGTCCTTAAGATGTGTACTCCAAATAAAATAAATATTTCAACAAGACCAAAAAGACCGAAAATAATAATAGTTTTTTTGTATTTTGGCTTTCGAATTATAATTTTATCACAAAGAAACAAAAAAGTTAAAATCATGATACTTCCTAAATGAATCTTAAACCAAGGATAAGAATCATTTAACTTTGTAAAGAATCCCAAAAGAGGGAAGACAATTGCTGAAGTTGTTACAGGAAAACCAATAAACTTCTTTGAACCTTTGTTGATATCATTTTCAGATAAGGTGTTGTAATAAGCTAATCGAATTAAAACAGCTAAAAGGTATAGTCCCCAAACAGGCCAAATGAAATACTCATGAAAAGGATATTCTTGCTTATTGTTTTTGAAAGCCAAAGAATAATTGATAAAAATTGGCAAAACTCCAAAACTTATTATATCAGCTAAAGAATCAATTTGAACACCATATCTTTTGTCAAAAAGAGTGCGATTTTTTTTGGTTTTACTCACTAAACCATCAAACATATCACAAATCCCTGAAAGCAAAAGAAAAATTAAGGCAGGAATATATTGACCTTGAACAGCAAAAATAATCCCAAAAAAACCACTTAATAAATTAAGATAAGTTAGGTAAGTAGTGTAATTATATAAGCCTAAAAACATATTAAACCTCTTTACTAATTATGTTTTTTGAAATCTTGAAAAGTGTTAAAAAAATAAAAAATATTTTTTTTATTATAAAAAATATTCATAATCATCTGATAAATCTTCAGAATCTTCTTCTTTATCATCTTCATCTAAAACTTCATCATGATCATCATTTTTTAATAATTCATCATCTTTGTTACTTGTATCTTCGTCTTCATCTTCGGGTTTTTCTGAAACAACATCTTCCAAATCTAATTTTTGAAGCTCTGAATCTTCTTCTTGATTATTTTTTGGCTTTTCAAAAAAATCTTTATCCCAATGTTCTTTGTGGTTTTCTTTAATAATTAAATGTTTCTCATCGCAAAAAACAAATTGCCCGGATAAAGTAATATCTAAATAAAGCTGATTGATTTTTTTATAATCTTTTAATTCTTCAATTTGATGTTTTTTTTGTGTTTGTTCTAATAAATCAAAAATATAAATTGGTTTATTTTGTTTTTTAGCTATTTCATAAGCTGTTTCTAAAAGCGATTTGGATTTTTTTGTTTTTTTCATAATTAATTATCACCTTTTTTAATTTTTTAAACTCAATTATCAATCTTTCATAATTGAGATAAATCGCCTGACACTTGGCTCATAATTTCTTTTGAAGCTTTTTCTAATTTTTTTAAAGCAATGTTAAAAGCCAATAAAATGCTTTCTTGCAAATGGGCGATATCGTTGTTTTTTTCAATAATGACATCGATAACTTGTTTAGTTCCTTGCAAAACAATCACAACATCTCCAGCTTTTCCAATAAATTCTTGTAATTCCAATTGTTTTTGTACGTTTTCAATTGTTTCTTGCATTTTTCTTAATTTTTCTAATATATTTGATTGAGTGTCCATTTTTATGCATTAACTCCTATAGTCATTCATTTATTACTTCTACTTTATCTTTACCAAACAAATCATAAGCGAATTGAACAATAAAAGATAGTTCTTCCGCCTTTTCTCTAGTTTTATATAAATCTAGATCCCAATTGCAATTTTCCAAAAAATGTTCGATTAAGTCAGGAGAATTATTTTGTAAAAAAGTTACTAAATCTTTATAATCTTTTTCTAAAAAACAAATATAATCTTTAACAAGACAACTTTTATTATTTAAAATTTTTAAAGCTTTATTTTTAATCTTGTTGTTAACGTCTTTTAACATTTGTTTACAGGCGATTTCGTCTTGGTAAACTAAAATCATTTCTTTTTTGTGACTTAAAGCAGCCATACTTCCTTTATATAAGAGTTGAGCGATATTTTTAGAAGAAAAATTATAATTTGTATTTAACTTGTGCCAAGCGTTAGCGATTTTTTGTCTTTGGCTTTCATTTTTATCGGATAAAATATTTAAAGCAATGTCTGCTAAATTTTTTAAAGAAGAAATTTTAAAATAAGAATTAGAAGCAAAATTAGAAGTAGAAGTATTATTTGTTATCGTTTGTTCTTTTTTTGGATAAATTAATGCTTCTTCTTTTTTTTGGATTGACTTGGAAAAATTATTTAAATCAGGTTTTTTTTCGCTAATTACTTTTGTTTTTTCAATTTCAATTTTAGTTGCATTTGGTTTTAAGATTTTTTCAGTCTCTGATATTGATAAATTTTGATGAGAAGGAGAAAAATAACATATTTGTATAAAAGCAATTTCTAATAAATCTTTTTTTTGACTGCTTTTTTTTAAATTTTGTTGTAATTTTAAAAAAATTTGCAAAATAAAATCAATTTGCAACTCAAGCTCGTAATTATTTATATTTTTTTTGCCTAAATTTTCATTTTGCTCTTTTTCATTTTGTTTTAATTGTTCTAAGAAATAATTTTTTAAGGAATTAATTAAATTGGCAACTAATAAATCAAGGTTTTTCCCTGAATCAACCGCTTTGTTTAGTAATTTTAACGCTTGATTGTAGTTTCTTTCGATAAGGCAACAAAATAAATTTTTTAAAAAACTTCCTGATACAACTCCTTTGATTTCTGCAATATCTTCAGAAGTAATTAAATTATTTTGATAAGAACTTATTTGATCTAATAAACTTAAAGCATTGCGCATGCTTCCTTCAGAATAGTTAGCAATATCTTTGATAGCATCATCAGTAATTACAATTTTTTCTAAATTGGTAATTTTTTTTAATTGTAAAATGATATTTTCAAGGCTTAAATTTTCAAAAGAAAAACTTTGCGCACGGGATAAAATAGTTTCAGGAATTTTGTGCATTTGTGTGGTTATTAAAATAAAGACAACATGTTTTGGTGGCTCTTCTAAAATTTTTAATAAAGCGTTAAAAGCATTGGGAGTTAAAACATGAACTTCATCGATAATATAGACTTTATTTTTTCCAATGTGGGGTTTATATTGGGCCTTGTCTTGGATCTCTCTTATTTCATCAACTCCATTATAAGAAGCTCCGTCAAGTTCCACAATATCGTTGTTTGTTTGCAAAGATCCAAGGCATGACGTGCATTTATTGCAAACGTCTCCTGATTGAGGATATATGCAATTAATAACTTTAGCAAATATTTTGGCTAAAGTTGTTTTTCCAGTTCCTTTGTTTCCGCTGAAAAGATAACAGTGGTTAATTTTTTGATATCTAATAGCATTTTTTAAAGTTTGAATAATAAATTTTTGTCCGACAACGTCTTGAAAAGTTTGAGGTCGATATTTTCTATATAAAACAAGATAAGACACTACCAACTCCTTTTAATCACTTATAAAAAAAATAAAAAAATATAATGATCGAAAAATTTTAATTAAAAAAATCTCTTATATTATTATAACACAATATATTTTTTTTGATTGAACAAAAGATAATTGGGGAAACTTATAGGGATAGATTATTTGCGTTTCGATTGTAGGATTTGTTTTTCTACTTTCTATTACAAACAGCCCCCCTCCAAACCGTACGAGCAAGTTTCCAAGCATACGGCTTTCCATCATTTACCCTTTTTACAGGATTAACCTTGCGGTTAACTGTGTATCTTAATCATTCTCTTCTTTTTGTTTTGGTTTATATCGTTTATTTGTTGGTTTGTTCTCTTGCGATGACAATTCCTACATAAAGCGATTGTTTGTTTATTAAGGATGCTTTGCCAGTTGGAGTTTCTCACCGTTTTTGTGTGGTGGATTTCTAGTGGGATGTTTTCTGTTTGGCAAACTTCACATCTCTCCGCCTTTAAGCGTGATGTTAGTGTTGTTCGTCCTTGGTAGAGATAACGGTTGATAATTACATCGGGATTCCCCTTTGTTTTTCTCATCCTTTTTATCTTTTCCCAGTCCAGTTTGTCCCAGCTATCAACTTTGGTTTTATTCTTGAGGTTGTATTGAATCCCCCAAGTTTTGCCGTTCCTTAATTTTCGCCGAACTTTTGCGATAGATGTTTTCCATTTTCTCGCTAGTGTTTTTAAACAACTGTATTCCGCCAAATAGTATAAATGTGTTAATTGTGCTAGGTTGTTTCCTAGACAAAAGTATCGGATAATGCCGAGCGTTATTGATTTGTAGGTTCGTATTATTTCTAGTGCTTCCCTACTTGCTAGTGTTTCGTCGTGTTTTACTTTCCCGTTTTTGGTCCAACCGTATTCTTTCCCGTAGTCTCTTGTTGTGTCTTTTGGGATTTGGATTTGTACTTGCCCGTTCAGTGAGTTTTTTGTTGTTTTCTTTTTGCGGGTTTTGTTGGTTGGGTTTACCTTTACCATATAAGATAGGAACCTTGTGTCCTTAGTAGCTTTTACAATTTTTGATTTGTCGCGGTTTACCACGAGT
The DNA here is from genome assembly GCF_000397185.1 of Strawberry lethal yellows phytoplasma (CPA) str. NZSb11. Taxonomy (NCBI): domain Bacteria; kingdom Bacillati; phylum Mycoplasmatota; class Mollicutes; order Acholeplasmatales; family Acholeplasmataceae; genus Candidatus Phytoplasma; species Candidatus Phytoplasma australiense. The sequence continues at coordinate 361,013 of NC_021236.1, read as the reverse complement.
TTCAAGTCTTGTTCTAGCCATTTGAGTACTTGGGTTTTAATCCTTTCTGATTCGTGGTGTTTTCCTTTTATTCCAATAATAAAATCATCTGCGTAGCGGATGTATTCTATTCTCGGGTTTGGGTTCAGGTTTATTTCACTATCTATTGATAGATTGTGATGTTGTTTTTTTGTGTATGCCTTCCAATATTCGGGATTTGCTTTCATTATCGGTTTGCCGTTTCTTATCAGTTCTTCCATTTTCTTATCGATGTAATGTAAATATATATTTGATAATAAAGGGGATATTATCCCACCTTGCGGTGTTCCTGATAATGATTCGTATTTGATTCCATTTTCCATTATTCCTGCTTTGAGCCATTGGTTGATTGTTTTTAACGTTTTGGCCTTTCTGATGTATTTGTTTAACATCTTATTGAGGATATCGTGGTTGATGGTTTCAAAGTAACCTTTAATGTCGATTTTTATTATATAATCTATCCCTTTGAATCTTTGTTTGACGCGTTTTACGGCATCATGGCATGATTTCTTGCTTCTGAATCCGAAGCTCTATTCTGAGAAGATGTTTTCAAAATAGAGGGTTAAAAGTTGTTCCATTGCTTTCTGGATTATTCTATCTTTTATGGTTGGGATGCCTAGCGGTCTCGTTTTATTTTTATCCTTTGGTATTAATACTTTTTTGACAGGTTGCGGATTGTATTGGTTGTTGACGTATTCTTTGTGGTATTTCTTTATCATTTCTAGCTTTATGCCGTCAATGGTTTTGTTGTCAACGCCCTCTGTACCGCTGCCTTTATTGGTTGCAATGCTATTGAATGCTTTGTATGTGTTTTCTATGTTATTCATTCCGCGTTTCAATACCTTTTTTAGGCTATAGTTGTTTTTTGAATGATTTAAAATCATATCTAAAGTTCTCGAAAGTTTAAATTCATTTGAATTATGTGTAAGCATATTATCACTTACTCCTTTCTTGATTTGTTTAGATATACCATAAATGACTGACTTGTTTTCGCCTTGTTCTTAGTTTTCCTAAGAGCCCTGGGAGGGCAATTATCATTGTTATTCCAAACAATGTTTTAATTCCTCCGACTACTAGAAGTCTCTTTCTCCTTGGGGATGTGGGCTTTTGTTCCCACACTTGAACCTTTAGGATTCTGCAAGTTCCTCACTTTATCTACCTTCATTCCTTAGGAGAAGTAACCATTTATGTTTTCATGTCTTTCCTGACTGTTGGTGAGATTCCAGGTTTCCGTTCGTGATTGATAAACTATCCAACACGCTATCAATATGTTGATAGCGTCTGGACTGCTCGCTTGTAGTAGTTTGCGATGCAGGTTACAAAATTACATCTTCTTTTCTTCTTAGGCTATTTTACAGGCTTTTCCATAGAATGATTTGCTAGCGGTGTCATCTTGACTAACTACTTCGTCTCAACCCGCCTTTATGAACTGCTGTAATCCATCATCTTTTCATTTGATGAACCGTTCATCTGCTTTCAGTGTTTATCGGCACTGGAAATTGGTTAGATTTCACGATAAAGTGGGCTTCTTTGCCGCCCGTAAGTTTTTGTTCTATCTTTTCTTTATTTTCGTCTGAAAATGGAACTTTTTTATGTTATACTAATTTTAGTAAGAATTATTTTTTTCTTGAATAAAATTTTGAATAAAATTTTTGAATAAAATTATTGATAAGTATACGTTTTTTATATTGTGGTGAAACAATTTTTAAGGATCTTTCATCAGAAAAATACCGTTTTTCAACTTAAAGATTTTAATTAGAAATTAAAGAATTATTTATTTTAGGTGTAGTGATGTTATCTATTCCTTTCTGTTTTTTTGAGGCCAACTTTTGTTTATTTTTTAAAATTTAAAGATATTTCGCTAATTTTTTAAATTTATTCGGATTAAAAAAATCTTAATTTTGTTAAAAAACTTATTTATTTTTTGAAGTTTTGCTAAATTCATGAAAAATTTTTCTCCCAACAAATTGATGAAGACAAAATTTTTTTAAGCCAATTTTTTTAATAAAAAGGAATTAATTATTTATGTTAAGTATTAATTTTTTTAATTTTTAAACCAGAACTAGGCCAAAAAGGAAGATGAATGATGGACCATGAGAAAAATAAAATCAAAATTTTGGAACCATTTTTTTAAGTCTTTGTGCTTGCTTATTTCGGGTTCATTGCCTTTGGGGTTAATGTTTTTTTGTTTAAAAAGATTCAGCGATAAATGAAAAAATACAAGCATTTTTATCTTCATTTAAGACGATTAAAAAGATTTGATTTACCAACTGGATCGAATTTCTTAAAGTTATTAATTAGTCTTTTAACTTCTTTATTGCTTTCTTTATTTTTTTATACTTTAATTTTTTTAAGGCAAAATAAAACAATTTAGCACATTTTTCCATTTCAATATCATTTTTAAATATTTTTTACTAAAAATATCCATAGAACAAAATTAAATTTGAAAGATAATTATGAAAAACATTGAATTAGAACAAAATACCTTAGCGTGGCACGAACATCGCCGAAAATATATTAACGCCTCAGAAGTGGCAACCATTATGGGTCTCAACCCCTTTGAAACAAAAGAACAATTACTGAAAAGAAAACTTTTTAATCTTAAAATAGAAGATAATCCCGCTATGCAAAGAGGTCGTCTTTTAGAACCTAAAGCACGCTTGTTTTTTAATCAACAAAACCAATTTAATTTTAATCCCAAAGTTTTTGTTAAAGATTTCATGTCAGCTTCTTTAGATGGTTGGGATGATAAAACCCAAAATTTATTAGAAATTAAATGTCCCTTTTCTTTAAAAAATTTCACTTGGAGAGCTTTTTTCCAAGAAGATAAAGTTCCTCTTTTTTATTATGCTCAAATTCAGGCTCAAATATATTGTTCTGAAGCTTGCAAAGCTTATTTTTTTGTTTACCAAAGTGATGATTGCAACAAAGTTAAAGAAATTCAAGAAGATGATGCCTTTATTAAAGATCTTGTTAATCAATGTCGTTTGTTTTTTCAAATGTTTCAAAAAAGCAAACAACTCCAAGAAAAACTCCAAATTGCAATTTAATCACAATTTAATTTTTGTGGTTTTTTCGGACTGCAATAAAAATAATGATTTTTTCTTTTAAAATATAGTTGACAAAAAAAACAAAAAAAGATATAATATATTTAGTCATCTTTGGTTTTTCATTTTTTCTTAAGTTAAATTATTTTCCTTATCAAAATGATTTTTTAATGATGTTTTAAGCTTTATGAGTTGTTTTATTTTGTTTTTTTATTTTTTATTGCTATATTTTCTTATTTAATTTTTTTTAGTTTTGTTTAAAAAGGGATCAAGTGGGTGGCGTTTTTTAATTTTTTAAATCAAACTATGCATAAGTTTTTATAGTTTTAATGAAAAATTAGGTGATTTGTCTATTTTTGGCTTTTCTGAAAATCATAAATCTAATCATCGAAGGGGGTGAGAAATTAATGTCAAAAATTTTTTTGCGAAAAGGGGAAACTATCGACGAAACCTTACGTAGATTCAAACGTGAAGTTGCTAAAAATGGTGTTTTAGCAGAAGCACGTCGCAAAGAACATTATATTAAACCTAGTGTTCAAAGAAAAAATCTTCAAAAAAGCATGCGCGGCAAAAGACGTTAAAAAAAGCTACTTAAAAAAGTTGCTTTTTTCCTTTTTTTAGTCTTTTTTCTTCTTTAATTATTTCAGAATAAGTGATCGTTTTGCAACCAAATCCAAACAAGGAAATAAGTTGATGAAAATCCAAATCCATAATCACACTTCTTTTAAGATTGATTCTTATCAACAATTATTAATTCAATTATTTAGTCAAATCAAAGAAAACAATCAAATGCATCTTGTGTTTGTTACCAAAGAAAAAATCAAACAACTTAATACTTTTTTTCGAAAAAAAAATTTTGTTACAGATGTTTTATCATTTCCCAATGAATTTTCTTTTAATCCTAATTTAAAAGATGATTCTTTAGGAGATGTTTTTATTTGTTTTGAGCAAGCCCAACTCCAAGCACAAAACTTATTACACAGTTTAGAGAGAGAAATTGCGTTCTTGGCGGTTCATGGCTTTTTACACCTCAAAGGTTATCAACATAATAACGAAGAAGAGTTAGAAAAAATGATTCATTTGCAAGAAAAAATTTTAAAAAAAATTAACTTAGAACGAAAAAAATAATCAAAGAGGTTTTATATGAGTTTTAAATCCGGTTTCATTGCTATTGTCGGCCGTCCTAATGTTGGTAAATCAACTCTTTTAAATGTTTTGACTAACCAAAAAATAGCTATTACTAGTGATAAACCCCAAACCACTCGTCATAAAATCGTTGGTATTTGTCATGAATCAGATGCTCAATATATTTTCGTAGATACTCCAGGAATTAATCAATATAAATATTTATTGAATCAAAAAATGAATCAAATTTCTTTTCGAAGTATTAGTGATGTTGATGTTATTTTGTTTGTAACAGATTCTTTTTATCATCCCCAAGAAAAAAATTTATTAGATTTTATTTTTAAAAAAAAGAAACCACTTTTTTTAGTGATTAATAAAATTGATATTTTAAAAAGTAAAAATAAAATTGATGCCATCATTTTAAGCTATTTAAATCATTACCCTTTTATAAATGTGATTCCACTTTCCGCTGTTGAATCCAAAAACATTCCTAAATTAAAATCCCTTCTTTATCAAAACATGCAAAAAGGAGTCCCTTATTATCCTCAAAATATTATTACTGACCAAAAAAAAGAATTTTTAATGTCAGAAATTGTTAGAGAAAAGATTCTTTATTATGTCCATGAAGAAGTTCCTCATGCAGCCACAGTTGTTATCGAAAAGATTAAACCTTTAAACAAAGATTTACTTGAAATCTGGGTTCTTATTTTAGTCGAAAAAAACTCTCAAAAACAAATTTTGATCGGTGCACAAGGCTCTAAATTAAAAGCAATCGGCTCTCATGCCCGTAAAGATTTAAATGCTTATTTCAACATTAAAAGTTATTTGCATTTATGGGTCAAAGTTGTTCCTAATTGGCGCAATCAAAAACAATTATTGAGTAGTTTTGGCTTTTAAATAATTTTCAAAAATTTATCAACTACAATCAATTAACGAAACAAAAATAAATTTATTTAAACATTTAAGACTGACTTTTAAAAATTAAAAACAATCACAAACAATGATTTTTTACTTTTAACTATTTTTTTGATAATCACTGATTAAAATACAAATTCATGTTTTTTTCTCTTTTTATTCAAAGGAAATTAAAAAAGATTGACTCAAAAAAATTATTTTTTAAATACTTAACAAATTATTTAATCTTTTTTTGTTTAGTTTTTGTGTCTCAATTCGTAAGGATTATGAAATTTAAAAAAATAAAAGGATATTTGGAGATGGAATCTTTTGAAAAAATTATTAATTTAGCTAAACAAACTGGTTTTGTTTTTTCTGGTAGTGAAATTTATGGCGGTCTTGCAAATAGTTGGGATTATGGACCTTTAGGCAGTTTATTAAAAAACAATCTTAAAAAAGCGTGGTTGCAAAAGTTTGTTCAAGAACAAAGCCAAAATATTTTATTAGATGGATCTATTTTACTTAATTCTTCTGTTTGGCGTTCATCCGGTCATCTAGATTCTTTTTCTGATCCACTTACAGAAAATAAAGATAACAATAAAAGATTTCGAGCTGATAAATTGATTGAAGAACACCAACCAGGCCTAGACATTAGTTGTTGGACTTATGAACAAATGCATCAATATTTAGTTGAAAATAAAGTTTTGGGGACAAGCAATTGGACACCCATCCAACCATTTAATATGCTTTTTCAAACTCATCAAGGAGTTGTTTTGGAAAAATCCAAACCCCTTTATTTAAGACCTGAAACAGCCCAAGGTATTTTTATCCAATTTAAAAATATTTTAAAGACAACTCGCAAAAAAATTCCTTTTGGCGTTTGTCAAGTTGGCAAAGTTTTTCGCAATGAAATCACTCCCGGTAATTTCATTTTTCGTAGTTGTGAATTTGAACAAATGGAATTAGAGTTTTTTTGCGAACCGAACACGCAAAATGAATGGTTTGAATATTGGAAAAATTTTATGTATCAATTTTTAATTACTTTAGGGATGAAAAAAGAAAATTTATCTTTCAAGAATCATCAAAAAGAAGAGTTAAGTCATTATTCTGAAAAAACCACTGATATTTTATTTAAATTTCCTTGGGGCATGGATGAACTTTGGGGAATCGCTTCAAGAACTGATTTTGATTTAAAAAACCACCAAAATCATTCAAAAAAAGACCTTACTTATTTTGATCCAAATACCCAAAAAAGATATTTTCCTTATGTTATTGAACCTTCTTTGGGAGTTGAAAGGTTGTTTTTAGCTCTTTTAATCAATAATTATCATGAAGATTCAGTTAACCAAACGCCCAGACAAGTTTTAACTTTTCACCCTTTTTTGGCACCTTATAAAGTGGCAGTTTTGCCTTTAATTAAAAAAGAACATGCTTCTAAGGCCAAAGAAATCGAAAATTATTTGATGAAATATTTAGATGTTTGTTATGATGATACTCAAAGTATTGGAAAAAGGTATCGCAGACAAGATATGATAGGTACCCCTTTTTGTTTAACAGTTGATCATGAAACTCTGGAAAAAAATACAGTCACTTTAAGAAATCGCGACACTTTAAAACAAGAAACAATGACTTTAGAAGAAGTTAAAAATTATGTTTTATCGCAGGTGACATTAAAATAAAGTTATGCAAAAACAATTAATTCAAGAAATTAATGAAAAAACATCCATTGTTGAATTAGCTCAAGAGTTTGTTCAACTAAAAAAATCTGGAAAGAATTATATGGGGTTATGCCCTTTTCACGATGAAAAAACCCCTTCTTTTTCGGTTTCTCCTGAAAAAAATATTGCAGTTTGCATGTCTTGCAAAAAAGGCGGCAACCCTGTTTTTTTTTATCAAAATATTAAAAATATTTCCTTTCGTGAAGCAGTAGCTCAATTAGGAGCTCGCTTAGGAATCACTTCTCTATCTTTTGATTCTAAGAAAGATAAACACGCTCATTTATATGAAATTATGAAAGAAGCGACTGAGTTTTTCCAAATTCAGTTAAAACATAATGAAAAAGCTTTGCAATATCTTAAAACAAGGGGATTAGATGAAAAAATAATTACCCATTTTAAATTAGGATATGCTCCCAATTGGTCTTATTTATCGCGTTATTTAACTGAAGAAACAAAATTTGAATATTGCGATTTAAAAGCGTTAAGTTTAGTTAATCAAAATGAACAAACTGGAAAATTTTATGATTTTTTTCAAAATAGATTAATTTTTCCAATTACTAATCCTAACGGTCAAATAATTGCTTTTTCTAGTCGTAGTTTAACCGATCAAATTCCTAAATATTTAAATAGTCCAGAAACAGTTCTTTTTAAGAAAGGTGAAGTTTTATATCAATATTTTGAAAATCAAGCCGAAATAAGAAAAAAAGAAACAATTATTTTGCATGAAGGTTTTTTTGATGTTATATCATCTTTTAAAGTTGGAGTGAAAAATGTTGTTGCCACAATGGGAACTAATTTAACTCAAAATCATTTGAAGCTTTTAAGCAAGTTAGCACAAAAAATAATTATTGCTTATGATGGGGATGCATCAGGAAAAAAATCTGCTTTATCAATTGGAAACACTTTACAACAAAAGAATTTTGATGTTAAAATCCTTGATTTCCCTAATAATTTAGATCCTGATGAATACATTAAAACTGAGGGAGCGGAAAAATATCATCAATTATTAACTAATCATTTAACAGATTTTTTAACTTTACAAATTGATTTAATTTGCAAAAAAATTAGTTGGAATAATAGAAAAAAAATTGAAAAAGAATTAAAAATGTTATTTCAAAACCAAGATTTAGCTACTAAAACGGTTTATCAATCCTATCTTGCTCAAAAATACCAATTATTTATTGATTTCAACGTTCAACAACAAGAACTAATAATTCCAACCTTAATTTCTTCCCAAAATACCATCAATTATAAAAAATTTGATAAAGAAATTCATATTTTAATAGAATTTATTAATAATAGGTCTTTTTTTGAAAAAAATTATCAAATAAATAATGATGCATTAGTTTATTCAGATGTTAACGTTTCTTATTTCATTGAAGAAATTAAAACTTATTATCAAAATAATTTACTTAAAAATTCCATCCCTTGGAATCATTTAGAAAAAAATGACAATGAATCCCTCCATCCATTAATAGAAGAAATCAAAAACCATCATTTTTTTCAAGCCAAAATTTCTTTAGATCAAAATACCTTTGAAAAATATATTCAAGATTTCAAAAATGCCAAAACCATCCAAGAATTAAAAGAGGAAATCAACAAATTAAGAATTAACATAAAAATGCATGAAGACTTAAAAGAAAAAACTCAATATTTATATCAATTAAGTGATTTGCAGAAAAAACTAAAAAAACTTTTAGAAAAAATAAACTAATTTTGAGAGAAAAAATAAAAAATAAAGGTAGGTTAAAAATGGATTTTAAGGAAGCTATTAGAATTTTAAATAATAAAATAGGCCAAAACAAAGAAATAACTTTTCAAACTATTCGCTCTTGCTTTGAGGAGCAAAATTCAGATCTTTTTTATCAACAAATTGAAAATGAATTAAAAAAGCAAGGAGTTAAAGTTGTTTCTTCTTCTAACCAAAATTTTTTATATCAAAATGAATGTCAACCTACTGCAGATACTTTTTTAAAAGATGATTTTGAAGGTGCGCAAGAATTAGAAGAAATTAGCAATCCAAATTTTTCCTCAAATGAAAATGAATACCCAATCGATGAAAAAAATTTGTTAGCTGCTGACTTTCAAGAAACAGAAATTCCTGAACCATCAAATCTTTCTAATGATTTTATCGCAAATGACTCTAAATTAGATGAAGACCTAGATTTAGATTTCGATCCGGATTTAGAAATAGATCCTGAGGATGATAAATTTTCTAAAGAAAATATCACCAAAATTAATTCTGATATTAAAATAGATGACTCTGTGAGAATGTATTTAAAGGAAATCGGTCGTATTCCTTTGCTTTCCAAAGAAGAAGAACAGAAAAAAACCTTTGCAGTTTTTTTAGGAAAAGAAGCGAAAAAAAAATTAACTAAATTCCGCAATCAAGAAATTGATTTATCAGATCAAGAAGTTAAACAATTAGAATCTCAAATTATTCAAGCTAATCAAGCCAAAGATGTTTTAGTAGAATCAAATTATCGTTTGGTAGTTTCGATTGCTAAACGTTATATTGGTCGTGGAGTTTTATTTCTAGATTTGATTCAAGAAGGAAATATGGGATTAATGCGTGCTGTTGACAAATTTGATTATCAAAAAGGGTTGAGACTTTCAACTTATGCCACTTATTGGGTTATCCAAGGTGTCACAAGAGCAATCGCTGATCAAGCAAGAACCATTAGAATACCTGTTCATATTGTTGAAACTATTAATAAAATGTCTCTTTGTACGAGAAAATTAACCCAAGAATTAAAGAAAAAACCTACAATCGAAGAGTTAGCTGAAAAAATGAATATACCTGCTGACAAATTAAGAAGCATTCAATATATTGAAAAAAAACCGATTTCCTTAGAAGTTCCACCAGCTGAAAATAAAGAAGATGAAACCTCTTTGGGTGATTTCATTTCAGACCCTAATGTTTTATCGCCTCATGAATATATGATGAAAGAAGTGACTCAAAAACTTTTAGATGAAGTTTTAGAAAACACTTTAACTGAACGCGAAGAAAAAGTTTTAAAAATGCGTTACGGTTTTCTTGATGGAAAAGTTTATACTTTAGAAGAAATTGGCAATTTGTTCGGTGTTACTAGAGAAAGAATTCGCCAAATTGAATCCAAAGCCTTAAGACGTTTAAGAACCCCAGCTAAACAAAGTAAATTAAAAAGTTTATATCAAAACTAAAAAGAAAAAATGAAACGCATTAACTTTATCGCTTCTTTAACTAAAAATTATAATACCGTCTTAGATATAGGAACTGACCATGGATTGGTTTTAAAAAAAGCTTTTCACGAAGGTTATATCAAAAAAGCAATTGCTTCTGATTTAAGGATAAAACCTTTATTACAATCTCAAAAAACACTTCAAAATTATCCTGTTACTTTTTGTTTGAGCGACGGTTTTCAAAAGATTAATCAAGATTTTGATTTAGCTTTGATTTGTGGAATGGGGACTTATACTATTATCAAAATAATGGAACAAGCCCCTGATAAAAGCAAACATTTTTTATTAGGAACCCAAAGCAAATATCAGCTTTTAAAGCAATGGCTAGAACAAAATAATTATCTTATTTTAGAAGAACATCATTTATTTGATAAATTTCTATATTCCTTTTTAAAGGTAACCGGAAAAAGGTAAACTGTTGTGTTTTTTTGAGATACCTTTTGTTTTTAAATCATCCTTAAGGTTTAATTTTATAGACCTTCAAATTAAAAAATAATTTTAACTGATCAAAAAAAACTCCTAATGTTTTTTTAACAGTTCAATTTATCTTGCATTTAGAAAAACTAGATAAGTTTTTTTTAATTAAGGTTTTTTTAATCTAAATAAATTTTTTTAAATTATTAAAATATTTTTTTAAGCTTTAAAGGAAAAATAAAATAAAAGTTGTCTAAAAAACACAAATTATGTAATGATTTAATAAAAGAAAAAAAATTTTATTAAATTAAAAAGTGAAATAAAAAAATCTCCCAAAATAAAAAACGATTTTTTTAAAACCAAAAAACAATAATTTTTTTATCAGAAATTGACATTTTTTTATATTTATGATAAAATTAAATTAGTTAATTATTAAAATTTAATTGTAAAAAGAGGTGTTAATTTAAAAAATATGGACGTTAGTGATAGTACAAGGATATTCAAGATAGAAAACAAAATATATAATCTAAAAGGCAATCACATGCAGCAAAAGGTTGTTTTTTAAGATGGAGTATTCAATATTGTTATTTATTTTTTTGATTTTATTGAACGCTTTTTTTGCTGCTAGCGAGATATCTTTTATTTCTACTCCCGAAAGTAAAATAGAATTAGATATCAAAAGAGGTTATAAAAAAGCTTCAAGAGTTAAAAAAATTAAAGAAAAGCCAACTACTTTTTTATCTGTTATTCAAATTATGATTCATATCATCACTTTTTTTCAGGGACATATTGTAACATCTAGGTTCTTATCTGGCAATAGCGATTTTAAATATCAAATATCAATAGAGGCGTTAATCATTGCTGCTTCTATTATCTTCGGTGAATTAATCCCTAAAAGATTAGCGATGTGCTCACCTTCTAAAACTGCTTATTTTTTTGCTACTCCGATTTTATTCATGGCCGTTCTTATTAAACCTTTGGTTTGGGCTTTGACTAAAATAAGTGATTTTTTTTTGATGATATTTGGAGTCAATATAAGTAAAAATAGCGTTTCGGTTTCAGAAGATGAACTCCGTTTAATGCTAAACTCATCTTATCGCAAAGGGATAATCGATAAAAATGAAAATAATATGATTCAAAATATTTTTGATTTCGATCACACGTCTATTTCTGAAGTTATGCGACACCGCACTCAAGTGGTTGCTATTAATGATGACATTACTAAAGAAGAAATAATAGATTTTATTAGAAATCAAAAATACACTCGTTTCCCTGTTTATAAAACTAACATTGATAATATTATAGGGGTTGTTCATGTTAAAGATATTTTTAAATGTTTAATGTTTAATCCTTCCAATGAACCCTTTGATATTAAAAATTTAATTAGAGAAACTTATTTTGTTCCCGATTCTAAAAATACTAGTGAGCTTTTTCGCGAAATGCAATCTAGTAAAAATCATATAGCAGTAGTTATTGATGAACACGGAGGAACTGCAGGTATTATTACCTTTGAAGACTTAATCGAAGAAATATTGGGCGAAATTTTTGATGAATATGACAAAGATGAAGAAATAATGATTAAAGAAATATCTCAAGGGGAATATATTGCCAACGGTTTTTCTAACTTAGAAGAAATTGAAGAAATCATTAAAATTGAATTTGATGATGGGGATTGTGATTACGATACTTTGAATGGTTTTTTAATTGGAAAACTCGGCAGATTACCTCAAAAAGATGAAAAAATTAAAATTAATTATAAAGGATATCAATTTGAAGTTTTGCAACTCAAAGATAAAGTTATTTCTAAAATTAAAATTCGCAAAAATATCTTATCCATCGCTACAAATGAATTAAAAGCAAGTAATTAAATTACTTGCTTTTTTTATTTTATTACGTTATATTGATTCATCAAATTATTAAAACTTATTCCTTGGATAAATTTGCTCATAATTTCATGTATCTTGTCAATATTTTGCAATATTTGCTTTTTTTGGTGCAAATTAAAAGGGGTTAAAAGGTATTGATTTAAAGGGATGTTTGAATCATAACCGACCCCAATTTTTAATCTTTTAAATTTATTAGTATTGCAACATTCAATAATATTTCTTAAACCATTATGTCCTGCGTGGCCACCTTGAGGTCTTAATTTAATTTTTCCTTCTGGTAAATAAATATCATCTAGAATAACTAAAATATCTTCTATTTTAATCTGATATGCATCTAAAATTTTTTTAACTACTTTGCCAGATGAATTCATATACATTTGTGGTTTAACTAAAAAAGATATACAGTTATTTAACTGAATTTGATAAAGATGGCCTTGATATGAATTCGGAATCATTTGATGTTTATTATTTTTTAAAAAAGATTCTAAAGCTAAAAAACCTACATTATGATATGTATTTTGAAATTCTTTTCCTGGATTTCCTAAACCAATGATAATTTTTTTCATCATTTTTTCCCTTTTTTTATGTTCTCATTTATTAGATAAAAAATAGTTATCCAAATTTTTTAAATTTAATAAAAAAATAAAACTTGTTGCAACTTTAAATATTTTTTGAAGTATTATATATTCTTTTTTTCGCTTTCTTATGATGTTTCTTGGATTGTTTTTTCATTTTCATTTTTTCATATAAATAACAATTAAAAATAAACTAAAAAAATATTTTAAAAAAATTACTTAAAAATTAATTAATTATATGTATTATAAAAATTATAATTGAAAAAAAGAAAGAGCTTTTTAAAGCCCTTTTTTATATAAAAAATTATTTTTTTAAATCAATTTAAATAATCACTAGAAAAAATAAGTGGCAATGGTAATTTGTAATTTTTAAATTATGATTCATAAAAAAATGTTTTATGAAATATTATAAAAAACTTGGTAATTATAATAATTTAATATTCTTATTTTTTCGCGTTTAAAAATAAAAAAACAAAAAAATTAACTAATCGCAATTAAATTGAATAATTATAAAAATTAAAAAAATAACTCCCCAAAAATATAAAAGTAACAAATTAACAAAAAATAAAAGAATTTAAAAAAAGAAAAAATCATAAATAATAAATTATCATTTGTTAAAAAAATTAATGCAGGAGTTTGAAAAAATTAAAAATTTTTAAAAAATTACTTCTTGATATCTTTTAAAATATTTTCTATATGACGTCCATAAGATAAAGATTTATCATATTTAAAAACTAAATCAGGTATTTTTCTAAAATTTTTAATTTTTTTAGCTAATTCCATCCTAATAACAACTTTATTTTCTTCAATTGCGTTAGAAGCTAATTTTAAAATATCAGGAGAATCGCTTAAAATAGTGTAATAAACATTAGCAAAAGATAAATCTTTTGTTACTTGAACATCTGTTAAATTAATATAACCTATTTGTTCGTCTTGAATAATTGTATTAATTAAAACTAACTCTTTTTTAATAGCGCTTGCCATTCTTTCAGCTGTTGTTGCAGTCATTTTCAATTCTCCATTTTGTCTAATTTAGATGTTTCTATTATATCATTAATTATAAAATCATTAAAATTATCAAGCAAAATACCACATTCATAACCTTGTTTAGAAGATTTAATGTTTTCTTTTAAACGTTTTAAGGAGTTAATTTTGCCTTTAAAGATAACTTCGCCATCTCGGATTACTTTAGCAAAATCATTATTGTTAACAATTCCTTGAGTGACATAACAACCAGCAATATTGCCAATCTTACTAATATGAAAGATTTTTCTTATTTCTGCTTGTCCGGTAAAAACTTCTTCAAAAACAGGTTTAACCATTTGTTTTAATCTTTTTTCAATATCTTCAATAATACGATAAATAATATTATGAACAACGATTTGAATTTTTTGCTTTTGAGCTAATTTTAAAATAGAAGATGAAGGTTTAACGTTAAAACCGATTAAAAGGGATTGCGAGGATTCAGCTAAAATAACATCTTTTTCAGTAACAGTTCCAACGGAAGTGCGTAAAAGATTAACTTTCAAGTCAGAAACATTAATTTTTTCAATCATCCCGCAAATAGCTTCTAAACTGCCTTGAGTATCTGTTTTTAAAATAATGTTAAGTTCTTTAGGTTTTTCTTCTTCAAGGTTTTGTAAAATATTTTCTAAGTCTAGCGATGGTAAAGCTTTAGATAAGTTTTCTTGTTGCTCGGATTTTGCTTCTAAAATAATTTTTCGAGCTTCTTTTTCGTTAGCAACAACGTAGAAAAGGTCGCCTGCTTTAGGAACGTCTTTTAGCCCTGCAACTCTGACGGGTTGAGAAGGCAAAACTTTTTTTAATGGCTTTTTGTTTTCATCTTCCATAAAACGAATTTTGCCATAAGTATGACCCACAACTACCACATCGCTTATTTTTAAATTGCCGTAATTAACCATAAAAGTGGCAACAGGTCCTAAAGACTTATCTAGACTAGCCTCAAGAACTGCTCCTTGGCCTTTTTTTTGCAAATCTGCTTTTAGATCTTGAATTTCACTTAAAAGCAAAATGGTTTCTAATAATTTATCAAGTCCTTCTTTTTTGAGGGCTGAAATAGGTATATAAGGGGTTTGCCCGCCCCATTCTTCAGGCAATAAATCAAAACTAGACAACTCTGTCATAATTTGCTTACTATTATTATTGGGTTTATCTGATTTATTGAGAGCAACAATAATAGGTATTTGGGCTTTTTTGGCGTGTTTCAAAGCTTCAATCGTTTGAGGTTTTACACAATCATCAACGGCAACAACTAAAATACAAATATTTGTTATTTGAGCTCCTCTAGCTCTCATTTTACCAAAAGCTTCATGACCTGGGGTATCAATGAAAGTTATTTTATTATTTTGATAATCCACCTGATATGCGCCAATGTGTTGAGTGATTCCTCCAAATTCTTGATCAACAACGCGAGTTTTGCGAATTGCATCTAATAAAGTGGTTTTTCCATGATCAACATGGCCCATAATTACTACGATTGGAGGTATTTTTTCTAAATTGGTTTTTGTTTCTTTTGTTCTAGATTCTTTTTTAACTACAGGATTTTTTTCTTTATGTTCTTGATTTTTTGATACATTATTTTCTTCGGGTTTTTCTAAAAATTCTACGTTACAAGTATTGGCCAAAATTTTAATTGTTTCTTTATTTAAAGTTTGATTAACGTCTGTTTTAATTCCTAATTGCAATAATTTTTGAATTAAAGAAGCACTAGAAACGTCAAAAGCTTGAGCTATTTGAAAAACTTTATCTTGAGGGTTGAAAAAATAAGTCTTATGAACCATTTTTTTGGAATTTTTTTGAGGATCTAATTGTTCTTTATTTTTATCAACTTCCAGTTTATTTTTATTTTTATCAGGGGTCATTTAATCCCTCCTTTTTTATTTACATGAAAAATATTAATTATTTAATTATTTAATTATTTAAATTATCAGCTTCTTTTTTTAAGTTATTTTTTGATAAAACAAATTTTAAAAGAGATTGATAAATTTCTAAGGGAACAAAAGTTTTTAGCTTTTTATCTAAAAGTTTCTTTTTTTGAACCAATTTAACATATTCTAATTTGAGACTTAAATAAACTCCTCTTCCTTGAAGTTTTCGATCATAATCAATTGCTACTTGACCTAATTTATTCACGTTAATTCTAATCATTTGAAGAGGTTTTTTACTTTTCTTAGTTACTATACAAGTTCTTAAAATATTCATTTCTTAATTATATTATTCCTTCTTTTTTAGCGTGGGATAAGGTTTTGATATCAATGTTCCATTTGGTAACTTCAGCAGCTAATTTGACATTTTTACCCAATTTTCCGATAGCTAAAGAAAATTGATCATCAGGGATAATTGCCAAAGCATGCTTATTTCTGTCATTTTTAATAATAACATCAATGCATTGAGCAGGCCTTAAAGCGTTACTAATCAATTCTTTTTCGTCTTCGCTCCAACGAAACAAATCAATTTTTTCACCTTTTAAAATTTTAATAATATTCCTAATGCGATCACTGTTTTCTCCAATGCAAGAACCAATGGGATCAACTTGGGGGTCATAAGAAACTAATCCAATTTTTGTTCGTTCGCCTGAAATACGTGCAATTGTCATAATTTTTACAATCCCTTCTTGTATTTCAGGAATATTTTCTTCAAAAACTTTAACTACAAGTCCTACATGATTATGACTCACAAAAATTTTAGGCCATTTACTCGTTTTTCTGACTTCTAACAAAAAAACTTGAATTCTTTCACCAATATGTGGCAAATTATTACCAGAAGTTTCTTTTTTCAGCAATAAAGTAGCAATTTCTTTTTCTAACTCTAAATTATAAAATTTTTCGTTTTCAGAAATAACTTTAGCACTAATTAACTTACCTTCCTGTTGTTTAAAAAATTGATAAACACTTTCTCTTTTTCTTTTGGTTAATTCTTCATTAAACTGGTTTTTAAATTCTTTAATGGCGTATAAATTAAAATCTTTAGGATTGACTTTTATTTCAAGGACTTGGCCCACTTTTGCATGTAGTTTAATTTTTTGCGCTTCTTCTAAACTAATAGGAGTCCATTCTTTTAAATTAATAGTATTTGCATTAGTTTCATCAACAACTATAAATTGTTTATATAAAAGAACTTCGTTTTTGTTTTCTTTTAAATGAACACGACAACTTTTAACTCGGTTATTTTTTTTACAACCAGCAATTAAACCTTTAGTAAAGGCCTCAACAACTTCTTCTTTGGGTAAATCCCTTTCTTGTGATATCTTATCTAAAAATTTAAAAAATCCCTTACTAATCAAAACAAGTTTCTCCTTTTGTGATTTTTAAAATAAAACCAAATTCTATAAAAATTAAAAAATAGAAACTAAAAAACGTTATTCCTATATTTTTATTCCTCAAAAATAAAGCAATCTATAATATTATTATATCACGCAAAAGAAAAAAAGTATATTTTTTTAACACTTTTGTAATATCTTTTAATTAATATCTTCAAAAGTAAGGTGAGGGAAGTTATGATTTTTATTTTTAGCTTGCAAATTTTTTAAAATTTCTACCATAACCCAAGTATCTTGCATACAATATTTTTCTAAGGCTTGATATTTTAATTGGAATTCGCTTGGTTTCATAAAAGGAAATTGAAGATAAGTTATAAATGCCTCAACGCCGTTTTGAATCATTAAATTATCGTAAGTAAGGTTAGAAAATAAAGGAGCGATTTTTTTAATAGAAAAAGATCCTTGCATTTTTTCATGATAAAAGTTAATTCCTTGAGCTTGGTTTTTATCAAGCCCCAAACTTTGGTAAAACTCCTTGCTACCTTTTAAAAGATCTTTGAGATCAAATATTCTTGAAATTAAATTATTTATTTGTGTTTTGTATTCAGGAAAAAATAAAGCTAATTCCTTTAAACGACTTATTTCAAAAGTTTTGTGATAAACAATAATAGAACCACCATCATCTTTAATGGCATTGAGTAAATGGATGAGCATTTTTTTTCTATTATCTTGATGGTTGGAGGCTAGAAAAGAAATGTGGTCCTTTTCTGGATGGCATAAACCGGGTATTTTTTCAATATGTAAAGAAAATTGAAAAAGAGATTGACTATAAGGATTTTCACCTAAAAACCTCGGAAAAGGACAAGGAAAAGATTCAAAATCTAAATAATAAAGAGGATATTTTAATTGTTGCAAACCTAAATTGATTTTTTCAAATTGATAATAAGGAAGCTTAGTTTCGATAGTTTTATATTGAATTCGATTGTTAAACCGATGGAGCCATTCAAACGGCAAACTAAGAGCTTGGTAATATTTTTTTTCTACCAAATCTTTTGTTTTTTGTCCTGAAAAACCTAAATGATTATAAAAATAATTAAAAATACTATTTTTATTGGGGATTGATTCTAAAAAAGTAAATATTTTTTGAGGTAAAAAATGGTCTTGGGAAATATTTTTTTTCATTGCTAAATGGTTTATCAAAAGGTTTTTGTCTTGCTGTAATTTTTCTTGCCCTTGACGAGTTATTTCTGTTAAATCAATTAAAGTAATTAAATTAGGGTCCATAAAAACATCTTCAATATTATTTAAAACATAATCAGCATTCAAAACCACTAAATAATATTTTCTCGGTTTCTGCTTTTGTTTTTCATTCAGGCTATTTTCAATCACTAATCTTTGATAAGTTAAGTCATATATGTATTTTCCAATGGGATCTAAAGGATCGATGAGTTTTTGGATTTTTTCTTGGTAAATTTGGGCCAAATCATTAAAAAGGAACATATTAGAGTTTTCTTTTTTAAAAATAAAAGTTGATTCTTTTGGTTTATGCCTAAATTTTAATTGTAAAAATTTGCGGCTCGTGGTTGCTTTAGTTTCAAAAATACGAATGTTTTTTTCATCTTCTTGATAACCATCTAAAAAACAATAAAATTGTTGGTTTGCTTCAGTCATTTGGAATTTTTTTTGTTTGTAAGTATCTAAAGAATAAACAACATCACCTGAAAAATGTTTTTGTAAATATCTTCCTGCAATTATTTCTAATTTGCGATAGTAAGGATTCATTGCCTCTAAATGTTTTTGATCTAAATTAGAAATTGATTCATTATCTAATTCTGTTTGTAAAAAACTGATCTTTTTATTATAAGTTTCTTCATCCATCAATTCGCGCAATTCATGACCAAATTCATTTAAAAATTGTTTTTTATTTTGATATAAATAGTTATAATTAACATATTTTAATACTTTGAGAAACTTAATAAAACGAGTTTTAGAAATATTCATATGATATCCTTGCTTTTCAAAAACATTTTTAGTTTTTAGCAATTTTTAATTATTAAAACAAAAATAGGTGTCAATCATTTTATGTTTTTGATTTGTTATTTGGATTTGTAATGATTTTTTTAAAATTTAAGGTTAATTATTGTAAAAAAATTTATTCATTTTACAAATCTTTTTATTTTTTAAAAAAAGCGATAATAAAGAAATTAAAGATAAGAAAATTGTAATTAAAAAAATTATTTTCAAGTTTATTTCATTAGGTTCTAAAAATTTATATGGAGATTTATTAAATATCAAAATAACCATTCCATATAAAAAACAATGAATTAAAGAAATATAAAAATGTTTTAATTTTAAAGTGGTTTTGTCTAAAAAAAAGTAGTAATAAATAAAAATTAGAGGCAAAAAAATATGTTCTAAATTAGCAACTAAAATTGCAAAAAAATTTCTTTGATAATAAAGTTTCGGATTTTCTATTTTGAAATTATAACTTAAAAGTAATAAACAATCTATTAAAATAATAAAACTTAAATATTTTTGTATCTTATTGTTTATATTAAAGAATAAAAACAAAAAATAAATATTGATTAACAAAACAGTTTGACGAGCAAATAAATATAATGAAATAAAAGGTTTATGAAATCCTTTAATTAAACCTAAAATTAAAATTATTGAATTAATTATTAAAAATATTTTTTTGATTTTTATGTTCATCAGTTTATCTTCCTTTTTAAAGGTGGTGGTATTAAACTTAATGTTTCGGTTATATAATGTTTATATTTTCTACTAAAGAAATCTTCGCATTCAACCTTCATACCATCAATATAAAAACGCTCATCTAAAAATCCTTTGGTGAAATTGTATCATAAATAATTACTTATCTTCTTTGAAAAGTTTTTTAGAATATTTCCCTAATAAAGCTTTTTAAATTATTACCCAGATAAGATAATTACTTAGTTTTAATATTACTTGATTTTTCCATTGTTAGATACTTTGAAGATATTCATCAAGACAAGCTTTTTATTATAAATAAAAGCACCCATTTAAAAGTATTTTTTGTGGTTTTTGTCTCATAATGATAATTATTTTTTGGATTAAAGACGCAAAATTATAAAGATTGCGTTATTGTTTTTGGTCAAGAATTACTTTGCAAGCTTCTAAGCATTTGGATATTAGTATTTGTTGTTTCTTCCAGGATGTAGTTGAGTACTTTTGTTGGGGGGCAGGGATTTTTCAATATTTATGACACTGGGATGTTAGGTTTTTTAAGCGAACTTCAAAATTTTAATTATTCTTTAAAATCTAAAATTAATTAGATATTTCCATATCTTTTCAAAATAAAAAAATCATCTTCAGATTTTTTCTCATTTTTTCCAAAAAAACTACTTAATAAATTAAAAAAATGCCAAACAGGCATATTTGTTGCAAATAAATACTAACGATAGATGAAAACACGATAAAAAATAACAAAAAACACTGTTTTAGAGAGAAAAACATAAAAAAACCGCAAACATTAAAATACAAAAAAATGTAAAAAAAGTTTGTTTGTTGTTTTTTTGGTGGAAAAATATACCTCTTAATTTAGAAAAACATAAAAAATTAAATTAAGTTTTTAATAAAATTCCAGAGTTTTTTTAATTTGAATAAATCTGAATTTATTGCAATCTTTTTAATTTTAAAAGAAAAAACCAAAACAAAAGTTTGTCTAAACTTTGAAAACAGTTAATGGTGCGATAATTTTAATAATTGATTTTTTTTAAAGTTTTTTGAATGGATAATTGAGCTGCTTTTTCTTTTAAACTATTTCTTTTGTCATATTTTTTTTTACCTTTAGCTAAAACAATTTCTACTTTAACTAAATTTTTTTCAAAATAGACTTTTAAAGGAATAACTGAAAAACCTTGGGTTTTAATTTTGTTTTGAATTTGAATAATTTCTTGCTTTCGTAATAAAAGTTTTTTAGTTCTATTTTCATCATACTGCATACAACAACTAAATGGGTATTTTAAAATAGACAAGTTAACTATAAAAATTTCGTTATTTTTAATATAAGCATAAGAGTTATTTAGGCTTATTTTACCTAATCTAATTGATTTTACTTCGTTGCCTAAAAGTTTTATGCCTGCATGATATTTTTTCTTTTCTAAAAAAAAATCAAAAACTGCTTTTTTATTAGTTGCTATTGTTTTCATAATTATAAAACATACTTTCTTACAATAATTGAAAAGAGAGATTAAGAAAAAACAACCAAAAAATTGGTTGTTCAACACGAATGAGTTTGAAATTTTAAAATCTTAAACAAAAAACCAAAATATTTAACTCTTTCTTCTTCATAATAATTAATCTTTTTTTAATTTTCTATAAGCGATAATGCTTTTTTGAATTGCTTGATAAGCTTCGTTTTTGCCTTGAATTCCTTCTATAATCACACTTTTTTTCTCTAAAGCTTTATAATTAAGAAAAAAATGCTTTATTTCTGACAACAATGAAACAGAAATATCTGATAAATCATGAAAATTTTTAAAAGCAGCATCCGACACAGGAACGGCAATAATTTTTTCATCCAATTCATTATCATCAATCATCTTAATCACTGCTAAAGGACGGCATTTTACTAGAGTCAAAGGAGCTAAATTTTCTTGAGCCAAAACTAATACATCCATCGGATCATTATCTTGACAATGAGTCAAAGGAATAAAGCCATAATTAACAGGATAACGAAAAGAAGTTGTCAAAAAACGGTCTAATATCAACATCCCTGTTTCTTTATCGATTTCGTATTTTTTTTTGCTTCCTTGGGGAATTTCAATCACTGCTATAAATTCTTCCTTAGTGATTCTTTTAGGGTTAATGTCATGTAATATATTCATTTTTAAAACCTTTCTTTCTTTAGTTTAATTTTTTCTAAATGAATCAAAGACCAAATGATTTTTTAGTTGATTATCTTGAAATTTAATTGAAGCGACTATAAAAATAATTTGAGCTTTGTGATTTTTAGCATCATAGTTGTCTTTTTTTCAATAAAAAAGAGTTTAAAAGAAATTTGTTAAAAAAATATAAAAAAATTTAAAATAATAATCAATCCAAGATTGCAAAAAAAGTTAATTTTATTTATCTTTATTAATTTATTAAAATTCTTCATCCATAATTTTTTTCTTTTTTTAATAGCATTTTTTATTAAATCGTTTTGGAAATTCTTTTTTTTATGCAGTTTTTGTTCATGATTTTTTTATTTTGTTGTATTTTGCATAAGTTTTGTGTTTTTCAAAATTATTTTTTGTTTGGGATGTTTTTGACAAAAATTATCAATCGCTTCTTTAACATTATAAAAACCAAAGTCCAAAAGATTAAAATCTAAATTTTCTTCAATTTGTAAAGTAACTGTTTGTTCTAAAGTAGTCTTTAATAAATGTTGATAATCAAAATAATTTTCTTCTTTTTCGGATATTTTTGTTTTTGGCTTGGTAACAGGTCTTGAAGGAAGATAAACAGTGCAGCAATCTTGAAAAGGTCGAATTGAAATATCAAAGGTTTCAATGTTTTTAGCAATCTCAATAATTTGGTTTTTGTCCATCATTGCTAAAGGTCTTAAAATATTGATATTAGTAATGCAAGAAGTCGTTTGCATGCTTTCCAAAGTTTGACTAGCCACTTGTCCTACCGATTCTCCATTAATTAAACATAAATGGTGGTTAGTTTTTGCTATTTGATCACCCAAACGATACATCATTCGGCGCATAACGTTAATAATATAAGCATCTGAAACTTTTTGATGAATAGTTTCTTGTAAAGTCCTAAAAGGAATTAAATGTAATTTAACCTGACCGTTAGCAGAATAACGACTTAAAATCTTTGCTAAATCAATTACTTTTTGGACTGATTCTAAAGGCGTTAGCGGACTTGCTTCAAAATGTAACAACTCAATTGCAATCCCTTTTTTCATCGCTAAATAAGCTGCTACTGGCGAGTCAATTCCTCCACTTAAAAAAACAAGCCCTTTTCCAGAAGAAAAATTGGGGAACCCTCCCAAAGCTTTCTTTTGGTCGTTTTGACAATAAAGATAAATTTTTTCTTTTTTGACTTCAATGTTTAAAATTACTTCAGGTTTTTTAACATCTACTTTCAATAAACCTTGTAAGGATTCTAGAATTAAAGGGGCAACTTTTTGAGTTAATTCTAGACTAGTTAAAAAAAAACTTTTATCTTTCCTTATTGTTTCAATTTTAAATAAAACTGGTTTTTTGATTTTTTCTTTTAACATCAAAGAAGCTTTGGAAACGATATCATCAATATTTTTTTCGGCTTGTTGAACAATCACAAAAGAAGCAATTCCGGAAACATAAGATAATCTTTTCAAAACTTCCTTTTCTAAATGACAACAATAATCTAGATAAGCGTAATCATGTTGAACTTGTAAATTAATATTGGCTAAATTTTTTAACTTGTTTTGCAAAAGCTCTTTTAATTTTTGAATAAAATATTTTTTATTTTTTCCTTTTAAAAAAAGTTCACCAAAACGGATTAAAATTCTTTTTTGCTCCATAAATATTACCTCAAATCAGTATTTTAGTTTAGATTAAATAAATAATAATTTTATTTTTGAAGATGATTTTTGGAGATTTTTGAAAAAACCAAAAAAAATATTAAAAAATACTTTTCACACTTTCATTATAACATTTCCATTATAATATTTTAATAATAACTTTTTTAAATAAAATATTATGAAGCAAAAACAAAGATAAATGCAGTTGTTTTGATTTGAAATTATTAAAATTATTTGCGGTTGATGGGTAGATGTATCCCTTGCAAAATTAGGAGTTGAATAAAATAAAAAGGTATTTGTCTAAATTAATTGCAAACGTTTTTTTATTTAGATAAAAACCTAAGAAAAGAGAAAAATAGATGTTTTTAAAAACATATTAACATTAAAAAAACAAAATGAGGGTTGTTTCTGGGATTATGAATTGAAAAATAACTATCAACACTCCGTTATAATTATTTTTTAAAATTTCCCAAATAAAAAAACTGTATTATTTCTAAATATCAAATCCAATTATGTAGCAAAAAGGCATTAAAGTCGCTAAACAAAGCAGTCTTTAAAAATGTTTGTGTTTTAAATATTTTTTGATTTAAGAAATATTTTTAAAACTCACAAAATAAATTAATTAAGTTAAAAATAAGCCAAAAAAACTAACAATTACCTAATTTTTTCATAATTTATTGAATTTTCAAAAACATTTATAAAATTTTTACATCAACTATATAAGTACAAAAAAGACAATAAAGATATCTACAAAATAAAAAGAAAAAAAGATTCTACTTTATTTTATCATTTTGCTTGAAAAAATGTACATTAAAAAAACCTCTTTTTTGTAATGGTGGTTTTTTTGGATTTAAAAAAGTCCCACGCAACTTGGGGGATTATTTATTTCTTTTTTTGTACTTATTTTATTTAATATGGTTTGTTAATTTAATATGGTTTGTTAATTGGATTATTTTTTTGGTGATAAAAAATTATAATAAAAAACTATTTATATTTGGATTTTAAAGAATATTTTTTTAAAACAAAAAGTCTTAAAAACGTAACAGCGCATGACTTAAAGCCCTTAAACTTATAAGGGCTTTTTTTGACTAAAAAACTGATTTTTAATACTTTTTTGCTTGACAACAAAACTAAAGATTGTTATAATATAAGTGAAATTTATGAGTAATAATTTTTTTAAAAAATATTTAGCAGCTATTGTTGTCATTTTTCTTTTTGGGATTGTAATTATCATCAGTATTTATCAAAGATTTAATTCCTTTCAAAACCTCAAAAAACCTTTACCTTCTTTAGAATCGCCTTCAAACCCAAAATCAATTGCATTTAAAGATAAAAAAACAACTCCAAAACCATCATCCCTTGAAAAACAAAAACTAATTGAACCTAAAATTAAAACAACTGCTGCTAGATTAGAAAAAATTAAAACTTATCTTTGTGCTAATTTACCCTCCTCTTCTTTATTACCTTCTGATTTATCCGAAAGAGAACGAACAGAAATTGATTGCATTCAAAACAGTTTGGTCTCATTTTCAAAAACTGCTGAAGAAAGAAGAAATAAAATTAATGAACACCGAAATACATTCAATGAAATTCGTGCCCAAATTAATTCTGTTAAATCTCAAATAGAATACAAATACCACCAAAAACAACAATTAAAGGAACGCATAAAAATCAACTCCCAAGAAAAAAATTCCAAAGAAGAAGCCCTCCAAAAAGCAAATATTGCTGAAAGAAAAAAAATACAAAATGAAATTGATAAACTTGCAGAAGAAAGAACCCAACTAGATGGCGAATTCGAAGGTATTGAAAATCAACTTAAAAACCTTAAAGCAGACCGAAAAAAGTATCAAGAAAGATTAAATAGTTCCTCCCAACAACAAGCAATTTTTGAAAAACGATCTGCATTTTTAGAAGCAAACGAAAAATCTGCAAAAGAAGATATTATATCAAAATCTCTTAACTCCATTTACGAAATTATTCCAACTGAGGAATAAAAAATAATCCATCAAAAATCTGTTTTATTTTCTTAATTTTTCCTCTAAATAATAAAAAATCTAAACTAGTGAACGAGTTGTTTGAAAAAAATACCTTTTTTTGTTCAAAAACCCTCTTTTTCATGACTATATTTGTTGTCACAAATCAAAAAAATTAAAGCCAGATAAAAAATTATTTTATCTTGATTTAAATAACCAAAAATAAAAAAAGAAAATTTTTTAAATTTATCTTTGTTTTTTACTTTCATTTTTGATATAATTTTAATTAGAGTTATTGATGTTGAATTGATAATTAGATTGTTATTTTTTCATAAAAAAAGGAGATTAGAATCAAAATGGCAAATATTAAGCAGCAAAAAAAACGCAACAAAACTAATGAAAAACGTCGTCTTAGAAACATTTCTTTTAAATCGGCGACAAAAACAATTGTTAAACAAGTTAAAATAGCAGTTGAACAAGCTGATAAAGCAAAAGCATTAGCAAATTTATCCCTCGCTTATCAAAAGTTAGATAAAGGAGCTAGTAAAAAGATATATCACGCTAATTTTGTAAACCGCAACAAAGCCAATTTACAAAAATTAGTTAATACTATTTTAAGTTAATTAAAAATAAATAAAGAAAAAGGAATAGTTAAAATGGCCGCGAAAAAACCAACCAAATTTACAAAAAATAAAAATAATGTAGTTAAAAAAACTCATTCCAAGAAAGCAGCTTACAAACCTAACAAAAATATTAAAAGCAAAAAAACTAAAAGCCTTGTTTTGCTTTATAATTTGATTTCTGTTGAAGTTTTTGCATGCATGGCCTTGATTACTTTTGGAATATATCAAAATAAATTATGGTAAAATTTCAAAATATATTTTTTTGATTTATGGAGGATATGAAATGTTTAAAGAATTTTTTATTTTTTTGGTAAGTTTTGTTCTTGGAGTTATTTTAGGAACTTATTTATATTGTAAGGGATCAGAGTTTGATAAATTTTTTAACCTAAGAAAAGATAATGAACTTAATTTTTTAGAAAAAACATCTAAACAATGGCATAAACAATTTGATGAAAATTACAATAAGTTTAAAAATTGGTTGGATGCAAATAATAAAAATAACAAAAATTAATTTTTATTGTCGATTTAAGTTGTAATTAAAAAATTTATTTGTTTTCTCAAATTACAAAAAAAGCTTCTCTTAAAAATACTTTTTCAAAAAAATAAAACAAGATTAATAGGTATTATATGTTAGATCTTAATTATGTAGTTAAAAACTTATCACATGTTTTGACCAAATTAGAAACAAGAAATCACCCCTTAGATGATTTGAAAAAACTCCCTCTTTTATCTTCTCAAAGAAAAGAGTTGTTGTTAAAAATTCAAAAATTAAGACAACAAAAAAATAAAACAGCTCAAATAAATGCAACTCAACCACAAAACCTTTTAAAGAAGGATAATGATAAGTCTTTAACTCGTCATTTAGAGGAACAATTGAAAACAGTTGAAACTGCTATTTATGATATTTTAAGCAACACTCCTAATTTACCACACGATTCTTTGCCAATTGGAAAAGATGAACAGGCCAATCAAGAAATAAGCCGTCATGGTGTAATTCCTCAGTTTGATTTTCCTGTCAAAGACCATGTTGCTTTAGCGAAAAAACTTGATATTTTAGATTTTGAAAAGGCTGCAAAAATTACTGGTAGTCGTTTTGTTGTTTGCAAAGGATTGGGTGCTCGTTTAGAAAGAGCTTTAATCCAATTCATGATGGATTTGCATAGTACAAAAGGTTATCAAGAAATCATCCCTCCTTATATTATCAATGAAAAATCGATGTTTGCAACTGGTCAGTTGCCTAAATTTGAAGCAGAAGTTTTTAAAATATCACACCATAAAAATAATTGGTATCTTAATCCAACAGCTGAAGTCCCTACTATTAATTTACATCGTGATGAATTTTTTCCAAGCAACGCTTTACCATTAAAATATGTTGCTTACACAACTTCATTCCGCCAAGAAGCCGGTTCTGCAGGTTCTTATTCAAGAGGTATTTTTAGACAACATCAATTCAATAAAGTTGAATTAATCCAATTTTGTCATCCCCAAAATTCCTATTCTTTATTGGATCAAATGTTGCAAGATTCGTGCGCTGTTTTGGATTTGTTAAAACTTCCATATAGAGTGATTGTTTTGTCAACAGGAGATTTAGGTTTTGGGATGTCTAAAACTTATGATATAGAGGTTTTTATCCCAAGTTCTAATTGTTATCGCGAAATTGCCTCCATTAGTAATTCTGAGAGTTTCCAATCTAGACGTGCTAATATTAAGTTCCATAATCCGAACAATAACAAAAAAGAATACCTTCATATTTTAAATGGTTCTGGTTTAGCTATTGGAAGGACTGTGATTGCTATTTTAGAAAATTACCAAAATTCCGATGGCACTATTCGCGTTCCTGAAGTTTTAATTCCTTTTTTAGGAACAGATATTATTAAGCGTTAAGTCAAATCCACATAGATTTGATTTTTTTATTTTTCAATATATAAATTTATATTCTTCAAACACCTTTATATAATTAATTTTTAAACAACTTTAAAACCATTTTATCTTTTATTTTTAACATTTTGGATATATTTATATTTTTTTAATAAATAATATATTCAAATTATTTTATTTTTATTCTAAGTATCTTTTGTTTTTAACATTTTAGAAGATATTTTATCTTTTTTTAATCCTTTACCATTTTTATATTTATATTTTCAGAAATAAATTAATGCTTCACATTTATTTTTTTATATACTTTAAACACTTTTATATATTTAATTTTTTAAACAACCTTAAAATAATTTTATATTTTCTTATTAGAAGAATAAATAAAGCAAGGAACGAGTTATTTTATGACACCAACCAAAGAATATCAAGTTATTTTATATTATCAATATACTAAAATAGATGATGTTCAACTTTTTCGCGATAACCACTTTAAATATTGTCAGTCTTTAGAGTTGCAGGGTCGTGTTATTGTTTCTCAAGAAGGAATTAACGGCACTTTATCCGGAACCAAAAGCAACCTTCAAACTTATATGCAACATTTAAAAAAAGACCATCGTTTTAGTGATATTGTTTTTAAAATAGACCAAGCAACAAAACATCTTTTTCCTCGTCTTTCTGTGAAAGTCAAAAAAGAAATTGTTAATTTTAATTTCAACCAAGAATTGGATATGGACAAAAACAAAGGAACTTATTTAACTCCTGAATCTTTTTATCATGCGATGCAACAAAAAGACACTTTAATTTTGGACGCTCGTAATGATTATGAATATGATGTCGGTCATTTTCGCAATGCTTTGAACCCTAAAATCAAACATTTTCGCGATTTACCTGAGTGGGTTGAAAAAAATGTTTCACTGCTTCAAAACAAAAAAATTTTAACTTATTGTACTGGTGGCGTTCGTTGTGAAAAATTTTCTTCTTTCCTTAAACAAAAAGGAATTCAAGAAGTTTACCAACTTGAAGGTGGAGTTATTTCTTATATGCAAAATCCCCAAACTCAAGGAGTTTTATGGGACGGACAAATGTATGTCTTTGATCAAAGAATAACTATTCCCGTTAATCAAAAAGAACATGTTATTGTAGGAAAAGATTATTTTGATCAAACTCCTTGTGAACGCTACATTAATTGTTCTAATCCTGAATGTAATAAACAAATTTTATGCAATGAAGAAAATGAACATAAATATTTAGGAGCTTGTTCCAAAAAATGCCGCCTGCATCCTTCTAACAGATATTTATTAAAACGAAATAATCAACAATTATAACAAAATAAAAATATTTAATTAAAAAATATGTTATAATATACCTTGATTGTTTTTATGTCTTTATTTAATTTTATCTTTATTAAATTTAACAATGAAAACTAAAAAATAATCTTTTTAAAGGAGGAAAAAATGTTTGCAATTATTAGAACTGGTGGAAAACAATTGCGTGTTTCTGAAGGTCAAGAAATTTTTGTTGAAAAATTACCAATAAATCCTGAGCAAAATTATGAATTCAAAGAAGTTTTGGCTGTTTACGGTGAAAAATCAATTTTAGGGCAACCTTATGTTGAAGGTGCCAAAGTTCAGGCTCAAGTTATCAAAAATGACCGTGCCAAAAAAATTATTGTTTTTAAATATAAAAGACGTAAAAAATATCGTTGTAAACAAGGACATCGACAAGCTTATACTAAACTTTTAATCACTAAAATAATTGCTTAGAGTTTTTTTATGATTCGTTATTTTTTTAAAAAAAAAGAAAATGAAAAAATTGTTACAATAGAAGTTTGCGGGCATGCTTTATATGCTCCTAAAGGCAGAGATATTGTTTGTGCTTCCGTTTCTACTGCAATTATTGTTACTCTTAATGCTTTAGAAATGTTAGGTTATCAAAAAGACATTTCTTTTTCTTATCTTTTAGAAGATAATTTTTTTCATTTAGATGTTCTTTTTTTTGACGAAAAAAACATCTTTCTTTTGTTGTCTAATTTAGAATATACTTTAGATAACTTAAGAGATCAATACCCCAAATATTTAAAAAAGATCAAGGAGGTTTAAAAAAATGTTGTTAAAACTACAAATTCAACTATTTGCTTCTAAAAAAGGAGCAGGCTCCACTAGAAATGGTCGTGATTCTCATTCTAAAAGATTAGGAGCGAAACTTTCTGACGGACAAATTGCTAAAGCAGGCTCCATTATTTATCGTCAAAGAGGAACTAAAATATATCCTGGTTTTAATGTTGGCCTTGGTGGCGATGATACTTTATTTGCTAAAATTAGTGGTATTATTAAATATGAATCTAAAAGAGGCAATCGCAAAAAAGTTTCTGTTTATCCTCAATAATTTTTTTATGCTACTGAAAGAAGGTGTTTAGTTTGCATTTTATTGATGAGGCTTTTAATGAAGTTTATGCTGGCAACGGCGGTCATGGAATTGTTGCTTTTCGTAGAGAAAAATATGTTCCTTTCGGCGGTCCTGCTGGTGGAAATGGTGGCAACGGCGGGTCTGTTATTTTTGTCGGAGAACAAGGAGAAACAACTTTACTTAAGTTAAAATATCAAAAACACCTTAAAGCTTCTCATGGTTTTAATGGCAAAAATAAGAGTCAGAATGGTGCCAATGCTCCCCATCTTTATGTAAAAGTCCCCTTAGGAACGGTTTTTTTTACTATGGATAACCATTTTTTAGGAGAAATTTTACATCATCAAGAAACTTTGGTGATTGCTAAGGGCGGCAAAGGCGGAAGAGGCAACAAAGCATTAGCGAATTTTAAAAATCCTGCCCCTAGTTATGCTGAAAAAGGCGATTTAGGTGAGCATTTTAAAATTAAAATCCAATTAAAAGTTTTAGCTGACGTTGGTTTGCTAGGTTTTCCTAGTGTTGGTAAATCCTCTTTAATTTCTTTAATTTCTAAAGCCCAACCAAAAATAGATTCTTACCCCTTCACTACTTTATTTCCTCATTTAGGGGTGGTTTTAATTGATGGCTTTAGTTTTGTCATGGCTGATTTGCCTGGTTTAATCCCTAATGCTCATTTAGGTCAAGGATTAGGGATTCAATTTTTAAAACATATTGAAAGATGTCGTGTTTTAGTCCATTTAATTAGTATGCAAAGTCTTGACCCTTATAAAGATTATGTTGCTTTAAATAAAGAGTTGCAACAATACAACTCAACTTTAGTTGAAAAAAAACAAATTATTGTAGCTAATAAGATGGATTTACCTGATGCTGAAAAAAAACTAAAAGATTTACAAAAAAAGCTTTCGGATGTCACAATTATTCCACTTTCTTTAATTAACTTTTATAACATTGAAAAATTAAAGTATGCTATCAAAAATTTGCTTCAAAAAACACCTTTTGTTATCCCTAAACACGACAATTTTAAAGTATATGACCTTAATTCTGAAACTCAAACTTTTACCATTAATAAAAATAAAGAAGGCGTTTTTGTTGTTTCAGGTCGTCAAGTGGAAATTTTTTCTCATCGTACTGATTTTAACAATGAAGCAGCTGTCAAAAGATTTAACTATTTGTTAAAGAAAATAGGAATTGAAGAAGCTTTAAAACAAAAAGGAGCAAAACTAGGAGATCAAGTAAAAATTTGTAATTATTTATTTGATTTTGTAATTTGATTTTGAAGGTATAAATCCTTTAATTATGTTAAAATAAAGCCAATTTTTTTTATATCTTTTATTTAACTTTTTTTACTATCCGATGTGATTTAGGCAGGAAAAAAAAGTTAAAATCGTATTTTTTTCTTCATTAACGAAAAAACCATTAATTCAATTTTTTCTTATTTATCTGAAAAAGATATTTTATTCTTTTTTTGGTTATTTTTCTTTAAGAATAAATCTTTGAAAAACTTACCTTAAAACTTTTTATTCTTAATTTTTCCATCTTTTTTATATAATAATTTGTTCGTTTTATTTTCTTTTTGTTATTTTATTAAAGATATTTATTTTATATTAACTATTTTTTATTTTTAAGAAAAGTAAATAAAGATGTGAATATATGAAAAAAGAATTTAAAGAAAAAATTTTAAAAATACTTATGATATCTATCTTGCCTTTATTGCAAATGTATTTAACAATTTATTTTCGTTTGCAATATGAGCGTTATAAAATAAAAATCACCAACACCCAAGGAAAAATTGAAGTTAAGAAAGAAAATATTAAACAACAAGAAAACACATTTGCTTTGCGGCTGTCATTATTAGAATCACAACAATCTCAAATATCATTATTAAAAGAAAATAAAGAAAAAAATAAAGAAAATATTGAAAAAATTATTCAAGAATTACAAGAAAACAAACAAAAAATTGAAAAAATTTCTGAGGACTACAAAAAGAGTTTTGAAACATTAAAAACAGTTCAAGAAGAATTGAAAAAAATCAATACAAACAAATTTAACAGTCATATTAGATATTTGATAGTTTCTTTTACTGTCCCTTTTTTAGTTTTTTTAGGTAATTTTTTGATTACCAAATTAAGCAAATTTGTTATGAAAAGAAAAATATTATTAAAAATAACAGCAATTATAATAATTTATCTTTTTGTTTTATTGGGTTTTAGCAACTTAAGAGAGATAAAACAAATGTTGGAAAAAATTCCTTCGGAAAAAATTACAGAAAATAAATCTTTAGAAGCCAAAAAGAAAGAATTGTTCAAAGAAAAGTGATCAATATAATAATTAATTAGTTGTTTTTTTAGACATTTTAAAAATCTTTGCAAAAACTTTTTTAGTTTTTAAAAAATTATTATATATAATTTTTTTTCTGATAATGAAAAATTAAAAACTTTAAAAGAACTTAAAAAAACAATTTTAAACCTTTTGGAATTAAAAAAACATTCTTTAAATTTTTGCAAACATTTTTCATTTTATTAAAAAACACTTACTTTTCAATTTATTATGATTATGATATATAAAAAATATGTTTCTTATGATAATGATTTTTTTATTTAAAAAACACTATAAAAAAAGTCAATTTTTTTGAAATTAAAGGTATTTCATTTATTAGCTATTTTTTTGCTTTTTAATTTTCTTTTTCTTCTATTTGAGATATTTTTTAATAATTTTTTTTAATTATAACGTTTCAAGGTTGACAAAACACTTTTTTTAAGTTAAAATCTTTTTAGGTTTAAGATTAAATTTTTAATTTATTTAAGCTTTAAAACTAAATAAGAAAGGAAAAAACAAACATGGCTGTTCCTTTTAGAAGAACCGGCAAAACCGCCAAAAGAAAAAGACGAACTCACTATAAATTAGATAATCCTGCTTTGGTTGTTTGCAAACAAACAAACAATTTCACTTTATCTCATCGAGTAACTAAAAATAGTGGTTATTACAAAGGAAGATTGCTTTTAGAAAATAATAAAATAGTTAAAAAAGTTGCCTAAAATAATAAAACTATTTTTTCATTTTTTAAGACTAAAACTAACAATCTTTTTTATTTTTTGATTAAAAAACAAAACACCCATATCGGTTGTCTAGAAAATGATTATTGAAACCAAAAAACTTTATCTTTCTTTTTTTGGGTATATTTTAAAAAAAGAGGAGCTAATCAGTGAAAAATAAAGAAAGAGAAATTATCAAAATAATTTTAAGAGCTTATGACCATCATTTAATTGATCAAGCTGCTAAAAAAATTATTGATATTGTAACTAAAACGGGAGCACAAATTGAAGGACCAATCCCCCTTCCAACTAAAAAAGAAGTATTTACTGTTTTGCGCTCACCCTTTGTCAACAAAGATTCAAGAGAACAATTTGAACGCCGTACTCATAAACGTCTAATTCAAATCGTGAATCCTAATAATAAAACGATTGAATCTTTAATGCACATCAATTTACCATCTGCAATAGATATTTTATTGAAAAAATAAAAATAGTAACTAAAATTTTGACAAAACAAAGAAAAGAGGAAGGAAATGGCTCAAGGAATCTTAGGAAAAAAAATAGGAATGACTCAAATGTTTAATGAACAAGGAGAAATAATTCCAATCACAATAGTAGACGTTTCTGCTAATGTTGTTTTACAGCAAAAAAATGTTGCAATTGACGGCTATAACGCTACTCAAATTGGCTTTGATGACAAGAAAGATAAAATAACTACTAAACCAATGTTGGGACATTTTAAAAAAGCAAAAACAACTCCTAAGCGCTTCATTAAAGAAATTATTTTTAAAAAAGAAAACATTTCTTCATTGTCTGCTTTAGCAGTTGGAGATCAAGTAAGCTGCGATTTATTTCAAGTAGGCGATTTGGTTGATGTGACAGGAACTTCTAAAGGTAAAGGTTTTGCTGGAGTAATTAAAAGACATAATCAAAGTAGAGGCCCTGAAACTCACGGTTCTCGCCATCATCGTCGCCCTGGATCTATGGGACCTATTAAAGGAAAAATTAAAGGTAAAAAATTACCAGGACAAATGGGACATCAAACAGTCACTATCCAAAATTTAGTTCTTTTTTCTGTCGATAACCAAAAAAATTTATTTTTGATTAAAGGAAGTGTCCCAGGTCCTAATAAAGGTTTTGTTGTGATTAAATCTGCTGTCAAAAAATTATCAAAGGAGCAAGCAAATGCCAAAATATAACGTTATCAACCAATTAGGCGATTTGATTTCTACTAAGGATTTAAAAAGTAATGTTTTTGATATTCAGCCGCATCAACAAGCACTATATGATGTCATAAATGCTCAAAGAGCTGCTATGAGACAAGGAACTCATGCCACAAAAACACGTGCTTTTGTTTCTGGAGGAGGTAAAAAACCTTGGAGACAAAAAGGTACTGGTAGAGCCCGTCACGGTTCTATTCGTTCTCCTTTATGGCGTGGTGGTGGAGTTGTTTTTGGACCTTCTCCGCGAAATTATTCAGTTAAAGTTAATCAAAAAGTAAGTCATTTAGCTTTAAAATCAGCTTTATCCTCGCATTTCCGCCAAAACCAATTAATTTTAGTTGATGATTTCAATCTTGATACTCATAAATCTAAAGATTTTCAAAAAACTTTACAAAAATTAAATGTTACTTCCAAAGCTTTAATTATAGTAACAAATTCAAATAGAAATTTAACTTTAGCGTCACGTAATCTACCTTATGTTACCCTAGAAACAGCCGCTCATGCAAGTGTTTATCAAATATTAAATTGTAAAAATTTGATCTTAACCTTGGATGCTGTTGCTTATTTTGAGGAGGTTTTAAAATAACCATGAAATATTACGACTTAATCAAGTCTCCTATTGTCACTGAAGTCACCAATAAATTAATCGAAAGACAAAATAAATATACTTTTAAAGTTGCAAAAACAGCTAACAAAATTGAAATTAAAAAAGCTTTTGAACATATTTTTAAAGTTAAAGTAACAGTTAACACTAGCAATGTTTTACCACGCTTCAAAAGAAAAGGTAAGTATGCAGGCTACACTGCTGGTTACAAAAAAGCTGTTGTTAAAGTAACTTCAGGAGAAAAAATAGCAATTTTAGCAAACGATTAAAAAAATACAAGGCAGGTATAAAAATGGCGATTAAAAAATACAAACCTACTACCAACGGACTGCGTAATATGAGTGTTTCGAGTTTTGCAGAAATAACTACTCAAACTCCTGAAAAAAGCTTATTAGTTCCTTACAAAAATCAAGCAGGACGCAATAATCAAGGAAAAATAACAGTCAGACATCGTGGTGGTGGTGTTAAAAGAAAATATCGTTTAATTGATTTTAAAAGAAATAAAGATAATATTATAGGAAAAGTTGCTACAATCGAATACGATCCTAATCGTAGCGCTAATATCGCTTTGATTTTTTATGCTGATGGCGAAAAAAGATACATTTTAGCTCCCAAAGGGTTAACTGTTGGTACTTCGATTGTTTCAGGACCTAATTCTGATATTAAAGTTGGCAATTGCCTACCTTTATTAAACATTCCAGTAGGAACCACCGTTCACAACATTGAATTAAAACCAGGCAAAGGCGGACAAATTGCTCGCAGTTCTGGCGCTTCTGCTCAAATTATTAGTCGTGAAGACAAATACGTTTTATTACGTTTGCAATCAAGCGAAGTTCGTAAAGTTCTTGGTAGTTGCAGAGCTACTATTGGAGAAATCGGTAATGAATTTTACAAGCTTATTAATTACGGAAAAGCAGGTAAAAAACGTTTTTTAGGTATTAGACCAACAGTTAGAGGTTCTGCTATGAATCCTAACGATCACCCTCATGGAGGTGGTGAAGGTAGAGCTCCTATCGGGCGCAAATCACCTATGACTCCTTGGGGTAAAAAAGCTCGCGGAATTAAAACTCGTGATCGCAAAAAATCATCTAATGAATTAATTATTAGACGTCGTACAAAATAACGGAGAGATAAATATGCCACGTTCACTGAAAAAAGGACCTTATGTTGCTAGTCACTTGTTAGAAAAAATAGAAAAACAAAAAAACTTAAAAAATAAAAAAGTTATTCAAACTTGGTCACGTAGTTCAATGATTACACCTGTTTTTGTGGGTCACAAAATTGCCGTTTATAACGGAAGAGAACACATTCCTATCTATATTACAGAAAATATGGTGGGTCATAAATTAGGAGAATTTTTTTCTACTAGAACTTATCGCGGACACAATAAGAAAGACAAAAAAGGACAAAAAAAATAAAATAATATTAAGGAATGACTATGGAAATTAAAAATGCTAAAGCAATTGTTCGCAAAGTTCCAATTGCTCCTCGAAAAGTTCGTTTAGTTATTGATTTAATTAGGGGTAAAAAAATCGACCAAGCGCAAGCAATTTTAACTTTTACTCCTAACGCTTCTGCACTTATTGTTTTAAAACTTTTAAATAGTGCTGTTGCTAATGCTTTAAATAATTTAAAATTAAAACGTGAACAACTTTACGTCAAAGAAGTTTTTGTTAACGAAGGATTAAGATTAAAACGAATGTTTCCAAGAGCTAAAGGTTCTGGCGATATGATCAAAAAAAGAACTAGCCACATCACTTTAGTAGTGCAAACATTAAAGGAGGAAGAAAGTGGGTCAAAAAACTAATCCTAATGGCTTAAGATTAGGAATTATTCGAACTTGGGATTCCCAATGGTGCGTTAACGACAAAGAAATACCAGCTTTAATTAAAGAAGATTTTTTAATTCGTCAATTAATTAATAATTTTAGCAAAAGAAACTCTATTAGTCAAATTGAAATTCAAAGATTAAAAGAAAAAACTAAAAACCGCATTACAATTACGATCCACACTGCCAAACCAGGAATTATTATTGGCAAAGATGGTGAAACTCGTAATAAAATTCAGGCCCAATTAAAAAAATTAACTCAAAAAGATATTAATTTAAACATTTTGGAAGTTAAAAATCCTGACAAAACCGCTGTATTAGTGGCTCAAAACATGGCCGAACAATTAGAAAATCGTATGAAATTCCGTCGCGTTCAAAAAATGGCCATCCAAAAAGCTTTTAAAGCAGGCGCTAAAGGAATTAAAGTGTTGATTTCTGGTCGTCTTAATGGCGATGAAATAGCACGAAGCGAAAGACATGATGAAGGACGTGTTCCGTTACATACTTTGAGAGCAGATATTGATTACGCCGCTTTAGAAGCTCACACCACTTACGGAGTTTTAGGAATTAAAGTTTGGATTTTTCATGGAGAAGTTTTACCAGGTCAAACTATTTTAGACACTAGAAAACCTTTTGTTTCTCAAAATAAATTTATTAAACGTCCTCGTTATTTTAAAGGAGGTAAAAATAATCATGTTGATGCCAAAGAGAACTAAATACCGCCGTCCTCATCGCGTTAGTTTTGAAGGAAAAGCTAAAGGAAAAAACGTCATTGTTAATGGCAATTACGCTTTAGTTGCAAAAGAAGGAGCTTTTATTACTAATAAACAAATAGAAGCTTGTCGTATTGCTATGAACCGTTACATGAAAAGAACTGGAAAAGTTTGGATCAATATTTTCCCTCATTTATCTTTAACTAAAAAACCTTTGGAAGTAAGAATGGGTTCTGGTAAAGGTTCTCCAGAAGAATGGGTTGCTGTTGTTAAAACAGGCAAAGTTTTATTTGAAGTTAAAGACACTTCTAATTCAGAAAAAGTTGAAATGGAAGCCTTACGATTAGCTTCTCACAAATTACCAATTAAAACAAAAATTGTTAAAAAAGGTGTTCAAGTATGAAAATGCAAGAAATTTTAAAAATGAGCCTTGAGGAATTAGAAAATAAAGTACAATCATTAAAAAAAGAACTATTTTATTTACGTTTTGAATTAGCTTTAGGAAAACTAACCAACACCGCTCAACTCCGCAAACTTAAAAAAAGTATTGCTCATATAAAAACTGTCTTAACCCAAAAAAACACTAATTTAAAATCCACTTCAATTCCAAAAGAAAATGATTCATCAAGTAATACACCCGAAGAAACAACTGAGGAACTTAAAAAAAAATTAAAAAACCAAAATCAATAGTTAAATATAAAATTATTGTTAAGGAGGCAGAAAGTGAAGCGTAATTCTAGAAAAACTTTTGTTGGAAAAGTAGTTTCTGATAAAATGCAAAAAACTATCACTGTTGTTGTTGATATTTACAAAAAAGACCCTTTATATGGAAAAAGAGTGAGACAATCAAAAAAATTTCATGTTCACGATGAAGAACAAGTGGCAAAAATTGGCAATTTAGTTAATTTTATGGAAACAAGACCTTTATCTAAAACTAAAAAATTTCGATTATTAAAAGTCCTTTCTCATGGAAAAGAGTCTGAAGTAAGACACTCAGGAGAAACCAAATGATTCAAAAAAATAGTAGATTAGTCGTTGCTGATAATAGCGGCGCTAAAGAAGTACTTGTCATAGGTATTTTAGGTGGCACTCGTCGTCGTTATGCAAATATTGGTGATGTTGTTGTTGTTGCTGTTAAATCAGGCTCTGGAGGAACAGTTAAAAAACATGACGTTTTAAAAGGAGTTATTGTTCGTTCCAAATCAGGTATAAGACATGAAAATGGCTCTTATATTAAATTTTATGATAACGCTTTAGTTCTTTTAAAAGAAGATTTAAGTATTATTGGAACTCGTATTTTTGGTCCGGTAGTACGTGAATTAGGCAAGAAATTTTCAAAAATAGTTTCTTTAGCTCAATTAGTTTTATAAAGGGAGTCAATATGCGTATTAAAGTAGGAGAAACTGTTGCTATTTTAGCAGGTAAAGACCGTTATTTCATTGATGAAAATGGTCAAAGAAAAGTTAAAACAGGCAAAGTCCTTAAAATTTTTAACGAAAAACAAAGAATAATTGTTGAAGGCGTCAACATGAAAACAAAACATCATCCCCCTTCCAAAGACCAAGAAAAAGGTAGCATCACAAAACAAGAAGGATCGATCCATATTTCTAATGTTGCCTTGATTGATCCCAAAACTCAAACTCCTACCAAAATAGGCATTCGTTTCGAAAAAGGAAAAAAAATCCGCTATGCTAAAAAATCCAACAATCAACTAGATGATATAGTTTAAGGAGAATTTTTTAAATGAAAAAAGAAAATAATTTATATCAATTCGAATATGACAAAATAACTACTACTTTGATGCAAACCTTCAACTATAAATCAGTAATGCAAGTTCCTAAAATCGAAAAAGTTGTTGTTAATATGGGAGTCGGCGATGCTATCTTTAACGTTAAAGTTTTAGATGATGTTGTAGAAGAATTAAAATTATTAACAGGCCAAAGTCCCGTTATTACTAAAGCCAAAAAATCTATTTCTAATTTTAAATTACGCCAAGGGATGCCGATTGGCGCCAAAGTTACTTTAAGGGGAGCTCGTAAAGAAGCTTTTTTATATAAATTAACTCGCCTTGTTTTCCCTCGTGTAAGAGATTTTAGAGGAATTTCTGGCAAATCTTTTGATGGTAGAGGTAATTACGCTTTTGGTCTGAAAGAACAAATTGTTTTTCCAGAAATTAATATTGATAAAGTCAAAAAAATGCGTGGTATGGATATCATTATTGTTACTACTGCTAAAAATAACGCTCAAGCCAAAAAGCTGTTAGAACTTTATGGCATGCCGTTTAAAAATTAAAGGAAAAGTTGTTTATGGCTAAAAAATCAAAAATAGCAAAAGATCGTAAGCAAAGAGTGTTAGTTTTAAAATATGCTTCCTTACGTTCAGAACTTAAAAAAAAAGCTGATTACGTTGGCTTATCTCAAATTCCTGCAAAAGCGTCTCCTGTGCGTTTAAAAAATAGAGATTCTATCGATGGTAGACCTCGAGGATATATTCGCAAATTTGGAATTTCCAGGATTAAATTTAGACAGTTAGCGCACGAAGGAAAATTGCCTGGCGTTAAAAAAACCAGTTGGTAAAAAAGGAGACTAAAATATGGTTATGACTGACCCTATTGCAGATATGTTAACGCGTATTCGTAATGCTAATCAAATGTCGCATGCGAAAGTGTTAATCCCTGCTTCAAAGTTAAAATTAGAAATTTTATCCGTTTTAAAAACTGAAGGATTTATTAAAAATTTTTATCTACCTCAGTCATCTCGAGATATCATTGTTAGTTTAAAATATGCTCCTAACAAAGAAAAAGTGATTAAAGGATTAAAAAGAGTTTCTAAACCGGGGCTAAGAGTTTATGCAACAGCCCAACAAATACCTAAAGTTTTAAATGGTTTAGGAGTTGCTTTAGTTTCTACTTCTAAAGGTATTTTAACTGATTCTCAAGCGCGAATTTCCCAAGTTGGTGGCGAAATTTTGGCTTATGTTTGGTAAATTATCAAAGAAATCAAAGGAGAAAATGTTATGTCACGCATCGGAAATAAAGTAATTGAAATTCCTGATACAGTTACAGTTGATATTCAAGATAAAAATTTTATCCTAGTTCAAGGTTCTAAAGGTAAATTATCATATCAATTTAATCACCGACTAAAAATCACTAATGAAAACAAAATTATTACAGTCGCTCGCCCCAATGATGAAATTTTTATGAAAAAAATCCACGGTACCACAAGAGCTTTGCTTGATAATATGATTCAAGGAGTTCATAAAGGTTTTCAAAAAGTTTTAAAAATCGTTGGTTTAATTTACCGCGCTCAAATCAAGGACAAACAATTAATTTTATTTTTAGGTTTTTCACACCCTGTCAATGTTAACATTCCTGAATATCTTGAAGTGGAAGTGAAACAATCAGAAATTATTATTAAGGGAATTGATAAACAACGGGTGGGCGAATTTGCTGCAAAAATAACTAAGTTGCGTAAACCTGATCCTTATAAAGGAAAAGGAATCCGTAGCGAAGGTCAATATATCAGACAAAAAGCAGGCAAAAGCGCTAAAAAAACTAGAAAGGACTAAAAATAAGTTATGATAATCAAGCAATCTTCTAATGTTTTGCGTAAAAAACGTCATTTACGTCTCAGAAAAATTATTATAGGAACAATAACACGTCCCCGTTTGAATATTTTTAGGTCCAATAAATTTATTTATGTCCAATTAATTGACGATAATGCTCAAAATACTTTATGCAGCGTTCACAGCAAAGAAACTAATGTTATCGGTTCCAACATTAAAGCCGCTCAAGCAGTGGGAACACTAATTGCTCAAAAAGCATTGGCTTTAGGAATCAAAAACATTGTCTTTGATCGCTCTGGGTATTTATATCATGGAAAAATAAAAGCCTTAGCCGAAGCTTGTCGCCAATCAGGATTACAATTTTAAAGGAGAAAAGCAAGATGAAAACAATGAAAACAATAAAAAAAGAATTTGTCAAAAAAACATCTCCTTACGAGGAAAAAGTTGTCAAAATTAAACGTATTACTAAAGTAGTTAAAGGCGGCCGCCGTTTTCGTTTTTCTGCTTTGGTTGTTGTTGGTAACAAAAAAGACCAAATCGGTTTTGCAACCGCGAAAGCCCAAGAAATTGTGGATGCTATTAAAAAAGCTGTAGAAAAAGCAAAAAAACAATTAATTCGCATTCCTATTGTAGGAACTACGATTCCTCATGACACTATCGGTCATTTTGGAGCTTCTAAATTTCTTTTAAGACCCGCTTCAAAAGGGACTGGGATTGTTGCTGGAGGAGCCGCTGCAAGAACTGTTTTAGAATTAGTAGGCATTAGTGATGTTTTAACTAAAACTTTTGGCTCTCGTACTTCTATTAATGTTATTAGAGCTGTGATGGATGGATTAAAAAATTTAAGAACAAAAGAAGAAGTAGCTAAATTAAGAGGTCTTACTTTAGCCAAAAATGAACAATGAAACTTAAAATTACTTTAATCAAAAGCTTAATTTCTTGTCGCCAAAACCAAATAAGAACCGCTTATTCTTTAGGTTTAAAAAAAATAAACAATCAAGTTATCAAAGATGATGTTCCAGCCATCCATGGAATGATCAAAACGATTAGTCATCTTGTTGTGGTTCAAAAAGTTTGTGACACAAAGGAGGAAGCATAATGCTACACACTATCAAACCCGTTGTCAATGCTCGTAAAACGACCAAACGTTTAGGTCGTGGTCCTGGTAGTGGCACTGGAAAAACTTCCGGAAAAGGCCACAAAGGACAATTAGCACGTTCAGGAAAAACTT
Organism: Strawberry lethal yellows phytoplasma (CPA) str. NZSb11; assembly: GCF_000397185.1. Lineage (NCBI taxonomy): Bacteria > Bacillati > Mycoplasmatota > Mollicutes > Acholeplasmatales > Acholeplasmataceae > Candidatus Phytoplasma > Candidatus Phytoplasma australiense. The sequence continues at coordinate 318,226 of NC_021236.1, read as the reverse complement.
TGCGTCCTGGATTTGAAGGCGGACAAATCCCTTTTTTTCAAAGAATTCCTAAAAGAGGATTCCATAATTTTGCACAAAAAAAATATGCTGTTCTTAATTTAACAACTTTGCAAAACTTTCCAGAAGACAGTGTTATTACCCCTCAATTATTATTAGAAAAAAAAATTATTAAAGATCCATTATCTGGCATTAAAGTCTTAGGTCAAGGTACTTTAACTAAAAAACTAGTTGTTAAAGCTTCTAAGTTTTCACGCCAAGCAGAAGCATCTATTTTAGCAGTTGGTGGGAAAATAGAGGTTATTTAAGATGAAACGTAAATTAAAATTAATTTTAGGTAACCCTAAATTGATTTTTCAAATTTTATTTACCTTTTTTATTATTTTTCTTTTTCAATTGGGCACTAGAATAAGTTTGCCTTTTATTCCTTCTGGTTTTTCAGGTTGGAAGTTGTCAGGAAAAGAAATATTTTTTATTGCCCCTCAAAAACTTTTTGGTTTAGGTATTTACCCTTATATTACAGCCTCGATTGTAGTTCAATTTTTACAAAAATTTTTTCCTTTTTGTCGTGAGTGGAAAGAACAAGGACAAATTGGTAAACATAAAATTAATTTTTTAACTCGCGCTTTGGCTTTATTGTTAGCTTTTGCACAAACCATGGCTTTTATTCAAAAATCCAATTCTCAATTAGAATCCAATTTAAAAATTTCAGGCTTTAATTACTTTTTAATTCCTTTAATCGCTGCTGCTGGATGTGCTATTTTAATTTGGTTTTCTGATTTAATTACTTCTCGTGGGGTTGGAAACGGAACTTCTCTTTTAATTATTGCTTCTATGGGTGGTAGTTTGATTGCCTCTTTTCAAGAATTAAATATAAATTATTTATCAAAATTGAGAGATGGTTTTGATTCAGAATTATTTTCACAATTTCTTCTTCTTGTTTTGATCTTAATTTTGTTTTTAGTTTTAACCGTGATTGTTCAAATAACTGCTTTGAAAGTTAAAGTTAATTATGCTCGAAACCGAGTTTCTTCCGAAAGTGGTAGCTACATCCCTTTAAAAATTAACACTGCTGGAGTTATGCCTGTTATTTTGGCTCAATACTTGATGATGCCTTTTACAACTTTGGCTGATTTAATTGGAAACCAAACATTTAAGTCCGTTGTTGATTATTTAACTAATGCTCGCATTTTTAATTTTGCCTTTGGTTTGTATATTTTATTAATTATTATTTTTTCTTTTTTCTCAACTTTTATGAATGTTAATCCTGAAGAAATTTCTGAACATTTATCCAAACAAGATGCCTATATTGCTGGTTTAAGACCAGGAGAACAAACCACAAATTATTTATCTTCAGTTTTGTTTAAAGTTACTGTTATAGGTGTTCTTTTTATGATTACTCTTGTTACTACCCCTTTACTTATGCAAAGATTTTTTAAATTAACACATATGAAATTAGGAGGAACAAGTTTACTAATTATTGTCAGCGTCGCAATCGAGACTATTCAACGAATTATGGCCACCGCTCAAAAAAAAGAATATGCAAAAATTTTTTAATTAGTTAGACTAAATTATATTATGATATTAATATTATTAGGGCCTCCTGGAATTGGCAAAGGCACTCAAGCAGCGGTTTTATCTGATCTTTTAAAACTTCAACACGTTGCAACAGGTGATATTTTTCGTAAAAATTTTCAAGAAAACACTCCATTAGGTAAGGAAAGCAAAAAATTTATTAATAAAGGTCTTTTAGTTCCTGATGAAATTACTAATCAAATGATTGCTGATTATTTATCTCAAATAGTTCCTCATTCAAATTTTTTATTAGATGGTTTTCCTAGAAACGTCTTTCAAGCTCAATTTTTAGAAACTTTTTTTACTAAATCTAATTTACATTTGACTAAAGTTATTTATTTTAACGCTTTCAAGCAAGATTTAATGAAACGAATTGAGGGACGAAGAATTTGTTCTCATTGCGGTAAAGTTTATCATCTAGATAACCTACCGCCGAAAATCGAAGGTATTTGTGACAAAGATCAAAAAAAATTAATCCAAAGAGAAGATGATAAACCTAACACTTTTTTAAAACGTTTGAAAGTTTTTAATCAAGAAACTTTGCATTTAGTCGAGTATTACCGCTCCAAAAAACAACTTTTTGAAGTTGATGGGATGCAAAACATTCAACAAGTTACTCAAAAAATTTTAAAAGTTTTAGAAACGGAGCAAAAATGATTTCTATCAAAACTCCTTATGAAATCTCTTTGATGAGGCAATCCGGGATTATTTTGCAACAAACTCACAAAATGCTCGCTCCCTTTATTATTCCAGGAACTTCAACTGAAAAACTGGATTTATTAGCTCAAGAATTTTTTAGAAAAAACAACGTTGTTTCTGCTTTTAAAGGCTATCATGGTTTTCCAAAACACATTTGCACTTCTATTAATGAAGTAGTTGTTCATGGCATTCCTTCCAAAAAAGCAATTTTGAAATTGGGAAATATTGTTACTTTAGATATAGGTATTAATTACCAAGGTTATTATACCGATTGTGCTTATACTTATTTTGTAGGTAATGAATTTTTAACTCCTCCTAAAATTGTTGCCTTAACAAAAGAGGCTTTAATGCAAGGACTTGCCCAAATTAAACCAGGAAACCATTTTTCTGATATTTCTCATGCTATCGAAACATTTGCTAAGAAACATCAATTAGGAATTGTTCAAGATTTTACTGGTCATGGAATTGGTGCATCTTTGCATGAAGAACCTTATATTCCTAATTTTGGTCCACCACATCGAGGCGAACTTTTGCAAAAAGGAATGACTTTTTGTGTTGAACCTATGTTAACATTAGGAAGTTCAGAAGTTGAAGTTTTAACTGATAATTGGACTGTTGTAACAATTGACAAAAGTTTAAGTGCTCATTTTGAACATACAGTTGTAGTTACTGATACAAGTTATGAAATTTTAACCTAATGTTAAAAAAATTAAGAAATTAAAGGATTTTTAAATGTCAAAAACAAATATTATTGAATTGGAAGCAATTATTGTTGAAGTATTACCCAATGCTAAATTTAAAGTTGAGCTTCCAAATAAAAAAAAAATCAATGCTTATGTTTCTGGTAAAATACGCATTAACAATATACGTATTTTACCTGGTGATAAAGTAAAAATTGAATTATCACCATATGATCCAACGAGCGCACGTATTACATATCGTTTCAAATAAGGAGAAAGATGATGAAAGTTAAAGCGTCGGTCAAAAAACGTAGTGAAGACGATATCATTGTTCGTCGTAAAGGTCGTGTTTATGTTATTAATAAAAAAAATCGTAGACACAATCAAAGACAAGGATAAAAGGAGGATTTTATGGCGCGAATTGCAGGAATAGACATTCCTAGTGATAAAAGAGTAGTTATTGCTTTGACTTATATTTATGGATTAGGCAAAAAATTATCTCAAAAAATTTTAAATGAATTAAATATCAGTCATGATATTAGAGTTAAAAATTTAACAGAACAGCAATTATCTTCTTTGCGTAGCGAAATCACTAAATATAGTGTTGAAGGCGATCTTAGACGCGAAGTTACACTTAATATTAAACGATTAATGGAAATTGGTGTTTATAGAGGACTACGTCATCGTAAAGGTTTACCTGTGAGAGGTCAAAAAACTAGAAACAACGCTCACACTGTTAAAGGAAAACCTAAATCAATCGCTGGTAAGAAAAAATAATAAAGGAGAAAGGTGATGGCAAGAAGAAAAACAACCAAACGAAAAGTTAAAAAAAACGTTCCTTTTGGGATAGCGCATATTCATACTACTTTTAATAATACCATTGTAACTATTACGGATGCCAATGGTAATGCTATTACTTGGAGTAGCGCTGGAGCTTTAGGTTTCAAAGGTAGCCGTAAATCTACTCCTTTTGCTGCTCAATTAGCAGCTGAGGCAGTTGCTAAAGCTGCTATGGAACATGGGATGGCAAAAATCGAAGTTTTCATTGCGGGACCAGGTCCAGGCAGAGAAGCAGCTGTTCGTTCTTTGCAAGCAGCAGGATTAGAAATTACTGCTATTAAAGATGTGACTGCAGTTCCTCATAATGGTTGTCGTCCTCCAAAATCCCCTAGAGGATAAAAAATGTTTGAAATATGAAGGAGTAATTATGAAAAATCTTAAATTTATTAAACCTTTTTTTGTTGAGGAACTGGATGAAAAACTTACCTCCGGCAAATTTATTTTTTATCCCTTAGTTAAAGGACACGCTACTAGCATTGGTAATTCTTTAAGAAGAACTTTATTATCTTCTTTACCTGGAACTGCAATTGTGAATGTTTCAATTGAAGGCGTGGAACATGAATTCACTACTATTTCAGGCGTTTATGAAGATGTTATGACAATTATTTTAAACTTAAAAAAAATTATTTTTAAAGTTGATGATGAATCTAATGATTTTGAAGAAAAATTAAAAATATCTCTTTCTGGCCCTCAAAAAATTACTGCAGCTTCATTTGGACTACCTGAAGGTGTAAAAATTATTAATCCAGAAGCGCCAATTGCAACTATTTCTTCGGATATTAATTTTAATATGACAGCCACCATTAAAAAAGGCATTGGTTATGTCAGTGCCAAAGATAATAAAGTTCATAGTGAAAATCAATTAGGAGTAATTCCTATCGATTCTTTATTTACTCCAGTTGTTAATGTTGCTTATCAAGTAGAGAAAAAAATAGGAAACAAAGAAGAATTAACTATGGAAATTACTACTAATGGAGCTCTTTTAGCCAAAGAAGCACTTGCAACGGCGGCAAAAATTTTAGTAGAACATTTTAACGTGGTATCAGAATTAAGCCAACAAACTCCTAATGTGGAATTTGTTTCCGAACGGAAACCAGAAGCTCATAATTATTTTCTTGATTTAGAAATTGAACAACTAGATTTATCCGTTAGACTTTTTAATAGCCTCAAAAGAGCAGGAATTAATACTGTTGCTGATTTAGTTAAACTTAGCGAAAGAGAAGTTGTGAAATTAAAAAGTTTAGGTCGTAAATCATTTCAAGAACTTAAGGATAAGTTTGTGGAATACGGTTTAGAATTTAATGATTGTTTAAAAGAAGCTTTACATAATAGCGATGAAGAAGAAAAAGAAACCAATTAGAAAGGAGTTGACTTATTATGCCTTTTAGTAAATTAGGTCGCAATAAATCCCAAAGAAGAGCTTTATTAAGAACTTTAATGACTGATTTAATTGTGAACGAACAAATTATAACAACAGAATCAAAAGCCAAAGAATTACAAAGATTAGCTGATAAAATGATTACTTTAGCTAAAAAAGGAACTTTGCACACCAGACGCCAAGCTGCAAGACATCTTTTTGATGAAAAAATTAATGAAGAAACAACAGTTTTACAAAAATTATTTCAAAAATTAGCTTCTCAGTATTTGAATTGCCAAGGTGGATACACTAGAGTAATTAAAACTGTTCCTCGCCGTGGAGATGCAGCCCCAATGGCTATTATTGCTTTTGCTTAAAAATACAAAAATTTCTCTTTTTAAGATGAAGTAAATACAAAAATTTTATTTTTGAAGGCAATTATTTTAATAAAAAAATTAAAAAAATATTTTAAAATACTTAGGATGCTTTTTTTAATTGTTAAAAAAATAGGACTGACTTATTTTGTAGTCGGTCTTTTTTTTGTACTCAAAACTAAAAAAATAATTTTTAAGATTTTTTCTAAAACTGTTTTTAAAGGAGAAAAGATAATTAATGAAGCGAAAAAAATTTCTCAAGAGTTTTATTACTATACTTTAAAAAAAGATTTCAGTTTGATAAGTGGTTTGAAAAAAATACTATTTTTTTATTTAGAAACTCATTTGTAAGGACTATATTTGTGCTTGATTCAAGAATTGATTTTAATATCCTTCGTTAATGATATATTTTTAAGGTATGAAACAACTGCATCAAAATGACATGAAATTAATTTTTTTTAATGTTAATTTTATCTTAGAAAATGAAAAATTATGAAGTAAAAACAAAATTAATTATTTAATTGAATTAGTGGAGGGGACCTGCGCAGATATTTAAAAACATTATTAATATAAGTCAAAAAAACTATCAACTGCATCATATTTTTAAAATTTATTCAGTCATCAAAAAGACTATTGGATTGCTTTTGGTTCTTATTGGTTATTAAATGCTTTTAATTAATTATTTTTCTTTTTTAAAAAAGAAAGTTAATGGCCAATTAAAAATAGGTTTTAATTTATTGAATTTTTTTGTTAACTGTCATCGCAAGCTCTTTTTATAAAAAATAAATATTTCCAATTGCAAATATTAACCCTTATTTTTTTAATTTTTTTCATTTTGAGATCGTTTTTTAGTTTGAGGTAAGAGTATTTGAGACAAGAAGATTAACTTAAATTTTTTTTTTTTTTGCTTATCTCTTTTTTAATTTTTTTTGAAAAAAAGTAATTTTTGAAAACTAGAATAATAATTAATATGTTTTTTCTCCAAAAATTTAATAGCATTTCTATTTTGTGAGGTTATTTTTCAATTTTAATTAAATAATTATTATTGCCACTTTTTTTAATTATACATATTCTTAAAGACTGACTTATTTTAGTTGGTCCTTTTTTATTTATATTTTTCTCTAAATTATAACTTTTTTTATTTTTTAACCATCAATCAAAAAAATGGTTGACATTGTAATCAAAAAAGCATATAATATTATTGGCAATCATTACTATGAGTGCTAAAGGTGTTAATTATGCTTTCAGATAGAAAAAAAATAATTTTAAAGGCGGTAGTAGAAAGCTACTCCCAAAAAAGACAACCAGTAGGTTCCAAATCATTAATTCATTTGCCTGAGCTTCAATTTTCTAGTGCTACTATTCGTTATGATATGTTAAAATTAGAAGAAGAAGGTTTTTTAAAAAAAAATCATACTTCAAGCGGAAGAATTCCTTCATTTAAAGGCTACACTTATTATTTAACTCATTTATTAACTAGAGACTATGATGCAGCCAATTCGTTTCCTTTGATTGATAAGGTTATTCAAAACAAAACTTTTCATAAAAACAAAGTAATTAAAGAGGCAATAAAATTACTTAATAGTTTAACTAGTTATACAGCTATGGCGATTGGACCCGATGTTTTTAACAATAGTAAGATCAGCAAAATTGATTTTATTCCTTTAAATCACAAGCAGGCTTTGATTTTAATTATCACTAACAAAGGTGATGTTCAACATCAAAATATTTCTTTAGATCAAACAAAAGAAATTAGTATTTATGATTTAAAAGATATAGTCAAAATTATCAGTGATTTGTTAGTGGGAAAATATTTATCAGAAGCTGTTAAAATTATTCAAAGTGATTTTGTTAAACAAACGATTGCAAAATATATTCGTTTTCAAGAGCAATTGATTGCCTTGTTTATTGAAGCCTTTAGTAGTTTTGCTTCAGAAAACACCTATTTTGCAGGAATTTCTGAGATGACTAAAAAAAAAGAATTTAGCGACTTAGAATTAATTAAAAAAATTATGAATTTGTTAGAACGCAAAGAGTTGTTAAAAATTTTGTTGAATCAAGAAGGTTTATCCTTTAAATTATCAGATGAATTGCAACTAACTCCCGTTAAAGATTATATGATTTTGTCTATACCTTTTGCTATTGATGCCAACGAAAAGGGGACAATTGCTATTTTGGGACCTTCTTGGATGAAATATCCTAAAATTATTCCCCTTTTAGAATATTTATCAATTCATTTATCAAAATTAAACCAGGAATAAATTAAAAATATTTACGAAAGGGGCTAAAAATGTTATTTGAAGAAAAAGAAGAAAAAAATAATTGTCAAGCTTGCGATGTTTGCGATGACAATGAAAAAAATGCAACCCCAACCGAAGAAACAAAGAAAAAACTTAATTCGGATTGCGATTGCACTCATCAAGACAACACACAAACTGAAAAAAAACCATCATCAAAAACAATTGTTAAATTAAAAGAACAAATCAATAAATTAACCCTTCAATTGGAAGAACAAAAAAAAGCATTTGCTGATGCTTCTTTGAAAAATCAAGCAGAATTAATTAATTTTAAAAAAAGATTGCAAAAGCAAAAAATACAAGAATTAAAATATGCTTCTAGCAACTTGATTTCTGATTTGTTAGTTCCTTTGGAACAATTAGAAAAAGCATTAGAAATTTCAACAGATAATGAATTATTAAAAAAATATTTGTTAGGTTTTCAAATGATTCAACAACAAATTAAAAACATTTTGAAAGAAGAAGGAGTTGAAGAAATTCAATCCTTAAATGCTGTTTTTAATCCAGCATTGCACAATGCTTTAGAAAAAATTTCGGAACCAGAAAAACCAAACAAAACTAATTTAAAAGTTTTACAAAAAGGTTATTTATATAAAGAAAAAATTTTACGACCAGCAATGGTTCAAGTAAATGAATGGAGTAATGAAGATGGCAAAAAGTAATAAAATTATAGGAATTGACTTAGGAACAACTAATTCTTGTGTTGCTCTTATGGAAGGCGGAGAGGCCAAAGTTATTCCCAACGCTGAAGGCGGAAGAACAACTCCTTCAGTAGTATCTTTTAAAGGTAATGATATTATGGTGGGAGAAATTGCTAAACGTCAAGTAATTACCAATCCTAATACCATTAGTTCTATTAAAAGACATATGGGAGAAGCTAATTATACTGTTGATGTTAACGGTAAAAAATACACTCCCCAAGAAATTAGTGCGATGATTTTGACTAACCTTAAAAAAACTGCCGAAGATTATCTTGGTGCTGAAGTAAGTGATGCTGTTATTACTGTTCCTGCTTATTTTAACGACGCTCAAAGACAAGCTACTAAAGACGCTGGTAAAATTGCTGGTCTAAATGTTAAACGTATCATTAACGAACCAACTGCAGCAGCTCTAGCTTATGGAGCTGATAAAAGCAACAAAGAACAAACTATTTTAGTTTTTGACTTAGGCGGCGGAACTTTTGACGTTTCCATTCTTGATTTGGCTGATGGAACTTTTGAAGTTCTTTCAACTTCAGGCGATAACGCTTTAGGAGGGGACGACTTTGACTTAAGAATTGTTGATTTTTTAGTTAAAGAATTCAAGAAAGATAACGGAGTTGATTTATCAAAAGATAAAATGGCAATGCAACGTTTAAAAGATGTTGCTGAAAAAGCTAAAAAAGAATTAAGTGGTGTCACTTCTAGCCAAATTTCTTTACCTTTCTTAACTATGAGCGCGTCAGGTCCTTTGCATTTAGAATACAATATGACACGTGCGAAGTTTAATGAATTAACTAAAGATTTAATTGATCGTTGTTTAGGTCCTGTTAAACGTGCTTTGAGTGATGCTAAATTAACTATTGAAAAAATCGATCAAGTTCTTTTAGTGGGTGGTTCTACTCGTATTCCTGCTGTTCAAGAATTAGTTAAAAAAGAATTACAAAAAACTCCTAATAAAAGTATTAATCCAGATGAAGTAGTTGCAATTGGTGCTGCTATTCAAGGAGGTATTTTAGCAGGAGATGTGAAAGACATTTTATTATTAGATGTTACACCGCTTTCTTTAGGAATAGAAACTTTAGGAAACGTTTTTACTAAATTAATTGAAAGAAATACAACCATTCCAACTTCTCAAAAACAAGTTTTTTCAACTGCATCAGACAATCAATCAGCAGTAGATATTCATGTTTTACAAGGAGAAAGACCTTTAGCAGCTGACAACAAAACTTTAGGACAATTCCGTTTAACAGATATTCCACCAGCTCCTCGCGGCATTCCTCAAATCGAAGTTACTTTTGACATTGACGCAAATGGTATTGTTTCTGTGAAAGCTAAAGATTTAGGGACTCAAAAAGAACAAAAAATTACTATTTCAGGCAGTGGGGCTTTAAAAGAAGAAGAAATTAAAAGAATGATACGTGAAGCCGAAGAAAACGCTGAAGCAGATCGTGTTAAAAAAGAGGGAATTGATGCACGCAATGAAGCTGATAATATGATTTTCTTAACTAAAAAATCTTTAGACGACCTTAAAGCAGAAGTTACTCCTGAAGAAAAAGAAAAAGTGCAAAAACAAATCCAAGAATTAGAAACAGCTTTAAAAGGTGAAGATATTTCCTTGATTAAAGAAAAAACAGCTAGTTTATCAAAAGAATCCCAAGGGATTGCCATGAAGGCTTATCAAAAAGCTCAACAACAACAGCAAAACCAAAATGAAGCTAATCCAGAACAACCGAATTCTTCCGACAAAGATAAAAAAGACGGAGTTGACGAAGTAGTAGATGCAGATTTTGAAGAAAAAAAATAAACTATCAAAACAATCAAACGAAGGATAAAACAAACCTTTATTGAATTGTTGGGCGGAGCGACAATAATATGACAAAAAAAGATTATTATCAAGTTTTAGGATTGAATAAAGAAGCAACCCCTAAAGAAATTAAAAAAGCTTATCTTAGACTTGCTAAAAAATATCACCCCGATGTTTCTCAAGAAGCTAATGCTGAAGCCAATTTTAAAGAAATTCAAGAAGCTTATAGTGTTTTAAGCGATGCTAATAAAAAAGCTAATTATGATCGTTTTGGCCACGATTCCCAAACGCAACAACAAGGATTTTCTGGTTTTGAAGGTTTTGAAGAAAATATTTTTAATTCTTTCAGTGATTTTTTTGGCACCAACAAACGCAGTCGAAAAGTTAACTATGATAAAAAAGTAGAAATGACAATTAGCTTTATGGATGCAGTTTTAGGAGCTTTGAAAAACATCGATATTATGGTTGATGCTGATTGCCAAGTTTGTCAAGGAAAAGGAGCTTTATCCTCAAGCGATATTGTTAAATGTAGACATTGTAATGGTTTAGGACAAGTAATTACCGAACAAAGAACTTTTTTAGGCAATATCCGTTCTCAACAAACTTGTCCTTATTGTCGCGGAGAAGGCGAACAAATTAAAAACAAATGTTATTCTTGTCATGGCTCAAAACGTCAGAAAAAGAAACAATCAGTTAGTTTTCAAATTCCTGCAGGGATTGAGGAAGGAATGTCTTTTCAAATTCATGGAAAAGGCAATTTCCCTCCTTTAAGCAACCAAGCAGGCGATTTATACATTAACTTTAAAATTCGTCCTCATGAATCATTTGTGAGAAAAAACCAAGATATTGTTTTAGAAATCTTTATTAATGTCCCTGAAGCCGTTTTGGGAACTAATAAGCTTATTCCTACTATTTACGGCGAAGTTAATTTAAAAATACCATCAGGAATTCAATCAGGAAATAAACTGCGCATGAAAAACCAAGGAATAGCTTATCTCAATTCTTCCTATCGTAAAGGTGATCAATATGTAGTTGTTCATGTAAAAATACCAAGTTCACCTACTTTAGAAGAAAAAAGACTTTATCTCAAATTACTACAATTAAGTAACTAAAAAAATTTCCAGATTTTGATTAATCCCAATTGTTTTCTAACAGCTGGGATTTTTTTTATTTATCTTAATGAATTTTTACAAATCCAATACACAGAAATAATTTAATGAAAACATTTAAGAATGATTAAAAATACAAAACAACCGTTAACAACTATTTTTTTGTATTCATCAATTTTTTGTGATTATTATTAATAAATTATCAAATTCATGATTCTTTTGTTTGTTTTTTTTAAAGATATTAAAAAAAGACTAACTAAAAAGTTAATCTTAAAAGTTTTTTTAAAAAATTATCCTAAATATTTTAATATTTCAGTCACTATTAAGAAAAGAGTTTTGTAAAAAGAAAAAAGTACCTATATTTTTTTTGGAATACCCCACAACCTTCGATATTTAATTTGGAATAACTTTTGCGGTCAATTAAAAGCTTTTCAAAAATTGCAACAACCCCATAACAATTAACTAATAACTTGCTTTAACTAGTTAAAAGATGGAACTTTTATATCTTTGGCAACTCAAAACTAATTATTTAATTAAATAAAGTCTTTTTTTGGGATTTTAGAATTAATAACTTGCCCTTCAAAGTTTGTAATTTTGTAACATTAATTCAAGGTTTTTTAGTCAAAAAAATCCCCCAATCACCCTTTTTGTTAATTTCCTTTATAATATTCTTTGCTTGAAAGATTGCTTTTTAATCATAATCAATTTCATATTTATATAATTATTATTGACTTTAGTGGATTTTGGTAATGTTTTTGAATAAAACTTTAAGTTTTGTAGTTTTTCTTCAAGATTTAAAATAATTTAATAATTTAATATTTTAATATTTTTTTCAATTAAATAAATATTTTTTTGGATACTTAAAAAAGTACCCTAATTATTTCATCAGCCCAATTAAACCGCGTTGGATTTGAGGTGATAAAATATTATATAAAAATTGCGATACCCAACTGGGAGTATAAATAGTAGATTTTTTTTCATTTTTGAAAAAATTATTTCTATCAACTCGATACATTTTTTATTTTTCCTTTTCTTTTTTTAATTTTTGATTATTTGACCCGTTAGGGGGTATTCGTAATTTTGAGTGTAATCAACTGTTGTTCCATTTGATTTGTATTGGGTGAGTTTGATTTTGTTGCCTGTGTATGGGTTGTAATCAATAGTATAATCAATTGTTTTTCCATCTTCTTGGTTATTGGGTTAATTTGATTTTGTTGGATGTTGTTAGGTCGTAGTCGATGATTTACCAAACTTTTTTACTATCGTAGTAATGTCTGATTAATTGAATTTTGTTCCCTGTAGTTGGGTGGTATACGTAGATATATTTTGTTCCATCTCGGCAGATAATTGTTTTTTTTATTTTCCATTTTGTTTTTCTCCTTTTTTTTGGAAAAAAATGTTGTTCTCAAATGGTGCCATTTTTGTGGAGCTTACCAATATTTCAACTAATTTATCACGAACTTTGATATCACTTGGATCATTCTAATAATCAATAAGAAATTTAAGGCGTTCTTCGCGTATTTTTTAAATTCGTGTTTTTTCGCCGAATTTTTTTCAGTAAATATTTCTTCAAATAATACTTTTTTAATTTGTGGATTGGTGGTTTTTTCCATTATATTCCTTTCTAAAAACATTTTTTTTAGAAAGGAATGAAAATATCCATGATTTTGATCACAAAAAAAAGACCGACTAAAAAGTCGATCTTATAGAATTTTTAAAAAGAAAAAAGTTGTATAGTATTTTTAAACTGTCCACCCAAAAAGAAACTAATTAAATTATAACGATAAAAACTTATTATCAGTTATAATAATAATGTGGTGTTTGTTTCTCTTCTTTTTTCGTTTGTTATTTAATGATTAGTTTTTTTGAAAAACTAATTAAAAACCAAAAGAACAAAAAAAATTCATATTATATGAATTATAAAGTAATTAGAAATATTTTAAAATGAATCTAAAATCTTTTATTGCCTATCTTTTGATGGTTTTAATAACTTTATTGTTTCTCTTAATTTTTCATCTTTGCCCTTGGGAAATCCAAAACAAAGAACTAATTAGTAAAAACCGTAAATTGATGCAAGAAGAAAAAAATATTCCTATTGGCCAAAAGTTAGACAATCCAATTGAAGCCTCTTCTTTACAACACTTTTCTGAAAAAACTCCAGATTTAGACGCTTTACAAGAAATAACAAGAGAAGCAAAAGAATTAATAAAAAAAGGCTTGAGTGCTTTAGAACTTAAACAAAAAGGCTATACTGCAAACATTTTAAAAAAAGCACATTTTTCCGCACAAAAATTAAAACAATTAGGATACAAAGCCAGAGATTTAAAAACGGCACAATTCAAAATTAAAGCTTTGAAAACTGCTGGTTTTTTACCAGAAGAATTGCTTCAAGCAGGGTTTTTGCCTCAAGATTTAAAAAAAGCCGGTTATTTGCCGCATGAACTGATAAATCTTAATAACGATATTTTTCAACAAATAGGATACAAAGCAAAAGATTTCAAAAGAGATTTTATTAGTTTAGAACAATTAGAAAAAAAAGGATATACCATTTTTAATTTAATTCAAGTTGGTTATAGTCCTTTAGAATTATCATTTAGATACACAATTAACAAAATCAAACTAGAAGCATGTTATAATCTTTTGCAATTAAAAAAAGCCGGTTTTAGTGCTAAAGAATTAATTCTTTATCTTGGAGCAACTCCTCAAGAATTAAAAGATGCTTCTTTTTCTGCAGTACAATTGAGATATACAGGACTATCTCTTTATGGCTTTAAGTCAATTGGTTATACTCCCGAAGAACTAAAAAAAGCCGGTTTTAGTGCTAAAGATTTAAAAGAAATGGGATACCCTTTGCAAGAGCTAATTCCTCCCTTATATTCTTTAAAACAGTTGTTACAAGAAGCCCATTTTAGTTTAGAAGAATTCAAAGAATTAGGAATTCCTGCTCAAGTTTTAAATCAAAATGGCGTCCCGATTTCACAATTAAAAGAAGCTGGTTATTTAATAGAGGAACTTAAAGGTTTTAAATTTAGCGTTCAAGAACTAAAAGATGTGGGCTATACTCTTGAAGAATTAAAAGAAAAAGGTTTTTCTTTGGAACAATTTTTATTCGCAGGAATCAAACTGCAAAATTTAAAAACCATTTATACTCTGGAAGAATTGAGAAATGCAGGCAGCAACATCAAAGAACTCCAAAAAGGCGGCTATACTCTTGAAGAATTAATCCAATTGCCTAATGTTGGTTTAGAATTAAGAGATCTTAAAATCACTCTTAAACAATGTTTAGAGCTTAATTGTTCCTCTAGGTTAATTAAAGAATTTGGCTATTCCAAGGAAGAATTAAAAAGATTAGGTTTTTTAGTAAATTTTTTTCCAAATGGTTTGATCAAAAGTATTACTCAAATTAATCTTCAAACTGGTAAAAAAATGAGAACCAATTTTTTTGATCATTCTTTAAAAACTTGTTTAATTAACCTTTATGATTCTTTAGGTAGACTTTGTAAAACTTATAAACCTACCGCAAAAAAATTAAAAAAAGAATTAAACTTGACTATATTTTAAAATAAGTTTCCTTTTTTTCTTAAAAAAAGGTATAATGTTATTGATGTTTATTTTTTTAATCTTCTGTTTTTGATGATATGATAATATTCAAATTTATGGTTTTTTTATCATAAATTAAAAAAATAAATAAATTTTTAGTCATCTTTAAAAGATTTAATTTTTGTAGAATTAATTAAAAGAAAAAAAAGGATTAAAATCGTTATGTTTAAGTTTTTAAAAAAAATATTTAATTCTTCTAAAAAAGCTTTAAGAAAAGCAAGAGTTATCGCTAATAAAGTCCAAAACCTTACAGAAACTATGTCTTTGTTAAAAGATCAAGATTTTGTTGTCAAAACTAACGAATTAAAGCAAAGGTATCAAAAAGGAGAAACCCTTAATCAGTTATTGCCTGAAGCCTACGCTTTAGTGAGGGAGGCAACTAAAAGAGTAACGGGACTCACTCCTTATTATGTTCAAATTTTAGGCGCTATTATTTTACATCAAGGAAATATTGCCGAAATGAAAACTGGAGAAGGAAAAACTTTAACAGCTATTATGCCTGCTTATTTAAATGCTTTGAGTGGCGATCCGGTTCATATTGTGACAGTTAATGAATATTTAGCTAAAAGGGAATTCGAAGGAAAAATCGGAGAAGTTTTTCGTTTTTTAGGCCTTTCAGTTGGCATTAATATTAAAGACAACAACACCGAAGAGAAGCAAAAAGCTTATTTGTGTGACGTCCTTTATATTACTAATTCGGAACTTGGGTTTGATTATTTAAGGGATAATATGGAAATTGATGCTAATAATTTAGTGATGAAACGTCCTTATAGCTATGCTATTATCGATGAAGTAGATTCTATTTTAATCGATGAAGCTCGCACTCCCTTAATTATTTCTCAAAGCGCCAAAGAAACCAAAAATTTATATAAAGAAGCTAATCGTTTTGTTAAAACCCTTAAAAGCAAACATTATCTTATTGAATTAGAAAGCAAAACAATTGAATTAACCGAAGAAGGAATTAACAAAGCTGAAAGTTTTTTTCAAATCAAAAATTTATATGATGTTCAACATTCTTCATTGCTCCACCATATCAAAAACGCTTTAAAAGCTTTTTTTACAATGCATAAAAACAAAGATTATTTAGTGAACCAAAACCAAGTTTTAATTATTGATCAATTTACCGGAAGAGTTTTAAAAGGTCGTCAATTTAGTGATGGCCTACATCAAGCTTTAGAAGCGAAAGAAGGGGTTTTAATCAAAGAAGAAACTTCTATCGGAGCAACAATTACTTATCAAAATTTCTTCCGACTTTATCATAAATTATCAGGCATGACAGGGACCGCTAAAACAGAAGAAGATGAATTTAGGGATATTTACAATATGGAAGTAATTGAAATTCCTACCAATCTTCCTATGATTAGGGTTGATGAACCTGATTTTATTTTTGTAACGATGCAAGAAAAATATGACGCCTTAATTAAAACAACGTTGGAAAGACACAAATTAGGACAACCTATTTTAATAGGAACAACTACGGTTGAAGTATCTGAGATTATTTCCAAAAAACTAGCTAAAAATTTTATTAAGCATGAAATATTAAATGCGAAAAACCACTTTAAAGAAGCAGAAATCATCGCCAAAGCAGGCTTAAAAAATTCAGTTACAATTGCAACTAACATGGCAGGAAGAGGAACTGATATTCGTTTAGGCGAAGGAGTTGCAGATTTAGG
The DNA here is from genome assembly GCF_000397185.1 of Strawberry lethal yellows phytoplasma (CPA) str. NZSb11. Lineage (NCBI taxonomy): Bacteria > Bacillati > Mycoplasmatota > Mollicutes > Acholeplasmatales > Acholeplasmataceae > Candidatus Phytoplasma > Candidatus Phytoplasma australiense. Next base: position 301,520 of record NC_021236.1, on the reverse strand, counting down.
TGGCTTGGCTGTTTTAGGAACCGAAAGACATGAATCAAGAAGAATTGATAACCAATTAAGAGGCCGTGCTGGACGTCAAGGCGACCCTGGTTATTCTCGTTTTTTTATTTCTAGTGAAGATGAACTAGCACAAAGATTTGGCGGCAAAAGAATTGAAAAAATTATTTCTTTGTTACAACAAATCAACACCAGCGGAAAAGAAACTTCTTCTAAAATGGTTACTAATTTTTTCACTAAAATCCAGAAAAAAGTAGAATCTTCTAATTTTGATTATCGTAAATATCTTTTGAAATATGATGATATTTTAAGAATTCAAAGAGAAATCATTTATGATCAAAGAAAAGGGATTTTAAATAGTCCTCATCCAGAAAAAATAGCTTTAAATCTGATGGAAAAAACCATTAATCAAGCTGTTGTTCCTTTTTTCACTAACACAAAAAAAACCAATCAACCAGAAGAATTAATTCTTTTTTTAGAAAAATCTTTTTTTCCTAAAGGGACTTTTGATTTAAAAGAAGTTCAAGCCATTTTTGAACAATCACCTAATACAGCTCTAACTGAATTTAGAAAATATTTATCAAACAAAATGACAGTTATTTTGGAACAACAAAAAGATTCTTTTGAAAAAGAAAACAATGATATTCATTTTTTTGATCAAGTTATAAGATGGTTTATGTTAAAAATAATTGATAATTATTATAAACGCCATATTAATGATATGAGTGTTTTAAGACAAGGCGTTGGTTTTGTTGGTTACGGTCAGCAAGATTCTTTTATTGAATATCAAAAAGAAGGACAAATTTTATTCAATAAAATGGTTGATCAAATAGTTATGGATATCACAACCGCTATTTTAAGATTTCCTTTGTCGCAAAGTTTTCAAACCCCCCCTCAACAAGAAAAAATGATTTTGAATGATAACAATTCTGATAACAATATTACCAAAAGAAGAAGAAAAGTTCGCATTTCTAAAAAACCTTGGAATTAGTTTATGGAAAAGTATGAAATCAACCAACATTTAGAAAACATAGCTCAAAATTTAAGAGATTTAAAAGAAGCTATTAATCTTTCCGAAAGCTACCAAACTTTAAATCAAATTAACGAATTAATGCAAAAAAAAGATTTTTGGGATGATCCTAAAAAAGCAGTTGCAACAAGTCAGAAATTCAATGATTTACAAGAAAAAATAAATACTTTAAAACATTTAGAAACCAACCATCAAGACTTAGTAACTTTTTTGGATTTAGAATCCAACCAAAATAACGAAACTGCTTTTTTGGAAGAAGAAATAAAAAAATTAATAGACGCTGTTTTAAATTTTAAAATCAAAGTTTTTTTAAATCAACCTTATGATAATAATAATGCTATTTTAATTTTTCATCCAGGAGCAGGCGGAACGGAATCACAAGATTGGTGTGAAATGCTTTTTAGAATGTATCAAAAATATGCTCAAAAAAAGAATTTTAAAACCGAAATCCTTGATTATCAATCAGGTGAGGAAGCAGGCATCAAATCAGCTACTTTATTAGTCAAAGGAGCTTATGCTTATGGTTATTTAAAAGCGGAAAAAGGCGTTCATCGTTTGGTGAGAGTTTCTCCTTTTGATACTAACGCCAAAAGGCATACTTCTTTTGTTTCTTGTGATGTTTTGCCAGAAATCAAAGAAAAAATTAAAATTGACTTAAGGCAAGAAGATTTAAAATTTGATTTTTTTAGAAGTAGTGGAGCAGGCGGACAACACGTAAATACTACTGATTCAGCAGTGAGAATCACTCATTTGCCAACTGGATTAGTAGTTAGTTGCCAAAACGAACGTAGTCAAAACCAAAACCGCGAAAAAGCATTACAAATGCTAAAAATCAAATTATTTCAATTAGCCGACAAAAAACAAAAAGAGGAACATGCCAAAAATTTCCAAGGCGAACAAAAAGAAATTGGTTGGGGTTCTCAAATTAGAAGTTATGTTTTTCATCCTTACAAAATGGTTAAAGACCATCGCACTAATCAAGAAATTTTTCAATTAGAACAAGTGATGGATGGAAATATTGATGTTTTTATTAATGGATATTTAACTAAAATACCATTTGTGAAAAACAATCTTTAATGTTTTCATTTTTTTGATATATTAAAATAAATAAAAAGTAATAATAAATTACTAAGAAAGTAGAGTTTTATAAATATGGCAATTAAAATGCGTTTACAACGTTTTGGAGTCCACAAAAGACCTTTTTATAGAGTAGTTGCAAGTGATTCCAGAGTTACTAGAGATGGTAAGTTTTTAGACATTGTAGGAACTTATGACACTATTTTAAACATTATTAAATTAGATAATGAAAAAGTCCAAAAATGGCTTTCTTGCGGTGCTCAACCAACTCAAACAGTTAAAAAAATCTTGAAAAAAAATTTTGTTTTTCAAAAAGACAATCAAATTAAAAAACCTCAAACTGCAAAATAATTTTTTAACAGAATATAAGGAAAGTAATTTTGGTGATGATTATTGAAATTGTAACTATTTTCCCACTATTTTTTAAAAGTTTTTGCGATAATTCAATCATAAAAAGAGCTTTAAATCAACAAAAAGTTCAAATAAAAATTCATGATTTAAGAAAATATAGCGTTAATAAACATCAACAAGTAGACGATTGTGTTTACGGAGGAGGTGTAGGAATGTTACTTTCTTTCCCTCCTTTTTTTGATTGTCTTCAAGAAATAAAAACTCCTCAAAGTAAAGTTATTTTGTTATCTCCTCAAGGAAAAATTTTTGATCAAGTGCAAGCAAATAATTACGCTTCAAATACCCCTCATTTAATTATTTTATGTGGTAATTATGAAGGGGTTGACACAAGAATTTTAAAATATGTTGATCAAGAAATTTCAATAGGTGATTATGTTTTAACTGGAGGAGAAATCGCTGCCACTGTTGTTGTTGATGCTATTGTACGCCTTATTCCTGGGGTCATTAAACACGAATCTGCCTTTTCTGATTCGCACCAACAAGGTTTATTGAAGTTTCCTCAATACACAAGACCCCAAATTTATCAAAACCAAGAAGTTCCTTCAGTTTTGTTGTCTGGAAATCACGCTCAAATTGAAAATTGGCGTCAAAAAGAAAGTTTAAAAATCACTTTGCAAAAAAGACCTGATCTTTTAATTAATAAAAAATTATCCTCAAAAGAAAAAGTGATTTTAGAAGAAATCAAACAAGAATTGAAAAACAATTCTTAAAATATTTTTAAAAAACCAAAAGGAGAAAGTGTATGTCTCAATTAAAAGGGCAAGGTTTAATCGAATCAGTTACTCAAAATCAACTTAAAGAAGTACCTTTTTTTAAACCTGGAGATACTGTTAAAGTTTTTATTAAAATTGAAGAAGGAAATCGCAAAAGAATTCAAATATTTGAAGGTTTAGTTATCAAACGACAAGGAAGACTTATGTCAGAAACCTTCACTGTTAGAAAAATCTTTGCAGGTATAGGAATTGAATTTACTTTTCCTTTGCATTCACCTTCTAACGAAAAAATAGAAGTTGTTCGCCGTGGTATTGTTCGTCGTGCTAAATTAAATTATGTTCGCAATCTTTCTTCTAAAGCTGCGAGAATTAAGGAAAAAAGATAAATTATTTTTTCTTTAAAAAAATAATATTTTAGAAAAATTCTTTTTTAAATAAAAATAGGAGTTTGAAAATGTCTTTTTATGAAGAATTAAAATGGCGTAATTTAATTAAAGATTCTAGTGATGAAAAAGAATTAAAAAATCTTTTAGATTGTAAAAAAATTAAATTTTATTGCGGTTTTGATCCTACTTCCGATTCTTTAACTGTGGGACATTTAGTTCAGTTAACAATGATGTCATTATTAGAAAAACAAGGACATTCTCCTTTTATTTTAGTTGGTGGAGCCACTGGTTTAATTGGTGATCCTAAAGAGACAGAAGAAAGAAAATTATTATCTTTAGAAACATCTTTGCAAAACGCCAAGAGTCTTGAAACACAATTGAAAAAGATTTTATTTCAAAAAAAAATAACTTTTTTAAACAATTATGAATGGTTTTCTCAATTAGATATAATTACTTTTTTAAGAAAATACGGCAAACTTTTTAATATTAATTATATGTTGAACAAACAAACAGTGGCCAAAAGATTGTCTTCAGGGATTTCTTTTACCGAGTTTACTTACATGATTTTACAATCTTTAGATTTTCATCATTTGTATAAAAATTATGGTGTTCAATTGCAATTAGGCGGTTCTGATCAATGGGGAAACATCACAAGTGGGTTAGAATTAATTAGAAAATTAGAAACAACAAGTCATGCTTTTGGTCTTAGTACCCCACTTTTATTGAATGCTAATGGAACTAAATTTGGCAAGAGCGAACAAGATGTTTTATGGTTAGATCCTCAAAAAACATCTCCTTATAAAATTTATCAATATTTTTTGAATCTTGCTGATGAAGAAGTTGTTAATTGCTTAAAACAACTTACCTTAATCCCCAAAGAAGAGATTTTAGAATTAGAAAAAGCCACCCTTCAAACTCCTCAAAAACGTTTAGCTCAAAAAGCTTTAGCGAACAACATTGTTAATTTAATTTATTCTCAAAAAGTTTTGCAAGAATGTCACAAAACTAATGAAGTTTTATTTTTAAATAAAAAGAAAGAAAGTTTTCAAGAAGCAGATTTTACCTTATTAAATAAAACTTTATTTTCATATGAAACATCATTAGTTTCTATTCCTTTATCTGAGGCTTTAGTAAAAACCCAATTAACTACTTCCAAAAGGGAAGCGCGCGAATTTATCCAAAGAGGAAGCATTCAAATTTTTAATGAAAAAATCAAAAATCCTGATTATTTAATTGACAAAAAAAACACTTTATTTAATAAATACGTTCTTTTAAAAAAAGGAAAAAAAAACAACTCTTTAATTATTTTGAACTAATTTTATAATAAAATGGAGGCACAAATAGTGTTAAAAAACCCTTTGCGATCGCTTTTTCCCATTTTTAAAGCCAACCCCAAACTTGTTTATTTTGATTCTGCTGCAACTTCTTTAAAACCTAAAAAAGTAATAGATGAATTGACTTCTTTTTATTATAATAATGGAATGGCTAATAAATCTTTTGCTTTTTTATCATCTCAAACTAATTTATTGATTAACGAAACTAGAAAAAAAACTGCTTTTTTTTTGAATTGTTTACCTGAAGAAATTATTTTTACTAAAGGAACTACTGATTCTCTTAATTTATTGGCTCAAAGCTTAGGCGAACTTTTAGAAGAAGGAGATGAAATTATTGTATCAGAATTAGATCACAATTCTTCTGTGCTTCCTTGGTTAAAACAAGCCAAAAGAAAAAAAGCCAAAATAGTTTTTGTTCCTTTAGATTCCAACAATAAAATAACGGTTGAAAATTTTTCAAAAGTTTTAACTAAAAAAACTAAAATAGTAGCTTTAACACACGTTTCTAATTTATTAGGGTACATGACACCTATAAAAGAAATAATTGATTTATCTCATCAACAAAACACTTTAGTGGTCATCGATGCTGCTCAATCAGCGGCTCATTTTCCTATAGATGTTAAAGCTTTGAATTCCGATTTTTTGGCTTTTTCGGCCCATAAATTATATGGCCCTTTTGGAGTAGGTGTTTTATTTGGGAAAATTTCGCTTTTGAAAAAATTAAAACCAACTTTTTTTGGAGGTAACTCCATTCAAGAATTTTCATTAAATGATTTTGTGTTAAACGAACCTCCTCATAAGTTTGAAGCAGGCACCCTTAATATTGCAGGAATTATTGCTTTTAAAAAAGCTTTAGAATTTATTCAAGAAATTGGTTTTGAAAAGATTCAAAGCATTGAAAAAAATATTTATCAAGGAATCATCAAAGAATTAGAAAAAATTCCTGAAATAACTATTTATAATCCTCAATCTTTGGACATTATTTCTTTTAATTTCAACCATATTCATGCTCATGATGTAGAAAATTTTTTAGCCCAAGAAAATATTTATGTAAAAACAGGTAGGTGTTGTGCTTTTTTGGCAGCAAAAAAAATTAACCAGACAAGTTTAGTGCGTATTTCTGTAGGTGTTTATAATAATCAAGAAGATATTGATATTTTAATTAAAAATTTAAAAAAAGCACGAGATTTTTTTATAAAATGTGCTAAAAAGTAAAAGGTTTTAAAATGTTAGAAATAAATAAATTATATCGCGATATAATTATGAAACATTATCAAGAACCTCAAAATTGGGGTTTATCACAAGACAAAAGCTTTATTTCTTTGACTCATAAAAATATTTCTTGCGGAGACTCTATTGTTTTACAAATTAAGTTTGGCGGCCAAAAAGCCAATCAAAAGATAGAAGATATTAAATATAAAACTCAATCTTGTGCTATTTGTCGCGCATCAGCTAGCTTAATGTCACTTTATTTAAAAAATTTAGAAATTAATCAATGTTTAAACAAAATAAATACTTTTTTAGCTATGATTAATAATCAAGATTTAGATGAAACAAAAATAGAAAAAGAATTATTATTATTTAAACATTTTTGTCAATTTCAAGGAAGAAGAGTTTGTGTTGCTCTTCCTTGGCAAGCTTTAGAAAAAATAATTCAAAAAAATAGATAATAGATAGAATAAAACTACCTTTCGAGGTAGTTTTATTTTTTAAAAAAATGTGATTATTTTTTTATATTTCATCAATTTTTTGGACATTTACTTTTTTTAAAATGATCTAAATTATTGATTAGTAATATTTAATATTTGAATTAAAATAACAACTGATTTTTAATTTATGATGTAAAAAAAATTAAAAAATAACAATCATTTTTAAAATAATTTATATAATTATTTGGACTTTGTTATAACAAGTTGCACAATGGTTGTAAAATAACACCAATATAATAATTTATTGAATCTTTCTTTGGATATTTAAACTGATTTTTTTTATTAAGATGGTTTTTAACAAAAAGAAGTAATGACACAAGTAAACTAATAAAAAGAAACTTGCATAAAAAAATTCATATTCCAAAAATTTTATTAAATAAATTTGATAATAACACCAACAAAATAATTGTTAAATATTTTATAAACCATAAAAAAACTCTTCTGAAATAAACAAAATAAAACAACTAGTTTTTAGATGTTATTTTTTTATAATAATTACCCAAAGTATCATTGAAAATAAAACAATTAATTATTTATATATAAAGTTAGTAAATATTTTTTAATTACTCGATTTTTCAAAAGAAAGATCAATAAAAAAAGCCCTTAATAAAGAGGGCCGTTTATGAAAAATTAAAGTTATTTTTTTATCACTACACTTTTTAATTTCATATAATAATGTATTTAGTTTCCATTAATTATGTATTGTCATCTATTTTAATTGGAAACAATTTTTTTGATTAACTTAATAATTCGTATCATAATAGTTAAAATAAGCATAAAAATATTGATCAAACTCACCAACATTAATCCAATTAACAACCATTCATATTTTTTAGGTATTTGTTTTTCTACAAAAATATCCACTTGTTCTAACATTAAAACCCAAATAAAAGCACTAATTACCAGTCCCAAAATAGACCATAGCAATATAATTATATGAATCCACCAAAAAGAAAAAGGACGTCGATACAAATTAAGTGATATAGAAACAAAATAAAAAATAATAAAACAAATAGCAATCAAGTAACGTTTTTGAGGAGTAATCACAAGTTTTTTGGAATAATATAAATAAGACATCAACCCAACAACCAAAAGAGTTCCCAAAAAAGGAATATAAAAAAATAATGCTATATAATTACTTTTTATATTAAAAGCCATTTGAAAGAGAGCATATTGAGCACCGAAAAAATATCCCCAACCTACACTTAAAATGATAGTAGTGAATTTTAACAAAGACAAATACCAATAAAAACCTATTGCCCATAACAAACCTGCTAAGAACATTATACAAAAAGATGAAAGAAATACAAAACTTTGAACATTGTTTGCTTCTACTTCTGGCGCAATTTGATGTGTAGGGCGAGTCAACTTATTTAAAATAGGGATATTATACTTCAAATATTTCGCATTTTCATATGTTTTTAAGTAGTTATAAGTTATTAAACCCACAAATAAAGTAATGAAAGATAAAATAATAAATTTTAATAAAATACTAAATCGAGTAGTAGGATTGCTAGAAGTCGTTGTTAATTGATTTTTATTTTTAAGTTGTTGTAACCTTTTTTTAAAATATAGTGTGGTTCATCATGTTGTTTTTGAGTTAATAAGTGTCGAACCTTCTTAGAAGGATTTAGAAAATATTCAAAAAATTTCATTATTGTTTACCTTCTTCTTTTAATTTTCCACCATAAATATTTAAGGAATGATTATCTGCAAATATATTTTTGGTTTTTAATATATTAATTAATAAATGGTCGGAATCACTAATATTTGTTTCCGCAACTAATTTATAATATTTTAGTGTTATCATCTTTCTGTTTACATTAATAAACATTTATTTGTTCTTCAGGAACAAAATGAATTAAAAATCCAATAGTTTTTTCATAGCTATTGTTGGTAATATCAAAAGTAATTCTTTTTTAAATTTTTAACTGTTTCTTCTATTTGTTCTTTTTTATCGTAAGTTGTAATAACACTTGGAACAAAAATTTTACCCAAAAACCTACCTACTGTTTTTTTCGCAGCTTTTTTTAAAGCATTTTTAGCGATTTTATGACCAACTTTTTGATTTATTTTTTTCTAAATTATTTTAATTTTTGTTTGAAAAAGCGTTGTGATGAAATGTCTGCATCTTTTTGAGGATCAACATTATTTATATCTATATTTTCCTTGGGGAAATATTTTTTTAGACATTTTTGTTTTAAAAAAATATTCTTTAAAACTAAAAAAAATAATAGATAATTTCATATTCTTTAAAAGCAACAAAACAAATTAATTAAATTAAAAAAATCTATAAGTTTTTTTAATATTGGAGATGATAGGTGTTTTCATATTTATTTCCCCTCCTATTCTTTTTATATGTATATTCTAACAAATTTTTTGATGATTTTAATTGTTTTTTTGAATTCTTTAATGTGTTTTATAATTTGTTTGAAATTTGTAAAATCACAAACCCTTTATAATGGAGGGCATTTTGTGTAAATTTTAATTTTTTAGAACTTAAAAATATTTTATAAAATCTATAATTGCATTTTAAAACTCATTATTTTACTCTTATATGACACTTTTTATTTTTTAAAAACTTTGCAAAGACTGATTTATTCAGGTCGGTCTTTTTTTGGTTTCTTTGAAACTTAAAAAAATAATTTTCAAATTTTTTCTAAAAACGTTTTTCCAAAAAAACATCACGGGTATGGATTTCTAAAATAACAAACAAAAAATATGACATATTTGTCTAAATTGTATTTGTTTGTGGTTTATTGGTGGAAAAATATGCATCATGCATTTAATAAAATATGAAAAAATGAGACAATTTTTAATTTAATTCAAGTATTTTTTAATTTGAAAATTTGTAATTATCACAATATTTTTTTGAGTTTTAAAAAAAACTAAAACAAAAGTTGTTTAAGTTTTGAAAACAGTTCAGTGCAACTAACAGAAACATAATCAATTGCATGACATCTTGGTGCAGTTGCTTCATCGCTTTAAAAATATATTGGTGTTTTAGAATATTAAAATCAGTTTCTGCAATCATATCGCTAACTGATTCTATTTTTTTGGAGTCTAAAAGTAAAACCCCCTAGTAAAGATCGCTTGCCTTCATTCATTATCTTTTTCTCCTTTTTGATTTTTTTTTTTTTTGAAAAGATATGAAAATTATTTTTTTAGTTTATACATTATTTTATTTATAAAAAAACCAAAAGCCAATAATTAAAATTTCTAATAATAAAATTGGGTACAAAAAAAGACCGACTTAAATAAGTCAGTCTTAAAGAATTTTAAAAAATAAAAAATTGTCCTAAATAATGTAACAGTCCACACATTTAAAATTTTATCCAACTTTCAATATAATTTAAAATCTCATAATTCCTATTTTATTTTGTACCTCTTTGATTTTAGCATCTGCAATCAGACGAGCTTTTTTGGCCCCCTCATTTAAAATTTCATCTAATTTAGGGTTATCAATTAAGTGATAAAATTTTTTTTGTAAAGGAATAATAAATTCTATAACAGCTTCATAAATTTTATCTTTTAAATATTTATAAGAAGATGATTGAAATATTTTTTCACTTTCTCTTATGCTAATTTTTTTTAAGGCAGAATAAATGGTTAAAAGGTTAGAAATACTCGGCTTATTTTCGGGGTCGTATTTGATGAACGTATCAGAATCTGTCACAGCAGCCATAATTTTTTTCTTAATTATTTCAGGTTCATCTAAAAGTAAAATATAATTTTTATCATTTTCAGTTTCGCTTTTGCTCATTTTTTTTAAAGGTTTTTGTAAACCTTTAATTTTTGTTCCTAAAGGATTAAAAAAAGCTTCGGGGATTGTGAAAGTATTACCGTATAAATGATTAAACCTAGTGGCAAGAGTTTTAGTTAGTTCTAAATGTTGTTTTTGGTCTTGGCCGATTGGAACAATGTTGGCATCGTAAATTAAAATATCCGCTGCCATTAATGTAGGATAAGTGAATAAAGAAGTTCGCATACCATTACTATTTTGTTTGCTTTTTTCTTTATATTGAATCATTCTTTGGAGTTCATTAAAATAAGAATTACATTCCAAGAGATAACCTAAATAAGAGTGTTCAATAATTTCTGATTGGATAAATAAGTTTATTTTTTTTGGATCTAATCCTGAAGCCAAATAAAGAGCTGCTACTTTTTTGATTTGTTTTTTTAGTTGCGAGGGTTCTTGATAAAAAGTAAGGGCATGCAAATCAGCTATAAAAAGGTAAAAATCAAAATTTTTTAAATTTTTTTGCAAAAAAAGCAAAGGTTGCAAAACGCCAATATAATTACCTAAAGTTAAATCCCCCGTTGGTTTAATACCTGATACTAATCTTTTTTGGATCAATTTTCAATCCCCTTTTTATCTATTTTATCTATTTTTAAAAGAATGTTAGTTTTTCCAAATAGAAAATTATTAATTTTTTTATTCTTTGGGTAAGGATTCTAAAAGATTTTCTTTTATAATTTGTTCAAATATTTTTTTGTTAACCCTAGAACGAGTGCGAAAATCTTCTTGAGTAAAAGGTTTGTCTTCGCGAGTTTTTATAATTTTTTTAGCAGCAATCATTCCTAAACCATCAATGCAAAGCAAAGGCATTCTCAAATAATTATCGTTTTCTATTTTAAAAACATCAATATCTGATTTATTGAAATCAACGCTTAAAAATTTAAAACCACGTTGTAACATTTCTTTGGCTATTTGGAGAGTGTTAATCAAAACCGCTTCTTTTGCTTTGATTTCATTTTTTTTAAGATTATTGATTTTGTTTTGAATAATTTCTGGATCATTGCTAATCATAATTTGATGATCAAATTGTTCTGCTCTTTTGGAAAAATAACCACTATAAAAAATCAAAGGAGCATAAACTTTAAACCAAGCAATTCTTAAAGCCATAATAACATAAGCAGTTGCATGGGCCTTTGGGAACAAATACTTGATTTTTTCAGCTGAATCAATATACCAGTTTTCAACTTTTCCTTCCATCAAATTTTTATAATCTTGCCAAGTTTTTGGATCATTTTGTGGTTGACCTTTGCGGATGAATTCCATGATTTCAAAAGCTTTTAAAGCATCAACACCTTTATCTTGCAATTGCAACATAATATCATCGCGACAACCAATAATGTCATCAAAAGAAATATTTTGGTTTTTATATTTTTCAAAATCACCCGTTTGACCAATGACATCTTTAGCGTTTTTAAGCCAAACATCGGTTCCATGAGAAAGCCCAGAAATTTTAACTAAATCAGCAAAATTGATATTTTTTTTATGATTTTTTTTAATATCTTTTAACATTTGTTTAACGAAGGTTGTTCCAAATTCCGGAATCCCTAAAGAATCGATTGTAATTGTTTCATTTTGAGCAGAAGTTATTTTCATATCTTCAGAAAATAATTTATAAACTTCAGGATCATCTAAAGGAATTTCTTGAGCTTTTTTAAAAGCGAATTTATTTGGATTTTTTTTAACACAATCCATTAAAAATTTAATCATCATAGGATCATCATGGCCTAAAATATCTAATTTAAATAAATTATTTTCAAAGGAATGATAATCAAAATGAGTTGTTTTCCATTCAGAATTGGTATCATTGGCCGGAAATTGAATTGGTGTTATTTCATAAATGCTTCGATTCGGCGGAACAATAACGATTCCTCCTGGATGTTGTCCAGTTGAACGTTTGACTCCTTCAATTTTGGTTGTTATTTGGGATATTTTTTGTTTACGCCAATTTTTGTTAGCACTTTCAACAAAACCCTTTACATAACCATAAGCATTTCTTTTCGCAATTGTTTGAATTGTTCCAGCTCTAAAAGCATGTTTTTCGCCGATTAAATTTTTAATGTAATTATGAGCTTTAATCTGGTAATCGCCTGCAAAATTAAGATCAATATCAGGAGTTTTATTTCCTTCAAACCCTAAAAACGTTTCAAACGGAATATCATGACCGTCTTTTTCAAGGGGAGATTGACATTTGGGGCATTTTTTATTTTCTAAATCATAGCCTGAAAAAACTTTTCCTAAAGCATCATAATAACTTTGTTCTTCTAAAGAATAATATTTTTCTTTTTCTTCTGGTTTTGTTTTTATAATAGTATAACAACAATTAGGGCAACGATAATGCGGTCTTAAAGGATTAACTTCGGTAATATCTAACATGGTAGCCACCAAAGATGAACCGATGGAGCCACGAGAACCTACCAAATAACCATCTTCTAAAGATTTTTTAACCAATAAATGAGATAAATAATAAATAGGAGCGATATCTTGATTACTTGTAGCATCATTAACATCACCAATGATACTGTTTAATTCTTGTTTTAATCTTTTATCAATCAAAGGATGAGGGTTTGGCCCATATAATTTTTGAACTTTTTTTTGCACTAAACTTTGGATTTCTTTTTTGATGCTTGGTATATTTAAAATATCTTTAAAAGCATCATCTTTTAAAGAAAAAAGTTCTTTAGTGAAAGGTTGAATTTTTTCGATTTTTGAATTAAGCAAATGAGTGTTATCAATTATAATTTCACGCGATAAATGGTCATTTTGCAAAAAGTTAAACGCCTCAAGCATTTCTTGAGTGGTTAAAAGATGGTTGTTTGGTAAATTGCAATCACCATATTTAGATAATTTATGCAACCCGCCTCCTACTTGTTTTGCTTTAATGTAAATTTGACGATAATCTTTTTCCCAAGGATGTATATAATGGACATCTCCGGTAGCAATGATGATTTTATTTTGTTTCTTTGTTTCTTCGATAATTTTTATTAAAGTAGAGTGAATGATTTTTTCTCCCTTATCACCTAACTGAGAAATTAAGTGTTTGTAAGCTTGAGGGGGATGAATTTCAATATAATCATAAAAAGAAATTGCTTTTCTTAATTTTTCAATGTTGGAATTCAAGGCTATTTCAAAAATATTACTATCATAACAACCACTACCAACCAAAAGACCTTCTCTATGTTTGGATAAACTAGATTTTAAAACTCTAGGTTTTTTATAAAAACCATCTGTTAATGCAGCACTTAAAAGTTCAAAAAGATTTCGATAACCCTTTTGATTGGCTACTAAAATATTGATATGATAAGATCTTTCGTATTTAGGATCAATGGGATCTTTTAAATCAAAAAAATTTGTAATTAATACGTTTTTGTCATTTTTACTAGCATCTGATAATTGATCAATCATCTTAATAAAAACTTGAGCGGTTGTGTTTGCATCACTTAAAGCACGGTGATGTTCTTCCATTTTTACTTTAAAAACTGTAGCTAATCTTTTTAAAGAAAAATATTTTAAAAATTCACTGAAAAAACGTTGTGATAATGTCATCGTATCAATTACTGGTTGTGGTTTGTATGCTATCCCTAATTCTTTTATTTTTTCTTTTAAAAAAGTTATATCAAAAGTTGCATTATGAGCAACTAAAACGCAATTTTCAATAAAATTTAAAAAATCAGGCAAAACTTGGTCAATTGTATTTTTTCCTTCCAACATATCATCTGTAATGTTTGTGATGTTAATAATAGTTTGGCTTAGTTTTTCTTGGGGATTAATTAAGGCTTGGAATTCTTGTATTTTTTTACCATGTTTAATTTTGACCCCAGCGATTTCAATAATTTTATCTCTTGTGCTTGAAAAACCAGTTGTTTCTAAGTCGAAAACAACATAAGTGGCTTCTTTTAAATTAAAATCTTGAGTTAAATTATCTTCTATTTGATTAGTAATATAAATAGGTCTTTCTTGAATAAAATCAATTTCTAATCCATAAATTGGTTTGATTTTTTTTCCTTTGGAATATTCATATATTTCAGGATAAGAATAAATGCCATCATGATCGGTAAAAGCAATTGCTTCATGACCCCATGATTCTGCTATTTTCAAATACTCTTTAGCACTATTAATAGCATCTAAATTAGACATTTTTGTGTGTGTGTGAAATTCGATTCTTTTTTTGCCTTCAAATTCATCTTTTCTAACCGGAAACAAAGTAGATTGGCCTAAAATATTGATTTTGTTTTGGTCGAAAAGCAAATGGACATCATCCCAAACGCTGTATTTAATTTCTGCTTCTATTTGAATTTTTTGGTGTATTTGGATATTTTGATTTAAAATTTCTGCTTTTTTTTCTTTGGAAACTTTGGCTTTGATTAAAATAGCGTCTCTATCTTCAATTGAAAAGCCATTGTTTTCTTCTATAACACAACTAAAATAAAATTCTTTCCAATTGTATTTACGAAAATTACTTTCTGTAATGGTATGAGCCAAAAGACCTTCAACGATAAAAGTTTTTTGAGAATTGTTTTTTCCAAATTCTTCGAGTTCTTTTGGAGATTTAGGAATATCTCGTATTTTTAAAATTTCTTCATTTTGGTTTTTTTTGTCATTTGTTGTATTTGTCATATCTTTGCCAACTTTTATTTTAATTTTGTCATCTTTTTCTAAGATAAAATCATTTTCAAAGCCATAAAAAGAGTAAAAAAACTCTTTTAAAAGTTTTGTTTTTTTATTTAAAGTTAAAAAAGATTCAGGATTGACAGAAATTATAAATTTTTTATTTTGGCATTTAATTTGAAAATCATCGTTTTCAAATGTATCCAAATCAGAATATTTTTTTTGGATTTTTGCTTTGGGAATAATATAACGATAATAACTAGGAAAAAGGGATGTTAAATAATCAAAATTTTTGAAATTTATGCGATATTCCATCTCAATTTCGTTTTTTACATAATTATCCAACAGTTCTTTTTTTTCTTTGTCTGTTAGTTCATCTTTTTGTTTTTCTTTGAGAATTGTTTTTATCAGATATTCTTTTTCTTTTTCTTTGAGAAAAATTTTGAATTGACCTAAAAAAGTTTCTAAATCATGAACTAAAAGTAATTTTTGAAAGCTGATATGTAAAATCAATTTATTTTTGGATTCTAAAACCAAAACTTTTTCTAATTGAGGATTTTGAAAATAATTTTTATCAAAACCATTTTCTTTTATAAATTGTTGAAATGCGTTGTTATACATCAACTTGCCGCCTAATTTTATTAAAATAAAACAATATTAATTTAAAACAAGTGCATAATAAAATAAAAAAACCACGTGACTTGCATATTGCATGTGGCTTTTTTTATTTTATTATTTTTAAAAAAACATTTAATTTATGGTACTGATGATCGGACTCGAACCGACATGAGAGTTACTCGCTTGATTTTGAGTCAAGTGCGTCTACCATTCCGCCACATCAGCTTCAAATATATTTCAATTAAAAAATAAACACGATACTTATATATTATATCAAGAATTTTTTTAAACGTTGAATATTTTTTAATAAAAAAACATTGAAAAAATTTAGTGGCAATTTTTTCCTAATTTTTCTTTTTTTGAAAAATAAACTCTACTCTCAACTACAAAATTTAAATATTTCATTATTCATGGCAATGATGATAATTTATCCCTTTGAGGACTACAACAATTATTAATTTTTTTAACCATTCCATCTTTTTTTATTTATTTTTGGTTAAAATTATAATTGCTGAGTCCTCTTTGGTTTTATATTTTGGATAGTGTAAAACAATAAAGTCTCTGATTATAAAAAATAAAAATTAAGTGTATTTTCTAAACTTTATTCAAAATTAATTGGTGATAACGGAAAAAAAGAAGCAAGTATTGTGTTTTAAACTTTTATTCTCAAATTTACATGCTTTCTAAAAAAGGAATTCCTAAAATTCTTAAACTTTCTTTAATAACAATTAAAACTGCTTTAATTAATAAAAGATTAGTGTTTTTAATTATTTTATCGTGAGATAAAATTCTTTCTTGAGCGTATAAACCATTAACATTTTGAGTTATTTTGATAAGATGTCTAGACAAAATACTTGGCATTTTTTCTTTTTGGCTTTTTTCTAAAATCCAAGGAAATTGACTTAATAATTTGATTAAAGCAAAATAATGATTTTGTTGATATATGTTTTCATCAATTAATTGAAAATCTATTTTTTCTTTTTTTAAAAGTGAATTAAGGCGTGCGGCTGTATATTGCAAATAAGGGGCTGTTTGTCCTTTGAATTGTAAAATATTTTCAAGGTTAAAATCAATATCTAAATGCCTGTCATTTTTAAGATCGTTAAAAATAATAGCTCCAACAGCGATTTTTTGAGCAGTTTCTTTGATGTTAGTTAAAGACGGATTTTTTTCTTGAATAATTTTTTCGGCTAAGTTTGTTGCTTGATTAATAACATCCATCAATGTAGTAAATTTATGATGTCTTGTTGAAATTTTTTTACCATCCATCAAAACCAAACCAAAATTAATATTTTCAATTGTAACATCGTGATATCCCATTTTTTTAATAATTTGATCCAATTGTTTAAAATAAAGTTTTTGTTCGTTTCCTACTACATACAAAATAGTTTGACAATTGTAAGTTTTGTAACGATATTTAAGAGTGGCCAAATCGCGAGTTAAATATAAAGTGCTGCCGTTAGTTTTTTGAATTAAACCAGGCGGTAATTGATCTAATTCTATTAACAACATTTTTTCTTCTTCTTTTAAAAGTTTTTTTTGGTGTAATTCTTCTAAAAGTTCTTTTATTTGATCGTTATAAAAAGACTCTCCTAAAAAATAATCAAAAGAAACTCCGAGAATTTTATAAATTTTACAAAATTCATTTAAAGAAACATCGCGAAAATACTTCCATAACTCAAGATATTCTTTATTCTTTTTTTCTAATTGTAAAAAGGCTTCGTTGGCCTCATCGTTTAATGTTTGGTTTTCCTCGGCTTTTTGATGAAACAAAAGATAGAGTTTTTGGAGTTCGTTGATAGGATCTTTTAAAATTTTTTCTTTTTGACCCCATTTTTGATAAGCAACAATCATTTTTCCAAATTGAGTGCCCCAATCTCCTAAATGGTTAATCCCAATCACTTTAAAACCTAATTTTTGATAAATGTTTTTTAAGGCATTTCCTAAAACAGTTGAACGAAGATGACCAACAGAAAAATTTTTGGCAATATTAGGCGAAGAATAATCAATAACTACAGTTTTATTTTTGTTTGGTTGGTCCCCGTAATTACTTTGAAGACGATTTATTTCTAATAAAATATTTTCGGCTACAAGTTTTCTTTTTAATTTAATATTCAAAAAGCCATTTAAAAACATTATTTCTTCTATTTCTTCAGTTTTAATTAATTCTTTTTCGATATTCTTAAAAATTAAAGCTGGATTCAATTTTTGTTTTTTAGCATAAGCGAATAAAGGCAATGAAAAATCAAAATCATAATTATTAACTTGTTCTTGCAAAAAAACATCTTCATTTAAAAGTTTTTTTAAAGTTTTTTCTATTTTTATTTTGATATTTTCTAAAGTCATTTTTTTACTTTCCTTATTAATCTAAATGATTTTTTCAAAAACCATTCTTTTTTTTTGGAAGGAAAAACAGTTTCCATTCCCTTTTATTTTTGGGAAAATTCAGTTATTCCTAATGCAATACGATTAATTGCTTTTTTTAAAGTTTCAAAATCAATCAATTCTTTTTTGTCTCTAATTGCCAAAATGGAAGCTTCATTCAGAATAGCTGCTAATTGAGCTCCTGTCGCCCCTTCAGTGATTTTTGCAATTTCTTCTAAATCGTTATTGTTTATTTTTTTATTTTTTGCATGCAATTTTAAAATGGCTTCGCGGGCTTTGATATCTGGTAAATTAATTTTAAATTTGCGGTCAAATCTTCCAGGTCGCAATAAAGCAGGATCCAAAATATCTGCACGATTAGTGGCAGCAAAAACAATAACTTTATTTAATGTTTCAAAACCATCCATTTCGACTAAAAGCTGGTTTAATGTCTGGTCTTTTTCATGACTGCCGCTTGTAACAAATCCTGTTCCTCTTTTCATCCCCAAAGCATCAATTTCGTCAATAAAAAGGACACAAGGGGTATTTTTTTTGACTTCTTGAAACATATTTCTAATGCGTGCAGCACCAAGGCCTACATACATTTCAACAAATTCAGAACCAGAAAAGAAATAAAAAGGGAATTCTAATTCGTTAGCTAATGCTTTTGCAAGTAACGTTTTACCAGTTCCTGGAGGACCGTATAATAAAACCCCTTTGGGAATGTTAATGCCTAGATTTTTGTATTTTGTGGGGTTTTTTAAAAAATCAACTAATTCATATATTTCTTTTTTTTCTTTGTCTAATCCGGCAATATCTTGAAAAGTTATTTTTGAATTATTTTGATAAATTTTCTTTTTCAAATCATTTTGGGTTTGTAAAAATTGGTTTTTGATTTGAATCATAATATAAAACATAAAAATAAACGAAGAACTAAAAAAAATAAAGCGAAAAAAAGATTCTAAATAATTAGTTTTGGTATCGCTTGTGACTTTTGGCAAAAAATCTTTATAAGAGTTAATGTTTTTTAAAAAAATTTCATACAAATAATTAGAAACATAACAATAATATTTGTTGTTTGAATATCCTTGAGCTTGAATAAGATAATATTCTTTAAATAAGAAATTACTATTTTTTTTATAAGTATAATGGATTTTTTCAATTTGTTTTTCTTTAATTTTGTCGATTAATGTATAAAAATTAATCAAAAATGAACCCTTTAATTGACTTTTTTCTTGGATAAAATAAAAGATTTCTAAAAAAGAGATGAATAAAATAAATGAAATAATCAAAATCATGATGAAAAAAATAATTTTGTTTTTTAATAAAAAACGTTTGAAAAACACTAAATATAAACTCCGATTTGTTTGAAAATTATCTAAAAAAACTAATTTATTTTTTTATATTACATGAACTTAAAAAAACCTCAATCACAAGATTATTGATAAAAAGATAAAAAAACTATAAGAAAATTAAGAAAACAGAAATAAAAGACATTAAAGGACGATATTTAATCTTAAAAAAAGAGTAATGTTTTAGGGGGGGTTCTATCAGACTCCAATAAAAACATTCAAACTCTTTTATTTTTGGGTTACCAAAAAAATTAATGCTTTTTTTAATTTCTTGATCTGGTTTGTTTTGTTGTTGTTTTATCCAAAGATTAAACTTATGAATTATTTACAACCATTTTAACAGTTTTAATGGAAATGTTAAAACATTTATCTATTAAAAAGACATTATTTAATCTTTAAAAAAACATTTTGTAATAATTATTTTGATATTTTTGTAACAAATCAATTCAAAAAAATCTCGCTAAATTTAAATTATTTTATTTTTAATAATTATTTAATATCTCCAAAATAAGTATTAGGTTTTAAAAAACAATTAAAAAAACCTTCACAAATTTTAAAATTAATTTGTTTGCAAATTATCTAAAACCTCTAACTTGTCTTTTAAACGTAAATTAATTAAATAAAGCAAAACTCCAATTATAAGATTATTAATAACAACTGATAAAAAACTATAAGCAACATTAAGACCTGTAGAATATTTCCAATCAGAAACAAACCGCGTCAAAAGACTGCTGTTTTGATCTTGAAAAAACTCGTTTTTTAGTAAATCAATAAATAAAATACTTGAAAAAATTTGAACTATACTAATGATTGTTAAAGTGATGACTAAAGGCCATTTTTTAAAAAGTTGATTTCTTTTTTTTTGATAAAACAATCCAGATAAACAACAAGCAAGATAAGGCAAAAAAAACCGATAAAGAAAAATTTTTAATTCCAATCCATGATGATCATGATTGTGAGAATGTTCTGGTAAGAAAAAATCCATCAAAAAACGCTCAAAGGAATAATGAATTAAAAGATATGTTAAATTGGCAAAAAAACTGTATTTAAATCCAAAAAGAAAGCCAATTAAAATAATAAAAAGTAATTCAATTTTAAAAAAAGAATAGTTGCAAGCAGTTCCGAAATTAATAGTATATCGAAAAATTAATTCCAAAGAAAAAGTTAAAAATAATAAAAACGAAGTTATAATAATTTTTTGTAAAGTTTTTTTTTGATCATTTAACATAAAAATATTCCTTTATTTTTAGCAAAAAACTAATAACTAAGTTTTTCTGCTAAAAACCCTTCCTTTAATAAGTTTAAAAAATCATCATTAGTAGCATCAAGAATATAAAGATTAATGTCGTTTTGTAACAAAACTTTTTTTAAATGTTTGACTTGGTAGCTAACTCCTTCAAAAGCCTGACAAAACTCTTTGAGGGTATCTTCTTTGTGAAAGAAATCTCCGATTAAAGCTAAATTTTGAATTCTGCCAAATCTAATCTTTAAAAAAATTTCTAACATACCCCATGAAAATCGTCTTTTAAGGATTTTGGTGTGTTCGGGTTGTTCTAAAAATAAAAAATCAGGTAAACTATATTTTACGGCATCTTTTTCGATTGTTTTGATTTCTTCCGGATTTAATGAATAAGTCTTAACAGTTAAAGATTGAGAAAGGTATTTCATAAAAGCTTCTTGAGACATTTCTTGGGGAAGGTATTTTTTTAGATTGACAACTCTCGAACGAACGCTTGCAATTCCTTTAGAAATAAGTTTTTGATCGTTTGGAGTAATTGCATTAATCATGGTATTAAAATCGCAATCATAAAGCAAAGTGCCGTGAGTGACCATTCCATTTTGATTTTGCAAAAAAGCGTTACCAGAAATTTTTTTACCTTCCAATAAAATATCGTTTCTTCCACTAAAAACCGCTTTTAATCCTAAGTTTTGTAACGCAAGAACTATTTTAGATAAATAAGGTTTAAAACTAAAATTTTTCTCTTTTTTGGTAATAATACTATAAAGTGGGGTTTTTGGGTCGTTATAAACACAACCCCCGCCGGTAGGCCTTCTAAATAAAGCAATTTTATTTTTTTGAAGGTAATCTAAGTTAACTTCATTTTCAATAATTTGGTTTTTGCCAACAACAACTCCTTTAATTTTCCAAAGAAAAAAATAACTTTCTGTTGGGTTTTGTTTTAATAAATGATTCAGAACATAAGCTTCTAAAGCATAGTAAAAATAAGGTTTTAAATCGCAAGGGCGATTAGTTTCGATTAAAATCATAAAATACCTCTTTCAATTATATTATAACATTTATTTTTTTCTTTTAAAAAGTAGTCGGAGTTAAGTTCAAAAAAATAGTTTAAATATAGTCTTTAAAAAAAGGACGTTGATGAATAAAATTGTTGGCATGTTCCAAAAATTTATAGACGCTTTTTAATTTAATTAATTTGTTTTGTTGATTTTAAAGAATATAAAATTATCACGATATTTTTAAGTTTTAAAAAAATTTTAAGACTAAAAATAATTTTTCAAATTTTTCTATAAATATTTTTCTAAAAAAATCATCTCCCTGCATTGCCTTAAAAATATATTGGTGTTGAGTATTATTAAAATCGGTTTCTGCAATTATATCGCTAACTGAATCTATTTTTTTTAGAGTCTAAAAGTAAAACCCCTAGTAAAGCTCGTTCATCTTCAATCATTATCTTTTCTCTTTTTTTGAAAATATTTTTTTGAAAAGATATGAAAAGTATTTTTTGGTTTTGAGTACAAAAAAAGCCCGACTAAAAAATAAGTCAGTCTTCAATAATTTTAAAAAATAAAAATTGTCCTAAATAATGGAATAGTCCATATTTTTAAGCATAATATATGGCAAAAAAACATTATTTTTTTGGTATAATTATAATTATAATGTTTTGAAATAAAAAATGAATTAATTACGTTAGGAGACAATTAAATGAATAAAAAAATGACAGAACAAGAAGGAATTAGACACCAAAAAATAGAAGAATTGAAAAAATTAAAAACTGAACCTTTTGGTAAAAATTTCACTTGTTCGCACACAATTGAAAACATTATTTTAAATTATCAAAACATTGATCAAGAATGGTTCGAAGAAAACAAAGTTAATGTAAAAATTGCAGGAAGAATTATTTTAAAAAGAGGACAAGGAAAAGCCGGATTTTTACATCTACAAGATTTTAATTTTAAAATTCAAGTTTATCTTAGATCTGATTTATTAGGGGATGCTTTCCTTCTTTATCAAAATTGTGATTTAGGTGATATCGTAGGGATTAAAGGTTTTTTGTTTAAAACTAAAACAAAAGAGCTCACAATTAAAGCTCTAGATTTTATCCATTTAACTAAATCTTTAAAACCATTACCAGATAAATTTCATGGTTTGCAAAACCGCGAAGAGATGAGAAAAAAACGTTATTTAGATCTTATGGTTAATGAAAAAAGTCGACAAGTTTTTTTAACTCGTAGTTTAATTATCAAATCAATTCGTAATTTTTTTGATAATGAGGGCTTTTTGGAGGTAGAAACCCCCATTTTGCAACCTTCTTTGGGCGGAGCTTCTGCCAAGCCATTTATTACTAGCCATAACGCTTTAAATTCTGATTTTTATTTAAGGATAGCTACCGAACTGCCTTTAAAAAAATTAATTGTTGGTGGTATGCCAAAAGTTTATGAAATTGGTCGAATTTTCCGTAATGAAGGAATGGATGCAACCCATAACCCGGAATTTAGCACTATAGAGGCTTATCAGGCTTATTCTGATATACAAGGAATGATGGAATTAACTCAAAAATGTCTTCAGTATATTTGTCAAACTGTTTTAAAAAGTTTAGAAATCAATTACCAAAATAAAAAAATTAGTTTTCAAACTTTTCAAAAAATTAGCATGACAGATGCTATCAAAAAAGAAACAGGCATTGATTTCCAAAAAAAATTATCTCAAGAAACTTGTTTACAATTAGCAAAACAACATGATATCAACGTCATGTCTCATTTTAGTCAAGGTCATATTATTGAAGCTTTTTTTGAAAAATACGTTGAACATAAATTAATCCAGCCTACTTTTATTTACGGCCATCCTTTAGAAATTAGTCCTTTAGCCAAAAAAAATCTTAATGACCCTCGTTTTACTGATCGTTTTGAACTTTTTATCGCTGGAAAAGAATTTGTGAATGCTTTTAGCGAATTAAACGACCCCATCGAACAAGAAAAACGTTTTTTAAATCAATTAAAACAAAAAGAATTAGGTGACGATGAGGCTTGTGAAATGGATTATGATTTTTTAGATGCCTTAAGTTACGGTATGCCTCCCACTGGTGGGCTCGGAATGGGAATTGATCGAATAGTGATGCTTTTAACCGATACTCCCAATATCCGTGATGTTATTTTATTTCCTCATTTCAAAAATAAAAACATTATTAAGAAAAAATAAATTTAAGTAAAGGTTTTAATTATGAGAGGTGTTTTTTATTTACAAAGCTATTATTCTTTGTTGGACAGTTTATTACCTTTAGAAAAATTAGTTTTAAAAGCTAAAGAAAATGATTATGAATTCGTTGCTTTAAGTGATGATTACAATTTATACGGAATGCCAACTTTTTTGCAATTGTGTCAAAAACACGATATAAAACCTATTTTAGGCCTTAAAATTAATTTTTTATGGAAAAACCAAACAGGTGAACTTTTGGTTTATGCCAAAAACGATCAAGGAATAAAAAATTTAATTCAATTAGCAACTGCAAGCAAAAAAGAAGCTCAAAGCCATCTCCATCTAGAACAAATAGAAGCTTTAGGAAAAGATTTATTTATTATCATTTGCGGACTTTGTCCTTTTTGGGAAAAAATTTTTGTCAACGACCAAAAAAATGAATTTCAAGAAGTATTAGAAAAATTAAAAACAATCTTTTCTGAAATTTTTTTAGGAATTTCTTTTCAAAGTTTTTTTTTAGAAAAATTATCCGATAATCTTATAGATTTTAGCACTCATTTTGAAATACCTTGTTTGCCTGTCAACAAAACGAATTATGATGATGCAAAAGCCCAAGAAACTTATCAAATTTTGGCTAAAATGAAAAACAAAACAATTGATTCTGAAATAGATTTATCTTTTTTAACTAAAAGTGAGTTTGATATTAGATATCAAAAATATCCACAAATCATGGATTCTTTAAAACAATTAATTCCTAAAATTAATTATCAAACTCCTTTGAAAAAAAATTTTTCTTTACCTTCTTACCTAGATTTTATTGAAAAAAAAGAAAAAGATTTACCTAAAGAAGTTGATTTCGAAAAACCGGAAAAAAAACTTTTTCAAAACTTGGATGCAAAAAAATATTTAAAAAAAATAGTTTATCAAGGATTAGAAAAATTTTTAAATCCTTCAAAATCAAAATATGAAAAATACGCCCAAAGAATTAACGAAGAATTAAAAATCATTAATGATTTGAATTACGAAAATTATTTTTTAATTGTAAGTGATTTAGTCAAGTACGCTAAAAAAAACAATATTTTAGTAGGTCCTGGAAGAGGTTCTTCTTCTGGTTCTTTGGTTTGTTTTTGTTTAGAAATTACAGAAATTGACCCTTTAAAATATAATCTTATTTTTGAAAGGTTTTTGAATCCTCAAAGAAAAACAATGCCAGATATTGACCTTGATTTCCCTGATAATAAAAGAGAAATAGTAATTCAGTATATTCGTCAAAAATACGGTTTACATCACGTGGCAAATATTATTACTTTTGGAAGTTTTGCCAAAAAAAATGCCATCATTAAAGAATTATTGAAATTTAAAAAATTAATGCCTTTTCAAGAAAAACAACTTTTTCATTTTTTAGAAAACCAAAAACCAAACCAAATAACTGATGATTTAGATGACCAAATCAAGAATTTGTTACAAATAGCATCATTTTTAGAAGGCCTACCTCGTTTTACAGGAACCCATCCTGCAGGGATTATTTTAAGCAAAGATAACTTATTACAAAATATTCCTTTACAAAAATCAAATCACCTAAATTTATTGCAAACTCAATGGGAAGCAAAAGAATTAGAAACAATGGGTTTGTTAAAAATAGATTTATTAGGCCTTCATAGTCTTACTATCATAGAACAAATAATTGCAGCAATTAAAGAAAGTCAAAAAGATTTTAATTTATTTTCTATTCCTTTAAATGACCCCAAAACTTATCAACTTTTGTCAAACGCAAAAACATTGGGAGTTTTTCAATTGGAATCTGGCAACGCCAAAAAGATTTTAACCCGCATGGCTCCTAACAATTTTGAAGATTTAGTTGCCTTATTAGCTTTGAATCGCCCAGGTCCCATCGATTCTTTTGATTTGTTTTTAAAAAATCGCAAGCAATTCAATTCCCAAAAAATTTATTTTGATTCGTTGATTGATCATATTTTAAAACCAACTCATGGAGTCATCCTTTATCAAGAACAAATTATGCAAATAGCTTCCCTTTTTGCCAAATATAGCCTAGCTGAAGCAGACCTTTTTCGAAGAGCAATCAGCAAAAAAGATAAAACTGTCTTATTAAAAGAAAAAAAATATTTTCTTGAAAAAACTCAAAAAGAAGGTCACAGTCTTTCTTTATCTAATCAAATTTATGATTATATTTTAAAATTTGCTAATTATGGTTTTAATAAAAGTCATAGTGTTGCTTATTCTTTGATTAGTTATCGTATGGCTTATTTAAAAACTCACTATTTTATTGAATTTATGACAATTTTATTAAATGATTCTCTTAATGATCCTTTGCAAACTAAGGCTTTATTGAAGGAAGCCTTTCAAGCAGGAATTACCTTAGTCAAACCAAATATTTTTGTTAGCTCTGATCAATATTATTTCAAAAATAATCAATTATTTTTACCTTTAAGCTTAATTAAAGGAGTGAATAGTAATTTTTGTAAAGAATTAATCCAAGAGCGTCATAAAAAAAATTTCACTTTATCTTTTAAAGAATTTAAACAAAGGTTATTTTTTTGTTTAAACGAAACTATTCTCACTAATTTAATTTTAGGTGGTGCACTTGATCAAATGGGTTTGAATCGAAAAACTTTATTTCACAATCAAGCTTTAAATGAAGTTAAATATTATCGTTTTTTACCAAACTATCACATTGTTGAATATGAAGAATTTTTATCACATGAATTAAAAGAAAGACAAAAAAAGGTTTTTGGTTTTAACCTTGATGATTACATAAAATAATGCATCAATAATTACGAATGATAATAAAAAAGTGTTTTTTTGGATATCGTTTATATCTTCTATAATAATAAAAAAAGATTATCTTTTGGAAAAACCAAGAAAATTAATTAATAATTATTATATAATTATTCTAGGAAAGATTAGTTTTTTTAATTTATGACGGAAAAGAGATTATTTTTTTGATATTGATAATACTTTATGCAACAATGAGAAAAATTATTCCTCCTCAAACCCAAAAGTTATTGCATTAATTTGCAAAACTGAGAAATTAATTAATAATTATTTATATAATTATTCTAGGAAAGAAGGTTTTTTAATTTATGACGAAAAAGAGATTATTTTTTTTTGATATCGATCATACTTTATATAACAATGAAAAAAAAATTATTCCTCCGCAAACCCAAAAATTATTACATCAATTATCACAAAATCGCAATAATGTTTTAGGAATAGCTACCGGCAGAAGTCAATCAGGACTTAGAGTTTTACAAGAACTTAAAAAATTGTTTCGTTATTTTATTGTTTTTAATGGAGCCATTACTTTTGAAAAAGAAAAAATCATCCAAAAACAAGTAATACCTCTACAAGATGTTTTAAAAATTAATCAAAAAGCTTTAGAAGCTGGAAACCAAATTTTTAATTTTTCTTTGGAAAAAAAAACAATCTTTTTCAAATAGATGCTGATAGTAAAGAATTTATGATTAATGAAGAATGCGGCCAGCAACCATCCTTAAATGAACCCATTTATAAAATTAATTTATTTCATCATGATGTACAAAGAGTAGTTAATTTTTTAAAGGAATTTAGTCAATTTAATGCTTATTTTTGGAAAAGTGGCGCTGTCAGTTTAAGTGCCAAAGTAGTTAGTAAAGCTTATGGAATTGCACCCATTCAAAAATTATATCCCGATCATCAGTTAATTTGTGTGGGAGATGGTTGCAACGATGAAGAAATGTTTCGAGCAGCTAATTTATCTATTCTTATGGAAAACACTAAATACGACTATTTAAAAAAAATAGCTAAATTAATAGCCCCTGATATTCAAAACGATCGTTTATTCGATTTTTTTCAAAAACATGACTTAATATATTAAAAAGGAAATTAAAAAAATGAATACAATCCCAAAAAAAGCCGTCATTAAAAAAAATAAATTGCAACCTAGTGACAGCCGTCCTTATACAAATTTATTAAAAAATAAATATTTTCATATAGCAATTTTTTTTATTGCTTTGCTTTTGAATTTAGTCATTATCTATTTATTGAAAAACACATATTTCACCGACGATCCAGCCGATTTAGAAACGAAATGCCATTTAACAGCGATTTTTTCTGGGATGTTTTTAGGAGGATTTATTTTAGGAATTAAAAAAGGAACTATTGGCGTTTCTTTAGGAGTCTTTTTAGGAGCTACTTTGGCAATGTGGCTTTCTTTTTTAACTGAAGGGAATATTATTTCTTGGATATATCGGCTAAATTCTTAAAAGAAAGGAAATATTATGCATAATAAAATCAATCTTTTAAAAGAAAAATTTGAACATGATTTAGCAAAAAACAAAAATAGTTTAGAAAATTTAATTTATTTAGAACAAAAATTTTTAGGAAAAAAAAGCTTTTTGCAAGAATTAAACCAAACTTTAAAAAATATTCCTTCAGAAAAAAAACCTGCAATCGGAAAATTAATCAATGAATTTAAAAAAACAATTATTTTATCTTTGCAAAAAGAAAAACAATATTTAAAAACGCAAAAAATGAACTTAGAGTTAATGCAAGAAAGTGTTGATGTGAATTTACCGGGTTTTAATTTTTCGACAGGAAGCATTCACCCTCTTTACCAAATTATCGAACAATTAGAAGATTTATTTTTGTCTTTAGGATACGAAATTAAAGATGGCAATGAAATTGAAAGTGATTTTTATAATTTTGAAATGTTAAATATTGGCAAAAACCATCCCGCCCGAGCAATGCAAGATTCTTTTTATATTAACCCCCAAAAACTTTTAAGAACCCACACTTCCAATATTCAAGTTAAAGAAATGTTGGCTAATGAAGGGAAACCATTGAAAATTATTTCTTCTGGTAAAGTTTTTCGCAAAGATAACGATGATGCCACTCACAGTCATCAATTTATGCAATTAGAAGGATTGGTTATCGATCAAAAGATTAATTTTTTGAATTTAAAAGAAACCATTTTAACAATCATTAAAGAACTTTTTGGCGATTCTCAAGAAATAAATATAAGACCTTCTTATTTCCCCTTTACAGAACCAAGCATTGAAGTTGATTTAGTAATTCGCAAAAAAGATAACAGTAAAGAATATTTAGAAATTTTGGGAGCGGGTTTGGTTCATCCCCAAGTTTTGTTGAATGCTAATTATAATCCCGAAAAATATCAAGGTTTTGCCTTCGGAATTGGCATCGAAAGAATTGCTATGATCAAATATCAAATTGAAAATATTCGTCATTTTTATCAAAACGATATCCGCTTTTTAAAACAATTTTCAAAGAAGGTTAAACATGAAAATTCTTGAACCCATTTTAAAAAAACATTTTTCGAATTTACCCAAAACTAATAAACTTTTTGATTTGATTAATAATTATATTAATGAAGTCGAAACTTTGCGGCCTATTTCTCAAAATACTAATTTAGTTGTTGGAAAAATTCTTGAATATCAAAAAATTACTGGCTCACAAAAACTCAACTTAGTTACAGTTGACATAGGAACAAGAATTTTAAAAATTGTTTGTGGCGCCACTAATTTAGATAATAACGGTAAAGTAATTGTTGCTTTAGAAGGTTCTTTTTTAGAAGGTTTTCAAACAACTCTTAAAAATAAAAAAATTTATGGTGTTTTTTCTGAAGGTATGCTTTGTGCTTTAGAAGAATTAGGAATTGATTCTTCCATTTTAACTTCAGAAGAAAAAACCGGCATTTATTTTTTTCAAGACACGCAAGATGAAATAAAATTAGGTAGTAACGCTTTAATTCCTTTAGGTTTGGCGGGTTTTTTTTTAGAATTAGGAGTCACTCCTAATCGTGCCGATCTTTTATCTTATTTTGGTTTTGCAAAGGATTTAGCTGCTGTTTTAAAAAGTATATCTTTTTCTGATAATACTTTTACTGATGATTGTGGTGATTTTTCCAAAGACAATCAAAGTTTAGAAAATGTAGAAAACTTTTTTGCTACTAAAAAAACTTCTCCTTTAAAAGTAAACCTTGAAAGCAATGCTTGTTTAGAATATCATGCTTGTATATTAGAAAATATAACAATCAAACCCTCTCCTTTGTGGTTAAGAAATACACTTTTACATTCAGACATAAAACCAATCAATAATGTTGTTGACGTTACAAACTTAATCATGCTTGAATACGGAATTCCTTTGCATGCTTTTGATTCTTCAAATATTAAAGAAATTAAAGTAAGACAAGCCCTACCACAAGAAAAAATTACAACTTTAAATGAAAACGCCTTTGAATTAGACTCTCGTGATTTGGTTATTACAGACGGAACAACTCCCATTGCTTTGGCAGGTATCATAGGTCTTTTGGAAAGTGGTATCAAAAAAGACACTAAAAACATCATTTTAGAATGTGCTTATTTTAAACCAGAAAGCATTTCCCAAACTAGCCAAAAATTAAAAATTAAAACTATGAGTTCTTTGCGTTTCGAAAGAGGAGTAAACCCCGAATTAATCCCTTTGGCTTTAAAAAAAGCATGCGAACTTTTAATCAAACTAGCTGATGCAACAATAACTTATCAACCGATAAATAAAAAAAGCGAAGTCATTAAGCCAAAAGTAATTGATTTAAATTTAGATGATGTCAAGAAAAAAACGGGCATTACGTTTTTATTATCTCAAACTAAAAACTGGCTATTAAATCTAGGTTATCAAATTTTGAATGTAGACGGCAACAATTTAAAAGTAATCCCTCCTTTTCGTAGATATGATATTAAAATTAAAGAAAATGTTATTGCTGATTTAGTCCGTCTTTACGGCTGCAAAAATTTACTTGTTAACAAAAAAAACCAAAATAAACAAATTAAAATGACTTTAAAACAAAAAAACCTCAGGGAATTAAAAAAAATCTTGGTTAATTTAGGTTTTTACGAAACAGTAACTTATAGTTTAATTAGTCAAGAAATGTTTGAATGTTTTAATTATCAAAAAGAAATAATCCAAATATTAAACCCTTTATCGCAAGATAAAGTTATTTTAAGACAAAGTTTATTAAGTGGCTTAATTGAAGTAATGAGCTACCAACACAAAAGAAAAAATTTTGATAATGCTTTTTTTGAAATCAGTAAAGTGTATCACCCAGAAAAAGAAAAATTAAGCCTAGGTTTGATTTTAAGTGGTAAAATATTGACTGGCGGTTGGCAAAAACAAGATATCACAAGTTCTTTTTTTGTTTTAAAAGGTGTTGTGGAAAAAATAAGTTCTTTTTTAGGCGTTGATCTAACCTATCAAAAAAGTTCTTCTAATCTTAATCTTCATCCAGGGATTCAAGCAGGAATTTTATATCAAAATGAAATAATTGGAAAAATAGGAAAAATACATCCTAATTTAAACGAAAAACATCATTTAAAAGACAGTTTTGTTTGTGAAATTTTGTTATCAGACCAATTATTAAACAAAAACTATAAAATTGTATATCATCCTATTAGCAAATTCCCTGTTGTTACCCGCGATTTGTCTTTTTTAATTGCTTCTCAATATGCTTTTTTAGATGTTCAAAAAACTATTCAAAAACATTCCTTCCTTGATTTAATTGATTGTCAACTTTTTGATGTTTATCAAATTGATAATGACAAAAAAGAGCTATCTTTAGCTTTTCGCTTATCTTTTTCCAGCCCTTTTAATAATTTAGAAAAAGAAATAATTGACCAAAGAATGAATATTATCGTTGACAATTTAATTCAAAATTATCAAATTAAAATAAGGTAGTTTTTTTTGGTTTTTTCCGCTTCTTGATCTATCAAAATCTAAACTTTAATTAAAAAATTATTTACCCTATATAATCACTAAATCTCAAATAAATTAAAAAAATAAAGTATTTTTTTATTATGAAACCAAAATAGATAAAGTTAACAATAAATATAATATAATGAAATTGTCTTTTATCCCTATTATTAAATTGACATTTTATTTTAATTATTAATTAATAAAAAATAAAAAAAGGAAGTTTATCAAATGATTGATATTCAAAAAGTTAGCAAATCTTTTATTAACAAAACAGGTTTTAGAACACTTGCTTTAAATAACGTTTCCTTGAAATTACCTCAAAAAGGATTAGTTTTCATTTTAGGAAAATCAGGTTCTGGGAAATCGACTTTATTAAATCTTTTAGGTGGCCTTGATTCTTATGATGTTGGTAATATCAACATTAAAGGCCATTCCACTAATAATTTTCAACAAAAAGACCTAGATTCTTATCGCAATGGAACAGTTGGTTTTATTTTTCAAGATTTTAATTTAATAGAAAATATGAGCGTCTATGAAAATATCGCTTTATCATTAGAATTGCAAGGAAAAGTTCCTCAACATCACTTAATTAATAATTTATTAACAAAAGTAGAAATGACAAATTTTCAAAATCGCAAAATTAATGAGTTGTCAGGAGGTCAAAAACAACGCGTTGCAATTGTTCGTGCTTTAATTAAAGACCCTGAAATTATTTTAGCCGACGAACCAACTGGAAATCTCGATTCAGAAACAGCTCTTCAAGTATTACAAATTTTAAAAGAATTATCCCAAAAACATTTGGTTTTGATAGTTTCTCATGACCCGGAAAATGCTTATAAATTTGGCGACCGAGTAATTGAATTTAAAGATGGGGGAATAATTTCTGATTTATCCAAAACAAATAATCCAACTAAAAAACAAAAACCTCAATTGACAAAAGGAGCGGTTTTAACTGAAGAAATGATTAAATTATTTCAAAGTCAACAAAAAAACCCTTTCAAAGAAGACTTTGAACCCACAAAAGAAGTTTTTTTAGATCCTAAACCGGCCCCTTTTAAACAAATTAACAGTCAATTATCTTTAAACAAATCTTTTAAAATTGGAGCTAATGCTTTAAAAAATAAAAAAGTTTTATTATTTTTTTCAATCATAACATTAGCTTTAGTTTCTTTTGTTTTTGCTGTGGGTTTAATGTTTTTTGTTAAGATAAACGAAATAAAAAAAGATATAGCGGAAAGTGTACAAAAAGAGTATTACTTAACTGCAAGCCAAAAAGAAGAAATAATACAAAAAGAAATTAAAAATTTAAATGAAAAGATCGTCAAACCTATTTTAATTGTGTGCCCTGCTCTAACTTTAATCGCTTTTTTTCTTATTTATATGTATTTTAATGCCAGCATTAAATTAAAGAAAAAAGAGATAGGGACTTTAAGGGCTTTAGGAGCTAAAGGTTCTACTGTTAGCAAAATCTTTTTTTGTGAAGGATATATTTATTCTTCCATCACTAGTATTTTTATTGTGTTATTCACTATTTTTGGTGTGTGTTGGTTTGAATCAAAAATAGAAAAAAATCATAATAAAAGTTATTTTCAAATAATAATTGATTTTTTCAGCAAATCTGACAGTTGGATATTATTAAGTTTACAAATTTTTTATGTTTTTGCTTTAACATTTGTTGCTATTTTATTGCCAATTTTTAAACTTTCTCGTAAAAAACCAATTGATGTTTTATTAAATAAATAAAGACTTTTTTTCAAAAAAGACTCATAGTAATTGAGTCTTTTTTCTCTTTTTATATTTATTATTATAATGTTTATAGCGAATTATTAATGAAAAATCACAAAATATCTTAAAATAACAAATCAGAATTATGATAATCTAAGAAAATAAATTATAAGGATTTTTTTGTGATTTTTTTAGTTTTATTATATTATGCATTTGTTGGCGATTCACCTTTCTATAGGAAAAAAACATTTTTAGACAAAGTTAAAAATTCTTTTTAAGTTTCAAAAAAACAGGCTTAAAAGTTTTTTAAAAAAGTGTAAAAAAATTTTGTAACACCCCAATGGCCTTAAAAAATATTGGTGTTGAGTGTTATTGAAATCAGTTTCTGCAATCATTATCTTTTTTCCTTTTTGAAAATATTTTTTTAGAAAAGATATGGAAATTATTTTTTTAGTTTATGCATTATTTTATATATAAAACAGTAATCAGTCATAAAAACAATTATAATAAATTGGGTACAAAAAAAGATCGACTAAAAAATAAGTCAGTCTTAAAAAATTTTTTTAAAATTGTCCTAAATGATGTAATATCTCAATTTATCAAAATTATAATAGTAAAAAAATTTGTGTTAACATTAAAATCCAATAAAAATATTTTTGCATTCACAAAATAAGTTATCATTATTTTAATTTTTAAATTAATTTTCTTTTTAAAATATGTTAAAATAAAAACAAGCAATGAAGGAATTGTAACTGACTTATTTTGGGGATGAAATAAAACAAAAATAAATAAGATGAGATTTCTTTTTGATTATAAATATTTTAAGGAGTTTTTTGATTACTTTTAAACTGAAATCACATAATTTTTATAAATTATTTTTTGTTTTATTTTTAAGTTCTCAAAAAAAAGTTTTTGGTTATCAAGAAAATTATTTTTTTGAAAGAAAAATAAGGGGGGGACTTAAATTGTTCATGTGGCTTTAAGTAAAAATGCTAATGCAAACACAGTAAAACAATATATTAAGGAAAATATTAATTCTTCTTTTGATGGTTATGTTAAAAGCAAACCTTCTTATAATTCTTCTAGAAATGATTCTATTTATTGGTTATAAAAAAACTTCAGATGATGGTTTATTAGCAGTTTATTTTGATGGCGGCACTAGAGATGAAAGAAACGAAAATTATGATTTTATTGATTTAAGATGGCTGGGCAATGGTTCTCCTCATATGTATTGTTTTTGGAAATCTGATTTGGATGATTCAACTTTAAAAATGTTACAATGGCGTAAATTACAACATTATGTTGATAATAATCCAACTATGAAATTGGGTAAATATTTCGATTTTGATATTGAAAAACATTTTAAAACAAATTTTGTGAAAGATATTACAAAGAAACTTATAGAAAAAAATAATTAATAAAGCTGTTAAAACCTTGTCTGCAGGTAATTTCGTAGCTTCAGGTTTAAATGTGGTTGTAAATAATAGACTTTCTCAATTAACAGCTGATTTGGTATCAAATAACCTAGTTGTTTTAGAAAATTCCCAAAACATAAGAGAAATCGAATATTTGTTCATGGGTGCTATTGATATTGTAGATGATGTTCCAATAGTTAGAAATGTAGCTAGAAGTGGTTTAGAAGTTTTTAAAACTTTTGGTAAAGCAGTTAATTATCCAACTAACTTTTTTGAAGGTGTTATAAATGGAGTAAACGACCAAAATTATAAACCTATTGAAATACCTTTGGATCTTTTAGAAAACACTGGCAGATTAACAGAAGGAGCTGTTGTAGGTGTCGCAGAAGCTACTATAAATACTAGCAAAGATATTTGTTACGGTTTTAAAGATATTTTTAGTAAATTATTTTCATGGTAGTTAAATTATTGATCCAAAAAATTAAGGAGAAATAATTATGATAAAAAATATTATCAAAAAAACCATCTTTTTTTAATTTTAATTTCAAGTTTCGTTTTTTGTATTTTAGATACAAAAAATGTATATAGATTTTTATCCCAAAATCAAATTATTGCTTTCCCGTTTTATCTTGTTTCATGTATAACTTTATTAAGTGCCCCTTTTTACCTCGGTTTTAAAATATCTCAAGGTAAAGAATTAATTTATAAAGATCCACATCAAGGAAAACATTGAAAAATATTGATTTAGGCGAATCTATCCATTATAATGACAAATATTATATATATCATCAATATTTAAAAAAAGAACTTCTAAAATAATGTTTTTTATTTTTTTGTTATCGTTGATGTTGTTGTTAGCATCTATTTTCTTGAAACAAGAAAAGAAGGTGAAGCAAATTATTTTGGTTCTAGTTGCTTTATTTTTTACTTTTGGTGTATTTGTATATCCAGGCTCTTTATGGTATAGACTAGGTGATTTTTGGGTTTTTTATGTTTATCTTTTAAAATGGTTTGGTTTTGAATATTTTGAAAAATATTTTAATAAAACTATTAATTTTCATAAATATTTCCCCATTAGTGTTTTTTATTACGAAAAACAAAAAAAATTACAAGAACAAGCACAAAAGTTAAAAGATAAAAACATTATTAATTATCAACACTAAAAGGCTCTTAATCGTTAAATGATTTAGAGCCAATTTTTATTAAATTTAACTATATTATGCTTGTTGTCTTGCTTGTAAAGGCGATAAATTATTATTGTATTTAATCATTCTAGAATGATTATAATTATGGTTATAATCAGCAACAATTTTTATTACTTTCTCACTAGTTAAATATTTTAAGCGGTTTTTAATTAAATAAAAAGTCTCACATTTAAGACGGATACAAAAAGGCTCAATAAGGGCATTTTGGGCGGTACTTGCTTTTTCAGAAAAACTTTGTTTTATACCCATATCCAAAAAGGCTTGGCGGTACCATTTACAAATATAAACACTACCTAGGTCGGCGTGAAGGATAATATTTGGTCTTACTTTCAATCCTGTTAAGGTTTCTAAGACAAAATTATGGTCGGCTTTATCACTAAATTTCACGGTTTTTAAAATCCATTATTGCTGATAAATAAAGAAATCTAACTTTGGGACCATAAAGAATAAAAGTGAAATCAGTTGACATTTTTTCTTTTAGGTTTTCAGTGTGAAAATCATTTTGAATTAAGTTTTTATTTTCGTTTTTAACTTGTATTTTTAAAAAGTGTCCTAATTTTTTCAGCATCTCATTTGAAAATCTTAGACTTAATTTTCAAAGAAGTGGGATTTAATTTTTTTATCATTTGTTTTAA
Source organism: Strawberry lethal yellows phytoplasma (CPA) str. NZSb11 (assembly GCF_000397185.1). Classification (NCBI taxonomy): domain Bacteria; kingdom Bacillati; phylum Mycoplasmatota; class Mollicutes; order Acholeplasmatales; family Acholeplasmataceae; genus Candidatus Phytoplasma; species Candidatus Phytoplasma australiense. The sequence continues at coordinate 264,967 of NC_021236.1, read as the reverse complement.
AATTAAAAAATCAGCAGAGATTTATAGGCAATTTTTTTTAATGTCTTTTTACTTATGTATAACAGAGGGATAAAAATTAAAAATATTTCATGCATTTACTAAATTATGAAAAAATTAAATGTTTTTTTTAGTTTAATTATTTTTTTGTTAGTTTTAAAAAATATGGAATTATCTATTTATTTCAGTTTTAAAGAATATTTTTAAAACAAAAAAATGTCAAAAAAATCAACACCCCATAAATACATACGCTTCACAATCTATCAAAATTAAGATAATAAAAATAAATCATTTATTATAATAAAATTTGTTAAAATCTTTATATTATTTAAATATAAAAAAAACTAACTAAAAAGTTAGTCTATAAATATTTAAATTTGAAATATTTAATTTTTTGGGAAAGAATTGTTAAGGAGATAGTTAAAAAAATGCCCATTTCCTATTTTTTCTCAAGCATCCGTTTTAATTTTTGATGACTCATTTTTTCATTTATCGCAACTGCTTTAAAAACAACTGAAAAAAATAAGATATACTTAAAAAGTTTATTTTGAAAGATTTAAAATATTTAAAAAATGACTGCCATCAACTATTTTAACTTATTGAAAGACTCTTTTAAAAATAACCGAAACATTATAATATTTTTTTACTTATAAAATTTAACCACCAAAAACAATTATTTTTTTGACCTTTAAAGCTCGTTTAAAAAACGAAAATCAAGAAAATTTATCATACTATTTTTTTGATTGTTTCCTCTTTTTCCAAGATTATTTTTTTCTTTTTCTGATGACAAAACCCAACAAAAGAATCGAAACAACAACTACAACTACAACAAGTATTATTTTGTCTTTAAAATACGATAATAAACTGTTTGAAGAAGTTATTTGGTAATTTGTAATAAATTTTTTTATTTTTTGTTTTATTTTGTTTTCATTGGAATTAGCTTTTTTTAATTCTTGTTTAATCAGTGATAAAGATTCTTTTTGAATGGCCGTTATTTGGTTTGATGATGCGTTTTTATAAAAATCTCTTTCTATTAATAGTTGCTCGATATTTTCAGACATTTCTTTTTGAAATTCATCAAGGATTATAATTTCGCGTTCATCTATTGTTTTTTGGATTTCTTCATTAATTTTTTCTAAAGAAGTTTCAGGACTAAATAATTCTGATTTTATTTTGTTTGTGATAATTTTTTTAATTTTTTTTTGGGTCAAAGAAGGATGGCAGAAATTAAAAGAATTTAATTTTTTAACCCATTCATCATCAATTATTTTTATGAGATGATGGTTTTTGATGTTTTCAAAATTATTGCAAATAGTTTCCATATTTATATTTTGGAAATTTAATGGCGATAAATATAATTGGTTGTTTTTATTATATAATAATCTTTTAAAAGATGTAATTGTATCTTGAGAAAACCAAGGATGATTAATTTGCAAATTATTTAATAATTCGTTAATTTTATTTTTGGTTTTTGTTTTTTTGTCTTCTAAAATTTTTTGATAGACGTTGTCTAAAACAATTTTTTCAATTTCATTGATAGAATAATAAGGTTTTTCAAAATTTTGATCTATTTCTTCTGTAATTATCGTTGTTAATTCTTCTTGATTTAACCAAGAATTTGAAAATATATTTGGATTATTAATTTTTTTATTTAGTATATTTTTGAATTCTTTAATCTTGTTTTCAACTATTTGTTGAATTTCTTCAAAAGTTATATCTTGTCTTAGAGCTGATAAATAAATTTCTTCTAAAAATTTTTGGTTTTTTAAAAAAGGTTGTTTGATGTTTATATTCTCTATTAATTTTTGAGCAAAATCCATGTTTTGCGATATTTTATCAATCTTCCAAATAAAATAAATTTTTTTGGTATTTTTTTTCCTAATGTCTAAAAATTCTTCCAAAGTAGTAGCTTCATAAATATCAGTGTCTTCCTGATTTGGGGTTTCATCTTCAAAATAAAAACCTAATAATTCATCAGGAAGGAAGTTAAGAGTTCCATAAAATTTTTTAATTTGCTCACGGTTTTTAGAAAAATTAATAATTTTTATTTTTTGATTACGAGAGTTGTATATTTTTTGATGAAAGGAAAGAGGTTCATTATTAATAAATTGGAAATATTTATCCCCTTTGTTATTATGAAAAGCGTTTGTATCTCGGTATATATGTTGAATTGGAATATTTTTATATTCTTTTAAATTTTCCAAATCTGTTAATAAATATTGGTTATGTTCATGATTTTCCCAATTGAAATTTTGATTCATTTGAGCGGATAAAGAAAATTGAAAATCAACTGGCAAAATATTTAAATGGTCATGCTTTTGGATTGCTTTAATAGCGGCTTGATCTAAAATATCTATTAATTTTCTTTGTGTTTTCAATGTATCGTCACCAAATTTTTCCGTTATTTCAATCACTTTATTTAAATATTGGTAGGCTCTAATGTCTATTTTATAAGAATTCGCTAAAGTTTTAATAAATTTAATTCTATCTGAAACATTTAATAAATCTACTTTAATATGTCTATTGAAACGACTTAAAATAGCAGAATCAATTTCATCTTTATAATTGGTAGCCCCCATTAAAAAAACAGGATGTTTCGGGTCCGTTTTAAACCCTTCTGTTTGAGTTAAGAAAGCTGCAATCATATTATCATGATCTGAATGCGAACTTTTATTGCTAATACGACTGCGAAAAACACTTTCACATTCATCAATAAAAATGATGCTAGGCGATTTCTTTCTCGCTTCTTCAAAGACATCGTTAATTAATTTAGGGCCTTCTCCGAGATAAGACTTAGAAAAGTCACTTGAATTAAGAGCAAAAAAAGGTAAATTGGCTTCTTTGGCGATTGCTTTGGCTAAAAAAGTTTTACCAGTTCCTGGAGGGCCATACAACAAGACTCCTTTTGGAGGTTTTCTAACTCCTATTTTATTATATTTGTTAGGGTTTTTTAAATAACTTAGAAAATCTTTGAGTTGCTCTATTTCTTCACGAAAACCAATCACTTCACCTAAAGTTGGTAGTTTAGAAACTTCAACTTGAAATTTTTTAGGGCTTTTTGAGTTATTAATGATTTTCTTTTCTTCTTCTTTGAGTTTATTTGCAGCAATAATTTGTTGAGTTAAATCTTTAATTGAATTATTTATGTTGCTCTGGGATTCATTCATTTTCGAAATAGCATTTTGGGCAAAATCTTTCATATTTTCTTTTTGCGCCTGAATTACATTTTCTTTCTTTTGCAAATCTGCTTGAAGAATTAAATATCTGGATTCTAAATTGGAGAAATTATTTTGATTATGCGAAATTAAACTTTTTTGACGTTGGATTTCCGTTTTTAACTTATTTTTTTCAACTAAATTAATATCTGTTATTTTTTGGATTTCTCTTTCTTGAGTTGATAATTTCGTTTCTAAATCAGAAATATTTGCTTTTAAAGAATTCATTTTTACTTCTTGTTCGTTTAATTGATTTTGAAAATAATTGATTTCATTTTGCAATTCTCTTTTTTGTTGTTCAGTTAAGGCTTGATTTTCCAGTAACTCTTTTTCTTTAGCAGCAATTTGGCTTTCTAATTGATTGTTAATTAAAATTTGTGCTTCAATTTGTTCCTTTTGATGGTTAATTTGTGTTGCTTGATTTTGAAGTTGTGCGGTTTGTGCTTTAATTACATTTTCTTTCTTTTGCAAATCTGCTTGAAGAATTAAATATCTGGATTCTAAATTGGAGAAATTATTTTGATTATGTGAAATTAAATTTTTTTGACGTTGGATTTCCGTTTTTAACTTATTTTTTTCAACTAAATTAATATCTGTTATTTTTTGGATTTCTCTTTCTTGAGTTGATAATTTCGTTTCTAAATCAGAAATATTTGCTTTTAAAGAATTCATTTTTACTTCTTGTTCGTTTAATTGATTTTGAAAATAATTGATTTCATTTTGCAATTCTCTTTTTTGTTGTTCCGTTAAGGTTTGATTTTCCAGCAACTCTTTTTCTTTAGCAGCAATTTGGCTTTCTAATTGATTGTTAATTAAAATTTGTGCTTCAATTTGTTCTTTTTGATGGTTAATTTGTGTTGCTTGATTTTGAAGTTGTGCGGTTTGTGCTTTAATTACATTTTCTTTCTTTTGCAAATCTGCTTGAAGAATTAAATATCTGGATTCTAAATTGGAGAAATTATTTTGATTATGCGAAATTAAATTTTTTTGACGTTGGATTTCCGTTTTTAACTTATTTTTTTCAACTAAATTAATATCTGTTATTTTTTGGATTTCTCTTTCTTGAGTTGATAATTTCTTTTCTAAATCAGAAATATTTGCTTTTAAAGAATTCATTTTTACTTCTTGTTCGTTTAATTGATTTTGAAAATAACTAATTTCATTTTGCAATTCTCTTTTTTGTTGTTCCGTTAAGGCTTGATTTTCCAGCAACTCTTTTTCTTTAGCAGCAATTTTGCTTTCTAATTGATTGTTAATTGAAATTTGTGCTTCAATTTGTTCTTTTTGATGGTTAATTTGTGTTTCTTGATTTTGAAGTTGTGCGGTTTGCGCTTTAATTACATTTTCTTTCTTTTGCAAATCTGCTTGAAGAATTAAATATCTGGATTCTAAATTGGAGAAATTATTTTGATTATGCGAAATTAAATTTTTTTGACGTTGGATTTCCGTTTTTAAATTATTTTTTTCAACTAAATTAATATCTGTTATTTTTTGGATTTCTCTTTCTTGAGTTATTAATTTCGTTTCTAAATCAGAAATATTTGCTTTTAAAGAATTCATTTTTACTTCTTGTTCGTTTAATTGATTTTGAAAATAACTAATTTCATTTTGCAATTCTCTTTTTTGTTGTTCCGTTAAGGCTTGATTTTCCAGCAACTCTTTTTCTTTAGCAGCAATTTTGCTTTCTAATTGATTGTTAATTGAAATTTGTTCTTCAATTTGTTCCCTTTGATGGTTAATTTGTGTTTCTTGAAGAAAAAAATGAAAGTAATTATCAATAAAAAATTGCAAATATGTTTTCGAAACAATAGAAAAATTTTTGGGCGTCCAAGAATGCCAAAATAAATCTCCAGAAGCTTGAAAGTTATTTTTTTTCGCGTTTAAATAATAATTATAATTATAATAATCGTTTTTATTTCCTACAAAAACCACTAAAGCTTGATCCAAGTCAATTGTTGTTTGTTCAATAGAACTACTAAAATCTGATAAAAGATTATATTTTTCTATTAAATACAAATCGTTGGTTAAATTATTGGTTTTCTTTTCGTCTTCGTTGTAAATATTTTTTTGTAATTCTTGAGAAATTATTTGAATTATTTTTTTTAATAATTCATTATTATTTCTTAATTCGGGAAAAGTTCTTTTTAATTTTTTAACAATGTCAAAATTATCTATATTTTGAATTGAATTTACTTTATTATAATTAGATACTACTTGAGCGTTAATGTTTATAATAAATAAAAAAAGTAATAAAATAGTGATATAAGTAAAGATTTTATTTTTGGTTTTCATTATTGTTGACTATATTTTAAAAAAACCTTTCTAATGAAAAAAATAATGCTTTTATAATTTTTTTTAATTTTAAAATTTTTGAGTTAAAAGGTTATTAAAATATAATAATTTTTTATACATATTTTTATTTTGAAGTAAAAATTTTAATATGCGATTTAATGATTTTAATGAATAATGATAAATCGCTATTCAATTATAACATATTTTTGTCCTTTATTAAAAAACATTGATATTATATAATTATTTTTAGATATTTTTTCTTTTGAAAAAATAATGACACAAATTGCTGCACACAAATTAGAAAAGGATTAAACTAAATTGCTTTTTTATTCTTTTAAATTAAATTGCCTTTATTAAAAACCTCTTTTATATGCTATAATTATGTTAGTAATAAAAAAAGAAAAATTAAAAAAGGGATTAAATTGCAAAGTTATCATGACACCAATTAAGAAAAATACAAAAAACCCATTAAAATTTATGAAAATCAAAAAGATAATTGTTTTTATTTTTTTAGATATTTTTCTTTTATATTTGTTTATCGTTTCTTTAGGTAGAGTTTTTTTAAAAGAAAAATGTCCTAAATATTTAGGTTTTTCATTTTTTAATGTTGCTTCAGGAAGTATGGAACCATACATTAAAGGACCTCCAATGGGTTCAAATTCAGAAATAGGTGATACTGTTTTTGTGAGAGGTGTTTGGGATTGTAAAAACTTGAAGGCATTTAAAAATAATGCTTGCGGAAAAGAACCAGCACAAAAACCTTTTAATAATGATCCTAAAAATACTGAATATAATCCAAATGATGGTGACATCGTTGTTTTTAAAAGTACAACAAAAAAGGATAAAATTATTATTCATAGACTTATTTATAACGATACAGAGAACAAATGTCTTTATACTTGGGGAGATAATAATGATCATCAACTTTCGGACGAAAAAAAAATTCCTTATGAAAACGTTGTTGGCAAATTAATGTTTAAAGATCGTTATTTTATTCCAACGATTAACAAATTAATTGAATATTTTGGAAATAAACCTTTATATGCAGTTTTTACCATTATTTATTTAATTGTTATGTTTGTACTTTTAGGAATTATTAAAAAAAATTGGAATCAAGCGGATGAATAATTAAAAGGTAAAAAGTTTCATGTGGAAAAAAATTATTGATTTACAAAGAAAAAAAGATTATTTTCAAAATATAGCTCAATTTTTAAAAGCAGAAAAAATGAAAAATAAAGTTATTTACCCTGAGACAAAAGACATTTTTACAGCCTTTCATCTAACCGCTTTTCATAAAGTAAAAGCAGTAATTTTAGGACAAGACCCTTATCATGGCGAAAACCAAGCACATGGTTTATCTTTTAGCGTGAAAGGGCAAAAACGTCCCCCAACCCTTAATAATATTTTTAAAGAATTAAAAAATGATTTAAACATTGAAAGCCATCAAAATAATTTAACCCCTTGGGCTTTAGAAGGAGTTTTAATGTTGAATTCTATTTTAACTGTTCAAAAAAATAAACCTTTGAGTCATCAAAACATTGGTTGGCAAACTTTTACTCAAATTATTTTAGAAAGCTTGCAAACGAAAAAAAATGTAGTTTATCTTTTGTGGGGTAAATTTGCTCAAACTTATGAAAAATACATTATTTCTCAAAATAATTACATTATCAAAAGCCCTCATCCTTCCCCCTTTTCTGCTGCTAACGGTTTTTTTGGCTCTAAACATTTTTCCAAAACTAACCTTTACCTTAAATCACACAATATCCAAGAAATTAATTGGCAGCTTCACTAATTTTTTAAAGATTTATTTATAACAAAAAATAATGAATTGAAGCATTTAAATGAAAAATAAATGGGCACATTTCATCAATTAAATTTTGTTAGTAAAAACTTTTGATAATAATGGCAATAATAATGGAATTAATTTTTTGCAGCAAAAGTAAATATCTGGATGATGAAAAACGCATCAATTTTGATTTTAAAAAATAAGAAAGGAGTTTTTTAATTTTATGTCTCAAAAAAAAAGGTTTTTTGAAAAAATAACCCTTTATCAAACCGAAAATATTAATCTTCCTCAAAGACAAACCGAAAAAAGTGGAGGATATGATTTTGAAGCAGCCCAAAATATAGAAATAAAACCACAAACAGTTCAATTAGTTCCTACAGGAATTAAGGCTTTTTTTTCTGAAAACGAAACACTCTTGATTTATGCAAGGTCATCTTTGGCTTTGAAAAAACAATTAATGATGGCAAACGGTGTTGGAGTGGTTGATAGCGATTATTATAATAATTTGCAAAATGAAGGTCATATTTTTATCCCCTTATATAATTTTTCTTCTCAAACTGTTAAAATTGAAAAGGGAGAAAGAATAGCCCAAGGGATTTTTCAACCTTTTTTATTAAGCACAAATGAAGAAAAACCTTCTTTTTTAAGAAAAGGCGGCTTTGGTAGCACCACTAAAAACAACTAAAAAAGTTATTAATATAACAAATTATTTGCTAAATAGTTTGAAATATGCTAAAATAATTTAGGCAAAAAAATCTCTTTTATTTGTTTTTCTTTTCTTAATTGTTTAAAAAAGTATTGGAATTGAAGAAAATTTAACAATAATTTAAAGATGTAATTATAACAAATTCCAAATAATCATCAAAAAAAGCTTTTTAAAAATTAAAAAAAGCGTGAAGTCAACAAAAAAATAATTAAAAGATTTGATATAATCTTTAAAAAAAAGGAGTTATTAACAAAAATGGCAGTAGTTACAATGAAACAACTATTAGAATCAGGTACCAATTTCGGTCATAGTACTAGAAAGTGGAACCCTAAAATGAAGAAATATATTTTTACATCAAGAAACGGTATTCACATCATTGATATCAAAAAAACTTCAGAAAAAATTGAAGAAGCTTATCAAGAATTATCTAAAATCGTTAATCAAGGCGGAAAAGTTTTATTTTTAGGAACTAAAAAACAAATTCAGACATCTATCATGGAAGAATCAAAACGTTGTGGCCAATATTACGTTAATCATCGTTGGTTGGGTGGTATTTTAACTAATTTTCATACTATTTTAAAACGAATTCAATTACTTCATGATTTACATAAACAAGAAGAAGACGGTGTTTGGAAAAAATTACCTAAAAAAGAAGTAGTTCAATTAAAAAGAAAAAGAGATAAATTAGAGAAATTTTTAGGCGGAATCAAAGACATGAAAGAGTTGCCTCAAGCTCTTTTTGTTGTAGACCTTGAAAAAGAAAAAAATGCAGTTGCAGAAGCTCGCAAATTAAATATTAAAGTTTTTAGTATGGTAGACACTAATTGTGATCCTGATTTAGTTGATTATATCATTCCTGCAAATGACGACGCTATTAGAAGTGTTAAAATAATTACTTGGATAATCGCTAATGCTTGCGTTGAAGGAAGCGGTGGGGTTGCTGAAAAACCTGAACAATTTGATGCTAAAAACGTTTTAAAACCAAAATTACCTTATCAACCAAACAGAAGACCTTATCAAGAAACAGTTAAAAAGTAAGTTTTTAATTAAATTGTTTTCTTTAAAAAATACAAATAAATAACTTTTTTAAATACCTTTAAATTAATTTATTTTCAAAATGAATAAATGAAAGAAGCAGGCACCAAAATGAAAATTACAGCAGAAATGATTAAAGAATTAAGACAACAAACTCACGCTGGAATGATTGCATGCAAACAAGCGTTAGAAAAAACAGAAGGAAATTTACAAAAAGCAATCGTTTTTTTAAGAGAAAAAGGAATTGTTAAAGCAAGCCAAAAGCAAGATAGAACTACTTCAGAAGGTTTAATTAACATTGTTTTTTCTCAAAATGATGCTTTTTTATACGAATTAAATTCAGAAACTGATTTTGTTGCTAAAAATGAACATTTTCAGCAATTAATGAAAACGATAGGAGAAGTAATTCTTCAAAACAAACTACAAAGTGTTGATGAAGTATTGACTTTTAACTATCAAAATAAAACTATCCAAGATTTGCTTTTAGAAAAAACATCAATTTTGGGTGAAAAAATAACTCTTAAAAGAATATTAAAAGTTACTAAAAAAGAAGAAGAAATTTTTGGCACTTATAAACATCAAGGCGGTCGTATTTCTGTTTTGGTAGTGTTAGAAAATAATCATCCTTCAATTGCTGAAGATATAGCAATGCATATAGCCGCTTTTAATCCTAAATTTTTAAACCCTGATAAAGTTAATCTTCAATTTTTAACTACTGAAAAAAATATTTTACAAAAACAAACCGAAAAACAGCTTTTAGAAGAAAAAAAACCTTTGCATATTTTAGATAAAATAGTTCAAAATCGTTTAAATAAACTTTTAAAAGAAATTTGTTTATCAGAACAACCTTTCGTCAAAAACAACGAACAAAAAGTAAAAGACTATCTCCAAAACAATAATACAAATGTTGTTTCTTATTTTCGTTGGTCAATCGCTAATCAATAATTTTCAGTTTTTTGAATAAAAATTATTCATGAAAAAAGGTCGTCAAATGTATAAAAAAATTCTTTTAAAATTAAGCGGTGAGTCTCTTAAAGGAAATATTCCTTACGGAATAGATCCTATCACCATTAAAAAAATCGCTTTAGAAATTAAAGAAATTAAAGATTTAGGAATTGAAATTGCAATCATTGTGGGAGCAGGAAATCTTTGGCGTGGCCTAATTGGTGAAGAACTTGGTATGGACCGGTCTCAAGCTGATTACATGGGGATGTTAGGAACTATCATGAATTCTTTAGCGCTTCAAGATGCTTTAGAACAAACAAACACCGTCACTCGCGTTATGACAGCTTTTCCTGTTGCTACAGTAGCAGAACCTTATATTCGCAGAAAAGCTATGCATCATCTAGAAAAAGGTAGAGTAGTTATTTTGGGTGCTGGTTCTGGTTCGCCATATTTTTCAACTGATACCGCTGCCGCTCAAAGAGCAGCTGAATTAAACATCGATGTCATTTTGATGGCTAAAAATAACATTGAAGGGGTTTATGATAAAGATCCTAAAAAATATGACAACGCTGTTTTAATCAAAAAAATGAAACACGAACAGATCTTATCAGAAAGACTTTCTGTTATGGATATCACAGCGGCTTCCCTTTGTTTAGAAAACAATATCGATATTTTAGTTTTTAATATGCTAAAACCAGGAAACATAAAAAAAGCTGTTTTACAAAAAGAAATTGGTACTATTATTAGCTCAAAAGGAGAATAAAGGTGGAGCAAAAAGCGCAAGAAACAATTTTATTAATTGAAAAAAAAATGTCTCAAGCACAAGAGGTCATGCTCAAGAATTTTTTAGAAATTCGAACGGGTTGTGCTAATCCTAATATTTTAAATAAAGTCAATATTAATTATTATGGTTCCCAAACCCCTTTGAAAACATTGTCCTCTATTAGTGTTTCCGAAGGAACTCAATTACAAATTAAACCTTATGAAAAAACTTTAATTCCTTCGATTAAAAAAGCAATTTTGGCTTCAGATTTAGGGATCACCCCTGAAACTGATGGAGTTTTGTTAAGGCTTAATTTTCCGAAACCAACCGAAGAAAGAAGAAAAGCTTTGGTGAAGGAAGTGGATAAATTATCTGAACAGACAAAAGTAGCTGTTAGAAATATTCGCCGTGATGCAAACGATAAAATAAAAAAACTGGCACTTACTAAAGATTTAGAAGCTTTATACTTAGAAAAAATTCAAATTTTGACTGACAAAAACATGAAAATGATTGAAAAAGAGGCCAACAACAAAAACAAAGAACTTTTAAAATTTTAGTTTTAGTTTTTGATTGAAAGCGAGGAGTTTTTATAATGAATTCAATAAAAAAGAGAATAATAACGGGAATGAGTTTGGTATTATTTTCTTTTTTCTTTTATTTTTTGCTTGATGAAGAACCAAAAATTGCCTTTTTGTTTTTTTGTGGGTTAACTATCGTAGCAACTCAAGAAATGTTAATCATTTTTAACAAAGACAAAACCAAAATAAAATCGGGGATTGATTTTAACAAGAAAATTGCAATCATTTTGTTAACTTTATTTTCTTTTATCATTTTTTCTATTTTTTTATTTCCTAAAGAAAAGAGTTTTTTTGTTTTTTTAGGTTCTTTGGAAGAATTTTTATTGCCTAAAGAAAAAAGTTTTTTTCTTTTGTTTGCTCCCTTTTTTTTGCTTTTATTTGTCTTTGTTTTTTTTACTTCTTGGAATACTTCGGATTTAGCTAAAGCTTTTTTAATTATGCTTTATATTGGTGTTGGCATGAGTTCTTTTTTTGCTTTAGTTTTAAAACCTATAAATCAACTCTTATTCTTTGTTTTAATAGTTACTTTGACTGACTCTTTTGCATTTTTAGCTCGTTTCCCTCGTTTTTTCCCTTTTTTAAATTTAGGTCCTTTAGCTCCTCATTTAAGTCCTAAAAAAACTAAAAAAGGCGCGATTTTAGGAACTTTTGGTTCTGTAATTACTACTTTTATCTTTTTTTTAATTTGTAGAAAAATTGAAAGATATTTTTTATTTATTTTTTTTGCTTTTCTTATTTCCCTTATTTCTCAAATCAGCGATTTATTGGCTTCCAAATTTAAAAGAGAATTTGTCATTAAGGATTTTGGCAATATTTTTCCTGGTCACGGGGGTTTTTTGGATCGTTTTGATTCTTGGATTTTGACTTCATTTTTTTCACTCTTCTTTTTTTCAGCTTTTCAGTTTTTAAAAACTTAAATTAAAAGTTCTTATTTTCCAGTTGTTTTATGGTACAATTATGTGTGATATAATTTTAATAGTTTTTCATCTTGTATTTTGTCTTTATCTCTCCAAAATTTTGAAAATTTTTTAAGAAAATTGAAAAAAATCGGTTACTTATTTTTGATAATTGGGAATATTTTTTTATTTTTCAACAACAAAACACAAATATAATTTTTCTTTTTTAAAAAGAATTTTTTTAGAAAGAAAAATACAAAAGGAGTTATTTTGTGAATAATCTTAAAAGAATTAAAGTTATCGCGGGAAATTGGAAAATGTATAAAGATAAAAATGAAGCTTTAGAATTTATTCAAAAAGTTAATTTTTCCATTCCAAACTCAAAAGAAGTTGAAACAATTATTTTTGCTCAAAGTACTTTATTAGATGTTTTGGTTCAAAACCAAGGACCTAACCTTAAAATTGGTGCTCAAAACGCTTTTCATGAAAGCGAGGGAGCTTTTACTGGAGAAATTTCGCCTCTTAATTTAGTTTCTTTAGGAGTTAAATATGTTTTGTTAGGGCATAGCGAAAGAAGAGTTCTTTTTGGAGAAACCGATCAATTAGTTAATTTAAAATTATTAAAAGCGCTTCAAAATAATTTATCTCCAGTTTTATGTTTGGGTGAAACTCTTGAAACAAAAGAAAATAACAAAACAAAAGAATTTTTAGAAAAACAATTAACACAAGCTTTAAAAGATGTTCCACAAGAAGATTTAGAAAAGATTCTTATTGCTTATGAACCTGTTTGGGCAATCGGAACAGGAAAAACCGCTTCCCCTCAAGAAGCTAATCAAACTATCAAACAAATTAGGGAAAAAGTCACAAATTTATATTCAGCTCAAGTGGTGCAAAGTTTAAAAATTCTTTATGGTGGCTCTGTTTCTTCTAATAACGTTGAGGCTATTTTAGAACAAAATGAGATTGATGGCGTTTTAGTTGGCAAAGCTTCTTTAGAAACTAAAGATTTTTTAAATTTTACTCAAGCAGCTGTTAAATTATCAAGCAATTGTTGTCAACATTTCGATAAAAAATGTTAGTTTTATTCTTAATTACAATTCGAAAACAGAATTAAAATCGTTAAAATAACAAATAATTTTTTGATTTTTATTTTTAAAGATAACAATAAGGAGTTTTTTTTGAAAATGAAACCAGCCAAAAAGATGTTTTTCTTTGATATTGACGGTACCCTTTTGAGTTCTAAATATAAACAAATTTTTTCTCAAACTACTGAAGCAATCAAAAAATTAGCAAAACAGCCTGAAGTTATTTTAGGAATAGCTACCGGAAGAAATATAAAAAGAATTGATGTTTTAGGAGATTTGTTGCCTTATTTTAAACATTTAATTTTATTTAACGGAGGTTTGACGAAAGTTTTTGATAAAATCATCGATGATAGACCTTTTAAAAAAGAAGTAGTACAAGAATTAATAACAAAAGCACATGAAGCAAAAATTTATATTGGTCTTACAGGTTTTGATCAAGAAATTATTCCGAGTGAAAAAGACTTAATCCCTACTTCTTTGCAAAAACTTTATTTTACTAATAAAAATTCTTTAGTTGATCCTGAATTTCATCTTCACAATAATGTTTATCAGGTTTGGTTATTTGAACCTAATCGCCAAAAATTAGATAATTTTTTAAAAGATTTTCCTTATTTACAAAAATATTATTGGGGAAGTGCTGCGGGGGCTGATTTAGTTCCTGCAAATGTCAATAAAGTTACCGGAATCAAATTAATTAAAGATTTATATAAAGATTATCAATTGATTTGTGTAGGCGACGGCCATAACGATGTTGATATGTTAAAGTACGCCGACATTGGTATAGGAATGAGTAACACTAGTTGCCAAGAAGTCAAAGATAACGCAGATCTTTTAGCTCCTAGTGTGGATAATAATAAATTTTATGATTTTTTAAAAGAAAATAATTTAATTTAAAAAATGTGGTTTTATTTTTATCTTTTTCTAATTAGGAAATAATTTATTAATAATGATTTGAAATCAAAGAAAGCGTAAAATGAAATGTTAACTTCAGATAAAAAAATTATTTTAAAAGCTCATCAACAAAAATATGCAATCGCTCAAGTAAACATCAACAATTTAGAATGGACTAAGGCTGCTTTGCAAACAGCTCAAGAATTACAATCACCAATTATTTTAGGGGTTTCTGAGGGTGCTGCCAAATATTTCGGAGGTTTTAAAACAGCTTTTGCTTTAGTAAAATCCCTTGATGATTATTATAAAATTTCTGTTCCTGTTATTCTTCATGCAGACCATAGTTCTTATGAAGCAGCTTTAGAGGCAATTGAGGCGGGTTTTACTTCTATTATGTTTGATGGAAGTCATTTTGATTTCGAAACAAACTTAAGTAAAACAAAAGCGATGACAAAGATATGTCATGACAAAGGTCTTTTAATTGAAGCAGAAGTTGGAAGTATCGGCGGAGAAGAGGATGGTATCGTTGGCAAAGGAGAAATCGCTGATCCAGAAGAATGTAAAAAAATTGCTGATTTAGGGGTTGATTTACTTGCTGCAGGAATCGGAAACATTCACGGAAAATACCCTCCCAATTGGCCTGGTCTTGATTTCGAAGTTTTAAAGAAAATTAGGGAATTAACGAACAATAAAACTCCTTTAGTTTTACACGGAGGAAGCGGAATTTCTGAAGACGTTGTTAAACAAACTATCGCTTTAGGAGTGGCCAAAGTTAACGTTAACACAGAGTTCCAATTAGTTTTCGCTAAAGCAACTAGAAAATATATTGAAGAAGGAAAAGATTTAACGAGTAAAGGTTTTGATCCTCGTAAATTATTAAATCCAGGTTTTTTAGCGATTAAAGAAGAAATTAAACGCAAATTAACTCTTTTTGGTTCCGTCAACAAAGCTTAAAATAAAAAAAATTAAAATAAAAGGTATAATTGTTATGAAGAATCAATTAACTAATTTAAAGATCGAAAATAAAAAAGTTTTATTGCGGGCTGATTTGAATGTGCCTTTAGAAAACAATGTCATTACAGACGATAACCGAATTAAGGCTATTTTGCCAACTTTGCAATATTTAATCGAAAAAAAAGCCAAAATAATTGTTTTATCTCACTTGGGAAGAATCAAAGAAGAATCCCAAAAAGCCCATTTTAGTTTAAAATCTGTAGCTGATAAATTATCTTTTTATTTAAAACAAAAAGTTGTTTTTGTACCAGCAACAAAAGGTAGGCTTGTGGAAGATGCTATCAATAAATTAATCCCTGGCGAAGTTATAATGCTTGAAAACACTCGTTTTGAAGATCTAGATAATAAAGCTGAAAGCAAAAATAATCCTCAGTTAGGTCAATATTGGGCTTCTTTGGGTGATGTTTTTGTTAATGATGCTTTTGGTACTTGTCATCGAACTCACGCCTCTAATGTAGGGATTGCAAATAATATCAAAGAAAAATGTTTTGGTTTTTTGGTTGAAAAAGAAATCAATTTCATTCAAAAAATCATTTCCAATCCACAAAGACCATTAATAGCAATTTTGGGTGGTTCCAAAGTATCTGATAAAATAGAGTTAATTAAAAATATGTTAAAAAAAGTGGATTTTCTTTTGATTGGCGGAGGAATGAGTTACACTTTTTTAAAAACTCAAGGATTTGAAGTTGGTACAAGTCTATTAGAGGCAGATAAAATACCATTAGTAAAAGATTTGTTATCTTCTCCTGAAGCTAAAAAAATCATTTTACCAAAAGATTTTGTTTGTGGAAAAGAATTTTCTCCAAATACTGAATCGGCAATTTATAAATGTTTTAATATTCCTAATAATTTTATGGGAATGGACATTGGACCAGAAACTATCCAACTTTTTAAACATTATTTAACAAAGGCTAAAACAATTGTTTGGAATGGCCCTGTAGGTGTTTTCGAATTTGAAAAATTTAGCCATGGAACTAAAAGCATAGCTCAAATAATTAGCTCATTACTTTCTTCAACAACGACAATTATTGGCGGTGGTGATAGTGCTGCAGCGGTGTTTAAATTTGGTCTGGAAAAACATTTCAGTCATATTTCAACTGGTGGGGGAGCTTTTTTAGAATTTTTAGAAGGAAAACCCATGCCAGGACTTGCATGCATTCAAGACATCAAAGAATCATAATTTTTTATCAAAAAAAATAATTAAATAAAAAAATAAAAAAAGAGGTTTTAATAATTATGAAAGTTAGAGTAGCAATTAATGGTTTTGGCCGCATCGGAAAATTAGCATTCCGTCTTATTTTTGGAAATCCTAAATTTCAAGTAGTAGCAATTAATGATTTATCATCTTTAGAAACTATTTCTTATTTGCTTAAATATGATAGTATACAAAGACCTTATGAAGTTGATGCTGTTAGTTTTGAAGGAAAAAATTTAATAGTTAAAGGTGAACAAATTCCTGTTTTTCAAGAAAAAAACCCCCAAGATTTGCCTTGGAAAGAATTAGGGGTTGATATTGTTTTGGAATGTACAGGTTTTTTCACCGATAAAGAAAAGGCATCCTTACATTTAAAAGCAGGCGCTCGCAAAGTTTTAATTAGTGCTCCTGCGACAGGAGATGTTAAAACTATTGTTTATAACGTTAACGATCATACTTTAAATGAAAATGATATTATTGTTAGTGGAGCATCATGTACTACTAACTGTTTAGCGCCAATTGTCAAAATTTTAAATGATAATTTCGGTATTAAACAAGCTTTTATGACCACTGTTCATAGTTATACAAGTGATCAAAGTTTAATAGACCAAAATCACCCTAAAGGTATTTGGACTCGTCGCGGAAGAGCAGCAGCCTTTAATATGGTTCCAAGCTCAACCGGAGCTGCCAGAGCTATTGGTTTAGTTCTTCCTGAATTAAAAGGGAAATTAGATGGAACAGCAGTAAGAGTTCCTACTATTACCGGTTCTTTGGTTGATTTAACAGCTGAATTAAATCAAGAAGTATCAGAAACAGAAATTAATGAAGCTTTTCAAAAAGGCGCTAACGAAACATTAGCTTATGTGACAGATCCAATTGTATCATCAGATGTTATAGGGACTACCTATGGTTCTTTATATGATTCAAATACTTTGCAAATATTAAAAGAAAACCCAAGATTTATTAAATTAATGTCTTGGTACGACAATGAAATGAGTTATGTTAATCAGTTAGTGAGATTACTGCATAAAATAGCAAGTTTAAATTAGTTTATTTTAAAGGACCATTTATAAAATGGTCTTTTTATTTTAAAATTTAGCATTTATTAAAAAAAAAATAATAATAAAGAATAACTTCTTGTTTTATTTAAAAAAATATCATTTAAAAAACAAAGAATCATTAAAGAAATGAAAAGCATTAAAAAAAAAAGAAAACAATATCAGGATTTTTAAAGTAATTATGAAAAGTTATATAAAAAAAGTTAAAGTAATTATGGTTTGTTTTTTTATAATAAATGTCTAAAATACAATCATTCAAAATTAAAAAGGAGTTAATAAATTCATGAAATCTTTTGCAATTAGAAAAATGTGGCTTGATTTTTTTTCTAGCAAAGGTCATCATATAGAAAAATCATTTTCTTTAATTCCTCATCAAGATCCTACTTTATTATGGGTTAACGCAGGTGTTACACCTTTAAAAAAATACTTCGATGGTAGCCAAACCCCACTTTGCAAAAAAATTGTCAATGTTCAAAAATGCATTCGCACTAATGATATCGAAAATGTTGGAGAAACTGCACGCCATCATACTTTTTTTGAAATGTTAGGCAATTTTTCAATCGGTGATTATTTTAAAAAAGAAGCCATCCATTACGCCTATGAATTATTAACCTCTTCCAAATGGTTTTCCTTTCCTTTGGATAAATTATATATCACCTATTATCCCACAGACAAAGATACATATAAATATTGGTTAGAATTAGGGATACGAAAAGATAGACTTATTCCTTTAAAAAGTAATTTTTGGCAAATTGGTCCAGGCCCTTCTGGTCCTTGTACAGAAATTTTTTTCGATAGAGGCGAAAAATATGACAAACGCAATAAAGAATTAATTATTGAAGATTTAGAAAATAATCGTTTTATTGAAATTTGGAATATTGTTTTTTCTCAATATAATTGCGATCCGAAACTTTCTATCGAACAATACCAAGAACTTCCAAATAAAAATATTGATACAGGGGCAGGCCTTGAACGTTTGGCAGCAATTCTGCAAGAAGCTGATAATAATTTTGAAACTGATCTTTTTTTTCCTTTAATTAAATCAATAGCAAAACTATCTCAAATCCCTTACCACCAAAGCCCTAAAGCTTTTAAAATAATTGCAGATCACTTAAAAACACTTGTTTTTGCCATTAATGATGGAGCGACTTTGACCAACGAAAAAAGAGGTTATGTTTTAAAAAAACTTTTAAGAAGATCATTCATTCAAGGAAAAAAACTTAATTTTAATCAACCTTTTTTACATAATTTAGTGGATCCAACAATTAATATGATGCAAGATTTTTATCCTGAATTAACTAAAAATAAAAATTATATTAAAGATATTTTGCTTAAGCAAGAACATGTTTTTTTAGAAACTTTAAAAACTGCAGAAGCTAAATTTCTTTATTATGCTAAGAAAAAAAGTTTATCAGGAATAAATTTTTTTAAATTATATGATACTTACGGTATTCCTGAAGATGTAATTATAGATTATGCTAAAATCAACAATGTTTCTGTTGATTACAAGGGATTTAAATTCTTATTGGAAAAACACCGACAAATTTCACAAAAAAATCATATTTTTATTTCCAAAATGAATCAGCAAGAAGAAAAATTTTTAAATTTTCGTGAAAAAAGTGAATTTGTAGGTTATAATAATTTTGCTCTTAAAACTAAAGTAATTAAGGTTTTTGATAAAGGAATAGTTTTGGCGCAAACCCCATTTTATGCACCTATGGGAGGACAAATAGCTGATGAAGGTTTTATTGATGGAAAAAAAGTAAAAAATATTACTAAATTACCAAACGGGCAACATTTGCACCAAATAGAAGGATCTTTTTATGAAGGACAAGAGGTTTTTGCTCAAATAGATAAAAAAGTAAGGGATCAAATTTCTTATCATCATACAGCAACACATCTTTTAGAAACTGTTTTACAAAATGAACTAGGAAGTCACTTAGAAAAACAAGGTTCATCGGTTGGATATAATTCTTTGCGTTATGATTTCAATCACTTTGAAAAATTAACCCCCGAAAAATTAATTAAAATCGAAAAAGAAATCAACGGTTTAATTAAAAAAAATTTATCTGTTGAAATCCAAAAGATTCCAACACAAGAAGCGAAAGAAAATTATAGCGATATTTTGAGCAAAAATCCTAAAGCAAAATACAAAGACGAAGTGAGAATAGTAAGAATAGGGAATGATTTTTCAATTGATTTATGTGGCGGAACTCATGCTTCAGAAACTAAAAATTTAGAAAAATTCGTTATCTTATCTTATGAAACCATCAGCTCAGGAATTTATCGAATCGAAGCAGTTTGCGGCAATAACATCAAAACTGCTTTAGTTGATAAATTAAAACCTTATCAATTGACAGTAAAACAATTGATACAAAAAGCACAAACAAAAAAGCTCTTTTTTGAAGCTCTTCCTGTTCCACAAATTAATCAAAGTTATCAAGATATTCTTGATTATCAAAACTATCTCAAAGAATTACAAAAACAAATATTTATTTGTGAAAAAAAAGACTTAGAGTATCGTTGCAAAAAAATGATTCAAGAAAAAGATAAGTTTTTGCCTGAAAAAATTTCCAAAGAAACGTTAATTATCATTGAAGAAGATATAAACATGGAAGTTTTAAAATGTTTTATGGATAATATTTTTGATACTTTAAAAATTGACATTTTATTTATTTGCCAATTAAATCTTTCTAAAGTTGTTTTCTTGTGCAAAAGCAAAACTTGGCATGCAGGAAAATTAGTGAAAGAAATTTCTTCATTAGCTTTAGGTTCTGGCGGCGGAAATGCTTTTTTAGCGCAAGGAGGTTCCAAAACAACTCAAACCATCAAGCAAACAATTAAAACCTTAAAAAATAAATTTAAAGTTGCTTAGAGAAGGAGTTTTTTATTATTAATGTAAATCATTGTAATTCTTATTTGGGTCTGGATTTAGGCGAAAAAACCCTGGGAATCGCACTATCCGAAACAGGAATTATCGCTCAAAAATTAAAAACTCTTTTTTTTCCTGTCAATCAATATAAACAATTAATCAAACCTTTAAAAGAAATTATTGATTATTATAAAATTAAAACAATTATTTTAGGATATCCCAAACATATGAATAATGATATAGGAATCAAAGCCCAAATAAGCATTAAATTTAAAGAAATACTTGAAACAAATTTTCCCCTAGTCAAAGTTATTTTATGGGATGAACGTTTATCAACTGTTCAATCCATCAAAATTTTAAGACAAAATAACAAAAAGAAAAAGAAAATAAAAACACTTAAAGATGTCATTGCAGCTACTATTATTTTACAAAATTATCTAGATTTTAAAGAGATCAATGATGTTTCATAAAGAAAAATATTTGCAAAAATTAAAAAAATACGCCCAAGAAAACAATATCCCTATAATCAAAAATAAAAGCCTAGATTTTTTACTCCAAATAATTAACCAATTTAAAATACAAAATATTTTAGAAATAGGAACCGCTATTGGTTATAGCGCTTTGTCGATGAGTTTTGAAAACACTCAAATAGATACTTTGGAAAGAGATTATCTGAATTATCATTTAGCTAAAAACTTTCTTCAAAAAACTCCTTTTAAAATCAATGTCATTTGGACAGAAGCCTTAATTTATCCAATCAATAAATTAAAAAAATATGATTTGATTTTTATTGATGCTGCAAAAGCTCAATATAAAAAAATATTTGTTAAATTTTGTTCTTTACTTAATCCTCAAGGGATAATTATTTGTGATAATTTGCATTTAAGTTGTTTTCGAAATGAAAAAAGCACGGCAAAACAAAAAGGTATTTTCAAAAAAATGCAGGATTTCGAAATATTTTTGCAAAACCATCCAGATTTTCAAACTGTTTTTAAAAATATTGATGATGGTTTAAGTATTTCTTATAAAATAACAGATAAAATAAAAATAAATTAAAAGAAAAGGTTTTTTATGAAAAATAAAATTTATGAACTAACCCAACCAGGAATTTTAAAATTAAAAAAAGAATTGACTTTTTTAAAAGAAGTTAAAAGAAAAGAAAATTTAGAAGCTTTAAAAGAAGCGCGCGAACAAGGAGATTTATCAGAAAATGCCGATTACGACGCTGCGCGTAACGAACAGGCTTTAATTGAATATCGCATTACAGAAATTCAAAATATTTTAAAAAATGTTCGTGTTGTAAAAGTTTCTAAAGATAAAGAAATAAATATTGGAAAAAAAGTATCTTTAAAAATGCTTAATTCAGGAACTGAAGAAGAATTTGAATTAGTAAGTACTTTGGAATCAGATCCATTCAGTAATAAAATCTCTATTGAATCCCCTTTAGGAAAAAAAATTAAGGGACATGAGATAGGAGATGTTGTCTTTATAACTAGCGAAACGGGTACGAAATTTAAGGTAAAAATTTTAGATGTTAAATAAAAAAAAATATATACCTCAATATTATTTCCCTTCAGTTTTCCAAATTCCTTTTGATTTTTTTCAAAAAAAAGGGATTAAAGCTTTGTTTTTTGATTTAGATAACACTTTAGTTGATTGTAAAAAAGATGAATTAGATGAAGACATTAAAAAACTTTTAAATCTAATTTCATCTTCTTTTAAAATAATCATCCTTTCAAACGCTTCCCATAAACGGTTACAAAAAATTTTGAAAAAAAACTTTCATTTCATTTACTTAAATTTATTTATTAAAAAACCTTCCATCATATCATTTCAAAAAGCTTTAAAAGTAGTTAATTTAGAACCTTCTCAAGTAATGATGATAGGTGATCAACTTCATACAGATATTAATGGTTCTAATCATGCAGGAATTACTTCTTTATTAGTTAGACCATTAAATTATCAAAAAGAAAATTTATGGACTAAATTTAATCGCTTTTACAGAGAAAAAAAATTTTTAAAAAAGATAAAAAAAGAAAATTATTCACTATGGAAAAATAAATTTGAACATTTTGAAAGAAAATAAGATGCTATTAATCAAAATTCGCCAAGCTGTTGAAAATAAATTAAAAAATCATCCATTACGTTTATCCCATTCTTTAAGAGTTTATCGAACTGCTACCAAAATGGCAAGGCACTATAAAAAACCCTTGTTACCTATTCAAATTGCTGCTTTGTTTCATGATTATAATAAAAATGATTCTTTAGAAGAGCAAAGAATTTACTTAAATAAAGCAAGCATCACCAAATATCAAGATACACCAGCCATTTTTCATGCCTTATCAGCAGCTAATTGCTTAAAGCAAAATTTCAATATTAATAATAAAATTATTTTAAATGCCATTAAAAAACATGTTTGGGGTGATGTCAAAATGAATTATTGTGATAAAATTGTTTTTATAAGTGACAAAATTGAGCCTAAAAGAAATTTTCCTCAAAAATTATATTTTGAAAAATTAGCCTATTTAGATATCCATCGTGCTGCATACGAAATTTTAAAAAATAATTTCGAATTTTTTCAAAAAAAAGGTTATCCGCTTCCATCTAATTATCAATTAATTCTTGAATCTTTAAAAAAAGACATTAAAAAAAGAAAGATATTATGACAAAAACTACTAAAATCATTAGCGGAAAATATAAAGGTCATAAAATCAAATTAGTGTCATCTCCCAAAACAAAAGCGACTAATTCCTTAGTTAAAGAAGCTCTTTTTAATACTTTAGGAGAATCAATAAAAAATACAAAAGTTTTGGATTTATTTGCTGGCAACGGAGCTTATGGTTTTGAGGCTTTAAGTAGACAAGCAAGGCAAGTTGTTTTTGTTGATTATTCAATTAAAGCTTTTCGAACATTGAAAGAAAATCAACAAAAATTAAAAATTAATTCAATCGAAAGCGTGATTTGGAGTTTACATTATTTAGTGGCTTTAAAAAAATTAAAAAAACTTGATTTTGTTTTTGATTTTGTTATTTTAGATCCTCCTTATTTTAAAAACTTATATTTGCCTGCTTTTGAAAACTTAAAAGAATTAACACATCCGAAAAGCATAATTATTTGTGAATTACATAATAAGGTTCATTTACCTTTACAAATAAAAGATTTTATTTTAACGAAAGAAAAAAAATATGGTAGCAAAAAGCTACAATTTTATCAAAAAAATGATGGAAATTAAAAAAGGAGTAAAAAAATGCCACAATTAGTAATTTGGATTTTAGGAATTTTAATAGGAATGGTTTTGGGAGCTTTTTTAATGTTTTATTGGTTTAAGAAATATTTGCAAAAAAATCCTCCTATTAATGAAAGACAAATCAAAGAAATGTTTCGCCAAATGGGAAGAACTCCTTCCGAAAAACAAATTCGTCAAATTATCAATAGTATGAAGCAGATTAGATAAAAAAATGGATACAAAAAATATTATTTTTGTTTTAATTATCATTATTGTTATTTTTACAATAATGAACTGTTTTTATCAAAAAAACATTAAAAAGAAAATTAAAAATTACTTAATATTTTGTGGCGAGTTGGAACAAGAAATCTTAAAAAGTTTTTTCAAAGAAAAAGAAAAACCTTTTTTCTTAACAAAAGATGCCGATATTACTAAAAAATTATTAAGTTTAAATATTATTTTTATAAAAGAAATTCTTGATAATCAAAAATACAACAGTTATATATTAAATCCTTTAGTAAGAAAAATTATTACTAAAAATAATATTTTAAGAAAAAAATATTTATCTTTTGAATAATAAAAAAACCAAGCTTTTTTGCTTGGTTTTTTTATTATAAATAAGTTGTTACTTTATCAAAAGATAATCTAAAAGAAGGCGATTGCAAAAGTGTTTCTTCTGATGACTTCCCCAAAGCTATCAACAAAATGGGGATAAATTTTTTATCGATGTTAAAAATTTGGTTAATAATTTTATCATTAAAACCACCTATAGGGCAAGTATCATAGCCATAAGTTTTTGCAACTAACATTAATTGCAAAGAAACAAGACCACATTCTAAAAAAATTTCATTTTTGATTTCTTCGTAAGGTTTTTTTTGATATAAAAGATCAATTTTAGATAATAATTGTTGTTGAATTAATTTAGGTGTTTTATGAAAAGCAAAAGACTCTCTTAAAATTTCTTCTTTTGTATCGTTTTTCTGTATATTACCAGAAACTAAAATGATGGCTGAACTTGTTTCTAATTGGCTCTTATTGCCATATAAACATGACTTTAATTTGTCTTTGCTTGATACACTATTTATCACAAAAAAATGCCAAGGTTGCAAATTAAAAGTTGAAGGGGATTTCATTGTATCTGTCAAAATTTGATCCAAAATATTTTGGGGAATAATATGATTTTTTTTAAAAACTTTAACAGCTTTTCTCGATGTTAAGATATTATTCATAAAAAGCTCTTTCTATAATAAATTTTTATCAATTAATTCTTTTCTTAAAAAATCTGCTTGTTTAAAATCTTTATTTTGTCTCGCTTCTTGCCATTTAACATAAGTTTCAAAATCTTTTTTTTCAGCACGAAAAAACTGAGGTTCAATTCCTAAAACATCTAAAATCCATAACAAAGATTTGTGTATTTTGGCTAAAAAATCTAGGTCTTGCTGTTTTTGATAAGCTTCTTTGATATTGATTTCAATTAAATCTATTACTTTGTTGGTGGAAAAATCATCTTTCATCAGTCGATGAAAAGAATCAATAATTTTTGGTTCCAAATCCACTATTGGTTTTTTTTTGATTTGCAAATAAAAATCATTTTTAGTTAAAAAAAGCATAATTTTATCATATTTTTTTTGAGATTGTTTTATTAGATTCTCAGAAAAATTAATGGGTTTGCGATAATGAGTACTTAAAATAAAAAACTTAATCACAGAAGAACTAAATCTTTTTAATAAATCTTTGCACCATACAATGTTTCCTAAAGATTTAGACATTTTTTGATTTTCAAAATCTAATCTGGCAACATGCATAAAAAAATTTGCTAAATTATTATTCTTATAAGCTTTTGCTTGTGCAATTTCGTTTTGATGATGAGGAAACTTAAGATCAGCTCCACCGCCGTGAATATCTAATGAAGTTTTAAAAATTTGTTCAATCATGGTAACACATTCGGTATGCCATCCAGGCCTACCACAAAACCATGGACTTGGATATTGAACACCTTGGGAAGTTTTTTTCCACAAAACAAAATCACCTGGTTTTTTTTTATTAGGATCTAATGTTTTTCTTGCATTTTTTTTTAATTGAGTTAAATCTTGGTTTTTTAATTGGCCGTAATCGGATATTTTAGATATTTCAAAATAAATTCCTTGATCAGTAAAATAAGCAAATCCTTTATCCAAAAGGACTTTAATATATTCAATCATTGAAGGAATATAATTAGTTGCTTTAGGATGAGAATTAATTGTTTCAATATTTAAATCTTTTAATAATTGTAAAAAAGATGAAATATATTCTTTCGCTAAAACTTCTTCTTTTGTTTGCTTTTGCAAAGAAGATTTAATAATCTTATCATCAATATCGGTAATATTAACAACATAAAAAACTTTAAAACCAATAGTTTCTAAATATTTTTTAACTGTATTAAAAAAAATTAAAGGTCTTGCGTTTCCCAAATGCAAATGATTGTAAACAGTAGGTCCACAAACATACATATTAACATCAGGAGGAGACAAAGGGATAAAATCTTCTTTTTGATTAGTTAAGGAATTATAAATTTTTAACATTCCAACAATCCTTTTTAATTTTTAAACAAAGCTTGAAAAAAGTATAAAAATAAAATTATATATTTAAAAAAATAATTATTTTTTGTGGTTTTTGGCTTTATTCAAAAAATTGTCATTATTTAAAAGTAAAAAAAATTCAAAATAACCAAGATTATTGGTTTTTTAATAATTCTACAATTTTAGATAAATTATTAAGTACTTGTTTTTTTCCTAACAGTTCTAAAAATAGCGCCAAACTAGGACCTTGCATTTTGTGAGTTGCCCCAATTCTCAAGATTACGAAAAGAATTTTTTTATTAATTTTCATATTTTGAGCTATTTCAGCAATAATAGGGTTAATTGCTTCTTTTTCAAAAACAACTAAATTTAATTTATGATAAAAAAGAGTTAAAACAGATAAGGCGCAATCATGTTTTTTTAAAAATTGCTCCGCTTCCTCGGATAAAGAAGTATTTTTGTCAAAAAAATGATGATATAAATCTTTTAATTGTTTTATATAATTTATTCTTTCTTGAAATAAAAGAATAAATTTAGTTAACCATTTTTGATTGTTTATAGGCAAAACTTCAAAAAAATCTAACTTTGTTTTTATAAATGAAACAATATCATCAATAGGTGTTTTGCGAAGGTAATGATTATTAAAAAAATCTAATTTTGTTTTATCAAAAATAGCTGGAGATTTGTTTAAACGATTAACATCAAATAAAGAAATAATTTCTTGAGGGGTCAATATTTCTTTACAACTTGAAGGAGAAAAACCTAAAAGAGATAAAAAATTAAATAACGATTGAGGAAGATAACCCAAATCAGCATAATCTTGGATAAACTGGCAAACATTAACATCTCTTTTGCTCAGTTTCTTTCTTTCTTGGTTTAAAATTAAAGTCATATGAGCGAATTTAGGAATTGACCAATTAAAAGATTGATAAATCATTATTTGTTTAGGAGTGTTTGTGATGTGTTCCTCGCCACGAAAAATATGAGAAATTTGCATTAAATGGTCATCAATGGCAGCAGCAAAATTATAAGAAGGATAGCCGTTTGATTTAATAATGACCCAATCTTCAATTTCCTTGCTCAAAAAAGTCAATTTACCCCTAATTAAATCACAAAAGGTAAAAATTTGGTTTTGAGGAACTTTGAATCTAATAGCAAAGTTTTTTTTATCTTTTTCAAAATCGCGATAAGCAAGGTTTTTTTCAAGCAACTCGAAAGCATATTTTTGATAAATTGTTAATCTTTCAGATTGACGATAAGGACCGAAAGGACCATTTATATCGGGTCCTTCCTTCCAATCAATCCCAAGCCAACGCAAATTTTTTAACTGCGAAGCCTCTCCATCTGCAACATTTCGCAAAAGATCAGTATCTTCAATCCTTAAAATAAAATCTCCTTGATGATGTTTAGCGAATAAATAATTGAATAAAGCAGTTCGGGCATTGCCTATATGTAAAAAACCAGTTGGACTTGGAGCATAACGAACTCTTATTTTATTCATATGTTCTTTCTCTTTTTTTATTTTATAGTGTTTATTTGATAAAAAAAGAACTTTATTAAAAAGTTCTTTTTATTAACGTTTAGAGAATTGCGGAGCTCGGCGAGCTTTTTTTAAACCATATTTTTTACGTTCAACACAACGAGCGTCGCGAGTCAATAATCCTGCTTTTTTTAAAACTGGTCTTAATTCAGGAATGCTTTCTAATAAAGCACGAGCGATTCCCAAACGAATAGCGCCCGCTTGAGCACAAAGTCCACCACCATTAACATTAACACGAACATCATAAACGTCTTTTTTTTCACTAATTATTAAAGGTTGTAACATGTCTAGGCGAGTAGCTGGTTGTGGTAAATAAGTTTCAAAATTTTTAGTATTAATAGTTATTTTTCCTGTTCCGTTAGTTAAAATAACGCGAGCAACGGCAGTTTTACGACGTCCAGTGCCACAAAAATTTACTTGTTTCATATAATTAAACCTCTAAAATTTCTGGTTTTTGAGCTTGATGAGAATGATTTTCTTGAGAATAAACAAAAAGTTTTTTTCCAATTTGAGATCCTAATTTAGTATGAGGAATCATTCCTAAAATAGCTTTTTCAACTATTCTAGTAGGAAATTTACGCATTAAATCAGATGCAACAACTCCAGTTAATCCACCTGGGTAACCTGAATGTTTATAATAAACTTTTTGGGACCATTTTTTACCAGTTAACTTGATATGAGATGCATTAATAACAATTACATAATCACCATTATCAACGTGTGGAGTATAATTGGTTTTGTGTTTCCCTTTTAAAATAGTGGCTACTTGAGTAGCTAATCTACCTAAAGTTTTGTCTTTGGCATCGACTAAATACCATTTGCGAACTATAACAGCATTATTAGCCATTAAAGTCTTTTGATTGTTTTGAGGAAGAGATTGATCCATGATATTTTCTCCTTATTATGACAAAAATAAGATATTATTTTTTGCTTTAAAAAGAACTTTTTATAATTTTATTTGATATTTTAATGTAAAAATTGATTAAGTCAAACAAAATAAATAAAAAAGTTTTTTTTGAACAATTAAAAAATTAATTCTTTATAAAATAAAAGCATTTGTTGCTTGATAAAGAACTTTAAACATTGAGAGATCTTTGAAAAGCTAAAGCAGTTGATTCCCCTTTTAATTTCTCCACCAAAGCAAAAACAAAATCAAAAACAGTAATAGGAGAGCGAGAAGTAACAAAATTACCACTAATAACAGCTTTTTTATCAGGTAAATAAGATCCCAAAATAAAATGTTGGCAATTAGGAAAACAAGTAAAAGAATGTTCCTTTAATAAATCTAATTTTCCTAAAAACATGGGAGCGGCACAAATTGCTCCAATAATTTTATTAGAAAAAACAAATTTCTGGATCAATTCCAACAAAAAAGTTTCCTTTTCGATAATTTGAGCAACATAAGGGCCACCTGGAATAACTAAAAAATCATAATTAGATGGATCCATTTTAGAAAAATGATAATCTGCTTTGACTTGAAGGCCACTAGAAGAAACAACTTCTAATGAAGAATTGGGAGTGGCAGTATTTAAAGGTAGATTGATGCGTTTCAACAAAGCTCTAGTAACTAAGGCTTCGCAATCTTCAAAACCATCATATAAAACTAATAGTCCTTTCATAAGACTCCTTTTTTTTTTGATTTTGTTTATCTTGGTGAAAAAATTTTAAAAAATAAAAAAATACCACAAAAATAGCTTTGCGATATTTTGAATAGTAATTTTATTTTCCTAAATACTTTAATAAGCTACGTTTTTTGCTGTTTTTCATGAAAAGCCCTCTTTTAGAATGAAAATCATGAGGATATTTTTTCAGATGTTCACTTAATCTTTTGATTTCTTCTGTTAAAATAGCAATTTGAACTTCAGAAGAACCAGTGTTCTTTTCAAAACTAGCAGTTGCTTTAATGATGTCTGCTTTTTCTTTTTTAGTTAATGCCACTAATTTAACCCCTTTTTTATTAATTTAAACTTTTAAAAATTGTTCCACATCTAAAATAAAAACAGTGGCCCCTCCGATAGAAACTTCTGTTGGCAAAGAGATATAAGCCGAAAACTGATTTAAAATATTTCTAGGAATAATCTGGGTTTGTTTTTTAGAATGTTTACTAATAATTTCTAAAGCCTTTTGAACTTTTTCTTCTTTGACTCCTAAAATAAAAGTATCGTTGCTTTCTTTTAAAAAGCCACCTTGAGTAGCCAATTTAGTTGTAAAAAAGCTATTTTCAATTAAAGAAGTTTCTACTTTATTTGCATCTTTACTAGAAACAATAGCTATAATTAATTTCATATGATCCACAAAAATATTATACCTTATTTTTTTAATTTTGAAAGAAAAAAATACTAAATTTAAAAATTTAATGATTACCTTTTATTTAATTTATTAGCTACAAAACTGCCGATTAACTGAACTATTTGAGTTAAAAGAAACATCACAAGAGCACAAACAATAATTAAATTTAAAGAATTGAATCCGTGCGATTCTAACAAATAAGAATCACCATTATAACCACGAGAAATAGCAATTTCACCAATTCCTTCATGTCCTACAATTCCTAAAACAGAAGAATAAGCCAAAGAAGTAGAAAAAAGTGAAACAGCTCTTAAAATAAGATCAGAACGAGCCTCTTTTAATAAAAAACATTTAACAAATTGCCAATCATTGGCTCCAAGGCTATAAGATGTCTGATAAATTTCAGGGTTAACAGTAAGAAAAACTTGTTCACAATGGCGAGCAAAAAGAGGTGTCAAAATTAACAACAAAGAAATAAAACCAACCCAAAAACCATAAGACAAATGAAAAAAAGGGTACAAAATAAATTTAATAAATAAAAAAATCAACAATAAAAAAGGGGTTGCAATTAAAAAATTCATTAAAGTATTGCAAATCCAATATCTTTTATGATGGTTTTTTATTTTTAATAAATATAAATAAACGCCCAAAAAAAGTCCAAAGAAAAAAGCAATCAAAGAAGAAAGAAAAGCCATTTTAATGGTTTCTAAAAAAGCATTTATAAACAAATATTTACCAAATTCATTATAAACAATGACATTCCACGAAGTTTTTAAAAACATCATCTTACAAAGTCTCTTGAGAAAATGTTTTTCCCAAATAGTTATTTTTAATTATTACACTAAGAGGGTCTATATCTTTTTTTGGAATCATATAGTAGTTTTCTAAATTTGTAAAAGGTCCATTTGGTTTTTTTTGTGCTTGTTTAATAATCTCTTCTTGTTTCAAAAACTCTTGCAAAATTTTAATTTTGAGTGAATCTTCGTTATTTTTTCTAGCTACTAAAGAAATAGTATAAGAATAAATAGTATTATTTAGTTCTTTCGGGGGAGTGATTGAACCAATGGAGAGAAAATCATTGGAAGCTCCCATAATAGTAGGATATTGCAAGCATAAATCATAGTTATCATTTTGAAATTTATTTTTTAATTGCAATAATTCAGCTGTTTCGTATTCGATTTCAGGAAAGCCATCGCAACTTTTAAAATCACCTCGTTTAAGCGCAAAAATGTCATCGCTCGGTATTTGAGTTTTCTTTTTGATTATGCCTAATTGTTCCAACAATAATAAAGATAAAGTTTGTTGAAAATTGTCCTTAATCATTAAAATTTTTAATTTTTTGCGATCGTTTTTTAGATTTTTTAAATCTTCGACAGTCTTAATGTTTCCCTTTTGTTTGGCAAAAAGACTGAATTTAGCTAAATAAACTGGTTGAATAAAAGTTAATTTATTATCTTCTTGAGGTTTATGACTGTTATTGAATGTATTTAAATGGTGAACGTGAGCATCTAATTTTGCATCTACTTCTCCATTAGCTAATAATTCATCAGTTTGGAGATATTTGTTAGGCAAATAAACGACTTCTAAATCAATATTATATTGTTTTAAATGTGCTTTAACATAACCTTCTAATAAGTTTTGAACTGTTGGCAAAGCAGTAGCAACTTTTATCTTGGGAAAACTCGAAACTTGGTTTTCTTGCTTCTTAAAATAAAAATAACCTAAAACACAATTTACCAAAAAAGATCCAATAAGTAAAATTAATAAAAGATTTTTTTGGATTTTTAACAAAAAAGATTTAAATGAAAACATATAATAAAATAATTTTTCTAATGAAATTAAAATGATTTAAAAAACGTTTTGATAAGGAACTGACTCAATTTTATAATTTTGACTCAAAGTAACTGTTTTAATTAACTTTCCTTGATCTAAAATGGCAACTCTTTGACATAAACTTTTAATAACTGAAACGTTGTGAGAAACTAAAACAATTGTTGTTTTAAGTTGTTGATTAGTTTTTTGTAACAAGATCAAAATTTCTTTGCTTGTGACTTCATCTAAAGCATAAGTAGGCTCATCGCAAAAAATAATTTGAGGTTTGTAAATCAAAGCCCTTGCAATTGCAACGCGTTGTTTTTGACCGCCTGACAAAGTTTTGGGATAAGCGGTTGCAAAATCTTGCAATCCTACAAATAATAAAAATCGCTTGACTTCTTTTTGGATGGTTTCTTGGTTGTATTTTCTAATTTTTAAAGGCAAAGCAACGTTTTCGAAAACATTTAAATTATTTAAAAGATTGAAATTTTGAAAAATCATAGCACTTTCCAAACGATTAAAATCTTTTTGGAAAACTTGTACTGATGCATGATCTGGTTGTAAAAAATCATTCATTATTTTTAATAAAGTGGTTTTTCCAGATCCAGATGATCCAACAAGGCCGAAAAATTCTCCCTTATTGATTGTTAAAGTAATGTTTTTAAGAATCGGAACGGGGATTTTGTTGATTATAAAAGTTTTGCAAAGGTTTTTTATTTTTATCATAACGATTTACTAATTTTTCTATAAAAAAATATTATTGTTGTAAAAAAAAGATTAAAGATTAGTTAGTTTATCGAGTAATTTTTGAAAATTTAAAGGCAAAGGAGCTTGAAGGTTAATTTCTTGAAAAGTAATAGGATGTTTAAAAATTAATTCTTTAGCGTGCAAAAATTGACCTTCATCTGTATTATAATGTTTAGATCCATAAAGTTTATCACCTAAAAGCGGTTTTTTTAAATAAGATAAATGAGCTCTAATTTGGTGAGTGCGGCCCGTTTCTAAGACGAATTGCATTAAAGAAAAATTATTCAAACGTTTTAAAGTTTTAAAATGAGTAACTGCTTCTTTACCGTTTGGAAGAACTGTCATTTTTAAACGGTCATTGGGGTTTCTTGCAATAGGTAAATTAATGGTTCCTTCGTTTTCTAAAAAACCTTCTATTAAACCCCAATAAACTTTTTTAATAGTTCTTTGACTAAAGGCTGTTTGTAGTTTTTGACTCGTATTGTCATTTTTAGCTATCAACATCAAACCTGTAGTGTTTTTATCTAACCTATGAACAATTCCTGGTCTTGGTGTGTCAATATTGCTTAAAGATGAAAATCGATGAAGTAAAGCGTTAACTAAAGTAATTCCTTCAAAACTCAAAGAAGGGTGAACAATCAAATTAGAAGGTTTGTTAATGACAGCTAAATCAGAATCTTCATAAACAACTTCTAAATTAAGATTATAAGGTTTTTGAATGTTTAAAGGAGTTTTAAAAACAGTAGTTGGGATAGTTATTAAATCTTGGTTTTTAAGGAGATAGTTTTTTTTAGTTGGTTTTTGATTCACTAACACTTTTTTAGCGGCAATTAATTTTTGACATTGACTTTTATTCCAAGTAGTTTGTGAAACTAAAAAATGATCTAATCTTTGCATTTTATTTTTCTCAGAAATTAAAAAATTTTTAGTTGCTTTCATAAAAAACCTTTTCTCAAAAAAAATAAATTCAAAAGTTAAAAAAAACACAAAATTAAGTAAGTTTATAAATTTGTTTGATAATGTTTAAGTGTTAAACAAGAGAGGAAGCATCAACATTATCTGAAACTGTTTCGTTATTATTTTCGGAATTTTGGTCAGATTCTTGTTCTTCTTGTGTTTCTTGAGGTTTTTTAGAATTTTTTTCTTCTTCCCACCAACTAATTTTATTAGTAGCAACAATTTCGTCAATATCTTTTTTAGTAAGAGTTTCCATTTCTAATAAATATGAAGCGATCACATCTAATAAATTTTTGTTTTCTTGGATAATTTTTTTGGCTTCTTCGTAACAATTAGAAATAATTTTGTGAATTTGTTGATCAATTTCTAACCCTTTGGTGTCAGAAAAATCATTTTGGAAATCATTGCCTGAATATTGAACAAGTCCTAAATCACTCATTCCGTATTTTGTAACCATTAATTTAGCTATTTTGGTTGCTTCTTTGAAATCACTGTAAGAACCACTAGAAACATCATCAAACATCATTTCTTCAGCGACTCTACCGCCTAAAAAAGAAGTAATTTGAGCTAAAAGGGTTTTTTTAGAAGAAAAGAAAGTTTCCTTTTCTGGCATCATTAAATTATATCCGCCTGCATTACCGCGAGGAATAATGGTTATTTTTTGAACAATTTGGGAGTTTGGTAATTTTAAACCAATCACAGCATGTCCTGCTTCATGATAAGCAACCATACGTTTTTCTTTTTCGTTGTATTTTTTAGATTTTTTGGCAGGTCCCATTAAAACACGGTCTAAAGCTTCACTAATATCTTTTTTACTAATTCCTGCAGCATTTTTGCGAGCAGCTAATAAAGCGGCTTCATTCAAAATTCCTTCTAATTGAGCACCACTAAATCCTGGAGTTTGTTTAGCTAATTCTCCTAAATGAACTTCATCAGAAAAAGTTTTGTTAGAAGCATGAAGTTTTAAAATGGCTTCGCGGTCAACTACGTTAGGCAAGGAGATATTAAAATGACGGTCAAATCTTCCAGGTCGCAAAATAGCTGTGTCTAGTGTTTCAGGACGGTTAGTCGCTGCAATCACAATCACTCCTTTTTTTTGATTAAAGCCATCCATCTCTACTAAAAGTTGGTTTAGGGTTTGATCTGAACCACCGCTTGTCATCACTGAACCTCTTTTTTTAGCAACTGCTTCAATTTCATCGATAAAAACAATACATGGAGCTGATAATTGTGCTTCTTTAAAAAGGTCTCTAATGCGGCTTGCTCCAAGCCCTACATAAACTTCATCAAAATCCGAACCAGCGGCGGCGAAAAAAGGAACACCAGCCTCTCCAGCTACAGCTTTTGCAAGTAAAGTTTTACCTGTTCCTGGAGGTCCGTATAATAAAACACCTTTAGGAATACGAGCTCCCATTTTGGCGTATTTGCTTGGGTTTTTTAAAAAATCAATCAATTCAGACATTTCTTCTTTTTCTTCTTCAGCACCTGCAACATCTTTAAAGGTAAATCTTTTGTTAGGAACTACTAATTTTCTAGATTTAACGCCTTTTTTAGCAAAAACTTCTTTTCCGAATTGTTCCAGTGCATCTGAAAAAAGGAGATAAAAGCAATAAAACATAAGAATTTTGAAAACAAAGGAAGTAACATTAATAGCAATTTCATAACCACCATGAAGACGCGGGTCTTTAGCTGTTACCTTAACTTGTTCTGATGGATATATAGGTTTCCCTTTGTCATCGAATAAAAAGTTTTTAGGGATATTAAAATAAAGAATTTTTTCACCATCTTTTTCTTGAGTAACAATTAAGTTAAGAAAATCTGTAAAATAAACAGGTTCATAAGTTATTGTTTTTATTTTGTTAGCTTTGATATCTTTTTCTAATTGCGTTGCATTATTATCTTCATTTACGTTGCGGTTGTTATAATAACACCATCCAAAAGCAACAATAATAATGAATAAAGCCACATACAAAACACGAACATTAAATTTTTTAAAAATTTTATCTAAAAACGTCATAAAATCACCTTCCTTTGCTTTTATAAATAATTAAAAGTTTCTTTTTTTAAACCTAAAGAAAACAAATCTTTGTTTCCTAAGGTATGATTAATATATAAATGAGGAATCCATAAAACGTTATCCTTACTATCAACTATGAGCCATAAATTATCTCTTTCGAACAAAGGGACTTTTTTATTGATTAAAAAGTTTTTGAGTTTTTGTTTTCCAAAACTAAATTTTAAATAATCGCCTGGTTTTCTTTGGCGTAATTTCAGAGGAAACGCAATGTTTACCAAATCGCAATTAAGAGTTATTACTTGTTGCAATGAAGCTAGACAAACTTTGCAAGTTGAGGCGTAAAGCAAAGGTTTTTTGAAGAATTTTTTTTTGAATTTTAAAAACCCATCCAAAGCAATAATTCCAAAATAATTATAACTTTTAATCAAATCGTAATTGGAATTCAACTTCCAAGATAAATTAGGGTTTTTAGCAAAAGCCAATCCTTTGATAATACTTTCAACTACTAACCAATTTTTATCAATCCTTTTTTGCTCTAATAAATAAATAATAATATCTTTTTGAATCACCTTATCCAGAAATAAAAAAGATTTAATTAAAAAAAAGTTGGTATCTTTTTGAAAAGAAAAAAAACTTTCTTTGGGGGCTTTGTTGTGTTGAATAAAAAAAAGGGTTTGTTTTCTAATAAAGTCTTGGGTTTCTGATAAAAGACAAGAAAACTTCTTTATATTTTGCAAAAAATTAGTTTTTTCTTTCAAATAAGGAATCACATGATTTCTAATTTGATTTCTTTGATAAATATCTAATTGATTAGTATAATCTGATAAATAAGCAATTTTATTTTTTTGAGCATAAGCAATAATTTCTGCTTTAGCTAAATACAAAAAAGGTTTTAAAAAAATAAATTCTTCAAAAAAAAGCTTGGGCTGCATCCCACTATAGCCTAATAAAGTACTACCGCGAGAAATTTTTTGTAAAATAGTTTCTGCTAAATCATCTAAATGATGAGCTGTTATTACATAAGGAGTTTGGTATTTTTTAGCAATTTGTTTCAGTTTTTCTTGCCTTAACAAACGAGCTTCAGTTTGAAAATTTTGAGGATTAAGTTGTAATTCAAAATAATAAAAAGGGATTTTTCTTTGATCGCAATAAGATTGAATTAAATTTTTATCTTTGATTGCATTCAAACGTTTTAAATGATTGAAATGAACTACTTTTAACTTGTATTTTTGTGACCACAAAAAATCTAATAAAACCATCGAATCAACGCCGCCGCTAACAGCTATAATATAAGTTTTTTGAAAATCTAATTTTAAAGCTAGTTTCATTGAACCATGTTTTTTCTCATTTAAGTTTTAAAATTTTTAATTGTTTTTGATCAACTTCTCCTGGAGAATCTAGCATCAAATCTTTAGCACTTTGCGTTTTAGGAAAAGCAATAACATCTTTGATATTTTGAGTTTTGGTAAAAAGCATCACTAAACGATCAAGACCCAAAGCCAAACCACCATGAGGAGGGGTGCCGTATTGAAGGGCTTCAATTAAAAAACCAAATTTTTTTTGAATTTCTTGTTGACTAAAACCTAAAAGCTTAAAAATAATTCCTTGGGTTTCGGGGTTGTTAATCCTAAAAGAACCGCCACCAACTTCATAACCATTCCACACTAAATCATATGCCAAAGCCAAAGCCTTTTGAGGGTCTTTTTTTAAAGAATCAAGATTACAAGGGGCCGTAAAGGGATGATGCAAAGAGTAAAACTTATTATTAGAAGCATCAAATTCCAACAAAGGGAAATCAACTATCCATAACAAAGATTCTTGATTTTCATTGATTAAAGATAAATCAGCGGCTAATTTATTTCTGAAGATACCCAAATATTTATGGACTTTTTCTTTTACGCCTGAAACCACAAAGCAAATTTCATCATTTTGCAAAAAAGAATTATCTTTAATAAATTTTGATATTCCACCAGTAATTTTATCATTTTTTTTCTCAAAAGTTAAAAGTTTTAAAGAAAAATTATTTTCAAAAAACAATTGGTATTTTTCTACTTGACGTCGCGTTAAAAAAGGAGTCTTGGAAACTTTAAAGCCTTTAAGGTTATCTTTTCCAAAATCAGAAGTAAAAAAAGGAGTAAAATCAAAAATTTTTAAAGGGTTTCTTAAATCGGGTTTGTCAGTTCCATACAATTCTAAAGCTTGGTTGTAAGTTAAAGTTGCAAACGGTTTGGAAAGGTTTTGTTGCCAAATATTTTTAAATAAATCAATAATAATTTCTTCAGTTAAGGTCATAATTTCTGCTTGGGTGCAAAAAGAGGTTTCAATATCTATTTGAGTAAATTCAGGTTGGCGATCAGCTCTTAAATCCTCATCACGGAAACAACGAGCTACTTGAAAATATTTTTCAAAACCAGCAATCATATATAATTGCTTATAAATTTGAGGCGATTGAGGTAAAGCATAGAAATTACCTGGATAAATTCTTGAAGGAACCAAATAATCCCTCGCTCCTTCTGGGGTTGATTTAGATAAAATAGGGGTTTCAAGTTCTAAAAAATGATTTTTTAAAAGAGTTTGACGAATACTTTGAGTAATATGGTGTCGTTGAATTAAAAAATGTTTGACGTCAGGATTGCGCAAATCTAAATAACGATATTTAAGCCTCGTTTCTTCAAGACTGTCTTGACTTTGAAAAACGTTTAAAGGAAGCGTTTGGGGTTCGCTCAAAACATTTACAAAAGAAACTAAAATTTCAATTTCTCCTGTTTTTAATTTGCTGTTTTTATTAATTCTTTCAACAACAACACCTTTAACTTCCATCACTGTTTCTGGTTTTAAAGTAGTAATTTGCTGATATTGAGGGTTGTTTTCTTTAACTAATAATTGAATGACTCCTGAAACATCACGCAAATCTAAAAAAATATTTTTGCCTAAATTTCTCTTGCGAAAAAGAAAACCTTTTAAAAAAACTGATTCTCCTTTGTTTTGAAGTGTTAATTCGTTATTGTAATGGCTATATTTGTTTTTCATAAAAACCTCTTTAAACTCTTTGCTGTTGGAAATAAAAAATAAGATCTTTTTGATCGATTGTTGTTTGGGTATGGGTTTTGATATTTTTGATAGTAATTTGTTTTTTGGCAAATTCTTGATGTCCTAAAATTAAAAGATAGTTTGGAAGACATTTCAAAGCCTCTTTTAATCCTTTGGTGAAAGTCGTAAAAGAATAATTAAATTCTACGCAAAAACCTTCATTACGGAGTATGTGTACTAAAGTAAGTCCATGATGAAAAAAAACTGGGTCTAAAATAAATAAAAAGAGTTTTAAAGAAGGTTG
The DNA here is from genome assembly GCF_000397185.1 of Strawberry lethal yellows phytoplasma (CPA) str. NZSb11. NCBI lineage: Bacteria > Bacillati > Mycoplasmatota > Mollicutes > Acholeplasmatales > Acholeplasmataceae > Candidatus Phytoplasma > Candidatus Phytoplasma australiense. Next base: position 226,156 of record NC_021236.1, on the reverse strand, counting down.
AGGAGAAACAAAAAAATTATTATTTTCTTGTAAAGTTAACATTAACCTTTCCATTCCTAAAGCAAAACCAATCCCAGAAAGTTGATTTCCTCCCAAAGCAGCCACTAAATGATCGTAACAACCTCCTCCGCCCAAAACCATTTTGTTAAAGGTGATTTCAAAAACTGTATGCGTATAATAATCAAGTCCACGCACTAAATCATGACAAGTTTTAAAATTAACTTTCATTGCTTCTAAACCATTCAAAACCGTTTGAAATCTTTTTTTGGATTTAGGAGAAAGGGAATCAAAAATTTTGGGAGCTTGCTTTAAAAAGTCTTGTAAATGACACGTTTTACAATCCCAAATCCGTAAAGGGTTTTTATTTAATCTTTCGTGACACAAACCACACAAATAATTGCTATAGATTTTTAAATATTGTTTAAAAATATCCACATAATCCAGATGGTCTTCTTTACTTCCTAAAGAATTGATTTGAATAGTAATATCATCAAGTCCTAAAGATTTTAAAAACTGATAAATTAATGTAATTACTTCAATGTCTAAAAAAGGGGTTGTTTTTCCTAAAACTTCAACTCCTAATTGATGAAATTGACGATAACGACCGAATTGAGGTCTTTCATAACGAAAATAAGGACCATAATAATAAAATTTTTGCAACTTATTTGTTTGATCTAATTTATTTTCAATATAACTACGAACTATGCCTGCCGTCCCTTCAGGTCTTAAAGTAATTAAACGGTTTTTTTTATCTGGAAAAGTATAAGTTTCTTTAGAAACCATTTCGGAATGTTGGGCAGCGCGATGAAAAACTTCTGCATATTCCATAATGGGTGTTCTTATTTCTTGAAATTGATGTTTTTTAAAAAAAGAATGAAAAGAATTTTCCACTTTTTGCCAAGAAGTTGTTTGGGTTGGTAATAAATCATGAGTGCCTTTGATCTTATAAAACATTTCTTTTATCCCTTTATCTATATTTGCGAATCAGAAAAAAATTTCTCAATTTTAATAATTTTAATCGATTGAAAAACCAAAACTACTTATTATTATACCAAAATGACTATTATAAAAGTAAAAATTATAAAATAATTTTCATTTTAAGTAGAATAAAAAAAAATATCTTTACAGAAATCTAATGATTTTTGTTGGAGTTTCAACCAAATTATAAAAAATGATAATGAAAAAGGGGATTGTAGTTCATAAGGAGTGTCAAAAGACAATATCATAAAAGCAAGTTTTTCATGTTTTTAGTGTAAATATTTAAAAATTTACAAATCTTTTTTTTAAGAGATAAAGTGGCAATATTGCTTCTTTCAAGCTATAATATTGGCAAGTTAGTAAAAAGTAATTTTTAGCAAATGATTGCAAATATTTAAAAATAAAATTTTTAATCATTGGAAAAACACTTTTGCTTATTCAAAATCCTAATATTTTGAAGCATTCACTTTTAATCTTTCAATTTTAGATACCTTTGGGATAAAATTTGTTTGGCTAAAACACGTTAAATGATTTGATTTTACTTATTGATTTCATTAAAAGAAGGAAAAGCCCATAAAATATATTTTAACCTTAAGTATAATAAAAAAAGTTTTTACAGAAATCGAGTTTTTATTCTAATTTCCATAAAGATATCTTTTGGGATAAAATTTGTTTGGCTAAAACACGTTAAATGATTTGATTTTACTTATTGATTTCATTAAAAGAAGAAAAAGGCCATAAAATATATTTTCATCTTAAGTATAATAAAAAAAAGTATTTACAGAAATCGAGTTTTTATTCTAATTTCCATAAAGATATCTTTTGGGATAAAATTTGTTTACCTAAATCTTTTAAAAAAACTTGGTTTTTTTTGATAACGATATAACCTAATTTTAAAGCTTGATCAACACATTTGTTATAAGAAGTCAAAGACCATTGAAGTTCTTCTTTTAATTTTAAAATTTGATTTTCTTTTTGATGTTTTTCGTTCTTGCTTAAATGCATCAAAAAAGATATTACCATAAAAGATTTTTTTTGTAAACGATTATAAAACATTTTTGCAACAATTCCGTTTTTGGGTTCCAGGAAAAGAACCAACAAAAAGATAGTCAAAATAGTCATCGAAATCAAGCCTGCCACTGGCAAATCAGTAATCATACTTAAGTAATAACCTAAACTAGAGCTGACAAAGGCAAACCATAAAGACAATAAAATACAATTTAATAGTTTTTTACTTAACAAAAGAGAAATAGCAGCAGGACCAATAATAGAAGCAATTGTCATAACGGAACCCACTATATCAAAAGAAATGACCGCTGTAACAGAAATTAAGGTGATTAAGCAATAATTAATTAAAAAAGTTGAAAAACCTAAAATAGAAGCTAAAACAGGATCAAAAATATAAATTTTTAATTCTTTATAAAAGAAAAAAATAAAACCAAGATTTAATAATAAAATAGGAATAATTTTTTTCAAAACACTAACATCAGTTAACTCAACGTTGCCTAAAAAAACAGCATCTGTGTCCATATGTACATCTCGAATAAAAACACTAATAATTAAAATCGCTAAAGCGAAGAAAAAACTAAAGACAATCCCAATGGCGGCATCTTTTTTAATCCGAGGATTTTTACCCACAATTTCAACTAAATAAAAATTTAAAATGCCAATCAAAGTGCCACCAATAATTAAAAAAGGAGAATTAAGTTGTTTGATAAATAAAAAAGCCAAAACAATTCCTAACAAAACACTATGACTAATAGCATCAATAATCATAGATACTTTTTTTAAAACCAAAAAAACACCTAAAACCGATAAAGCCAAAGAGCAAAAAATTAAAACTACATAAACTTCCCAATCAAACTGATTAGTTATATTTAACATTTTTGTACCTAACCATTAATTAAATTTAAAAACTTTTTCTTTTTTTGAATTAAATATTTTTCTAGAAATAAAACCATATTTAGGCGCCAACAAAAGAACTAAAAAAAGAACAATCCCAGTTACAATAATAATAGTTGGTCCAGTAGGAACATTATCGTTCAAAGTGCTTACAACTATACCAACAAAACCAGAAAAAACCATAATGACAGAAGAAAGTATTACGTTAACTGATAATTTATCACTTATTTGACGAGAAATAATACTTGGCATAATAAAAAAAGCACTAGTTAAAATAATTCCTGTAATTTTTAAACTAATTACGATAACACCAATTAATAAAGCGTTAAAAATACAAGTAATTAAAACATTATTAAAACCTATACTTTGGGCAAAAATTTCATCAAAAACAAAAAGTTTTAATTCTTTCCATAATAAAAAAACAACGATTAAAACAATTAAAGAACCAAGAGCAATAAAAATAACATCTTTTTGTTCCATTAAAGCTGCCTGTCCTAAAACAAATTTTTCTAAAACAGCAATTGAGCTATCTTCGTTTCCTTTTTGAGCATAAGCCAATAAAACATTACCTAATCCAAAAAAAGATGACAAAACCAAAGATAAAACTGTATCTAATTTGATTTTAGAATATCTTTTGATAATTTCCATCAAAAACAAAGAAATAATGGAAGCACCAAAAGAACCTATCCAAATAACCCAAATATCAGTTTTGCGAAAAAAAAGATAAGCCAAAGCAATTCCTGGCAAAACAGTATGCGAAATAAAATCACCTAATAAGGCTTTTTGTTTTAAAATAACAAAATTACCTAAAATACCTGCAGCAAAACCCAATAAAACAACCCCTAAAAAGATCTTAAGGGTGCTATATTTGGTTAATATTTCTATAATTTCTCGAAGTGCCATAAAAATTTACCTTTCTCATTTGCTTTTCAGAGGGGAGGAAGAAAAATCTTCTAATTGATAAGATTGATAAGTTTTTGCAATATTTTCAGGAGTGAAAGTTGTTTTTAAAGGTCCGCTTGCGATTTTTTTAATGTTTAAGAAAACAACATGATCAAAATAACTTGAAACAGTTTCTAAATCATGATGAACAACAATAATGGTCTTGTTTTGGCTTTGCAATTCTTTTAAAACAGCAATAATTCTTTTTTCTGTTTGAATATCAATTCCTTGAAAAGGCTCGTCCATTAAATAAATATCTGCCTGTTGGGCCAAAGTTCGAGCCAAAAAAATTCTTTGTTGTTGCCCTCCTGATAATTCTGAAATTTGACGGTCTTTTAAATCTTGCATTGCTACTTTTTCTAAAGCTTGCATGGCTATTTGGCGATCGTGTTTGGTAGGACGTTTAAACCAACCTAAATGACCGTATCTACCCATTAAAACAACATCAAAAACAGTTATTGGAAAATCCCAATCAACTGAATTGCGTTGAGGAACATAGGCGATTTTTTTTTTCATTTTGTTATATGATTGCCCTTGGAACAATAAATTACCTGAAACTTTAGGAATTAAACCAATTAAAGTTTTGATTAAAGTGGATTTGCCAGCTCCATTAGGTCCTAAAACGCAAGTTAAAGAATTTTTAATAAAATCAACATCAACAGCCCACAAAACTGGTTTTAAATGATAACTAACGGTTAAATTTTTGACACTAATAGCTATTTCTTTTTTATTATTATGCATTTTTTCACTTTCTTTTGTAATTTTTTATTTTGTTTTTTATTTACTTGGTGTTTGTGTATTTTTGGTGTGTTTTTTTTTATTTTGGGATGATTGTTGCGATAAATGGATTTTGATAACTTTGATATTGGTTAAAAAAATACCAATGAAAAAGAGAATAGTTTTTTTATTTGTTAATATTTATGTTATTTTATTATGTTATTTTTTATTTTGTTGATTTTTAAAAAGTTGAGGGTGGTTATTTTTCTTTTTATTATGTTATGATATTTTTTTAATAACTTTGAATTGTTAAATGCAAACGATAAAAAAATTATATTTTATTTTTATTTATTTTATTGATTTTTTTATCTTTTTATTATGTTATGGTTTTGGTGATAAATAGGTTTTGATAACTTTAATATTGTTTAAAAAATGTCAACTAAAGAGAGTGATTTTTTATTTGTTAAATATTTATGTTATTTTATTATGTTATTTTTTATTTTGTTACTTTTTAAAAAGATAGGGGGTATTTTTCTTTTTATTATGTTATGATATTTTTTAATAACTTCTAATTGTTAAATGCAAACGGTAAAAAAAGTATATTTATATTTTATTGATTTTTTGTCTTTTTATTATGTTATGGTTTTTGGCGATAAATAGGTTTTGATGACTTTAATATTGTTTAAAAAAGCACCAATATAGGTGGAATGTTTATATTTGTTATTTTCTAATTCTTCTTGTTGTTTATCTGTTCCTAAGGAATCGGAATATAATTCCACGTTTTCAGGAATTTGAATCTCACCTTGAAGGCCTTTGCGTCTTCTTTCGCTATCTACCTGTTCTTTTAAACTTTGTAAAGAATTTTTAGGCATCGAAGATTCAGTAAAAATGGCTTTTACATCGTTTTTGACTAATTTTTCAGCTAAAGCGACAATTTTATTATTACTAGCTTCGGTTTGAGTAGAAATTCCTTGAATTGATTCTAAATCAAAATCACAATTTTTTTTTTGTTTTTGACAAAAAGATTCCCAATAAGCAAAAGCATCGTGAGCAGTAACTATAATTAGTTTGTTGTTTAGGTTTATTTTTAATTCAATCATTTCATTAATTATTTTCTCTTTTAATTGCTCCAAAGCCTTATTGTAAATACCAAAATTAGCCTCTAATTTCTTTTTATCTTTTTCTTTCACAATTTTTTTGTCTAAAAGAGTTTGTTTTAAGTTTTTGAAAGTTTCGATCCATAAATCAATTTCAAACCAAATATGAGGGTCGTATTCATAAGAATCTGTTTGTTTTAATAAATTTTTCAGTTCAGAGTCTTTAATTAAGGCATTTCCTGCATCCCAAAAGCGATCCTGTTTGGTAAAACGTTGAAAAGCTTCAGGCATTTTGGCTTCTAAATGGAGGCCACTAACAACTACTAAATCAGCATTTTTAAGTTTTAAACGATCTGATAATTTAATTTTATAATTATGAGGATCAATTCCTACTCCCATTAAAGTTTCACAAGTAATTCCTTCGATTTTTTGATAAGTTTCTGATTTTTGAGTTTCCTCTTTATCAACATCACCGATTAAATGCTTAACTAAATCTTGTAACATAGTTGTTGTTACTACTATCTTTTTTGTGTTTTCATCTTGTTTTGTTGGTTTTGAATAAAAAGCACTAACAGGAATCACCAAAATAAAAAAAGTTATTATCAAAATTAAAAAAATAACAATGAATTTTTGTTTTTTTTCTTTTTCAGGAATCATTTTGAACTCTTTCTAAGGATGAGCTTTCTTAAAAATTTTTATTATTATTTTTTTGGAAAAAATTAATCATTAAATAATCTTTATTCTTTAAAAATCACTTAATATTTAATTATAACATAAAAATTAAAAAAGTAAAAAAAGAAATTGTAATTAACAATAAAAAATTAAAAAATGGAATCCAATAACAAAAACTGAACTGTTTGGTTTTTTTCAACAAACTTCAAAATTTTAAAAATTCTTTAAAATCTAAAATCAATTAGATATTTTCATGTCTTTTCAAAATAAAAAATAGTTTAATAAAGTGAAAAAATTGTTTAACAATTTTTAATATTTTGTTAATTTTTAAACAAAATGAAAAACCAAAAAAAACGTTAAAAAAAATAAATATGTAAAAAAATAGATATTAAAAAACTCCAAAAGTAAATTTGGAGTCTAAATTAAAAAAATATTATAAAAAAATTAACATGGTTTATGAATGTTGTGTAATATGGAAAAAAATTGTGAAATGCCCACACACATGCCATTCTGTGTGGTTTTTTTGTATTAAAACATAGATTATCGAAAGGAGGAGGAGATGATATAAAATTGTAGAAAAACAACATCAATTCCCATGTTAATTTAACAGTTTAACGACTTATTTAGGCCAAGGTGGATAAAAATGTGATTTTATTAGTTTTTTTAAAAAAACTAAACGGAAATAATTGCAAAAATAAATTATTATCCAGGACAGGTTGGTGTGTTTGAAAAAAATTTGTTTTTTAGTTGGAAGGTTTTCTTGCCCTCCGTATTATACTTAAGCTGAAAATCAGCAAATCCACTCTTCGGTGTGATTTAGTAGGTAATTGCAGGCTAAAACACAATTGAAGTGTTTGGTTTTTTGTTCGAAGGTTTTCTTGCCCTCCGTATTATACTTGAACTGTTTGATGTTTTTAAACAAACTTTCAAAATTTTAAAAATTCTTTAAAATCTAAAATTAATTAGATATTTCCATATCTTTTCAAAATAAAAAAATATGTTCATAAACTTTAAAATGGGTTTATTTTTTTATTAATTATTCAAATATAGTCCTTAAAAAAATCACCTCCCTGAAGCTTTAGAAAACTAGTAAATATCTTGAAGACAACAAATAACTATTCCATGAAATCAATATATTAAAAGAAAGAAACAAAACCAACCCCAAAATTATGAAGCAATAAAAATAAAATTAACAAGACACGAAAAGCTACTTAATCCAAACAAACTCAAAAAACCAAGTGATCGAAAAAGAAACTTCTTTAATTAAATAATGGTTTTAATGAAAATCAAAAAATTAAATGTGTTATAATAATATTACATTCAAAGAATATATCAAAAGAAGAAAGAACCTATAATTAAAATTAAAAAATTTAAATCGTTTTTTATCATTTTGGGGATACTAGTGTTTTATTGGTTGAGTTTTTCAACTGAAATTAAATTATTACATTACCCAAAGAACTAATTTCTATTTTAACAGGAATCAATTTAGCAAACATAGAAAAGTAGCCTAATTACCATAACAAATGTCAAATGATTAAAGGTTGCTACACTTTTGAGGGATTAAATGATGTCGTTTATTATGAGTAAGAAAAATTAAAAGCAAAAGCAATTTGGAAAGTTTTGTTTTTTAGTTTTAAAAAAAGGCCAACTAAAAATAAGTCAATCATAATTTTTTTAAAAATTAAAAAGTGTTTTAAATGTTGGAAAATACCAATTATTTAACTAGTAAGATTTATTAAAAAAGAAGATGAAACGTGAAACTCCAAAGTTATTGAAACAATAAAATAATTAATAGTCTGGCACCTAATAATCCTTAATTAGAAAATTTATCACAATAAATTATGAAAAAAAGCTATAAATTAATCAAAATTAATCAAAAAATAATATTGGGGAATCCTCAATTACAAACCAAACCACCTAACCTCGCCTGCAACATCAAAAAAATCTGCCTCTTTGACCGTTGGAAAAAAGATGAAAAAAAATATAAATGTACTACTTTAAACAGATTCAAAAACACTTCTTTTGAAGGAAAAAATTACGTTCAATTATATTCGTATATCAAAATCAAAAAACAACAAAGAGAAGGTCAAGAGGATAATTATTTAACCCTTAAATACAAAAATCCAAAACACTTTTCAACTAAAATTAAAGACCACTATTTGGGTATAACTTTTGTTCATGACATCAAATTCAAATTAACCAAATTTGTCCTTTACTTCAACCCTGTCAGAAAAACTTTATCTATCTTGAAAAACAAATATAACGATAATAAAGCAAAAGAAGCTGAAAATAATAAAAAAACCAGCTCTATAAACTTGCAATATATTAAAATGAAAGGAGTTTTAATAATGTTGAAATTAAAAAATAAATTTAAAATAATAAGTGTTTGTTTATTTACTTTTTTAGGATTATTATTCATAAATAATAACGTGATGGCAATGAATAATTTAAGTGATGAAAATTCTATAAATAACGAAATTAATGAACTTTCTTTAGAACAACAAGCATTAACTGCTAAAATTTCATATTTTCGCATTCATCATTTAGACGATGATGTACAATTACAAGAACAATTAAATAATTTAAATCAAATAATTAAAAATCTTTATCAAAGACTTTATGATATAAAATTTTTAAATTATATAAATGAACAAATGTCGCGTTATTCGTATGAACGAAATCAAATAGCAAACAAAATTTTAAGTCGTCCTTATCAAGACCCTGAAATGCAAGAACTTATCTCAAATCATAAAAAATTAGTGATAAAAATTAAAAACTTAAGACAAAAATATATTAATTTGCAATATAAATTAAATCAATTTAATTAATTTTTTTAATCACAAACCAAAGACCCTTTTAAGGGTCTTTTTTTTTATTACTATTCCAATATTTCATAATTTTTTTTCATTATTATACATAATACATCAAAAAAACAAGTTTTTGTACATAGTCAAATTAATTTACTAAGTTTAGAACTTGTTTTCTCCTGAAATTTATTAATTTTTTTATAATTGCAAAAATTTTAATTTAAAATTAAAAATTTTATTTTCATAATTTTTGTACACCTGTTATTCAAAAAAACCTTAAATAATTCTTAAATAATTTCGAATGGCAAATAACAAAAAGAAAAAAAGATTATTTTGCAACACTCTTTTTAAAACAACTAGAAAAAAGAATGATAATTTTTTTCGGTTTGTCTTTGATTTTCCAAAAATTTATAAAAAAATTAGTTTAATTAATTTCTTTTGTTAGTTTGAAAAATATAGAATTTATCTATTTAATTTTTTAGTATTAAAAAAAATATCAAAAAAAGCAATAGCGGAATTTTTTTGCATGGATTTGATTGCGATAAAGTCTTGATAAATTAAATTTAGTGCAACGTGTAAATTAGATTTTATTATAAAAAAAGTTATTTTTTGGTTTTTAAACGACAACAAATTCCATTTTCTTTCATAATTTGATAAATTTTTGAAGTTGTAATGTCCTCTTTGTAGATTTGTCGATATAAAACAGCAATTTTTCGGTGGCCATAGTGATAGCGGTGGCTTTTACATATTTCTTTGATTCGTTTTTGTTGAATATTGCGAATTTCCATTTTATGATTGTTTTTGAGTTGAATTTTTACCCAATAGTAATAAGTACTACGATTAATTTTAATAGTTTTTAAAATGGTGGTTAAGTTTAAAGTTTGTTTGAATTTTTGCACCATTTTAAAAACTATTTTTTTATTAACGACAGGAAAACGCGATAGCTCTTTCTGTAATAAAGATATATTGCGGCTTTTTTTGTTTTGAATTCATTTTATTTCCTTTACTTTTTTGTTATATGTATTTATTATAAACCCAAAAGAGGATTAATATGACAAAAAAGTTGAAAAAAAGTGGCGGTTACGGAAAATACGATAGAAAGAAAAATAAGTGGGTTTTTGGGAGATGAAAAAATGTATTGAAACGCGAGATAGATTGTTGTTGAATGAGCGTTGCTTTTGGTTGAGGTGCGGATGATTAGTGAGGAAGAAAAATTATTTGAGGGGGGGTGATGAATAATAAAAAAAACATTAGGGGATGGGTCGTGGTTTAAGGGTTAAAAAAATTGTTTAATAGTTATCTTTTATTTTTTTAACCTGTTCACGGAAACTGTTTTACAGTCGGATTTGTAAATAATGAATTTGCATTCGTTTGTTCGATGATCGTTTTCTTGAACGCAATCAATTTTTTGATTATCTTTTTTTTGGTAAAAGTGCTTAATTTTTTTGATTTCTTCACCTGTTTCAGGATCGAAGGATATGGTCCTTAAAAATACTATTTTGTTATTTAACAACCCCATTTTTAAGGACCATATCCGTCCCATAACGTCTGTTTTTTGGCATTTTTGACAAAACTTTTTTTGCTGATTTTTTAAAATTAACCATAATAACTTGAAAACATTATTTTTTCCAACTAAAATTCTCATAATTTGCTATAATGTTTAAGTGAAGTATTAATTAAAATTGTTTTCAATAATAATTCAATAATATTGAATCACATTATTATGTGGTTTTTTGTTGTAAATGTTGAGAAAATAATCAGAAAAACAAGGAAGGTTTAATTTAAAAAAATGAATCACGATAAAAAAGTAGTTAAATTAGAAAATATCTATTTAGAAGTGCAAGCAAGATATTTAAAAACAGCAGATGGGTTTAAAAAAGAATGGTTTGGTCATTTTAATAATCAAAACACAAAATATAATAACGTAATTGTTAGTTTTGCTCATATTGACCAAGATAATCCAGAATTTTTTTTGCAACCAGGACAAGTAGTTAAAGTTTTAGAAGGTGAAATGAGAGAAGAAAAAAAAGAATCTTCAAGCCAATTTTTTTTAGATGTAGTAACTTTTAGACAAACCGACGACGAAGAAAAAAACAAAATCAACCACATATAACAGGGGTTGATTTTTTTATCTCTAAAAAGAAAAAATTAGAGAAGGGATTTTTTTTGCAAAAAAATTGAGGAATTGTGGGATTGATTAAGGTGTTTTTTGTTGGTTTAGATGTAATCCCTCGCAGGATTAGTTTGAATTTATAAAAAAAAGTGATATTTGTTTTGCAATTAGTTCAAACAATTGTTAAAATCACCGTTAGATTTATCGTTGTTTCTCTATTTGAAACTGGTTTTCGTCCTCTTATATATAAGTAAAAATTTGAAAAAAGGTATATTTTGGAAAAAAAGGAAAATGCAATTTTTGAAACAATAATCACATTTAGATATTTTATGATTTTAAAACATTCTTTGATTGTTTTCTTGATAAATAAAAAGGTGTCCATAAGTTTTGGAACACCTCATATTCTTCTTAAATTAATTATAAAAAATGTAAAATATTTAATTTTTATTTGATTTTTTTATTACTAGTTCTTTATTGCTGTTGTTTTCATATTAAATCAATAAAGTTTGCATATCTTTTTCATTTAAAGTTTCTTTTTCCATCAATTGTAATACTATTTCATCTAATAAAGTTTTATTTTCATTAATAATAGTAAGAGCTTGTTGCATACAACTATCAACAATTTTCTTCATTTCATCATTAATAACTTTTTTATCAGCAAATTCAGTATCTTGTAAAATCCCTAAAGGGCTTGGACTGATGAAATAATTAGGACACTTTTTGTTTTTTAAAATTCTTTAAGACTGACTTATTTAAGTCGGTCTTTTTTTGTATCCAAAACTAAAAAATAATAATTTTTCCTATCTTTTCTAAAAAAACGTTTTTAGAAAAGGAGGAAAAATGGAAACAAATGAAATTCGAAAACAAGAATTGTTTCAAGAATTTTTAAAAAATAAAAACAACACAGAAATTCGAAATCAGTTAGTAGAATTAGACTACCCTTTGATTCAAAAAATAGCGAGTAGTTTCAAACATTATCCCCAAATGCTCCAAAGAGAAGCTTTATTCCAAGAAGGTGTTTTATCATTAATAAAAGTTATTGATAGGTACGACCCCACAGGACGCAATGGTGGTGAATTTATTGAATATGCCACTAAAAATATCAAATCTGACATCAGAGACCTTATTCAAAGCTGTCACCCTTCTTCAATGCCCCGAAAAGAAAATAAAATAAAAAAAGTTGATTTCGAAGAATGGGAAGAAGCAACACAACCCAAGTGGGATAAAATCCTCAATCCCCACCAACAATGGCTAAAACAAGTACATCACGATATTTTCTTACAAATATTAACTAAAAATTTAACGGATAAACAATTTGACGTTATCAATTGGAGTCTCGGGGTTTCCCCAAAAGACGTTGAAGACAACGATAAAGTTATTCACTCCAACCAAGAAATTGCAGAAGAATTAGAAAAAAAATATAATAAAAACTTTTCTTTAAGACAGGTGGAACAAATCAAAACTCAAGCCATCGCTAAATTACAAAAAATATTCAAAAAAGGAGAAAATAACTAATGTTAAATAGAACCCAATTAATCGGCCGTCTAACAAGCGACCCAAAAAAAGAATTTTTAAACAGCAAAGGGGGATGAGGTGTTCCAAAACTTTGGACAACTTTTTACTTTTTAAAAATTCTTTAAGATTAACTTAATAGTTAGTCTTTTTTTCTTTTCAAGACTAAAAAAATAATTTCATATCTTTTCTAAAAATATTTTTAGGAAGGAATAAAATGCAAAGAGAAAAATTATTTAAAGATTTTTTAAAAAATAAAAAGGATTTAGAAATTCGCGATCAATTGATCGAAATGCATTTACCATTAGTAAAAAAAATAGCCAACCAATTTAAATACTTCCCTAAATCACTCCAAAGAGAGGATTTATACCAAGAAGGAATTTTAGGTTTAATTAAAGCTTTAGATAAATATAAAGATTTAGGTTATGGTTTTTATGGTTTTATTAACTATGCTAAAGAATTAATTAAAGGCGAAATTACAGAACTTATCAGAGGCCTACAAACCGCTTCAACCCCCTTGAAGTTGGTTTTTCGGAAAGAAAAACAAACAAGTAATATTCCTTTTGAAGAATGGGAAGAAGCAAAGCAACCCAGGTGGAGCACAATCCTCAACCCCCATCAACTATGGTTAAAACAAGATAATCATGAATTATTCTTAAAAAAACTTAAAAATATTTTAAATTACAAAGAATTCGAAATTATTAAATTAAGTTTTGGGATTCCTTTGGGAAACGTTAATGAAGAACCTCAAATTGAATATTCCAACAAAAATATAGGACAAATGTTAAATTTATCTTCAAGGAAAGTAGCGATTATCAAAAACAAAGCAATTAAGAAATTAAAAAAAATATATAAAAAAGGAAATAAATAATATGAATTGTAAAAAAAATAAAACTACTTACTACAATATTGATGGTAAAACAATTTACGCCATTCACGAACATGATCCCGATACATTGAATTTTATTAAAACAACCTGGTTCCATAAAGATGGCAAAAAAATTGACTTTATTACCGATTATGACCCCATAACAGAGGAACCAATCAAAGAAACCTATTACAACTCCGACGGAACAATTAAAGAAGAAAAAACTTTTTAATTAATATATAAACTAAACCCCTTTTTTGAAGGGGTATTTTTTATACCGAATTAGTAAATATAACACATAGACCAAATTCTCCTTGGGAAAGAAGTTATATATCTCAATATTTTGCTTTAAATAATATTCCTGATAAACTTATTCAAAATTATTATTCTCAAAGAAATAGAAAAGTATAATTTTATAACACAATAAAGGAGCAAATAACTATGCAACCTAATAAAATAGATATTCTAGATGTTGCAACTTATTTAGTAAAACACCAAAACAAAGATGATTTTACTCGTATGAAAATCCAAAAATTAGTATTTTTGACATATTGTAAATATTTACTTAAATACAACATTCCTATGTTTGAAAATGATTTTGAGGCTTGGGAAGAAGGTCCTATTTCATTGCCTTTAAATTTAGAACAAATTAAATATCCCACCAAATTTGATAAAACAATAACATTTTCTCAAAAATACGATGAAAATAAATTTACCAAAGAACATATCCAAATAATGAATAGCATTTTAAAAAAACATGGTTCTAAACCATTAAGACAACTATATGATTTTATTCATAAAGAAAATGGTCCTTATCAAATAAGTTATAAAAAGAAAGATGTTTCACAAAACTCTATTTTAGATTCAATAATAAAACAATGTTATTTATCTAAAAAACATCTAATATAACAAAAATAATAAAAGAAATGTCAACTCAAAAAGTTATATTTCAATTTTGTGAAACAAAAAAACATTATTTTATATTTATCTAAAACAAGAAATTTAACTTGTAATTACCAACAAATTTTAAATGATTTAGAACAAAAATTATTTTTGTAATTTTATAGGAATTGGTAATCCTAAAGAATGGATTTTAAAATAATATTTTAACTATTCTTTATTCTTTTTTATCTCTCAAACCATTAAATTAACAAGTAAAAATTAACTAAAATATTCTTTCTTGCAACCCTTAGACTCTTCTAATCGAGAGTCTTTTTTTATGCAAAAAATCTAAAATCAAAAGGGATTTAAAAATACAAAAACAAAGCAAATATAATAACATAAATGAATAAATAACCCAAATCACAAAAAAAGGAGTTTGAAAGATGATTGAAGCCGAACGCGCATTATTAGGAGTACTATTATTAAAACCAGAAAAAATGAATGCTGTTATAAATTTAGTCAACACAAATAATTTTTCCAACCCCAAGCATCGTTGTATCTTTGAGACAATGAAGCAATTAAAACTGCAAAAACGCGAAATTGATTATGTTACGGTTAGTTCCGTTTTAGAAACTAACAATTTATACAAAATAGGAGGGATTGATTATTTAATTGAATTAGTGGAGGCGCCCCCTGCAAGTGAATATTTAGAAACATACATTGATTTAATTAAAGAAAATTCCCTTAAAAGAGATTTTTTAGGATTAATTAAGCAATTACCAACCGCATTATCAAAAAGTAAAAATATTCACAATTATTTGCAAGCAGTCAAAAACCAAGTAGAAAGTTTTATGCAAAAAACTAAATTTCCTTTTATTTCTACAAAAACATTAATGCCTTATATTAGCCAAAGTATTGTTAATGATGACAACCCCAACCAATTTGTAGGAATAAAAACAGGCTTTAAAAATCTAGATGAATTAATTTCTGGTTTCAAACCAAAGGAATTAATTATCTTAGGAGCAAGAACTGGGATGGGAAAAACTGCTTTTATGCTTAATTTGGCTTGTAATATTGCAAAAAAATTTACTACCAACCCAGAAAACCAAAAAGCAGTTATTTTTAGTTTAGAAATGGCAGCGGAAGAATTAGGAATTAGGCTACTTTCTTCTGTTTCTCAAATCCCTTTAAAACAACTCCAACACAAAAACTTAACTAAAGATGACAAATTACAGTTACTTATCGCTGATGACGAAATCACGCAATTAAACATTTTAATTGATGATGATAGAAATAACAAAATTGAAGACATTGAAACCAAATGCCGTCAAATGAAATATACTAAAGGACTTGATATTGTCTTTATTGATTACCTCCATTTATTAAAAGACGACCAAAGTTTTAATACATATCAAGCAATATCTGTGATTTCGCGCAAATTAAAAAACTAGCAAGTGAACTTAATATTCCAATTGTAGCTTTGAGTCAAAAGACCACAATTAACAGATTTAAGAGATTCAGGAACAATTGAACAAGACGCTGATGTTGTGATGTTATTACACCGCGAAAGTTATTATCAAACACCTGATATTAACCCACATACGAATTTAATTATTGCCAAAAACCGTAGCGGTCCCGAAGGCGAATGTAATTTTAATTTTTATAAACAAATCCAAAGATTTGAAGCAAAATAATAAAAGGAAATAAATAAAATGCAACAAATATCTAATTTAGATTTTAATAATATTAACGTTTTTAATCATAAATCTTTGTGTGTTAACATCACCAAACAAATAGTTCAACCAATTTTTTTCAACAAAGCTTTTAATCAGTATATGTTTGATTGTCATAATATACTCAATACATATTTAACCAACAACCAACACAACTCTCAAAGTCAAAAATCAATTCGCGGAAAAATTAACGAATACTTAATTTTGCTTTATCTAAATCACAAAGGAATTAAATATTTATATCCTCAATCATATTTATTTTTCATCCCCGATATTAAATTTGATTTAGTATTGTTTACCAAAACTAAACGCATTATTGCTTTCAATTTCAAAACTTGCCTTCGTGAACGTTACAAAC
Organism: Strawberry lethal yellows phytoplasma (CPA) str. NZSb11; assembly: GCF_000397185.1. NCBI lineage: Bacteria > Bacillati > Mycoplasmatota > Mollicutes > Acholeplasmatales > Acholeplasmataceae > Candidatus Phytoplasma > Candidatus Phytoplasma australiense. Next base: position 209,575 of record NC_021236.1, on the reverse strand, counting down.
AATCAATAGTAGAAGGTGAACAAATCAAAAAACTAGACACTCGTTTTGGCTTCTATTTATTAACAAATGATGAATCCGAAACTCAAAGATTAAATAATAAAATTAAAAATGGTAAAGTACAATCAATTAACAAAGTAATTAATTTATTTTCCAATTCAGCTAATCTCTTCTTACAAAACTTACTAACCAACCAATTCATTCCCTTTTCACCTATTAATTTAATTAAAAAGATGGTTCGCTCTAATGACAAATAAATTAATTAGTTTTGAAGGTATTTTATATTAATAGATTAAATAAATTAACATTCCGCGGGACTGAAATTTTCTTAAACTGATTTAATTGATCCATCTGGGTTGTAATAGGTTGTTTTGGTAAATTTACCTGTTTGAGGGTTGTATTTGTTGGTGTAATTAATTGTTTTTCCGTCGGATAAGTAATTTATTTCTTTGGTTTTGTTGGCTGTTTGGGGGTCGTATTCGGTAATGTAATCTATTGTTTTGCCATCAGTTCTGTATAAAGTTTGTTTGGTTAATTTACCATCTGGGGTGTATTCGGTGATGGATTCAATTGTTTTTCCATCAGTTCTGTAGAAAGTTTCTTTGGTTCGTTTACCTGTTTGAGGATCGTATTCATATTTAGTGATGTAATCAATTGTTTTTCCGTCGTCATAATAAAAAGTTTTTTGATAATTCATATTATTTACTCTCCTTTTTATTCATAATTAATAATTAATTTCTTCTTTAATTGTTCCATCTAGGTTGTAATAGGTTTTTTTGGTTTCGTTGCCTGTTTGAGGGTTGTATTCGGTGATGAAAAAAATTGTTTTTCCATCGGATTTGTAATCGGTTTGTTTGGTTTCGTAGCCTGTTTGAGGGTTGTATTCGGTGATGGAATCAATTGTTTTTCCGTCTTTTTGGTATTGGGTAAATTTGATTCTTTTACCGTCTGGGGTGTATTCGGTGGTGGAGGGATATTTAGGTTTTGTTGCCTGTTTTGAAGAAAAAGAAACAAGGAATAAAATAAAAATAAATGAAGCAGCCATTAATAAAGCCCGAACAACTAAAACTCGGCTTAATTTAGAAGGATTATTTTTTGTCATTTTTTTTGCCTACTTTCTTCTCTATCGGGTTTTGGTTTTGGGTCAATTAAAAACTGGATGAACTTGAAAACACCGATAAATAATATTTTAAATGGAAATAAAATGATTTTGATAGTTGTTTTAATTATGTTAAAAATACTACCAAGAAAAACTAAAAAAGTGATGAAAATGATAAGCTCCACGAAAATGGCACCATTTGAGTATGATTTTTTGGAAAAAATAAATTGTTTATTAACTACTTATAGTATAACATAATTAAAATTATTTGTCAAAATATAAAATATTAATTATTTTTAAATTTGTTGTTCTCAACCAGTACCACTTTTTTGGGGCAGTCTAAGCCAAAAACAATCATTTACATTAAGCACAATTTGATCAATTACATTTAAATAATTATTATTATCTATCGATATAAAATTTTGACCTTGATTTGGAGATGATTGACCTAGTTTACGTTGCAAATTATTTATCTTTTCTATAACTTCTTCATCAAAATAAATAGTTAAATTTTTACTTTCTGTAGGCAATTTATCAATATCTGCTTTAGTCTCTGCGAAAGCTGTTTGGAATAATTGTTTGGCTTTTTGTACATCTTTTTTATCATAAGCATAGAAAAATCCTTGTTGAAAATGGTTATTTTTAATTAAAGGGTGAAAATTTTGCGATAATACCGCTCCTTGAGGTGGATGCCATGGCTTTCTTTGCGAAAGGTCAGTATTATAATCATTTTGAGAAGGCAATAATTGCATATATAAAACAAAATGTTGATCCAAAAAAGGATCTATTTCTAATTTTCCATTATTATTTTGATTATCAGTTTGATTTTCGGACTCTTTTCCTCTATTCATGAATTTCCAAGTCCCATATGCTGTAAGCGATAAAACTAATAATAATATAACTGTAATCAAAACATAAACTGCTTTTTTATTTTTATAAAACCATCCTTTTGTTTTCATTAAATTATTTTTTCCTTCCTTGTTGGTTTTTTGATAGTAGTCAAAAAAACAAAACTACTATTAATATATATATATTTTACATCAAAAAAAAAAAAACAAGTTTTTTGTAAAGTAAAATTAATTTACTAAGTTTTAAACTTGTTTTTTTATTTGTAATTTGTTAGTTTTTTTATAATTAAAAAAATAATTTAAAATGGGGATTACTAAATTATTTCGTTTTCATATTTTTTTATTTAAAAATCATTCAAAGATTCTTTTCGGAGAAAAAACTTCAATTTAATGATTACTTATTGTAGTTTTCATAGTTTCTTCATAGCAAATTATAAAAAAATATTGACAGTTTTTTAGTTTAATTAATTTGTTTTGTTAGTTTTAATAAATATTTTTAAAACAAAAAAAGACCGACTAAAAATAAGTCAGTCTTAATTTTTTTTAAAAAATTAAAAAGTGCCCTAAATGCCGAAACATCACGATATGAAGTTGAATGCATTTGAAATATTTTAAAAAAACTAACAAAAAAATAAAAAATAACAGACAATAAAGAAAAATAAGTCTTATTTTTAGAAAGCAGAAAAAACCTAACTTATTTTCATACACTCGCTTGCAAATTAAAAAAATGAAAATTTTTATATTTAAGACTAGCTTTTGAGTTAGTCTTTTTTTAACTTGCAAAATACCAACATTATATTTTGAATAATGAACTTTTTTTTAAACTTTCAAAAGCCAAAAGTTAACAAAAAAACACTTAACTAATTTAGCCAAAAAGCTTGCAAAGTTTGCCAAGGTAATAAAACACAATTAGTTTTATTTGGTAATTGATGAACTATATCTAAAGATTGAATATTTTCATCTAATTGTTCTTTATCATAAGCTTTTTTGTTAATCATTGCGCAAAAATGATTAATTTTATTTAAAGATGTTGTTTTATCTAAATTTTTCACAAATACAGACATCAAACTAGCAGAAGCAACACAAATAGAGCAAGCATTTGCTTCATATTTGAGATCTAAAATGGTTTGGGAAGGGCTTAATTTGACTTGGATAATCACTTGATCCCCACAACAAGAAATATTTTTTTTAAATGTTTGATAACCTTTTAAATCGGACTCTGTTGTATTTTGTGGATTTTGGTAATGTTTTTGAATTAATTGATGCTTTTTTTGATTAAATATTTTTTTATTCCTATAACTTTATTATGTAAATTATGGATTTGAAGAAAAAAGAAAACATTGCAAAATATATGATAAAATAATTAGTTACTTTTATTGCTAAAAAAGTAATTATAAAAGATATTATAATTTGCTTTTACAATGCCTTATTAATGAAATAATTTATTTTTTAAAAAGAAAAAAGTTGTATAGTGTTTTCAAACAGCTCAGTCCATATTTTGTTTTAACAGGATTGATTTATTTAATAAATAACAATCCAAAGATGAATTCAAAATTATTATAAGTGTTTGTAGTTTGTCTCTATTTCTTCTTTGAGGCTTTCCTGATTTGGAACCATAATATAATCATTAGTAGCGCCACCATATTTAAATTGAATCTTTTTGTAATTCGAATTATTTAAAACTTCTTTTAAAAGATTGATTTTTTCATTCTTTTCTGTTCCTTTTTTAGCAGCCAAGATAACAGCATAAGATAAAAAAACTTTTTCTCGAGGTTCTATGTTTTCTTCTTTGCCTTCTCCAATGGATCCGATACGAATAAAATTTGGATCCCTCATCAAACCAGGGCAATTAATGGCTAAATCATATTTTTGGTAATTTTGAAATTTTTTTGATATTTCTAATAAATGCGAAGTTTTAATGAATTCTAAATCATAAGTGTTTTTAACATCTTGTAAATTTAAGTTAAAACCTTTTTCTGTTATTTTGCTTTCATCAATTTCTACAAGGCCAAGTTTTTTCAATAGGAAAAGTGAACGCGATAAATCACAAGGGGCAATGTGCAACTCATTAAAGGGAGCGAATAAAAGACGGAGTTTAGAATGTTTTTTAACATCTTCTAAGTTTTTTAAACCTAAAGGGTTGTTTTTATGAATGTATAGACCATATTTAGGATGAAATAAAGGACTTACCATCACCAAAGGAAATTCATTGTAGTCATTTGAGTATAATTTATTATAAGCCTGCATTGTATGAAAATTATTACTAATATTTGCATCAATCAACCCTTTTTTTAAGGCATCATTGCTAGATATTTGGTATTTTTCCATCACTTGTTTTTCGCTTAAAATTTCCAATTGAACATTATATTTTAAAAAATCATTTTTAATTTCTTCTAAAGCATTGAATACTCGTTCAAAAGGAGTTGCTAGCTTGATTATTTGTTTCATCGTTATTTAATCCTTTTTAAATTTATTTTTATTAATAAGCTTTAAGCCATAATTCTTTAATTCTTTGACCTGTTTTTTCAGGGTCTTGAATCATAATATAATCATGGTTTTTGCCACCTTCTTGAAAATGAAATTCTTTTGTTTGGGGGTGGTTTAAAATAGTTTGTATGAGTTTTGTTTTAGGGCTATCTTTGAGGGTTTTTTTACAAGCAAGACCAATGGCATAAGAAACTACAAAATCATCTGTTGGCTCCTCGATTCCTTCAATGTTGGAACCAATTCTTTTAAAATCAGAATAATGATTCATAAAAGCAGGCCAATTCGCCATTAAATCATATTTTTGGGGGTTGTTTAAAAATTTTTCAGGTAATTGCGAGCTTTTGATAAATTCCAATTGATAAGTGTTTTGAATATCTGTCAAAGAAAGATCAAATTTCTTTTTTTCTAATACTTCTTGCGGTATTTTAATTAAACCTAAATTATTTAATAAAATCAAAGAGCGGGGAGTGTCGCAAGGGACAATGTAAGAAAAACCTGTTGCCAACAAAACTTTTAAATGAGAGTGTTTTTTAACTTCTTCCAAATTATTTAAAACAGGGTTTCTTTTTTTGTTAATGTATAGGCCATATTTGGAATGATAAAATGATTGAACAAACTCCAAAAGTTCTTTATTATTGGCTTTTAAAACACTATTCACAAAATTTAGAACATGAATATTAGTGTAAATAAGACCATCTACTTTTTCATTTAAAACCATTTCATAAGGTTCTGTGGTTTGATAATTGACTTTCACAACTTCAATATTTATATTGTCTTTTTGAAAAAAAACTTTAGCTTTGTTTAAAGTGTTAAGAACGGATTGCATTGGGCTTGCAATTTTAATATTTTTAACTGAATTCATTTTTTTATTCCTTAATTTTTAATTATAAAACTTAATCACTTTATTATTATAAACAAATAATAAATATAAAAAACATGAAAAAATAAGATAATCATAAAATAAAATAAAACCAGTTTTTTTCATTGGGGAAGGATAATTTCGTTATATTACAAAAATTGAAGAGGCAAAGTTAATGAAAAAAATAATTGCAAAAAATAACTAAAAGAAATAACTTAAAAATAGCTCCACGAATTAAATGCAATTGTTTTGGATCAAACTAAAAAAGACTAAAACAGATACTTATTTTATTTCCATAACACATAAAGTTATTTAGAGAAAATAGAAAGATTATAAAATTTATGTAATTGTTATTGCAAAACATAATAAGGCTTAATTTAAAAAAATTTTAAATGAAAAACAATTACTAATTTCTTTTTTTAAACTTAATGAAGATGACTTTTTAATTTACTAATTTGTTTTGAAGTTGGTGTCAACTAACGCTTAGAAAATTTTTTCATTGCTTTTTTATCTTTCTTTTCTAACTCCAAAATTAAATCTCTTAATGATGCTGCTTTTTCGAAATCCAATTTTTCCGCTGCTTTTTTCATATCATTAGTTAGTTTTTTAATTTGTTGGTTAATATTTTTCAAATCAAACATTGGTTCTTTTTTGGAAGTTGCTTTGTCTTTGGTTTGAATCGAAACACTTTCTGAAATATTTTTCTTAAGAGATAATGGCGTTAACTGATTTTTTTGGTTATAATCTTTTTGAATTTGTCTTCTTCGATTAGTTTCTGTAATTGCTAATTTCATGGCATCACTTGTATTATCAGCATACATAATAACCTTGCCATCAACATTACGTGCTGCTCTTCCGATAGTTTGAATTAAGCTTCTTTGGTTTCTTAAAAAACCTTGTTTATCAGCGTCTAAAATAGCCACTAAAGAAACTTCAGGTAAATCCAGGCCCTCTCTCAAAAGGTTAACTCCCACTAAACAATCATATTTGCCTAATCTTAAATCTCTCAAAATTTCTAGTCTTTGTAAAGATTTGATTTCGCTATGCAAATAAGTTACTTTAATACCTAAATTTTTCAGATAAGCAGTTAAATCTTCGCTCATATTAATAGTTAAAGTGGTAATTAAAACTCTTTGGTTTTTTTGGATTCTTTTTTTGATTTCAAAGTACAGATCATCCATTTGATTTTGGGTTCTTTTTACTTCGATTTCGGGATCAAGCACAAAAGTAGGACGAATTATTTGCTCGATAATAGGCAATTTACGTTCAATCTCGTGATCTCCTGGAGTTGCCGATAAATAAATGATTTTGTCTATTTTTTCTTCAAACTCATGAAATTTTAAAGGTCTGTTGTCTAAAGCACTAGGAAGACGAAAACCATAATTAACTAGATTTGACTTTCGCGAAAAATCACCAAAATACATCCCTTTAATTTGAGGGACTGTGACATGCGATTCATCAATAATCGTTAAAAATTCCTTGTCAAAAAAATCAATTAAAGTTGATGGCGGTTGCCCTTGTTCTTTTAAAGATAAATGTCTGGAATAATTTTCGATTCCGCTACAATGACCCATTTCTGCCAACATTTCCAAATCATGCGAAGTACGCATTTTAATTTTTTGGGCGGCTACAAGATTCTTTTCTTTTTCAAAATGTTTTATTTGTTCTTTTAATTCTTGTCGAATCCTTTTGATACTTTCTTTAATTTTTTCAGCATTAACAGCATAAAGGCTCGCAGGAAAAATTTTGGTTACTTTAAGATTTTCAATTACTTTTGCGTTTAATAATTCAAAAAGTTGTATTCTTTCTATTTCATCACCAAAAAAAATAATCCGAATACCTATTTCTTTGTGAGATGAAGGGATAATTTCTACAATATCTCCTCTAACTCTAAAAGTTCCTCTGCCAAAATTAACTTCATTTCTTTGAAACTTCAACTCTACTAATTTTTTTAAAAAAAGATTTCTTTCAAAGCGATCACCTATTTGTAAAAATAAAGTTGATGATTGGTAATCTTCTAAATCTCCCACCCCATAAATACATGAAACCGAAGCAACAACAATTACATCTTTTCTGTTTAATAAAGAAACAATAGCATTGTGACGCAATTGATCAATTTCATCATTAATCTTAGAGTCTTTTTCAATGTAAGTATCACTGGAAGTTACATATGCTTCTGGTTGATAATAATCATAATAAGAGATAAAATATTCAACTTTATTTTCAGGGAACATCATTTTTAATTCATTATAAAGTTGCCCTGCTAAAGTTTTGTTGTGCGCAATCACTAAAGTTTGTTGTTGTAAATGTTGGATAATGTTTGCAATAGTAAAAGTTTTTCCAGTTCCTGTTGCTCCTAAAAGAATTTGTTCTTTAAAACCCTTTTCAAAGCCTTGAACTAATTTTTTAATCGCCTGCGGTTGATCGCCGTTCGGCTTTAAATCAGTTTTTAACTTAAACATGTTCATTTTTTTATCCTCTTTTTTTATTATTTTTATTTAGCTGAAAGTTATAAAGTTGAATTTTTTAATTTTGAAAGCTTATTTTTAATTGTTTCAAAAAAATAATTTTAGAGATTCTTTTCTTTATTTGTAGATGATTGGATTTGGATGTCAAAAATTGTTTTAAGGATTTGAAAACAACTAAAAAAATAAAGTTAAGCTTTTTAAAAATTTAAATACAAAGTGTTTCATTTAGGAGAGGGGATTGAAAAGATTTTTTTATTTTTTCTCAGAGAAAAGCAAAAGAATAATTAAAAATTTAATTACTGCTTATAATTTTTTAAAAGTTTTAAAAATTAAAAACAATCTAAAAACTTTTTTATAGATGTTAATTAGGGAATTTAAAAAATTATTAAGTTTTTTTCAAAAAAATAAGGTTTTTTGATTAAAATACAATATCTACATTTGCAACTTTTCAAAGGCGGGGAAAGGGATTGTCGCATATTTTTTAGTGTTAGTTTTTTTAATAAACTTTAAAAAAACAAAAAAATAATTTTTAATTTGGTCAAAAAAAGTTTTTAAAAAAAATCATTATCTGAATAACAAAGACGCCAAACAAAACACATAACAAAAACACATTAATACAATAAAACAAAAAAAATTAAAAATAAACTTTTTGCTATTTTGGCGAAAAAAAACACTAACAAAAAAACCGCAAGAAATCAAAATATTTTATAATTGTTTCAAAAAAATATGTTTCTTTGCGATTTATTGTTGGAAAAAATAAAAACCATTTCTTTTAAATAATTTGTGCTTTAATTAATTATTTTTGTAAGCTTGTTAGGTTAATTTACTTAGTTTGTAACAAAACTTTAAGCAAAGATAATTAATAAATAAAATTAAAAAAGTCATCAAAAAATTAAAAGGGTTTATTAAAAAAAATTAATCTGAAGAAAATTGTAATTATCAAAATCTTTTTAATTTTTAAAAAACCCAAAAGTCTTTAAAAAACGAAACAGTTAAAAGGAGTTGTTAATTAATATAGGCACACTCATTTAATCTAACAAACGCTTTAAAATATTTCAAAAAATGAAAAACGAAAGCAAACCTTCAAAACTTTTTAACTACCCATAAAATAATTTTTAAAACAAACAAAAAAATTAAGAAGCAATTGCTGTTAACTAATTTTTAAAGTTTGCTTTTAATTGCTTCAAAAATTTCTTTGGAAATACCTATTTTTTCAAAAGTTTCCCAAGAAGCCTTTTTTAAATCCTCCCAACTGTTAAAGTGATTTAAAATAATTTTGTGACGTTTGGCACCAATTCCTTTAATTTGAGATAAAACGGTTTGATAATCTAATTTATTTTTAGTTTTATGATGAAATTTAACCACAAAACGATGCACCTCTTCGCTTAATCTTTTTAAAAAGGCGAATAATCGGGGTTTTGGAGTTAAAGCAATTTTATTATGCGAAGTAAGAAGGCATTCTAACTGATGTTTGTCATTTTTTTGTAAAGCTCCTAAAGCAATATCAAGATTTAGTTGGTTTAAAGCTTGGAATCCTGCTTTTAATTGCCACAAACCGCCATCAACTAAAATTAAATCTGGTTTTACTAATTCCTCTTTATCTTTTTTTTGATAAGAACGAGTTAAAACTTCTTCAAAGCTTGTAAATTCATTAGGATCATTATCTTTAATATGAAAAACACGATAAAGTGATTTTTTAAAATCAAACTGATCAAAAACAATTCGTGCTGAAACAAAAGCTTGACCAAATAACTGTGAATTATCAAAAACATCAATCCTTTTAATGTCTTTATTAAAAATAATTGCTAATTGATCTAAAGCTTCTTGAATCGCTTGGTCTTTGCTTTGGTAAAGTAAATTATTTTGCATCAAATCATTTTGAGCATTTTTTAAAGCTAACGAATATAGCTTTTTTTTATCTCCAATTTTGGCAACAACAACTTTAGTTTTTAAGGTTTGGGATAATAATTCTGCACTAAATAAAATGGCTTCTTGTTGTTGTGTATTGCTTTCTGGAGAAGTAAGGTTATGTGTGTTTTTGCCAGTAATAATTAATTCTGGTTTGAGTTTTGATTGATAATACAAAGCAAGATAATTGTTGATATTTTCCTGAGGATAACCGACATAAGAAAAAACACTACGATGTGAATCAACAATATTTCCTTGTTGCATTTTTAAAATTTGAATCGCTATTTGGTCGTCATTATAAACATAGGCCAAAATATCGCAATTTTTTATTTTTTGGTGACTAATAATTTGTTTTTTGGTGGTGTTTTGAATGTGAATAAGCATATCGCGATATTCTTGAGCTTTTTCATAAAATCTTTGTTGACTTGCTTCTTGCATTAAAAGTTTTATTTTTTTTAAAATAATTTTAGTATCGCCTTTTAAAAAATTAGTAATTGCTTCTATGTTGGGACGATAATCAACATTTTTAAGTGCACAAGGTCCTAAACATTGATTAATATGAAAATGAAGACAAGGTTTTTTGGCAGAAAGAGGGCATCTTCTTAAAGGATATAAAAAATGAAGTAATTTTAAAGTTTCTTTGGTACTGTTGAGATTGGGATAAGGTCCGAAAAGAACTTTTCCTGGGGGGATTTTTTTAAAACGTGAGATTTTTAATTGAGGATCTTTTTCTTGAGTGATTTCAAGATAAGGATAAGTTTTGTCATCTAAAAGCTTGAAGTTATATTTGGGGGTATGTTCTTTAATCAAATTAGCTTCTAAAATTAAGGCTTCTTGTTCGTTGTTAGTGATAACATAAAAAACATCACTAATTTCTTGAACCATACAAGTTGTTTTTCGGTTGTGCCCTTTAATAAAATAACTTTGTACTCTTTTTCGCAATTTTTTAGCTTTGCCAACATAAATAATAGTATTATTTTTGTTTTTAAAAAGATAACAACCTGGATTTAGTGGTAAATTTTTTATTTTTTCTAAAAGTGATGACATTATTGAATGCGATCCTTATTTTTTTATAAATTAGCAATTTTTTTCATTAATTAATAATTTAAAAAAATTATTTTTTTGTAAAACACTATCATTTTTATTATATCAAAATTAAGATTGTTTTTTAAAAGCATTTTCGGTGTAAAATATTAAGGTAGGTAAATTACATCTCAAAGGAAACACAATTATATGCAAATATTTAATTCTTTATTAATTCCCGTTTGTTTTAAATTGCCTCCTTTAACTTTGGCTTTTGGAGATTTTGATGGGCTTCATTTGGGACACCAAAAAATTTTGCAAAAATTACTTTCTTTTCAAGATACTAAAAGCGCTTTGATTAATTTTGTACCTAATTCAAAAGCTTTTTTACAACAAAAAGAAGACTTTTTTTTGACTTCTCTGGAACAAAAAATAACTTTTTATCGTTTTTTAAAACTTGATTATTTGTTTTTGTGGCATTGGAATCAAAAATTAGCTTGCTTAAAAAAACTGATTTTATTCGTTTACTGCAAAAAATTAATGTCAAAAGAGTTATTATCACACAAGAATCCCGTTTTGGTTATCAAAAAGAAGGGAATTATCAAACTTTAAAACAGGCGGGTTTTTTAGTTGATTTGATTGATGATTATGTTAAACCTAACGGCTGTCAACAAAAAATTTCTACTACTTGCATCAAAAAACTTTTAACTCAAGGAAAAATCGATGATGCTAATTTGTATTTATCAAGACCTTACAAAATTCAAGGAAAAGTTATCCAAGGAAAACAAAGAGGGCGTCTTTTGGGTTTTCGAACTGCTAATTTAGAATTGATAAATTTTTTCTTGCCTCGTTTAGGAGTTTATGCAGTTTTTGTTACTTATAAAAAAGAAAAATATGCAGGAATTGCTAATTTAGGAGTGCGCCCTACTTTTGAACAAAAGCCTCAAAAGCTTTTAGAAATTCATCTTTTGAATTTTGATCAAAATTTATATCACCAAACGATTGAGGTTGAATTTATAGCTTTTTTAAGAAACGAAAAAAAATTTGAAAACGTTTCTCAGTTAATCTTCCAAATTAAAAAAGATGTTTTGGATGCAAAAACTTTGTTAAAAACAAAAATGTAATTCCTTTATTTTTTTATTAAAATTTTATTAAAATCATCTAAATTTTATTTTATCTTTTAAAAGAATTTTTTACAAGATAATTTTTGTTTCAAAAATATTTTTCGGTTTTTCCCAAAAAAAGGATTAATAACAAAAAAACAAAAAAGGAGAATTTCTATGAAACTTTACTTAAAATTTTTTCATTATATTAAAAAAAATTATTTAAAATTAACTAAAATCTTAATTATTGTTGTTTTTGTTTTCTTACTTATTTTAGGACATTATTATGTGTTTGCAAAAGCCAATTCCAAAGAGCAAAAACAAACTCAAAGCGATCAAAAAGTTTTAAAAGTAGGGATTGTGAATACTTTAGGTTTAACAGGTTTTGATGTAGATGATAAAGCACCAAATGGCAAACAAACTATTAATGGAGGAAAAATTTCTGGCACTGATGTTTTTTTATTTGAGGCTTTGGCTAAAAAAATAGGTGCTAAATTAGAAATTACTGTCGTTGATAAAGATGGGATGTTGACTAATTTAAATATTGACAAATATGATGTTATTAGTAGTGGTCATAATTATACGGAGGAACGCGCAGATAATTACGATGTAGAAAAAATGTATAAGGTTGACGTTGCAATGTTGATTAAAACAAAAAATAAAGATACATTTAAAAAATTTAAAGTTGAGAATGGCCAAATGTCATTATTTGATAAACCTTATCCAAAATTAGAACGAAAGATTAAATTAACTACTTGGAAAAACTCTGAATATTCAAAAAAAATCGAAAAGGAAATAAATGAAATAAAGAAAATAAAAGGAAACAATACACCTTTTGAAGCTGACGAATCATTATTGTCATTAGATAACAACAGTCGAGGGTTTTATAATATAATTGAAGATTTAGCTGATGGTTATATTATTGAGGATAATTTATTATCTTTAGAGATGGAACTTCATAATACAAAAACAGAAGACAAAGACCAAAAGTTAGAAATGATTAAATTATCAGATTGGGATTTACCCGAAATGGGGCTTTTTTTCAAAAAAGGTACTACTGAAAAGCCAGAAACTATTCAAAAGGAATTAAAAGATGAATTGGATAATTTATCGAAAGAAAAAAAACAAGAAATATACACAAATGCTATCGAAAAGTCTGAAAAAGATTATAGATATATGGCCTCTAAAAGAATCGAACAAAACGCAAACATTTTTAAGAAAATAATTGCTTTTGCACCTTCTTACGGAAAACCTTTTTTAGTTTCGCTTATTATTAGTATTGATGGTTTATTTTTAGGATTTTTGTTAGGGTTGGGGTTAGTAAAGGCGAAATACTTCAATCCTCAATTAGAAACTGCCAACAAATTTTTATCTTATATTAAAAAAACCGCTGCTTTTTTAATTGATTGTGCTTTTGGTTTTTTCCAGGCAGTACCTGTACTTATCCAAGGACTTTTATTTTATTTTTTAATCTTAATAATTACAAAAAAACATTTCCATATCGATTTTTTTATTACTAATGAAGGTATTTTTGTTATTTCTTTAACTGTTATTATTCTCAATACCGCTGTTTTTCTAGCCTCTACTATGCTAAATCATATCAAATTTTTAGATAGTGGACAAATTGAAGGATCAGTTGCTTTAGGGATGAAACCAAAACAAGTTTTTCGCTATATCATTTTTTCACAAAGTATAAAAAGAACTTATCCTTCTATTTGGAGTCAATTTATCGTTAATATTAAAGATACAGCTTTATTTTCTAGCATTGGTTTGGCAGGAGTTATTTGGCAAGCTAAAAGGAATATTGCAACAAATGGCGACACTATAACGCCTTATCTAACTATTAGCATTATTTATATCATTTTGGTTTTAAGTACAAATTTAATTAAGAAAATGACAATGAAATATTTTCAATAATTTTGTTTAATATTTTAATATTAAACAAGCAAAAAATATAAAATTAAAAAGTTTTTGCAAAGTTTTACAAGATTAATCAAATAAGCTACACTCAACATCAAAACCTAAATTGTAAAAATTAACAACCAATAACACTTTTACACTTTTAAATAACTTTTTTTGAGTATCGTAAATAATTTTAACAAGGTGGGGTGAATTTTTTTATTTTTGTTAATAAAAATAATCATTTTTAAGTGTTTAATTATAGATATTGAGTGTAGCAAGTTTGTTTTAAATATCAAGTACTTTAGCTTTTAAAAAATACCAAAGACTAAAAAAATAATTTTTCAATTTGGTCTAAAAAAATTTATAAAAACCATTACAAAAAAATAATTACAAAAAAACAAATAATTGAATTCGATATAATTGTTTAAATCGTTGACTTGAAATTTATTTATAGAAAAAATAGAAAAAAAAATTCATATCTTATTGCATTCAACAAAATATGAAAAAACTAAGATTATTTTTTAATAAATTTTCAGAGTTTCAGAATTTTTCTAACTTGGAAAAAATTGTAATTATCGCAATATCGCAATCTTTTTTAGTTGTAAAACTAAAATAAAAAATATCTAAAAACACAACAGTATTATAATATTTGAGAAGAAATTCCTTTTTTCAATTGATCTTTGGAATTATTTCCAAAAAGATTCATGTCTTGATATAATAATGTATGATTTGAGGGAAAAAATGTCACAATTACAAAATTATGTTCAAAAAAAAATAGCTCAATTAAAATTTAGGACTTTAACGCCCATTCAAAAAGAAGTTTTTCAACAGTTTGAAAAGCCAGGAAATTTAGTGGGGATTGCTCCCACAGGAACAGGCAAAACGTTTGCTTATCTTTTACCTTTGTTAAGTCAAATTGATTTTCAAAAAAACTTTTGTCAAGCAATTATTTTAGTTCCAACCAACGATTTAGTTTTTCAAGTTTGGGAAATGTTTAAACAAATCGAAAAAAACCACTTTATCAAGATTTTGTATGGCGGAATGGATAAACAAAAAACACTAGATCAATTCACCAAAAAACAACCTTCTTTAATTATTGCTACCCCTGATAAAATATTAGAATACGCTTTTAAACTCAAAAAAATTAATTTAAAATACGTTTCTTATTTAGTTTTAGACGAAGCTGATATGATGTTTGATCAAGCTTTTTTAACAATGTTAGAACCTTTAATTAATCATTTAAATGCTAAAATTTTATTATTTTCGGCTACTCTCAAACTAGAAATGAAACCTTTTATTAATCGCTATTTTGGCAAAGCTAATTTTATTGATGTTCTCAACCAAAATGACTCTAAATGTAATTTTTTTCTTTTAGAAACAAAAATAAGTCGCCTTCAAACTTTGATAAAACTAACAAAAGTCTTAAATCCTTATTTAGCTTTAATTTTTGTCAGCAACAAAAAAGAACAAGAATTAGTTTTTCAAACTTTAAACAGCGAAAAATTAAATATGTTGAATTACAATTCTTCTTTAAGTGTGCAACAAAGAAAAAAACAACTCAAACTTATTCATAAATTAAAATATCAATACGTGATTGTAAGTGATATAGCATCAAGAGGAATTGATTTTGATGCTTCATGTGTTATTCATTATAATTTACCTACTCAAATGGAGTTTTTTTATCACCGCAGCGGCAGAACTGCAAGAATGGGAAAAAAGGGAGAAGTTATTGTTTTATCTGATCCCAAAGATAACAAAGAAAAAGAAAAAATTAATAAATTAATCCAAGCAGGCGTTAATTTTCAAAAAGCTTTCTTAGCAAAAGAAGGTTTCGAAAGAGAAACGCAAAAAACAAATCTTAAAATTACTTCCAAAAGCCAAACCCAACAATTAAATCATAAAAAAAGTAATAAAACCAAAAGTTTTTCCGAAACAAAAACAACCAAAAAGCACCCAAAAAAATCACGTTTTGTTTCAAACAAAAATTCAAAACCCAAAACAAAAAAACAATTTGGCAAAAAACAAAAAAATAAATTATAGTAAAAAATACTAAGGAGCAGTTGAAATGTTAATTTTAGGAAGTCATGTACCCATGCAAAAGCCAGATAATTTTAAAGGTTCTGTCAAAACCGCTTTGGCTATGAGGGCCAATAGTTTCATGGTTTATAGCGGGGCCCCGAAAAATACTATTAGAAAAGAACAAGACAAATCCCAAATCAAAGAAGCATTAGAACTTGCTTTTCAAAATAATTTATTCTGCGATAATTTCGTGGGACATGCTCCTTATATCGTCAATCTTGCCAATGGTGATCCCTGAAAAAAGAGCTTTTGCAATTAATTTTTTATCCCAAGAATTAAATCGTTTTGCTGCAATGAAAATTAATAAAATGGTTTTGCATCCAGGAAATTTTTTAAAAAATGACCCTCATCAGGCTATTTGTTGGATAGCTCAAGGAATAGATTCCATTTTAGAAAACACTCGCAATTTAAAAGTTGGGATTGCTTTGGAAACTATGGCCGGAAAAGGAACAGAAATCGGAAAAACTTTAGAAGAATTAAGAAAAATATATAATTTAGTTAAAAAACGCCAAAGAGTTTCTTTTTGCATTGATACTTGTCATCTTTTTGATGCTGGTTATGACTTAAAAAATAATTTTGAAGCCGTTTTCAAAGATTTAGAAAATATTTTAGAGATAAAAAATATTTCAGTGATTCATCTTAATGATTCTAAAAATGAACTTCAAAGCCGCAAAGATCGTCATGAAAATATTGGTTTTGGTAAAATTGGCTTTAACGCTTTAATGAAAATCGCTTATCATCCAGCTTTTGCACAAATACCAAAAATTTTAGAAACTCCTTATATCAACGGGAAAGCTCCTTATTTAGAAGAAATTAAAATGATTAAAAATAAAAGTTTTAACCCTGAGCTAAAAAATTTATTTAATTAAAAAAACTAGACAACCAAAAACTGGTAAACTAATAAAAAATGAATCATTAAAATAATAAAAACCATCTAAAAAGATGGTTTTTTTCATTATTTTATTTTTCTCCTTCCCTTCTCTAATATTTTTTAAAAAACACTAAAAACATAATTATAATGAATAATATTGTTGCAATTATAAACAATATTAACCCTATATATGTTTTAAAAGTGAAAGTCAATCTGACAAAACCTTTAAAATCAGAAGATGAAATGTCTGCCTGGTTTTCTCCTTCAATTAACTCTATTTTTAAATTTTTTATTTGTTCTTTGGTTAATCCGGGGATATTTTTATTCAATAAAGCTTTTCTGATTGCTTTAGGGCTTCTTTCATTTAATTCTCCTAAGTTTCTTTGGTCGGAGGAAAAAATATCTTCTAAGCAATTGTTAAACATTATATTAACATTACTAAATTCAACTTCACCTTCTAAGATTTCAGAGTTTGTTTTTGCAGCAACTTTTAATTTTTTGTTTCCATCAGTTAAAGTAATTGTGATATCGTCTAATTTAATTTGGGTGTCAGCATCTTTTTTAATTTTGTCTAAAACTGATTGTTTTTGAGGCCCTTGACTTTCTTGACTAGTTAAAATAATTTTAGTATCTTTGTCTTTTAAAAATCCACTTAACGCTTTTGTGATGGAAACTTTACTAAACTCAACTTCACCTTCTAAGATTTCAGAGTTTGTTTTTGCAGCAACTTTTAACTTTTTATTTCCATCAGTTAAAGTAATTGTGATATCGTCTAATTTAATTTGGGTATCAGAGGCTTTTTTAACTTTGTCTAAAACTGATTGTTTTTGGGGGTCTTGACTTTCTTGACTAGTTAAAATAACTTTGGTATCTTTGTCTTTTAAATAATTACTTAAAGATTTTGTGATGGAAACTTTACTAAACTCAACTTCACCTTCTAAGGTTTCAGAGCTTGTTTTGGCAGCAATTTTTAACTTTTTATTTCCATCAATTAAAGTAATTGTGATATCATCTAATTTGATTTGGGTATCAGAGGCTTTTTTAACTTTGTCTAAAACTGATTGTTTTTGGGGGTCTTGACTTTCTTGACTAGTTAAAATAACTTTGGTATCTTTGTCTTTTAAATAATTACTTAAAGATTTTGTGATGGAAACTTTACTAAACTCAACTTCACCTTCTAAGGTTTCAGAGCTTGTTTTGGCAGCAACTTTTAACTTTTTATTTCCATCAATTAAAGTAATTGTGATATCATCTAATTTGATTTGGGTATCAGAGGCTTTTTTAACTTTGTCTAAAACTGATTGTTTTTGGGGGTCTTGGCTTTCTTGAGTAGTTAAAATAACTTTAGTATCTTTATCTTTTAAATAACTACTAATTTGATCTAATTCTACTGTTATATAAGTAAATATAACGCTCCCTTTTACTTTCTTAGACCCAAATTGGGAAGACGCAACTAAATGTTTAGCGGTAGTGAAAGTCATAAAAACATCATCTAATGTTAATTGTTTTCCATCTGCTAATATTTTATTTAAAACAGATTGTTGTTGGGGAGATTTGCTTTCTTGTCTAGTAAGATTCAATTTTGTTACCGCAGGTTTTAAAAAAGTGCTAATATGCTTTTTTGTGTTATTTGAAGTCGATTCATTTGAATCTTCCTGAAAAGATAATGTGTCTTGAGATTCTTGGCTATTATCAACGGATTCGATTAAGGAATTGTTGTTTTCTTTTTCTATAATAAAATCATTGATGTCTAACTCAATGTCATCTTTTTTGATTTTATTTAAAACTGATTGTTTTTGAGGATTATTTTGTTCCTCTGTGGTTAAATTAATTGATTGGTTTGGTTTTAAAACATCACTAATTTCTTGCAATTCTCCTGTTGCATGATTTAAAAAAAGAGAGAAATTAATTATTGTAAAGAAAAGAATTAGGAAAGCAATTAATTTCTGAGACATAAAAGATTTAAAAATCTTTTGAATATTTTTATGCTCCATTAATTATTAATTTTTTGACCTTTCTTTATTAAAAAGTCCTTTCTTTAGGTAAACAAATGATTAAAAACTTATAGACTTAATAAATTAAAAATAAAATGTAAATAAAAAAAATAAATTCTCCTTTCTTAATGGAATCGATTTAATAAGGGTGAATATAAATTATTAAATAAAAATATTTTAATAAAAATAAGCTTGCAGTTTCGAATCATTATTTTGTATAGTGATTTACATCGCAAATATTTCAAGAACCACTATTAATTTTATTATACATCAAAAAAAATAAATTATTATAATTATTTGGTAAGCTCCACAAAAATGGCACCATTTGAGAACAACATTTTTTTCCAAAAAAAATATGATTTTCTGAAAAACCAAATTGTTTATTAATTACCTTTATTATAACATAATTAAAATTATTTGTCAAAATATAAAATATTAATTATTTTTAAATTTGTTGTTCTCAACCAGTACCACTTTTCTAATTGGTTTTTTGAAGAAAAAATTTTATATTTTATAAGTATAAAGTAATAATAAAATATAAAAAAATAATTTTTTTTACATAATAATCTAAAAAGAATTGATTTAAAGAATTTTATTAATTATAAAAAATGAATATTCAAAATATTACCTCTTAAATGATTTTATATTTATGATTTGATATTTATAATTCCCCACCCACTAAAAGTGTCATATAAGGGCAAAATTTTGAGTTTTAAGGGGTAATTATGCTTTTTTTAAAAAGTTATTTTTTTAAGTTCTATAAAAAAAACCTACACAAATTGCCCTCCATGATGAAGAGCTTATTGGTTTTAATTATTAATTAATATTTTTAGTTTTAAATTCTTTCGGTGATAAATAATTTAATACTTTCATTTTGCGATACATATTATAATATTCAATGTAATCAGTAATAATTTCAATAATTTGCTGTTCGCCTAGATTTTGCATTTTTTCATAATGGATAGTTTCACGTTTCATATTGGCCCAAAATGGCTCCATACATGCATTATCAGTTGGCATGGCTTTAGCTGAGAAACTATTTATTAGATTATTAGCTTTTAACTCAGTTTGATATCTTTTAGAAGTATAAACACTTGCTCTATCACAATGAAGAATGCAGGGGTTTGTCAATGTAGAAATAGCTTTTAAAGTACTAATTACAAAATCAACATCAGCAATTTTAGAAATATTGTAACCAATAATTTCACGGTTATACAAATCCATTATCGCAGAAACAAATAATTTTTGGTTATTTTTTCCAAAAGGTATATAAGTAATATCCGTACATAATTTTTCAAACGGTCTTGTGGCGTGATAATTGTTTTGAATTAAGTTTTTTAAGTTATTTTCTTTTTGTACTGCTAAATCATAATAATATTGAGGTTTGTGATGTATTCTTTGCGATAATAACCCAAATTGATGCATTAGCTTTAAAACAGTTTTAGAATTTATCTTAAATTTAAGGTCAATTAATTTTTGATGAACCACGCGATAACCAAGCCTTCTTTTTCTCTTGCCATCAGTTGTGATATATGAACTTTGTTGACATATTTGAAACAACGCTTTTTCTAATTCACTTTGAGGTCTAGGATGAAGACTTTGCTTAATCCACCGAAAATAACTAGTTTTTGAAATAGATAACCATTTAATCAATTTTTCTAACGAAACTTCTTTTTGATATTTATTAATAATGTCTAAATATAATTTTCTATTTTTATTAAAACTAGTTTTAAGTTGTTTTTTAATTGCTGTTTTAATTGGGTTAATTCTTAAATCTTTGAGGTGTTCCGTTTTTTAATACAACTTTTTATTTATAAATTACTCTTTAAGACTTTAAAATTAAGTAGATAATTTCATATCTTTTCAAACTAACAAAGTAATTTCATTACACTTAAAAAGTATCTAATGTTTTTTCATAATTTGCTAGTTTCAAAAGATATTTTTTAAATTTTTTATCCCTACACCATATATATAGGTCAAAAAAAAGAAAAACTCTCCATAAAAACGACATGGATTAAATTTTTTTACACAATAATAAGGGATTTTTAATTTTTTACTTAAAAAAATGTACAGTGAAATAACCTCTTTTAAAAAGGTTGCAGTTGAATTCGTCAATTAATTAAAATATTTATCTAAAAGATTGAGAATATTTTAAAGGCGATAAAGTATTTAATTTAGTTAAAAGCCATTTATGATTCCAAAAAGAAGTGAATCGATTGATTATTTTTTTGATTTTGCATGGAACTTGTTGAAATAAAAACGGATGCTGGTTGAATAAAATACTTTTCATCTGGCCAAAAAAGTTCTCAATCACGGCGTTATCGCGTGGGGTTGCTTTGCGGGACATGCTGATTAAAAACCTTTTTTTAGTTAAGGTTTGTTGTACTTTTAGGGATTGATAAACTAATCCTTGGTCGGAATGGATAACACAAAGTTCTTTTAATGGAGGTAGTTTTTTGATTGTATTTAAAATTAATTCTTTATCTTGGCGATTCGAAGTATGGGATGCGATAACTTAGTTGTTAAAAGAATCGATGATGGCAGAAAAATAGATAAAACCTTGAGAAGTTTGGAAATAAGTAATATCGGTGAATAATTTTTGCATAGGTTGGGAGGCGGTAAAGTCTTGATTGATTAAATTTGGTGCAACTTGGAGATTAGATTTTAAATTTTTATGATAATAATATTTATTTTTTTTAGGCCTTAACTTACAACAAATATTATTTTCTTTCATGATAAGATAAACTTTTTTCTTAGTAATGGGTTCGTTGAAAGTTTTTTGGTATAAATCAGTAATTTTACGATGGCCGTAAAAATATTGGTGGTGTAAACATAAAACTTTAATTCTTTTTTGTTGTAAAAAATATTTTGTTTGTTTTAATTTTAACTTTTCTTCAATTTTTAGCCAATAATAATAAGTACTTCGATTAATGCGAATTGTTTTTAAAATGGTAGTTAAATTTAGGTCTTGAGAAAATTGTTTAACCAATTGAAAAACTATTTTTTTATTAATAATTTGAATATGGAAAATCATATTTTGTAATAATCTTATTTTTTGCTTTAATTTTTGCAATTTTTGCATTATTAACACCAATTATCTTAATATTTTTTATTTAATCACAAAAACAATTATAACTCAAAAATGTATTTAAAATTGAATTTTAAAATATATTTATTTAGTATCATTAATATTATTTATTTAAGATTAAATAAATAATATTAATGATTATATTTCTAATAAGGTTAAACCCGAATTAATCATTACTAAACACAAACCAATTCAAAATAGCCTTGTAGGGCTTTTTGAATTGGTGTTTAGTTTTACTCATGGGTTTAACCTTATTAGAAACATACCATTATATAGATAGGGCAAAAAAATCAAAAAGTCACCATAAAAATGACATGGGTTGCATTTTTTTACACAATAATGCGGAATTTTTAATTTTGAGAGGATGGAAGAGATAAAAACCCCCCCTCTAGTTGAGGGGGGGTATAAATTAGGTTTAAAAATGATCAGTTTTAGTTTATGCCAAAATTGTAAAAATTAAAATTACGTATTTACAAGGTTTTTTGAAGGTCACTTAGAGGCTAAATTGGATTTAAAGGGGTATAAATCAATCCATTAAACTATTAATTGTAATTTAATCACAGCGAGAGGGGCAAAATAATGCGTTAAAGAGGCATGTTTGATTGGGGGGGTTATAAAAAGTGTCAGTAGAAGAAATTATAATTATAATTTTATCCTCTTAATCTTGGTTTTGATGATTCTTCTGTTGGTTGAGTGTTAAATCTATTGTTTTCCAAAAGTCTGATATATCTTTGTTTTGGGTTGAAGTAAAGGTAGTAGTTTTTTATTTCGGATTTTGAATATCACGAATCTTTATCATTTACATCAATTCTTGAGGTTTTTTGGGTGGTGGAGTGGTGTCATAAAAATTATAAAAAGTATTGTTTGAGCCAGAACATTCACGCCCATTAACATACCATTCATCTATGAAAGTATTTATAACATAACGATATCTACATTTTCCCCCTTCTTCATTATAAATGTCTCTTGATGAACGACCAAATTTATTTCTTATTTCTTGAGCTGAATAAGAAATGCCAGGTTTAATGTAACATTGCTTCATCCAATTTACATAAGCATCACGATATTTTTGGGCAAGTTTAATTTGGAGTGTATCATTTTTACAAACTACAAAATAACAACAATTAGTAGTTTCAAAAGTATGTTTGACTATTTTAATTGGGAAAAGAATAGAAATTTTTTTATAAGCAGGAGAATTAATTTCAAAACCAGCATCACGATTTTCGCTTTGTTCTTCATAGTCATCTTCTTGAACTAGAGGAGGGAAAGTGCAAAGGTTGTTTTCTCGTTTCCAGTTGCGAATAGCTTGGTAAGGATCAATAGCATCAGGTAATTCGATGCTTTTAATTCTTTTTTGAGTATTGAAGGAAAAAAGATAGATGTTTTTGGCGCCATTGGAGAGTCTCAATAAATCTTCAATGGTGTAAGTTTGGTGGTTGATGATTTCTTGGTATTGTTCTTTAATTTCTTCTTGTAAAGATTCAATTCGTTTTGCCAATAACTCTTTTATTATTTCATCTTCAGTTTGATTTAATTCGGTTTGATATCGTTTTATTATTTCTTCTAGTTGTTCTATTATATATTTTAAAGATCTAGTTTTTTGGTTTTTGGGGAGCAGACGAACCCCATCATCAAAGTAAATAGCAGCAATTTCAAAACCATTAACTGTTCCTAAAGGTAAAGGAGCGATTAAACCTGTGGTAGGGGTAATATTATAACAACCTAATTTAATTAGTTTGGGTTCTTGGATGATTTGGTTTTTGATTAAGTAATTATTAATCGCTTCTTCTTTGCTTTGGTCAACAAAGAGATTGATGATGATTAATTCCATATTGCCCTTTTCTTCCTGAGTTTTTTGTTGATCATCCCAAAATACGAAAGCTTCTTCGATAGCGATTTCGTATTTTAAAAGGTCATCTAAGGTGTATTCATCGTCATTTTGAGGATATTTCTCCTTAAAAGGGTTTTTTCTGGCTTTGAAAAAAGCACAGATTAATCCTGCAGGAGGATTTTTGAGTTCCCAGTAGAAGATATTTTTGGCATAAGGATTATAAGTAGGCTTTGTATCTAAACCATAGGTAGAAGTTTCAATATTGAAATATTTTAGGATTTCAGGGATGCTTTCTTTGTTTAAAACAGGAATGTCATATCTTTTCATTTTGGGTTGGGTCGCTAACCATTCTTTTTGGAGGGTTTCTTTATCAGCTAATTTGATGACTGTTTTCTTTTGACGATGAAAATAAGAAGAATGAGCATTGATGGAAGGGACAAAATTGAAGATAATAATTAATAACATAATTATTAATTTTTTAGATAAAGGGGATTTTAATTACTTTAAACATTATTTAATAACCTCCTTTTTTGTGATTTGGGTATAAAAAAAGACCTTTGTTTAAAGAGTCTGGATGTTTGATAAGCATGGTTAAATAAAAAAGACCCTCTCTCAGGGTCTTTAGGGTTGTGATTAACAATTATTTTATTTATTTAATTTAGTATATTTTTCATCTAGATCCTGAATTTTTATCACTAATTTTTGATGTTTTGCGATCATTTCTTGTATTGCGGGATCTTGATAAGAACTACTTGAAATTTGAATCGCTATTTGATTTCGTTCATGTGAATAATACCAAATTTGTTTATTTATATAATTTAAAAGTTTGATATCATAAATTTTTTGATAAAGATTTTAATTTTTTCTCCATTTCTAAGCTCATTTCTGTTTTGTTAACATAACTTTATTTTTTAAAGAATTGATTGTTAAAAAACTGTTTTATCGGGTTTTATTAAAAAAAATAACAATAAATTCTTTTTAGGAAGGTTTATTTTTATTTGAAAAGTATTTTATTTAATAATTTTTTTGTTTAATAAAATCTTTCTTTTTTTTGTGAAAATAATAAATTATTTTTCAGGTTTAAAATTAGCCAAATCAAAGTCTTTTAGTGGTAATTTATCTATTAAAAACAAATGATTAATTAGACGTTGTAACGCTTTATCTCGTCTTAAATGAGGTTTTTTTCTAAAATCATTAGCAAATTCTTGAATTTCTTGGTTAGCGATTGGTTTATGTTTTATAATTGTTTTATCTTTGTTTGGTATGATTAGTGATTTATTTTTCATTTCTGTTTTTTCTTTATGTTTATATAAGTCATCTTTTGTCGCCATAACTTGATTATTATTTATCACAAATAATAATCCTAAACAACTAATTAAAAAGAATGGTAAAAGATGTAATTTATTTTTTACTAACATTATATATTACTCCTTATTTTTATTTATCCCTCAGCTGAGGGGATGTCGTAAAGGGATTGGAGACGATTTAAGATATCATTTTTATATTGTAATTCAGCATCTTTATATTGTTCTTCTAAATCTTTTTTATATTTTTCAGCACGAGATAACATATCTTGGTATTTTTCTTGGGTTGCTTCTAATTTACCAATTTGAACTTTTATTTTTCCAATTTCACCAACTATTTCTGATACTTCACCTTGGAGTTTTTCAATTTCTGCTTTTAATAAATCATAATTTTCTTTTCTTTTTTTTCTAACTTCTTCGGGTTGATTAGGTAAATATTTAAATTGTTTCTGAACTTCTTTTTTTTGTTGAACTTCTTGGCGTTTTTCGTCGCGTTGTTGTTCTAGTTTTTGTTGTTGTGGTTTTAAAGTTTCTATTTGAGGTTGAATAGAATTTAAGTGAGATTGGTATTCATCACATTCTTTTTGACATTTATTAATGCCAGTAGGGCGAGTTTTTCTATTTTCTAAATATTTTAAAGATTGTTGCCAACTTTGTTTTATTTTAGAAATTTCTTCTCGTTCTCTTTCTGATGAATCAGTTGGTAATAATGAAGGATTACCAGGTTCAGTGAAAAGATAAGTTTTAATTTGGTCTAAACGAGCAGCAGTGGTTTTAATTTTAGGTTGGGGTGTTTCTTCCGTAGAACGTTTTATTCTTGAAGGATTTGGTGGGGTTTCGGGTTCTAAGGAATCTTTTTCTGGAGTTTGTCCTAAAGGAGATAAAGAATTTTTTTCGTTTTGATAATCATTAAATCCTTGTTTAATGCCTATGATAATTGCTATTCCGAAAAGTAAAATGATAATAATAGTTACTAAATGTTTTGAAGAAAAAGTTTGGTTGTTTCATAATTTATTTACCTTTCCTGATAATGGCGATTGGTGATAATTAATCATATCACTTATTACCATTATACAATTTTATTAATAAAATAATTAGCTAAAATAATTATTTATTTGGAATCATAACTATTTCAGGGATTTTACCAACTCGTCTAGCTTGCAGGCGTTGTTGAGCGCGAGCATAACTTGGATTTTTTTGTTTTAATTGTTCTTTTAAATCATTTACATCTTCTCTTGTAGTTTCTAATATGCTTTCCAATTCAGCTTTGTCTTCATATAATTTCTCAGTATCTGAAACTTCTTTGTGTTTCTTTTTTAATTCTTCGATAATGGTTGCATATTCATCAACGACATTACGTCTTCTTTCTTTAATATTTTTATTCAATTCTTGGGATTTATCAAGTTCTTTTTGTAAATTCTCTTCGTTTTGACGAAGTTTATAATCAGCTAGCTTTTTTTCGTAATCTTTGTAATCAGCGTCAAGTTTGGCTAAATCACGGTCAATATCTTTCGTATACATCTCTAAAGCTTCTTCGGTAATCATTGGTGGATGTTCTTTATTTTCATTAATTACTTCATTATACATGTGCCATAAACGGTGACCTTCGTGAAGAACTAAAGTAGCTTTTGACATGCCTTGAGCGAACTTACGTGTAAAAGTAACTGATTTGCCTATAATTTTCAGACCATATTTAGCAGGGATTAAGTCAGTAACTTTATCAAAACCTTTGAAGATCCATTTGACAATATTTCCCGCTGATGCTTCATTTTCTTTTTCATAAGTTATCATGCGGTTATACATTTCTTGATATTTTACTTTTAGGGATTGATATAATTCTTTTTCGAGTTTGATTTCTTCAAGTTTTTTATTGACTTCATCAATTTCTTTTTGGATTTCGGCATAGACTGCCCCAAAAAACTGGTACTGGTTGAGAACAACAAATTTATCCAAATTGTTTATTAATTAAAAATAAACAGTTTGGATTTTTTTTGTATCCAAACTGAGAAAAAGGAGTTTGAAAGATGATTGAAGCCGAACGTGCATTATTGGGAGCACTATTATTAAAACCAGAAAAAATGGATGTTGTTATAAATTTAGTCAACACAAACAATTTTTCCAACCCCAAGCATCGTTGTATCTTTGAGACAATGAAGCAATTAAAACTGCAAAATCGCGAAATTGATTATGTTACGGTGGGTTCCGTTTTAGATAACAATTTATACAAAATAGGAGGAATTGATTATTTAATTGAATTAGTGGAGGCGGCCCCTGCAAGTGAATATTTAGAGACATATATTGATTTAATTAAAGAAAATTCCCTTAAAAGAGATTTGTTAGGATTAATCAAACAATTACCAACCGCATTATCAAAAAGTAAAAATATTCACAATTATCTGCAAACAGTCAAAAACCAAGTAGAAAGTTTTATGCAAAAAACCAAATCTCCTTTTATTTCTACAAAAACATTAATTCCTTATATTCGCCAAAGTATTGTTAATGATGACAACCCCAACCAATTTGTAGGAATAAAAACAGGCTTTAAAAATCTAGATGAATTAATTTCTGGTTTCAAACCTAACCAATTAATTATCTTAGGAGCAAGAACTGCGATGGGAAAAACTGCTTTTATGTTAAATTTGGCTTGTAATATTGCAAAAAACTTTACTACCAACCCCGAAAACCAAAAAGCAGTTATTTTTAGTTTAGAAATGGCAGCGGAAGAATTAGGAATTAGGTTACTTTCTTCTGCTTCTCAAATCCCTTTAAAACAACTCCAACACAAAAACTTAACTAAAAATGAAAAATTACAGTTACTTATTGCTGAGGATGAAATAACGCAATTAAACATTTTAATTGATGATGATAGAAATAACAAAATTGAAGACATTGAAACCAAATGCCGTCAAATGAAATATACTAAAGGACTTGATATTGTTTTTATTGATTACCTCCATTTATTAAAAGACGACCAAAGTTTGAATATATATCAAGCAATATCTGTGATTTCACGCAAATTAAAAAAACTAGCAAGTGAACTTAATATTCCAATTGTAGCTTTGAGTCAATTTAACCGTGCAACCTATGTAAGAGAAGTCAAAAGCCCACAATTAACAGATTTAAGAGATGCGGGATCAATTGAACAAGACGCTGATGTTGTGATGTTATTACACCGCGAAAGTTATTATCAAACACCTGATAACAACCCACATACGAATTTAATTATTGCCAAAAACCGTAGCGGTCCCAAAGGCGAATGTAGTTTTAATTTTTATCAACAAATCCAAAGATTTGAAGCAAAAGAATAAGAATAAAAAAGGAAATAAAAATATGAAACAAATATCTAATTTAGATTTTAATAATATTAACGTTTTTAATCATAAATCTTTGTGCGTTAACATCACCAAACAAATAGTTCAACCAATTTTTTTCAACAAAGTTTTTAATCAATATATGTTTGATTGCCATAATATACTCAATGAATATTTAACCAACAACCAACACAACTCTCAAAGCCAAAAATCAATTCGCGGAAAAATTAACGAATACTTAATTTTGCTTTATCTAAATCACAAAGGAATTAAATATTTATATCCTCAATCATATTTATTTTTCATCCCTGATATTAAATTTGATTTAGTATTGTTTACCAAAACAAAACGCATTATTGCCTTCAATTTCAAAACATGCCTTAGAGATAGATACAAACAATCAATAGTAGAAGGGGAACAAATCAAAAAACTAGACACTCGCTTTGGGTTTTATTTGTTAACAAATGATGAATCCGAAACTCAAAGATTAAATAATAAAATTAAAAATGGTAAAGTACAATCAATTAACAAAGTAATCAATTTATTTTCCAATTCAGCTAATCTCTTCTTACAAAACTTACTAACCAACCAATTCATTCCTTTTTCACCTATTAATTTAATTAAAAAGATGGTTCACCCTAATGACAAATAAATTAATTAGTTTTGAAGGTGTTGACGGAAGCGGCAAAACTACTTTAATTAACGAATTAAAAGATTCTTTTGAAAATAAAGGCTATCAAATTAAATTTTTTCAAGGTTTAGGCAGTTCCATTGTTGGAAAAGAAATCAGAAATTTATTTTTACATCAATCCAAAATAAGCCCTAAAACTAAATATTTACTTAGCCTTGCCAACATGATGCAAACCCAAGATGAATTAATAATCCCTGCTTTATTGGGTGGTTATCTTGTTCTAGTTGACCGTTGGTATGATTCTACTTTTGCTTATCAAAGCAAAGGTAATTACATAGATTATGATGACAAAATTACTTCAAAAATCATCAATCATTTCTTAATTAAACCTAAATTAACTTTTTACTTAGATATTGACCCTAAAATCGGGATACAACGTAAACAAAACCAAGCAAATCATAAATTAGACCTCATTGAACGAAAACCTTTAAATTATTTTGAAAATGTCCGTAAGCATTATTTAAACCAACATAAATACTGTAATGATGCAAATTGCAACCACAAAAATTGTAATCATTTTTTAATTAATGCAACCAAATCCCAAAAAGATAATTTAGACCAAATAATTAAAACTTTAATCAATAAACAAATATTTTAATTAAAGGAGAAAAATAATTATGAATTATCAAAAAACTTTTTATTATGAAGATGGCAAAACAAAGAAATTTGTTGTTGAATACACCCCAGACGGTAAACGAACCAAAGAGACCAAATACTACTCAGATGATAAAACAATTGAATTTATTAATGAATATAACGCTAAAAAAAGTAAATGAAACAAATACATTGAAAATTAGAAAGGATTCAACAATATGGCAAAAATATTATCTTTTGTTTTTAAATCTTTATCATTTTGTATTCTTGTTTGTTATTTGAGTTTGCATACTTCTTCTATATTTTCATTCATTTTTTTGTCATTTTTTATCTCTCATTTTGTGGATAAAATAATTGATTATATTTTTTCAAATGAATGGTTTTCATTATTGATTCTTAGGATATCAACAACATTTTTATAAAATTATTAAAACTTATTAATTAATAAAAAAATAATTTAAATAAATAAAGGAGAATAAAAATGATTTTAACTCCCAAACACATTTTAATATTGTTAAGTATAACATATTTAGGTTTTATCATAACAAATCTAATGACCCTATTTTTTGATTTTAATTTAGGAATTAAGGCTAATACCGCTATTAGTCTTGTTTCTGATGTTGTCTTTTTAATTTATATTTGGGTAAAGGAGTTTAATAATGAAAATACCATGGATAGGCAGTAAAAAGAAAATGTTACCTAAATTATTAAAATATATTCCAACAAATTATAACAATTATTATGAACCTTTTTTAGGAAGTGGGGCTTTATTCCAATCTCTTGCTCCCTCAATTGTCACTTTGAACGATAATGATATCAATTTAATACAACTTTGGAAAGATATGTTAGCAAAACCAGAATTGTTTTGTGATTATGTGCGTAAATTTGAAGACAAAATATATGTAAATAAAGATCAAAAGACGCAAAAAGAATCATTTAAACATTTGGTAGAAAAATTTAATAAAAGTAATTTGTGTGCTTATAAAAGTGCCCTTTTTTATGTTTTATTGAAATATGCTTTTAGGGGCATTTTCCGATATCGCTCTGATGGAACTATTTATTTAGGATACAATTTTTCATCTCGTTTCAAAAACCCTATAATTGTTTTATCAGAAATCCAAAGAATAAAAACCAATGTTAAGAATATAAAATTGTTAAATGGCGATTTTGAAAGTGTCATTAACCAAACCCAAAGCAACGATTTTATATTTGTTGATCCTCCGTATTGGCGTGAAGGGACTAAAGATAAAGACTTTTATCAAAAACCTTTCACATTTGAAGATCACAAAAGACTTTATAAAAGTTTAGAGATGGCAAATTATCGCAAGGTAAAGTGGTTGTATACAAATTATAATTCCCCTAAAATAATTGAATTATTTAAAGATTTTCATATCCAACCTCTCCAAACTACAACCAATTACGCTTTAACTTCAAAAGGAATAACACAAGAAGTTATTATTAAAAATTATTAAAAAGAACAAATAATGAAAATTTTAATCAACAAACAAATATTTTAATTAAAGGAGCATAAATAATATGAATTATCAAAAAACTTTTTATCGCAAAGGAATCAAAACAGCTATAAAATTTGTTGCTGAATATAGCCCAGATGGTAAATTAACCAAACAAACCCAATACTATTCCGATGGCAAAACAATATATGTCATCCAAGAATACGACCCCCAAACACATAAAAGAATTAAAGAAACTCATTATTACGGCAACGGCAAAACAAAGAGGTTTGTTATTGAATATTACTCTGATGGCAAATTAAATAAATCAACTTGGTTCCGTGAAGATGGCAAAACCATTAACTGTATTATTTGTTGGAACCCTGTAACTGCAGAAATAATCAAAACAATTAATTATCATCTTGATGGCACAATTGGAGAAGAAATAATAAATGATAAAAAGCACATCATAAATTACTATCAAGATGATTTCAAAACGTTAATTTATACTAATGAATATAACCTTAAAACAGGTAAATTAATCAAAAATACCCAATACAACCCAGATGGAACTGTTTTTAATGAAATCTATTACAACCCTAATGGAAGTATAAAAACAACAAAAAAATATTAATCATTCATAAAAAAATTTAGAACAAATAATGAAAATTTTAATCAACAAACAAATATTTTAATTAAAGGAGCATAAATAATATGAATTATCAAAAAACTTTTTATTACCTTGATGGCAAAACAAAGAGGTTTGTTGTTGAATATTACCCAGATGGTAAATTAAATAAAGCAACCTGGTTCCATAAAGATGGTAAAACAATTAACTGTATTATTGAATATAACCCAAAAACAGGCAAAAAAACTAAATATACGAAATACAACCCAGATGGAACTGTTTTTAATGAAATCTATTACAACCCTAATGGAAGTATAAAAACAACAAAAAAAATACTAATCATACATAAAAAAACTTATCCCAAATAATGAAAATTTTAATCAACAAATAAATATTTTAATTAAAGGAGAAAAATAATTATGAATCATCAAAAAACTTTAAATTCCGACAAAACAAAGAAATCTGTTGTTGAATACTACTCAGATGGGGAAACAATATATTACATCACTGAATATCACCCTGAAACAGAAGAAGTAATTAAACAAACAAATTATAATTCTAATGGTAAATTAACCACAGAAATTTTTTATGATGGCGATGGTGAAACAATTGATTACATCAGAAAATACAACCCCCAAATAAGTAAATTAATTAAATTTACTAAATACCGAGAAGATGGTGAAACAATTGACTATATTACAGAATTTAAGTACCATCCCAAAACAAACAAATTAATTAAAACAACTGGTTTTTCCTTCGATCGCAAAAGAATAGCTTTTATATACAAACACCATCCTAATGGTAAATTGTTTAAAAGAACTTACTACAACTCCGATGGAACAATCATAAAAGAAAGGAGCAAAAACAATGACTAAAAAAGAAAAATTAAAAAAACTAACAAAAAAAGAATTAATCAAAAACCTCGCAGTAATGAATAACACTTCGGTTACTCAAACTCAAGATTTTTACAATTCGTTTGAAAATGCTTTAATTGAAGCAATCAAATCAAACGAAGAAGTAATAATATCGCCAAAAATTGGTAAATTCATCTTAAAATCAAGAAAAGCCCATAAAGGACGAAATCCTAAAACAGGTAAAAAACTAAAAATCCCTGCAAAAACTGTGGTAAATTTCAAACTATCAAAAACCCTCAAAGATGAAGTTAAAAACCTTAAATTAAAATAAAAAAGAAAAGGAAAAATAAAAAAATGTATCGAGTTGATAGAAATAATTTTTTCAAAAATGAAAAAAAAGCTACTATTTATACTCCCAGTTGGGTATCGCAATTTTTATATAATATTTTATCACCTCAAATCCAACGCGGTTTAATCCTTGACCCTTGTGTTGGTGAAGGTTCTTTATTACTACCTTGGCAACAAAAAGGATTTGATGTTTTAGGGGTTGATATAGAAAAAACAACCTTCCCTAATTTAATTCATAACAACTTTTTAGAATTAACCCAAAAGGATTTAAAAAATATCCTTGGTAATTACAAACCCACCCTTTAATTTGGATTTTAAAACTAAAAACTACGTTAAGGAAAAATATGGTGGTCGTCCTTTGTTGCCTGAGTTGTGGTTAAGTAAAATAATTGAACTTTTTGGTAAAGATATCCCAATTGTTTTATTTACTCCTTATGGATTCAGACTTAATCAATCACTAAATAGCAAGCGATTACAGAAATTTTTAAATCAAGAATATCCCGAAATCTCTTCTATTATTAGTCTTCCCAAAGACGTTTTTGAAAACGTTGTTTTTCATTCAGAAATTTTAATTTTTAACGTTAACCATTTAAAACCGCATTATTTCTGTGGAATAGCCACAAACCAAAATGACTACTTATTTATTAACTCGTCAAATTGGTTTATCCCAAAATAAAGTTCTCGATGAAGTTAATGATACAAGAAACCAAACCCAAGAACGATTCAATAAAACACATAAAAAACTGGATGAATCAATAGAAAAACTTGATGAATTAGATAAAAAGATTAATAAAAATAATAAGGAGAATGAATAATATGAGCGACGGCATGTCAGAAGCATTTAATGGGACTTATTTCAAATCCCGCAATTCCCAATCCAAGAAAAAAACTAATAAATATAATCAACCAAAAGGAAAATGGCTTAATTTAGACCGCCCCAATAAAACTTTTAAAAACAAAAAGAAATCGTTTAAAAAACGAAGAAAAGTTATTAAAGATTATTAAGAAAGGTAAAAAAATATGTGGTTATTTTCAATATTTGCAACAATTAGCAATTTTATTCTAAATTATACCAAAGGATTTACAACTACTGAAATTCTTGAACGAAGAATGGATGGAATCCAAACAACACTTTTCACTATTCTTATTGTTTCTGGGTTCAAACCAATTTTTAAATTAATTGCAAACACTTTAAATTTCTTCAAAGATTTAATTTTGGGTATTTTTTTCCCCCAACAAAAAACTACAAAAATTAGAAATCCAAAATGCCAAACAAGAATATTTAGAAAAACAATTATTAAAAAAACTAGATAAAATCAATGAAAACCAAGAAAAACTCCAATCCCAAATTATGGTTCAAAGAGTTAAAGTTTCTCATTGGCAAGAGAAAAAAGCAAGAAAAAAACAATTAAAATCGCAAAATATCAACCCAATTATTAAGAAGGAGGAAGAAAATGAATGATCTAAATTTCGCCATTGGATTTATCGTTGGCGTCCTATTTACAACTGCTTTAATGTTTATCATTAAAAAAATCTTTTTTAATTTTCTTCCATTACCAGAAATCAATAAAAAAGATGAAACACAAAAAGAAAGCAAACCTAAAAAAACATTTTTAATTATTCCAAATCCAAATAACGAATCAAAAAATAAAAATAATTTAGAAAGTGACAAAGAAATAAATGAAAATTAATAATTTAAATCCATCATCCCAAACAACTTATTTAAAGAAACTAAGCAAATTTAACCGATAATAAAAAATTACAAAAACCTACAAAAATAGACTCAAAATTTTGCCCTTTTTTCACTCAAAAAAACAAAAGTTGACTTATTATATTCACAAGTTCAAAACTTAAATATCAAAAAAAATTATTTTTTCTAGAAAGGAGAAAAAATGAAGCTTAAAAACAAAATATATCTTAGTTTCTTATCTTTATTTGGTTTAATTTTGTTGATTTTATTTATTGTTGGAATATCTAAAACAGAAACCAAATCCAAATCATCAACAACCCCAACAATAACACAACCACCCAATAACCAACTTGATTCAGAAGCAAAAGAAGAACTTAATAAACTCCAAAAACGTTTAAAAGATTTAGAAATAATCAATCAACAAAACATAAACAATAACAAAAAACTTATAGAAGAAGACAACCAATTATCACAACAAATCAACTCTAATTTAGAAACAATCAAAACTTTAAGTCTTCAAATTAACAACCTCAACCAAGAATTAAAACAAAAAACCAAAGAATTAAACAATAAAGAAACTAATTTAAATGATGAAACAAAATCCCAATTAGAAACTGAAATAAAAAACTTAAACCAACAAATAGCTGATTTATCAAAACAACGCGAACAAATCAATGAAGCTACCCAACCATTAACCAAAAAAAGAGTGGAAAATACAAAATCACAAGTAAACAATAAGAAACTAATTGAAAGCATCCAATCAGAAACCAATCAAACTACTCAATTCAAAACTATTTATCAAAAAATATCTGACTTACAACAAGCAATAAATTATAATAACGCCAACAAAGAAAACATCAAAGAACTAATAATTAAACATCAAGACAACCCACAAGAAGTCCAAAATCTCAAAAGTTATGATTTATTTTTAGACGGTCAATTAATCCAATTTGATAAACAAATTAAACAACTTCAAAATGAAATTGAAGCAATCAAAAACCCAAATATTGAAAAAATCGCCAAAAAACAAATTACTTTTAAAGACGTTTATGGTATGGAAAGCGAAAAAGAAGAATTAGAGGATTTAATTTTTTATTTTAAAGAATCCAATAACAATTTAGTAAATTTTGACAAAATAAGACCCAAAGGATATTTATTATATGGTCCGCCTGGTACGGGAAAAACTTTTTTACTGAAAGCATTGAGTAATGAATGCAACGCCTATTTTATTGAATTTGACCCTTCAAAACTAGATAAAACTTATGTCGGCGAAGGAGTAGAAGAATGGGAAAAGATTTGGATGGAAGCTGAAAGACATGATAAAACTATTATCTTTATTGACGAAATTAGTGGCATGGCTAACCGTGAAGACAAAAATTCTAATAAAACAAGTATTAATATTGTTAATAATATTTTAACTAAATTAGATGGTTTTAACCGTTCTGACAAAAAAATTGTCTTAATGGGCGCTACTAATCACCTAGACCAAATTGATAAAGCCCTCAGAAGTCGTTTTAGCAAAGAAATTAAAATTGATTTAATTAAAGATGAAGAAATTGAAGGTTTCTTAAAATTCTTGATAGAACCTTATCAAATCAGTTATCACACTTACCTTCATTTAAAAGAAATTGCAAACAG
The DNA here is from genome assembly GCF_000397185.1 of Strawberry lethal yellows phytoplasma (CPA) str. NZSb11. Classification (NCBI taxonomy): domain Bacteria; kingdom Bacillati; phylum Mycoplasmatota; class Mollicutes; order Acholeplasmatales; family Acholeplasmataceae; genus Candidatus Phytoplasma; species Candidatus Phytoplasma australiense. The sequence continues at coordinate 173,509 of NC_021236.1, read as the reverse complement.
ATGTAAAGGCAAAAACTACTCTAACCGTGATTTAACAACTATCATTAATGATGCCTATAATAAAACAAACAAATTCAAAACCCTAAATCCAAAACATGAAGTAATGTTACCTTCTGATTTGGATGAAGTAATTGACACTAAACAAAGAATCAACAAATCAATTACAGAAATTAAAGCACGCAGAAAAGAATGTGAAGAACAATATGAATCATGGAAACAAGGTTTTTTAAAATACCTCAAACCTCCAAAAGATGAAACAAAAGTTGAAAAACATTATGGCTTTTACAGCCTCAACGGCCTTGGTCGTGGAAAGCACCGTGAATACGAGCCAACTGATATAATGCCGTTTATGAAAAACCCTTTTGAGAAATGGGAAGTAAAAGATAGCAGGATTGATTTTTTTGATACTTTCCATACGAAAAATAAAGATGATGATTCACAATTTAATAATATGTTTATCAACGACCCTTCAAACTACTACACAGAACTCAACTACAAAGGCCCAAAATGGTTAATTGAAGAAGATAAAGACTTCTTCATGGATGAAGTACAATGTCATATAATAAACCCCAAAGATTCTAGATATCCCAAAGATAAAATGAAAAATTACTACCTTCACTTCAACCCAAAACAAAGATATATCACGCTTTACACTAAGAAATTTAATACAAAAAATTAATAAATATTTTAAAACAACAATAAAATTTCTTAAAAAGATTTTATTGTTGTTTTTTTTAATTAAAACCAACTAAACAGTTTTTTTAACAATAAAGGCTTAAAAAAATAAAGTTATGTTAATAAAACAGAAATGAGCTTAGGAATGGAGAGAAAATTAAAATTATATTCTTTGGATGTTAAATTAAAGGCTGTTTTTGCGAAACAGGAAGGCAAAAGATGTAAAGAAATCCAAAAAAACTTAAAGATTAAAAATCGGAGTCAGATTTATCAATGGGTAGAGTGGTATGAATTCAAAGGCGCAGAAAGGCTAGAACAATCAATTAGAGGAAAAAGAAAGGTTGTTGAAAAAGGGATTAATCCAATTAAAAAGGCAATTAAAAAACAACTAAAAACTAGTTTCAAGAAAAATAGAAAATTATATTTAGACATTATTAATAAATATCAAAAAGAAGTTTCATTAGAACAATTGATTAAATGGTTATCTATTTCAAAAACTAGTTATTTTAGATGGATTAAACAAAGTCTTCATCCTAGACCTCAAAGTGAATTGGAAAAATCCTTGTTTCAAATATGCAAACAAGGTTCATATATCACAACTGATGGCAAAAGAAAAAGAAGGCTTGGTTATCGCGTGGTTCATCAAAAATTAATTGACCTTAGATTTAAGATAAACGCTAAAACTGTTTTAAAACTGATGCATCAATTTGGGTTATTATCACAAAGAATACAGCGAAAACCTCAATATTATTATGATTTAGCAATCCAAAAAGAAAATAACTTAAAAAATCTAATTCAAAACAATTATCATGCCACAAGACCGTTTGAAAAATTATGTACAGATATTACTTATATACCTTTTGGGAAAAATAACCAAAAAATTATTTGTTTCTGCGATGATGGATTTGTATAACCGCGAAATTATTTGTTACAATATTTCTAAAATTGCTGATGTTGATTTTGTAATTAATACTTTAAAAGTTATTCCTACATTAATAAACCCTTGCATTCTTCATTGTGATAGAGCAAGTGTTTATACTTCTAAAAAATATCAAACTGAGTTAAAAGCTAATAATCTAATAACTAGTTTCTCAGCTAAAGCCATGCCAACTGATAATGCATGCATGGAGGCATTTTGGGCCAACATGAAACGTGAAACTATCCATTATGAAAAAATGCAAAATCTAGGCGAACATCAAATTATAGAAATTATTACTAATTACATTGAATATTATAATATGTATCGCAAAATGAAAGTTCTAAATTATTTATCACCCAAAGAATTTAAAACCAAAAAATATTAATTAATAATTAAAACTATAAGCCCTTCATAACGGAGGGCATTTTGTGTAGGTTTTTTTATAGACCTCAAAAAAAAGGTGTTTTAAAAAACCATAACACCCCTTAAAACTCAAAATTTTGCCCTTATATGATACTTTTGGGTTCTTGGTAATGATAAATATCAAATCGTAAATATAAAATCATTTAAGAGGTAATGTTTTGATTGTTTATTTTTTGAAATTAATAAAATTCTTTAAATCAATTATTTTTAGATTATTATGTAAAAAAATTATTTTTTTATATTTTTAGTATTGACAAATATAATATTTTAATAGTATAATATATATGGTAAATATATAAAGAAAGAAATAAAAACTTTTGAATAGTTTTTATTTCTTTCTTTATATTACATATACATATATTATACTATTAAATAATATTATTACTTTATAATTAATAAAATATAAAATTTTTTTTTCAAAAAACCAATTAAAAACTGGTACTGGTTGAGAACAACAAATTTAAAAAAAAATAAATTTCATATTTTGACAAATAATTTTAATTATGTTATAATAAAAGTAGTTAATAAACAATTTGGTTTTTCAAAAAATCATATTTTTTTTGGAAAAAAATGTTGTTCTCAAATGGTGCCATTTTTGTGGAGCTTACCAGATTAGAAGAAACAATGTTGGGCTCAACAGTTCCATTATTAAAATTAACAAAGTTTTTTCAAAATGCAAATAAAGCTCCTTATCGTAAAGTGAATATGCCAGTTGGTAAAAATGAACAACATCCTTTTTTTATATTATAAAACATCATTTTATTTATAATAGTGATGGAATGATTTATGGTAGATATCAAAATCCAGAAGGCACAATCAAGAAATTAATAATTCCCGATAAGCTACATGTTGATTTTATTAAAAACAATAAAGACATTATAGAAACATATAATATCGATGAAAAACAATCTAAAGAAGAAATAAAAAAAGCAATATTGTCAAAATGGCAAACTCCAACTAAAGTAGAGTTGAACATATATAATTCTAATATTAGGGAATGGCAAAAAGAAAATGTTGAAATAGCAAAATCAAACCCAGGTAGTTATTTTTCATTACTTTTGAAAAATAGCAACATATTGAGTGATGTTTTAGATTATGACAATTATATAGAATATGAAGAAATTAAAATCATAGAAGGAGAAAACGCAGAAGAAGTTCCTTCAGATTTGCGATACAAAAAAATAAATAATGAAGATCATACGTATCAATATCATTTTAATGATGGTACGATAGAAAAATATAATCAAGACGGAAAATTACAGGAAGTTGAATATTCAAAAAATAATATTATTTTTTCATACGATGGTTCTAAATGGTCTTTCAAACTAAAAAATAGCGATTTACAACCTATTAATCTAGATAATTATATATAAATAAATTTTTTTAAAGGTTTTGTTTGCATCCTCTTTAAGAACAAAAACGAATTGAACCCTAAAACACTAAACAGTTTTAAAATTAAATAAAATTTTTATCAAAGACCAACTTTTAAGTTGGTCTTTTTTATTTTATTATGCCCAAAAACATCGAAATTTAGTTTAATAACTTTTAAATTAATTTTATTATTTTTAGGTTTAATTGTTGAACTTAGTATTTGCATTTTTTAATATCAATTGCTCTTTATTTTAGGGAGTTATTTTTTTGATTTAACTTTTTGCTTCTATTTTTGTCATTAATCGTGTTTTTGAGACAACAACTTTCTTGTTTTTCCAAATTAAATAAAATGTTTATATGTTATAATAATAATAATTAGTGATTTTTAAAAATGCAAAAATAATCTGTTAAAAGATTTTAATAGAAATAGAAATAGAGGATGTAGTTTGAAAAAAGCCTTAGTTATCAGATTTTTAGCAGGTATTTATTATATTCAAGATCTTGACAATCAAACTATTTTAAAAGCTCAAAAAAAAGGGGTTTTAAAAAAATCTAATTTCATACAGGATAATCAATTAAAAAATAATCGTGATAAAATGAGCATTAAAGTAGGGGATATTGTTCTTTATGAAATGTGTTATGATAAATATTTAATTTATGCTATTTTGCCCCGTAAAAATGAATTAAAAAGACCTAATATTGCAAACATTGACCAAGTATTATTGGTTTTTTCTTTGGTAAAGCCCCATTTCCAAACACTTCTTTTAGATAAATTTTTGTTAATTTTACAACAACATAAATTAGATGTCATCTTAGTTTTTTCTAAAATAGATTTAATAGAAAAAGAAGAATTAGAAGAAATTCAACAAAACATGAATTATTACTTTCCTTTTTACACTTGTTATTATGTTGATTCCAAACAACAAATAGGGATTGATGTTTTAAAAAATATTTTTGAACAAAAAATCACTGTTTTAGCTGGACAAACGGGAGTTGGCAAGTCAACTTTACTAAAAGCTTTGATTCCTGATGCAAATTTAAAAACCCAAGAAATTTCTGAAAGTTTAGGTAGAGGAAAACACACTACCAAAAATGCTCAATTATATCTTTTCAACAACGGGTTTATCGCTGATACTCCTGGTTTTTCTAAATTAGATTTAAGTGGCTTTTCTTATCAAAATTTAAAAAATTTTTATCCTGATTTTTTAAAATATGTTGATAATTGTTATTTTGGCACAAATTGCCTTCATTTGCAAGAAACCCAATGTGGCGTTAAAGAGGCTTTGACACAAGGAAAAATTATTCCTTCGCGATATTCTAATTATTGTTATTTCATGGAAGAAATTAAAAAAGAGAAAAAAATATATGTTAAAAATTAATATAATTTAACATCAACAACTTAAAAGACGATAGTTTTGATAATTTATATTAAATACATGTTTTTGTTTTCCTTATTTAATTTATTAGTTTTCAAATTTTGGTAGAAAAAAATAATCTGATAATTATTAAATTTTTAAAAGCAATAAATTACTATAAATAGATTTAATAGAAGGAATTTAAAAATTATGAAAATAGGTATTATTGGTTTACCGAATGTGGGTAAATCAACTTTATTTAATGCTTTAACGAAAATGCAAGTTTTAGAAGCTAACTATCCTTTTGCAACAATTGAACCTAACGTAGGAACAGTTGAGGTCCCTGACCCACGTTTAAAAAAAATATCCCAAATTTTTCAATCTCAAAAAATAATTTCTGCTTTAATAGAATTTAAAGATATTGCAGGATTAGTAGCAGGTGCTTCTAAAGGAGAAGGATTAGGAAATCAATTTTTAAGTCATATTCGCAATGTAGATGCTATTTGTCATGTTGTTAAATGTTTTGAAGACCCTAATATTTTGCATGTTATGGACAAAAATGACCCTTTAGAAGAAATTAAAATTATCGAAACCGAACTTGCTTTAGCAGATTTAGAACAAATTGAAAAACGTTTACAAAAACTTCAAAAACAAAAAAAGAAAGGCGATAAAGATTTATTAAAAGAATATAACGTTTTAACGAAAATTCAACATCATTTAACAAACGAAGATTTAAAAAACCTTTCTTTAAACGAAGAAGAATTAAAAATAGTGAAAAACTTTAATTTATTATTTTTAAAACCTTCACTATATCTGGCTAATATCAAAGAAAATGATTTAGTAAACAACAAAAACTTGCTTTTACAAAAAGTATTGGATTATGGAAAACAAAAAGGCAAAAAAGTGATTTCTTTATGTGTCCAATTAGAAAAAGATTTATCTTTTTTGGAAGAAGAAGAAAAAGTTTTTTTAAAAGATTATGGGATGACTCAAACAGCTTTTGCAAAATTAATTCAAGAAAGCTACAATCTTTTAGGTTTACAAACTTATTTTACTGCAGGTCCTAAAGAAGTGCACGCTTGGTCTTTCCAAAAAGGATTAAAAGCTCCTGAATGTGCAAGAATTATTCACACCGATTTAGAAAAAGGGTTTATTAAAGCCGAAGTACTTGCATATGAAGATTTAATCACTCATCAAACTTTTCAAAAAAGCAAAGAAAAAGGAAAATTAAGAATCGAAGGTAAGGAATATATAGTAAAAGATGGCGATATTATTACTTTTAGGTTTAATGTATAAAAAATAAAATAATTCAAATTCCAAGAAAGAAATAAAATTATGCAAAATTATAAAAAGACTCTTTTAATGCCTCAAACTGATTTTCCGATGAAAGGAAATTTAGGAAAAAAAGAAATCGATATTCAATCATACTGGAAAAAAATTAATTTATATCAAACACAACTTGAAAAAAACAAAGATTTACCGCCATTTATTTTGTGGGATGGCCCGCCATACGCCAATGGAAACATTCACATCGGACACGCTCTTAATAAAATTTTGAAAGATTTTATTGTGCGTTTTTACAATATGCAAGGTTTTTGTGCTCCTTATATTCCTGGTTGGGATACTCACGGACTACCAATTGAAATAGCAGTTTTAAAAAAAATAGGGTTTAACAAAAAAAACAATCGAGAAGAATTTATTCAAAAATGTCATGAATTTGCTTTAGATAATGTAGAAAAACAAAAAAAACAATTTCAAAGATTAGGAGTTTTGGCTGATTGGAAAAACCCTTATTTAACTCTAAATAAAAATTTTATGGCTAATCAAATTCGTATTTTTGGTCAAATGGCAGATCAAGAATTAATTTTTAAAGCTTTAAAACCTATTTATTGGTCCCCCACTTTGGAGTCTGCTTTAGCAGAAGCTGAATTGGAATATTACGACCATGTGTCACCTTCTATTTATATTGCTTTTCCTATGAAAGAAACTGATTTATTCAAAAACACTGCTTTAATTATTTGGACAACAACTCCTTGGACTTTGCCAGCAAATATGGCAATTGCAGTAAATCCTGAAAAAAATTATCAATTAATCGATGTAAATCAAAAGCGTTATTTAGTGGGAGCAAATAACCTTCCTAAACTACAAAAAAAGTTTTCTTGGGATGATAAAGAAATTAAAATTATTGCTAATTTCCAAGGAAAAGAGTTGGAAAATTTAGAATATTTTAATCCTGTTGGCGGTAACCAAGGCAAAGTTATTTTAGCTGAACACGTTTTAGATGATGAAGGCACAGGTCTCGTTCATACAGCCCCTGGTCATGGTTTAGAAGATTTTTTAGTGGCACAAAAATACGGCATTCAAGTTGTTTGTAGTATTAACAAAAAAGGATTTATGACAGCACTTACTAAAAAATACGAAGGTTTGTTTTATACTAAAGCTAACGATGAAATTATTGCTGATTTAAAAAATAGTAATCATTTATTAAAAAGCGAAACTATAACACATTCTTATCCCCATGATTGGCGCACCAAAAAACCAGTTGTTTCACTTGCTCTTTCTCAATGGTTTGTTTCTATTGAAAAAATCAAAAATAATTTATTAAAAGAAGTGCAAAAAGTTAATTGGGTACCTCAATGGGGGAACTTAAAAATGACTAATATGATTGAAAATAGAAAAGATTGGAATATTAGTCGTCAAAGAATTTGGGGAGTGCCGATTACTGTTTTTTACACTGAAACTGGCGAACCGATTCTAGACTTAAAATTAATTAATCATGTGGCTGATTTGGTGGAAAAACATGGTGCAGAAATTTGGTATAAATGGGATTGCAAAGATCTTTTGCCAAAAAATTATAAACACCCCCAAAGCCCCAACAATCTTTTTACTAAAGAACTTGATATTATGGATGTCTGGTTTGATTCAGGTACTTCTCATAGTCTTTGCCCGCAAACAAGCGATATTTATTTGGAAGGATCTGATCAATATAGAGGATGGTTTAATTCTTCTTTAATTACTTCAACAGCCGCCTTTAAAAAAGCACCTTATAAAACAGTTATTACTCATGGATTTGTTTTGGATGGTCAAGGAAAAAAAATGTCTAAATCTTTAGGCAACGTCATCGATCCTTTAATTATCGCTTCTCAAAAAGGAGCCGATATTATTCGTTTGTGGGCCGCTAACGTTAATTATAATTTTGATGTACGGATTAATAATGATATTTTAACTCAAATAGAAGATATTTATCGTAAAATTCGCAATACTTTTCGTTTTATGTTAGGAAATCTCCATGCTTTTGATAAAAATCAGGATTATATCACTTTTGAAAACAGAACGCCCATTCATCAAGCAGTTATATTGGATTTAGAAGAAGTATTAAAAAAAATCATCCAGTCTTATCAAAGTTATAACTTTGAAGGGATTTTAAGAAATTTATTTCCTTTTATTACTAATAAAATTAGTGCTTTTTATTTTGATTTTGCTAAAGATATTTTATATATCGAAAAACAAAACAGTTTTGAAAGAAAAATGATTCAGTCCAATATTTATGATTTATTATCGGCTTTTTTAAAAATTTTGACCCCTATTATTCCTCACACTACTTCTGAAGTTTATAGTTTTTGCCCTTTTTTTGTTCAAAAAGATATTTATTTAGAAAAAATGCCACAATTAAAAACTCGTCAAGAAAGCAACCTTTTAGAAGAATATTATAATTTTTTATCGTTACGCAAAGATGTTTTGCAAGTTTTGGAAAAAGCAAGGAAAAAAAATATCATTAATTCTTCTTTGCAAGCGCATCTGAATTTATTTTTAACCACAAAACAAATGCATACTTTAAAAGTTTTAAAAATCAAAAAACAACTGCATCAGCTTTTCATCGTATCTCAAATAACCTTAAACCAAAAAGAATCTTTTGGGGTTGATGTTATGAAAGCAAATGGTTATGCTTGCAAAAGATGTTGGAATGTAGTTATTCAAGAATCTGACCAAGATTTATGCAAACGTTGTCAAACAATTTTAAATTAGAAAAATGGTTAATTTTTTTTGCGAAATTAGTTATCAAAAAAATCTAACTAAAACAATAAAAGATTTAAAACAATTAGTTAATTTTCATTTTGATTCATTTAAATAATAAAAGATGCCTTTTGTAATGTCTTTTTATAAAAAAACTACTTTCAGCAAAAAAAAGATTTTAATATTTTTAATTAATTGAAAATTTTTTTAATAATTTTATTTATTTCGACAATAAATACCTCTTTTAAGTCATATCCTCTTTCATCAAAAATAAGTTTTTTTAAATATCTAATTCACTATTTTTATAATAATACTTAAAAACTAAAAAATTTAGATAAATGAAGCCAAACTGATTTTTGCCAGTTTGGTTTTTTTAATTATTAACTACAATACAATCATATTGAACACTTTTACTTAATTTAATAAAGGATTTTTTTAATGAAAAATATTTTTAGTCAACAAACACTTAAAGAATTACAAGCGTTTTTTAAAACGGATTTGCAACAAGGGCTCAAAAGCGAAGAAGCTCTTCAAAGATTAAAGCTTTATGGCAAAAACCAAATTATAATTAACAATCAAACAACTTTGTTCCAACAATTAAAAAGGGAATTGAAGGATTTTTTAGTAATTCTTCTTTTGGGAGCTGCTTTCATCAATTTCACAATAGGAATTTGGAAAAATAATTTTGAAGAAATCTTTGAAGGTGTTTTTATTTTAATTATTGTTTTGGGAAATATTTTTATAAGTATTTATTATGAAAATAAAACTAAAAAAACTTTGGCTTTAGTTGAACAAAAAACTTCATTAAAGGTTAAAGTAATTAGAGATAACAGTTATTTTTTAATTCCTATGGAAAATTTAGTGCCAGGTGACTTGGTTATTTTGGAGGCAGGTGATATAGTTGCTGCTGATATAAGATTGATTGAAACTTTTAATTTATTAGTGGATGAATCTATTTTAACAGGCGAATCCAAGGCTGTTTTAAAAAATAGTCACGCAGCTAAAAACAACGACCAAAATATTTTATCCTTATTAAATATGGTTTTTATGAATACTATCGTTTTAAAAGGAAGGGCTAGGGGGGTTGTTGTTGCTTGTGGTATGAAAACAGAAATGGGAAAAATTACTAATTTTGTTGATCAAGCCAAAAGTCAAAAAACTCCTTTAGAACAAAAATTAACTCGCTTTATTAAGGGCATCACTTTATTGATTGTTCTTATTATTATGATTAATGCTTTGTTTGTTTTGCTTAAAAACAATAATTATATTGATTTTAATATATTGAAAAATACTTTTTTGGAAGCAATTGCTTTGGGGGTTGCAGCTATTCCTGAAGGATTATTAATTATAATGACTTTAATTTTGGCTTTAGGGATGAAAAAATTGACAACTCAAAAAGCTATTGTTAAAAATCTAAAAACATTAGAAATTTTAGGGGCGGTTAATGTTGTTTGCACGGATAAAACAGGAACTTTAACACAGAATAAAATGGTTGTCAAAGAAATTATTTTATCCCAAAATCAATTTCAACCTTTCGTATGCAGGAATGAAAATGAAAAAAACGAAAACAATCCAAAAAAGAACCCAACTGAAATAAACCTCAACAACGAAAATAACTTCGCTTTGCAAAAATTATTGCTTTTTGGTGTTTTATGCAATGATGCCTTAATTAGCGACCAAAACGAACAAAAAACTTTAGAAATTATTGCAGACCCAACAGAAAAAGCCTTAATTAATTTAGCCTTAATTTATCAAATAAATATCCAAGAAATTAAAAAAAATTACTTTCGCATAGGAGAAATACCTTTTGATTCTCAAAGAAAAATGATGACAACTTTTTGCAGCAGTGAAAAAGATCAAGTGATTTATCAAATTACCAAAGGAGCACCTGAAGTCGTTTTGCAAAGATGTACTCACATAGAAGATCAAGGCCAAATAATCAAAAAAACTCCAGCCATCCAGAAAATTTTAGAAACACAAATTAATCAACTAACTCAAAAATCATTAAGAGTTTTGGCAATTGCTTACAAAAATTGCGCTTTTGACAATCCCAATATAATAAACACAACTGATCAAAAAGAACAAAACTTGATTTTTTTAGGCGCGGTTGCTCTACAAGATCCCATTCGAGATGACGTTTATCAAGCAATTATAAATTGTCAAAAAGCCCATGTTGCACCCATCATGATTACAGGCGATCACCTTCAAACTGCAACCACTATCGCCAAAAATTTAAAGATTCTACAAAACAAAAACGATTTAGTTATCACAGGCGAAGCTTTAAATCAAATGTCTGAAACAGAGTTTTTTAAAAAATTAAATCAGATTAAAGTTTATGCAAGAACTAATCATCACGATAAATTAAAAATTGTGCAAGCGTGGCAAAAAAAAGGATTTGTTGTTGCAATGACAGGAGATGGCGTTAATGATGCTTTAAGCATTAAACAAGCCGATGTGGGAATTGCTATGGGAATTGCAGGAAGCAATGTCGCCAAAATGGCAGCGGATATGATTTTAACAGATGATAATTTTGCAACAATTGTTACATCCTTAGAATCAGGGCGTCATATATTTAATAATATTAAAAAAAGCTTAATTTTTCTTTTGAGTTGCAATATGGGAGAAATCATGTTAATTTTGCTTCATAATTTTTTTGGAAGCTTTTTAATTCCTTTTACTTCTCATACTTCTCATTTCCAAATACTCACGGCTTTTCAAATTTTGTGGGTCAATTTGGTAACAGATTCTTTGGTGGCAATGGCGTTGGGTTTAGAATCGCAAGAAAAAAACAACTCACCTCAAAAACCTTACTCCCTTCATGAAAATTTTTTAAATAAAAAAACTTACCAAAAAATTATTATAGAAGGTTTGTTGATTGCTCTTTTGGCTTTTATTGCTGGATGCGTAGGTTATCATATCCACAAGGAAAAAACTTTACAAGAGAAACATTTAACTTTTCAAACTTTTGCTTTTATGGTTTTGGCAATCACTCAATTGATTCATGTATGGAACTTAAGAAGTTTTACAACTTCAACTTTTAAATTAAAACGAAATCCGCTTTTAATCAAAACTTTTTGCATTAGTCTTTTTTGCCAATTAAGTATTATTTGGGTGCCTGCGATAAGAAAATTGTTTAAGTTAATTTCTTTGTCTTTGCTAGATTTTGCCATTATTTTCTTTTTTTCAATCATTCCTTTAGTTATTATAGAAATCAAAAAAGCACTGAATGCAACTAAGAAATCCAAAAACAACTAATTAAAAAAGTTATTTTTGTGACTTCGGAAGTTATTGGCACAAAAACAACGTAATTGTTGATTTTTTTGTCAGGGGTTAGAAATTCTTGAAATTTGACGCACATCTTAGAAAACATACAGTTGAAATATTTCAAAAAAATCTTACTTTTTTTGCAAAAGAGATGGAATAATTAAAAATGAACCAAAACATCCCAATGTTTTTCTTTTTCATCTAATTCAGTTGATTTATTGTTTAATTTTAAATTATCATTTTTTAATTCAACAATCTTTTCTTCCAATCTTTCTCTTGTTTCAATATGCGCGTCTTTTTCGGCGTCTAATTGAGTTTTTAGTTTATTGATTTCATGCAGCAACTCTTTATTATCACCACTCATCGCACTACTGGCACCTTCAAGTCCTGCAATTGCCCCTTCTAGTTGTTGAATTTTAATTGCTTGTTGCTTGAAAGTTTCTATATTGTTTTCAATTTCAGCAGTTAATTTTATAATTTGTTCCGCTTGTTCTTGAACTTTTTGTCGTAATTGTTTAATTTCTTCGTCTTTTTGTTTAATAATTGTTTGCAATTTAGTTTCATTGGCTTCTAAATTAGTAATTTTACCCTTTAATTTTTTTATTTGAGCTTCTTTGTGATTTAATTGTTTAACTAATGCATCATCAGCGTTACCATTTTTAACCAATTCAGCTTGTATCTCTTGCATCTCTTTTTCTAGTTGCTTGTTTTCGGTTTTAGATACATCAAGTTCTTGTTTGATTTTAGTTAAATCATTAGTATATTTTTCTTTTAAGTTTTTATTTTCCAATTTTAAAGCATCAATTTCACTTCTAAAACCTTGTTCTTTAATTTCTAATTGTTGCATTTCGTTTTTTAAAGTTTTAATATGATTTGCTTTATTATTTAATTCTTGTTGCAAACTATCATCTGGTGTTTGATTTTCTAATAATTGATTATATTCTAGTTGAGCGTTTTTTAAATTAGTTTCATAATTTGATAATTCTTGAGATATATTTTTTAAGTTTTCTTTTGCTTCATCAAGTTTGAATAAATTTTGTGGTGGTTCGGTCTCTGAGGTTGGTTCGCTAAAAATTAAATTAGCTCCATGAGTGGAATATGGTATATTTCTCATATTAATAGAAGGTTCGCAATAATATTTACCTGGGGATAGTTCTATACTTTCTCCTTGTATGGTATTTTTATTTATTTCTCCACGATATGCTTGATAACCCTGAGGTGTTCCGTTTTTTAATACAACTTTTTATTTAAAAATTACTCTTTAAGACTAAAAATATTGTGATAATTCCATATCTTTTCAAACTAACAAAGTAATTTCATTAAACTTAAAAAATGTCTAATATTTTTTCATAATTTGCTAGTTTGAAAAGATATTTTTTTAAATATTTTATCCCTACACCATATAGATACCCCAAAAAAAAGAAAAAGTCTGTATAAAAATGACATGGGTTGCATTTTTTTACACAATAATGCTGAGTTTTTAATTTTTTACTTAAAAAAATGTACAGTGAAATAACCTCTTTTAAAAAGGTTACAGTTGAATTCGTCAATTAATTAAAATATTTATCTAAAAGATTGAGAATATTTTAAAGGCGATAAAGTATTTAATTTAGTTAAAAGCCATTTATGATTCCAAAAAGAAGTGAATCGATTGATTATTTTTTTGATTTTGCATGGAACTTGTTGAAATAAAAACGGATGCTGGTTGAATAAAATACTTTTCATCTGGCCAAAAAAGTTCTCAATCACGGCGTTATCGCGTGGGGTTGCTTTGCGGGACATGCTGATTAAAAACCTTTTTTTAGTTAAGGTTTGTTGTACTTTTGGGGATTGATAAACTAATCCTTGGTCGGAATGGATAACACAAGGTTCTTTTAATGGAGGTAGTTTTTTGATTGTATTTAAAATTAATTCTTTATCTTGGCGATTCGAAGTATGGGATGCGATGATTTGGTTGTTAAAAGAATCGATGATGGCAGAAAAATAGATAAAACCTTGGGGAGTTTGGAAATAAGTAATGTCGGTGAATAATTTTTTCATAGGTTGGGATGAGGTAAAGTCTTGATTGATTAAATTTGGTGCAACTTGGAGGTTAGATTTTAAATTTTTATGATAATAATATTTATTTTTTTTAGGCCTTAACTTACAACAAATATTATTTTCTTTCATGATAAGATAAACTTTTTTCTTAGTAATGGGTTCGTTGAAAGTTTTTTGGTATAAATCAGTAATTTTACGATGGCCGTAAAAATATTGGTGGTGTAAACATAAAACTTTAATTCTTTTTTGTTGTAAAAAATATTTTGTTTGTTTTAATTTTAACTTTTCTTCAATTTTTAGCCAATAATAATAAGTACTTCGATTAATGCGAATTGTTTTTAAAATGGTAGTTAAATTTAGGTCTTGAGAAAATTGTTTAACAAGTTTAAAAACTATTTTTTTATTAATAATTTGAATATGGAAAATCATATTTTGTAATAATCTTATTTTTTGCTTTAATTTTTGCAATTTTTGCATTATTAACACCAATTATCTTAATATTTTTTTATTTAATTACAAAAATAATTATAACTTATTAAAACTGAATTTTAAAATATATTTATTAAATTAATATATAAAATTATTATAATATATATGGTTAATATATAAATAAAGAAATAAAAACTTTTAAATAGTTTTAATTTCTTTATTTATATTACATATACATATATTATAATAATTTTAATGATTATATTTCTAATAAGGTTAAACCCGAATTAATCATTACTAAACACAAACCAATTCAAAATAGCCTTGTAGGGCTTTTTGAATTGGTGTTTAGTTTTACCCAACGGGTTTAACCTTATTAGAAGGATACCATTATATAGATACCCCAAAAAAAAGAAAAAGTCTGTATAAAAATGACATGGGTTGCATTTTTTTACACAATAATCCCAAATTTTTCATTTTGGGTTGTTTGTGCTATATAATTTTTGAATGTCACTTAGAGGCTAAATTGGATTTAAGGGGGGTATAAATTACAATTAGGGTAATAACCCTACTTTTAATTTAATCACAGCGAGAGGGGCAAAATAATGCGTTAAAGAGGCATGTTTGATTTGGGGGTGGTATTTTTTATTCTAAAAGTAGTTAGTTGTTTGTGCTATATAATTTTTGAATGTCACTTAGAGGCTAAATTGGATTTAAGGGGGGTATAAATTACAATTAGGGTAATAACCCTACTTTTAATTTAATCGCGGCTAGAGGGGCAAAATAACGCGTTAAAGAGGCATGTTTGATTTAGGGGGTGGTATTTTTTTGTTCTAAAATTAGTTAGTTGAAATTATTATTTTAATTTCTTGTTTGACTTCTTCTTTATTATAACATAAAACTCTTTTTTAGATTTTACCAAAGATGAGCAAAAAAAAAGACCTCCAAATGGAGGTCTTAATATCAATTAATATTTAATTCTTGAGGTTTTTTGGGTGGTGGAGTGGTGTCATAAAAATTAGAAAAAGTATTGTTTGAGCCAGAACATTCAATCCAATCAACGTACCAATCATCTATGAAAGGATTTGTAACATAACGATATAGACATTTTTTCCCTTCTTGATTATAAATTTCTCTCGATGAACGACCAAAATGAGCTCTTATTTCTTGAGCTGAATAAGAAATGCCAGGTTTAATGTAACATCGCTTCATCCAAAGTACATAAGCATCACGATATTGTTTGGCGAGTTCGATTTGGAGTGTATCATTTTTACAAACTAAACAATAACAACAATCAGTAGTTTCAAAAGCATGTTTGACTATTTTAATCGGGAAAAGAATAGAAATTTTTTTATAAGCAGGAGAAGTAATTTCTATATAAGCATCACGATTTTCGCTTCGTTCTTCATAGTCATCTTCTTGAACTAGAGGAGGAAAAGTGTAAAGGTTGTTTTCTCGTTTCCAGTCACGAATAGCTTGGTAAGGATCAATAGCATCGGGTAATTTAATTTCTTTGATTCTTTTTTCAGTATTGAAAGAAAAAAGATAGATGTTTTTGGCACCATCGGAGAGTTTCAATAAATCTTCAATGGTGTAAGTTTGGTGGTTGATGATTTCTTGGTAAAGTTCTTTAATTTCTTCTTGTAAAGATTCAATTGCTTTTGGCAATGCCTTTTTTATTCTTTCATCTTCAGTTTGATTTAATCCTGTTTGATATTGTTTTATCATTTCTTCTCGCCATTCTATTCCCCTTTTTAAAGATCTAGTTTTTTGGTGTTCGGGGAGCAGACGAACCCCATCATCAAAGTAAATAGCAGCAATTTCAATACCATTAAATTCTCCCAAAGGTAAAGGAACAACTAGACCAGTAGTTGGAGTAGCGTTGTAACAACCTAATTTAATTAGTTTGGGTTCTTTGATGATTTTGTTTTTGATTAAGTATTTGTTTATCGCTTTTTCTTTATTGTCGCTTGCAAAGATATCTAGCTTGACGAAAGTTATATTGACATTTGTTTGAGTCGGTTGTTTGTTAGCGTCCCAAAATACGAAAGCTTCTTCGATAGCGATTTCGTATTTTAAAAGGTCATCTAAGGTGTATTCATCGTCATCTTGAGGATATTTCTCCTTAAAAGGGTTTTGCCTGGCTTTGAAAAAAGCACAGATTAATCCTGCAGGAGGATTTTTGAGTTCCCAGATTAAGAAATTTTTGGCATAAGGATTATAAGTAGGCTTTTTAACCAAACCATAATTATAAGTTCCAATATTGAAAGTAGTTTTAATATTAAAATATTTTAAGATTTCAGGGATATTTTCTTTGGATAAAACAGGAATGTCATATCTTTTCATTTTGGGTTGGGTCGCTAACCATTCTTGTTTGAGGGTTTCGTAATCTGCTAATTTAATTTTGGTTTTGTTTTGACTATTAAAAAAAGAAGAATTAGCATTGATGGGAGGGGCAAAATTGAAGATAATAATTAATAACATAATTATTAATTTTTTAGATAAAGGGAATTTTAGTTATTTTTGACATTTTGAAAACCTCCTTTTTGTTATTTGGGTATAAAAAAAGACCCCTAGTAAAAAAGGGTCTGGGGTTGTTTTTTTATATTACTTCTTTTGTTATTTTAAATTGTTTTTCGGTTGTTTTGCGATCTGTTTTTTTGTTTTTGCATGTGATTTGTCAAAAAACAAATGATAACAAGCGCAATGCAACATCACAGTGTGTCCATAATCATGTTTAAATTCGCCTTTAAAGATATTGGGATAATTATTAAAATTTAAAATAGGTTTTTTAATTAAACTAACATTATCATTAATCCATTTAGTAATTTTTTTTATTGATTCAAAAAAATTTTTTTCTTCGCAATAAATAATCATAGAAACAGTTTTATTAAAAACAGTAGTATGTCTACTAACTTGTTTATACAACATTTCCATTGATTCGTTGCCCTTATATCTTTTACATTCAATAGGATGTTCAATTTCATCATCAAAAAATAAAATTAAATCAGTTTTGCCATGACCATTACTAGATTCTCTAGTAGTGACTTTGCCAAATATTTCTTCTAACCATGTTTTTATAATAGTTGTTACAAAAATTTCTTTATTTTTTATATTTGAATAAGGTTCAATGTAACCTATTTCTTTGCAAAATTTACCAAGTATTTTTTGAATATACATAATAATTTCATTAAAGGTTTTTTTATCCCACTTTGTTCTTTTTTTGGTTTCTTTTAAAAACGAACTCATCATCTCCACTTTCTTTCAATTAATAAAAATTAAAATAAATTATTTTCGATTTTTAAAAAAAACATAAATTTGTTCATTTGAAATAACAGAATTTGAAAATTTTTTGTTAGGATGATAAATATTTTTCCAAGGGTCTTCGTTATGTGTTTGTTCAATTAAATCATTTGGGGTTTTTGTGCCATGTTTTTTAATTACTAAATTTAAAATTTTAATAACTTTATCAGGTAAAGGATTTTTGCTACATTTGGTTTCAAAAAGGTCTTTATCTTCAGCCATACATCTAACAAATTCATAATAAACATGTGCTACCACTGGTCCCAATGGCCAAGCCTGAATTTCTTCTTCGAATAAAGGTTGACGATAATGAATTAAATATTCCGCTTGAGCATAATATAATAATTTTTGCATTTGTGTAATGCCAGTACCATATTTTTGAGGGCAGTTGTCTAAAAGATATTTAGCAACATCAAAAACGTTGATTTGATTATTATTTTTCATCTTTTAAACCTACTTTCTAATTTTTTTTATTTCTTTTATCGTCTTCGATTGTTATTTGGTGGATTTGGATTATTTTGTAATTGTTGAATTATAATATTTATTTGTCTTCGGTTTTGGTCTATTCTTATTTGAATATTTCTTAGCACGTTAATTTGTTCTGTTGAAGCATAAATGGGTATATTATTAATAGCTGTATTCATTTCTTGTATTAATGATAAATGTTCTCTTTCAAGTTGAATTTTTGTTATATTGCGTTCAAAATTTATCATAAATTGATGCTGATTATTGTGTTGTCTTTGTTGATGAGTTATTATTTGTTGGTGTATTTGTTGGCTTTGATTTAACAAAGTATTAATTTCAACTTCTGAATTATGATTTCTAAGAGCATTAATAATTTGTTGAATTGTTCCTTCTTGTATAGATAATAAATTTTGAAAAATCCTATACTCATCTATATTATTATCGATATTTGAATTATTTTGGGATAGATTATTATTCATACCCATAACCTGTTTGTTATCAACAATAAATAATAATCCTAAACAACTAATTAAAAAGAATGGTAAAAGATGTAATTTATTTTTTACTAACATTATATATTACTCCTTATTTTTATTTATACCTCAGCTGAGGGGATGTCGTAAAGGGATTGGAGACGATTTAAGATATCATTTTTATATTGTAATTCAGCATCTTTATATTGTTCTTCTAACATTTTTCTAAATTTTTCAGCACGAGATAACATATTTTGGTATTTTTCTTGGGTTGCTTCTAAATCCTTAATTTGAACTTTTATTTTTCCAATTTCACCAACTATTTCTATTACTTCATCTTGGAGTTTTTCAATTTCAGCTCGTAATCTAATTTTATCATCTGGAGAAGCTAAATTTTTTCCTTCTTTTTTTTGTTTAATTTCTTTTTCTTTTGCGTCTTGTTGTTGTTCTAGTTTTTGTTTTTGTGGTTTTAAAACTTCTATTTTAGGTTGAATAGAATTTAATTGAAATTGGTGTTCATCACATTCTTTTTGTTTTTCGTTGATAACACTTTTTTCTTGATTTAAATAACCTAAAAAACTCAATTTCCAACTATTTTTTAATTTATTGATTTCTTCGGTTGTTATTTGGTTGATTTTGGTTGTTGTTAATATTTCTACGAATATTTTCAGCTTGAAGAGCTATTTCGTTTGTTTGATTAATTAAAATTCTTATTGTTTCTTCTGAATCATTATTTCTAATAGCATTATAAATTTGATTTATTAATCTTGCTTCTTCTAATAATAAATCATGTAAATTTCTACATGCTTCTATAATTGGATTAATATTTCTATTATTTTGATTTATATTACCATTATTATTTATATTACCATTCTCCATCGCCATAACTTGATTATTACTTGTGATAAATAATAATCCTAAACAACTAATTAAAAAGAATGGTAAAAGATGTAATTTATTTTTTGCTAACATTATATATTACTCCTTATTTTTATTTATTTTCATTATTTTTTGTATTAAATTTCTTAGTATAAAGTGTTATATATCTTTGTTTTGGGTTGAAGTGAAGGTAGTAATTTTTCATTTCATCTTTGGGATATCTAGAATCTTTGGGGTCTATGATATGGCAACTAACTTCATCCATGAAGAAGTCTTTATCTTCTTCAATTAACCATTTCGGGCCTTTGTAGTTGATATACATGTAGTGGTTTGAAGGGCTGTTGATAAACATATTATTAAATTGTGAATCATCATCTTTACGTTTCATATGGAAAGTATTAAAAAAATCAATCCTGCTATCTTTTACTTCCCATTTGTCAAAAGGGTTTTTCATAAACGGCATTATATCAGTTGGCTCGTATTCACGGTGCTTTCCACGACCAAGGCCGTTGAGACCGTAGAAAGTGTATTTAACTTTAATCATTTGGTGACCCAAAACAAGGTGATTAACATCATGACTATAACTTTGACAAGGACTACCTTTCCAATCTTTTGTGGCCCCAAATTCTGCATTGGGGTCATAACCATCTGCTTTATAATATTTCTTAACTTCGTGGTTATCATCCCTAGAATGGTATCCTTCAAACCATTCAGCTTCAATTTCTAATTTCGGTTCAGTAATAGTATAAGTTTTGGGTTTTGAATTTGTTATATCGTATTTATTGTCTAAAAATATAAAACCACCAAAAATAGCAATTATACTTATTATAAAACAATAATATATAATTATAGCTTTTATTGGATTTCTTTTTGTATATTTTTTAGCTTTTAATTTTCCTGTCAACATTTGATTATGTGATAATTCTGCTTGTTGCTGCCTTAATTCAGTTTGGATAGTATTTATTTCTTCTTGTAATTCAGTTTTTTCTTGAACTGATAAAGATTTATTATTTACTAACTCAGATATTTTTTGGTTTAATTTCTTTTGCTTAGTTATTATCTCAACTTCAATTTTTAATTTAATATTTTCTACATTGTTTAATTTATTATTTACGTGTTTTTGAACAAACCAAATCAATAAAGGACCCAATCCAAAAAAAACTCCTAAAATACCTATAATAACTAATACTTTAAATAACTCCATCCTATAATTAACTTCCTTTTTTATTTTTATAACTTATCATCATTGTATCATAATCTAATCTGGTAATGCAAAAAAATTGCATTACCGACCAAACCATGTTTTAACTACATCCCATTTACTAGCAACAGCCGCAGCACCAGCAATTGCACCACCAGCAACTCCACCAATAACCGTACCCCAAGGCCCCGCAGCACTTCCCCAAGCAGCTCCCGTCATCACACCAGCTTTGGTAAAAAAACCTATGTTAATCGCAGTACCTACGTTTTTTACAGCTTTTTCCCAATGTTTTTCTTTTTCTTTTAATTCCTTTGATTTATTGTTTAATTCTAAATTATCATCATTTAATTCAACAATCTTTTTTTCCAATCTTTCTCTTGTTTCAATGTGCGCGGCTTCTTCTTCTTTTAATTGGGCTTTTAGTTTATTGATTTCATGCAGCAACTCTTTATTATCGCCACTCATCGCACTACTGGCACCTTCAAGTCCTGCAATTGCCCCTTCTAGTTGTTGAATTTTAATTGCTTGTTGTTTGAAAATTTCTATATTGTTTTCAATTTCAGCAGTTAATTTTATAATTTGTTCCGCTTGTTCTTGAACTTTTTGTCGTAATTGTTTAATTTCTTCGTCTTTTTGTTTAATAATTGTTTGCAATTTAGTTTCATTGGCTTCTAAATTAGTAATTTTACCCTTTAATTTTTTTATTTGAGCTTCTTTGTGATTTAATTGTTTAACTAATGCATCATCAGCGTTACCATTTTTAACCAATTCAGCTTGTATCTCTTGCATCTCTTTTTCTAGTTGCTTGTTTTCGGTTTTAGATACATCAAGTTCTTGTTTGATTTTAGTTAAATCATTAGTATATTTTTCTTTTAAGTTTTTATTTTCCAATTTTAAAGCATCAATTTCACTTCTAAAACCTTGTTCTTTAATTTCTAATTGTTGCATTTCGTTTTTTAAAGTTTTAATATGATTTGCTTTATTATTTAATTCTTGTTGCAAACTATCATCTGGTGTTTGATTTTCTAATAATTGATTATATTCTAGTTGAGCGTTTTTTAAATTAGTTTCATAATTTGATAATTCTTGAGATATATTTTTTAAGTTTTCTTTTGCTTCATCAAGTTTGAATAAATTTTGTGGTGGTTCGGTATCTGAGGTTGGTTCGCTAAAAATTAAATTAGCTCCATGAGTGGAATATGGTATATTTTTCATATTAATAGAAGGTTCGCAATAATATTTACCTGGGGATAGTTCTATACTTTCTCCTTGTATGGTATTTTTATCTATTTCTTCACGATATACTCGATAACCCTTTGCATTTTCGGTGAATCCAGTATCAAAAAAATCAATCCATGGAACAATTTTATATGTGAAAGGTTTATCATTCCAAAAACGAGGGAATTGTATTTCTTTACTACTACTTCTAACACCCCAATCTGTACGATTTTTTATCTTTTTATAATTTGTTACTGTTTGGTCGTTTTCTAAGTCTTTTATTGTTTTTTCTAAATTATCTTTATTTGCTGTTAAAGTTCCTATTTTTTTGTTAATTTCATCTAATTTCGCTTGTTTAGTTTTTAATTCTTTTTGTAATTGTTTAGCATTTTCATTGTTTTTTGCAATTTGGTCTTTTAGTTTTTGAGTTTCATTTTCTAGTTCAGCAACTGTTTTTTTGTAATTTGTAATTTGTCTTTGGATTTCTTCCAAAGTTTTTACATGTTGTTCTCTTAGGCTCATAGTTTCTGCTTGGGTTTTAGTTAGTTGCTGTTTTAAATCACTTTCGGTTTGTTGCAATTGATTAATTTCTTCTTCTTTAAGTGATACTTGTGCTTGATAATTAACTTTTTCTTGGTTGATATCGTTTTTTAGTTTATTGATTTCTGAAGTTAATTGTTGTTTTTCTGCATCTGATAAGTTTTTTTGTTCTTCTAGTTCTTTTTCTTTATCTTCCAATTTAGCTTCTTTATTAAATATTTCTTTTTGTAAATTTTGTAAATCTTGTTTATTTGAAGCTAATTGGTTTTCTAGTTGAATTTTTTGACTTTGCATTTGTTCTAATTCTTTGTTTTTGTCTTCGGTAACTTTTGCTTGCTTATCTAAAGTGGTTTGAATATCTTTAATTTTATTGTTTAATTCTTGTTGTTTTTCTTCACTAGAAATTTGGATTTGTTTTAACTTTTTTTCTTGGGTTTGGATAACATCATTTAATTCAGTTTGTTTTTTTGCTTCTTCTTCTAATTTTTGATTTAAGTTATTTAATTCTTTGTTTTTAGATGTTAAATTAGTATTTATGTCCTCAATTTGCTTAGTTAATTGTTGCTTTTCTGCATCTGATAAGTTTTTTTGTTCTTCTAATTGCTTGGTTTTTTGTTCTAAATTTTCCTTATCTTTGTTGATAACATCATATAATTCTTGTCTTAATTCTGCTTGGACTTCTTGCTCTTTTTCTAAATTGTTTAATTCTTCGTTTCTAGAAGCTAAATTAGTATTTATGTCCTCAATTTGCTTAGTTAATTGTTGCTTTTCTGCATCTGATAAGTTTTTTTGTTCTGCTAGTTCTTTTTCTAAATTATCTTTTTGATTTTTTATATTTAACATTTCTAATTGTTGTGCTTGCAAATTAGCTTCAAAATAATTTCTTTCTTGCAACAATTGTGCTTCTCGTTCTTTTTCAACGGTACCCAACTCCTCAAATTGTTTTTGCATGTCTGGATTCAATAAACTTTTATTATATTCTTCTTTATTAATTTCTTTTTGTTTATGAATTGGTTGTTTCAAAGTTGGCTGAGGAGTTAGGGTTTCATCATTTAATTCAGTTGATTTTGTTGTTTTTTTTTTTTTTGAGTTTCTAAGGTTTCAGAATCTCTGTTATTTTCAGTTAATTTGTCTGGTTCAATTTGTTTGTTTGTATTATCTACTTTGTTTTCTACTTGTTGTGGTGGAGATGCGTTTTTTGGTGGTTCTTGATTGGTTTTTTCGGTAAGTGTAATAGTTGCTACATAAGCGATAGTACTTATTAAAACTGCTACTCCTAAGAATGTGCCAATTCCTGGGATTAAACAACATGCAGCAGCAAGTAAACAACCACCACCAACCCATAAAACTTTTGATGCAATAGCAGAATATTCGGGGTCTATTCCTGCATTTTCTAAAGCTTTTTTGGTTTTGTCATCTAGATTATGACATATATGTTTAATAAATTGCCAACATTTATCAACAACTCCACCAAATTTTGCAGCTAATTCAGGAAAAAACTTAGAAATTACAAGCCATATTCCTCCACCAATTAGTATGAATGGTAATAAAATAAGGGTTATTTTGACAATTGATTTGATTAATTTTACAAACCAATTCTCTTTTTTGGTTTCAACAATTATTTTAGTAGGTTGGATTTGTTTTTTGATTATAGTTTTTGAAGGTTTTTTTATTTTTTTAATTTTGGAAACAGTCTTTTTGGGAGTTGGAATTATTTTTTTAGTTTTTTTAGTAGGAAGTTTGGTTTTTACTTGTTTAATAGTTTTTTTAATTGGTTGTTTTTGTTTTGTTTTTTTAATTGGAATTATTTTTTTCGCCATTTTATTTTCTCTCTTTCTGATTATTTATTTAAATTTTTTGCTGTTTTTCTAGTTGTTCTTTGGTTTGTTTAATCGGTCTTTTGTATTAAATTTCTTAGTATAAAGTGTTATATATCTTTGTTTTGGGTTGAAGTGAAGGTAGTAATTTTTCATTTCATCTTTGGGATATCTAGAATCTTTGGGGTCTATGATATGACATTGTACTTCATCCATGAAGAAGTCTTTATCTTCTTTAATTAACCATTTCGGGCCTTTGTAGTTGAGTTTTGTGTAGTAGTTTGAAGGGCTGTTGATAAACATATTATTAAATTGTGAATCATCATCTTTACGTTTCATATGGAAAGTATTAAAAAAATCAATCCTGCTATCTTTTACTTCCCATTTGTCAAAAGGGTTTTTCATAAACGGCATTATATCAGTTGGCTCGTATTCACGGTGCTTTCCGCGACCAAGGCCGTTGAGTTTGTAAAAGACATAATGTTTATCAATTTTTGTTGTATCTTTAGGAGGTTTGAGGTATTTTAAAAAACCTTGTTTCCATGATTCATATTGTTCTTCACATTCTTTTCTGCGTGCTTTAATTTCTGTAATTGATTTGTTGATTCTTTGTTTAGTGTCAATTACTTCATCCAAATCAGAAGGTAACATTACTTCATGTTTTGGATTTAGGGTTTTGAATTTGTTTGTTTTATTATAGGCATCATTAATGATAGTTGTTAAATCACGGTTAGAGTAGTTTTTGCCTTTACATCTGTTTGCAATTTCTTTTAAATGAAGGTAAGTGTGATAACTGATTTGATAAGGTTCTATCAAGAATTTTAAGAAACCTTCAATTTCTTCATCTTTAATTAAATCAATTTTAATTTCTTTGCTAAAACGACTTCTGAGGGCTTTATCAATTTGGTCTAGGTGATTAGTAGCGCCCATTAAGACAATTTTTTTGTCAGAACGGTTAAAACCATCTAATTTAGTTAAAATATTATTAACAATATTAATACTTGTTTTATTAGAATTTTTGTCTTCACGGTTAGCCATGCCACTAATTTCGTCAATAAAGATAATAGTTTTATCATGTCTTTCAGCTTCCATCCAAATCTTTTCCCATTCTTCTACTCCTTCGCCGACATAAGTTTTATCTAGTTTTGAAGGTTCAAATTCAATAAAATAGGCGTTGCATTCATTACTCAATGCTTTCAGTAAAAAAGTTTTTCCCGTACCAGGCGGACCATATAATAAATATCCTTTAGGTCTTATTTTGTCAAAATTTACTAAATTGTTATTGGATTCTTTAAAATAAAAAATTAAATCCTCTAATTCTTCTTTTTCGCTTTCCATACCATAAACGTCTTTAAAAGTAATTTGTTTTTTGGCGATTTTTTCAATATTTGGGTTTTTGATTGCTTCAATTTCATTTTGAAGTTGTTTAATTTGTTTATCAAATTGGACTAATTGACCGTCTAAAAATAAATCATAACTTTTGAGATTTTGGACTTCTTGTGGGTTGTCTTGATGTTTAATTATTAGTTCTTTGATGTTTTCTTTGTTGGCGTTATTATAATTTATTGCTTGTTGTAAGTCAGATATTTTTTGATAAATAGTTTTGAATTGAGTAGTTTGATTGGTTTCTGATTGGATGCTTTCAATTAGTTTCTTATTGTTTACTTGTGATTTTGTATTTTCTACTCTTTTTTTGGTTAATGGTTGGGTAGCTTCATTGATTTGTTCGCGTTGTTTTGATAAATCAGCTATTTGTTGGTTTAAGTTTTTTATTTCAGTTTCTAATTGGGATTTTGTTTCATCATTTAAATTAGTTTCTTTATTGTTTAATTCTTCGGTTTTTTGTTTTAATTCTTGGTTGAGGTTGTTAATTTGAAGACTTAAAGTTTTGATTGTTTCTAAATTAGAGTTGATTTGTTGTGATAATTGGTTGTCTTCTTCTATAAGTTTTTTGTTATTGTTTATGTTTTGTTGATTGATTATTTCTAAATCTTTTAAACGTTTTTGGAGTTTATTAAGTTCTTCTTTTGCTTCTGAATCAAGTTGGTTATT
The DNA here is from genome assembly GCF_000397185.1 of Strawberry lethal yellows phytoplasma (CPA) str. NZSb11. Classification (NCBI taxonomy): domain Bacteria; kingdom Bacillati; phylum Mycoplasmatota; class Mollicutes; order Acholeplasmatales; family Acholeplasmataceae; genus Candidatus Phytoplasma; species Candidatus Phytoplasma australiense. The sequence continues at coordinate 147,071 of NC_021236.1, read as the reverse complement.
GGGTGGTTGTGTTATTGTTGGGGTTGTTGATGATTTGGATTTGGTTTCTGTTTTAGATATTCCAACAATAAATAAAATCAACAAAATTAAACTAAATAAAGATAAGAAACTAAGATATATTTTGTTTTTAAGCTTCATTTTTTCTCCTTTCTAGAAAAAATAATTTTTTTTGATATTTAAGTTTTGAACTTGTGAATATAATAAGTCAACTTTTGTTTTTTTGAGTGAAAAAAGGGCAAAATTTTGAGTCTATTTTTTTGGAGTTTTAATGTTTTTATAATTTTTTATTTAATTGTTGTTATCCTAAGAATCAATAATGAAAACCATTCATTTGAAAAAATATAATCAATTATTTTATCCACAAAATGAGAGATAAAAAATGACAAAAAAATGAATGAAAATATAGAAGAAGTATGCAAACTCAAATAACAAATAAGAATACAAAATGATAAAGATTTAAAAACAAAAGATAATATTTTTGCCATATTGTTGAATCCTTTCTAATTTATTGTCTAAATTTAATTTAATTGTTGTCACTTTCTAAATTATTTTTATTTTTTGATTCGTTATTTGGGTTTGAAATAATTGAAAACGAACTTTTAGTTTTGTTGTCTTTTTTTGGTTCATTTGTTTTATCAATTTCTGGTAATGGAAGAAAATTAAAAAAGATTTTTTTAATGATAAACATTAAAGCAGTTGTAAATAGAGCGCCAACGATAAATCCGATGGCGAAATTTAGGTCATTCATTTTCTTCCTCCTTTTCATTAATTGGATTGATATTTTGCGATTTTAATTGTTTTTTTGTTGCTTTTTTCTCTTGCCAATGAGAAACTTTTACTTTTTGCATTTCTATTTGGGATTGGAGTTTTTCTTGGTTTTCATTGATTTTATCTAATTTTTTTAATAATTGTTTTTCTAAGTATTTTTGTTTGGCATTTTGGATTTCTAATTTTTGTAGTTTTTTGTTGGGGAAAAAGATACCCGAAATTAAATCTTTGACGAAAATACAAATATTTGCAATTAATTTAAAAATAGGTTTGAAACCAGAAACAATAAGAATAGTGAAAAGTGTTGTTTGAATTCCATCCATTCTTCGTTCAAGTATTTCGGTAGTGCTAAATCCTTTGGTATAATTTAATATAAAATTGCTAATTGTTGCAAATATTGAAAATAACCACATAATCACCCTCCTTTCTTAATTTTTATAATTTTTCTATTTCTTCTTCTAGTTCTTTCATAACTTTTCTTCGTTTTTTAGATAATTTCTTTTTGTTTTTAAAAGTCTTCTTGGGGTGGTCTAAATTAAGCCATTTTCCTTTGGTCTGATTATATTTATTGGTTTTTTTCTTGGTTTGGGAATTGCGGGATTTGAAATAAGTTCCGTTAAATGCTTCTGACATGCCGTCGCTCATATTATTCATTCTCCTTATTATTTTTTTTATCAAGTTTTTCTATTGATTCATCTAGTTTTTTATGTGTTTCATTGAATTGTTGTTGGGTGTGTTTTTTAGCATCATCAACATTATCTTTGTGTTGTTTAATGTTTTTTCTTAATTGTTCTGAATTAGACATTTTAAATCATTGCTCCTCTACAAAAATAATGCGGTTTTAAATTATTAACATTAAAAATTAAAATTTCTGAATGAAAAACAACGTTTTCAAAAACGTCTTTGGGAAGACTAATAATAGAAGAGATTTCGGGATATTCTTGATTTACAAATTTTTGTAATCGTTTGCTATTTAGTGATTGATTAAGTCTAAAACCATAAGGTGTGAATAAAACAATTGGAATATCTTTGCCAAAAATTTCAATTATTTTTTTTAACCACAACTCAGGCAATAATGGACGACCACCATATTTTTCCTTAACATAACTTTTAGTTTTAAAATCTAAATTAAAAGGTGGGTTTGTTATTACCAAAGATATTTTTTGTTTCTTTAAATATTTTTGACTTAATTCTAAAAAATTTTTATGAATTAAATTAGGAAAAGAAGTTTTTTCTATATCAACCCCCAAAACATCAAAACCTTTTTCTTTCCAAGGCAATAATAAAGATCCTTCGCCAACGCAGGGGTCAAAAATCAAACCACGTTTGATTTGAGTTGATAAAATATCATATAGAAATTGCGATACCCAACTAGGAGTATAAATAGTAGATTTTTTTTCATTTTTGAAAAAATTATTTCTATCAACTCGATACATTTTTTATTATTCCTTTTCTATTCATTTTTTTATACTTTTTCTTCATTATAGACTTGATTAATTTTTTCTTTTAAATGTTCGCTATTCAAATTGATATGATCTTTTAAATGTTTGCTTCGGGCTAAACCAATTTGACGAGTTAATAAATAAGTAGTGAATATTGAAAGAAAAATAATAATTACATAAAAAAATATTTGATGTTTTTTAATTTTTTTTATTTTTTAAACCAACTTTCTTTTTTTTAGTTTAATTTAACTGTTTTTTTGACTTTATTTTTAAGGCTTGATGATAGTTTAAAAGTCACAGCCGTTTTAGCAGGGATTTTTAGTTTTTTGCCTGTTTTGGGGTGTTTCCATAAACGAGCTTGTCGGGTTTTTAAAACAAATCTTCCAAGTTGGGGTGACAAAACTACCTCTTCGTTGGAAGTTATTGCTTCAATTAAGGTGTTTTCAAAGGAATTGTAAAATTCCTCAGTTTGGGTAACTGAATTTTTAGTTGCTTTTGCAAGTGTTTTAATTAATTCTTTTTTAGTCATTGTTTTTGCTCCTTTCTTTTATTTATATTTTTTATTGATTGTTCCATCGGAGTTGTAGTAAGTTTTTTTAAACAATTTACCATTAGGATGGTGTTTGTATATAAAAGCTATTCTTTTGCGATCGAAGGTAAAACCAGTTGTTTTAATTAATTTGTTTGTTTTGGGATGGTACTTAAATTCTGTAATATAGTCAATTGTTTCACCATCTTCTCGGTATTTAGTAAATTCAATTAATTTACTTATTTGGGGGTTGTATTTTCTGATGTAATCAATTGTTTCACCATCGCCATCATAAAAAATTTCTGTGGTTAATTTACCATCAGATGTTTTTCCGTCGGAGTTGTAATAGGTTTCTTTGGTTAATTCTTCTGTTTGGGGGTTGTATTCGTCGATGGAGTAAATTGTTTTTCCGTCGGATAAGTAATTTATTTCTTTGGTTTTGTTGCCTGTTTGAGGGTCGTATTCGGTAATAGAGTCAATTGTTTTGCCATCTGGGCTATATTCAACAACAGATTTCTTTATCGGTTTGCCGTCAAAGTAATAAAAAGTTTTTTGATGATTCATATTATTTATGCTCCTATATGTTTATTGTTTTTAGAAAAATATTCTAAAATGTCTTTGTTTTTAATAATCTTTTTAGACCAACCAGAATCATAATCTTTGTAATAACTTTTTATCCATGGGTGCTCCATGTGAGTTTGAGAAGATAAATCATTAGGTGATGCATCGCCGTATAACAAAATCATAAAATCAAGGATTTGTTTTTGAGTTGCATTTATTTTAGTTATATCTCCCATTGCTAAAACTTCGGGATTTATTGGTTGATAAGTAAAATCTTTTAATTGCTTGCATAATTCAGGAAAGACAGGACCATAAATCCAGGCTTGTATTTGCTCTTTTAAAAGAGGTTTTTTGGTTTGTACTAGATGTTTGGCATGAGCGTAATAAATCATTTTATTCAGTTTCATTTTAGTAGTTGAAGAAGGGTTGTTTTTGACGATATAAAGGGCAACGTCAAAAACGTTAATTTGTTTTGTTTGGTTCATTTTATTTATTTTCCTTTTTGATTTTTTTACCACCAGTCTTTACCGAAAATACCAAATTTTTTATTAAAATTTTGTTTTAATTCATCTTGGTGGATTGTTTCTAAAAGTTTATGATTTGAAAAAAAGTTTTTTAAATCTTCATCTGAAATTGTGCTGTTGTTGTTTTTGTAACGATAATAATGGTATGTTTCGTCCTGTGGGGATTGTTGGTGAGAAATATTAGCTAATTCCTTCCCAGTTTTATCTTTGCATAACAACAAAACTTCATCAATGTTTTTCTTTCTTTTTTCGTCGGTTATTATTTTTTGACTTCTCCCATCACATAATGGTTTTACAATCGATTTTTCAAAATAATCTTTTAAAACAACATATAATTCTCCAAAAATAGGTCCATATTTCCAGGCTTTTGGATGCTCTAAAATTAATCTTTTTTTGTATTCAATTAAATATTTTACATAAGAAAAATAAATTAATTTGTGTAGCTTCATGTGAGTTAAATTTTGGTTGTTGTTTTTAAATTTTATAATAATATAATTTGCAACATCAAAAACATTAATAGATTCTTTTTTCATAATTATTTTTCTCCTTTAATTAAAATATTTATTTGTTGATTAAAATTTTGATTATTTGTTCTTTTTAATAATTTTTAATAATAACTTCTTGCGATATCCCTTTTGAAGTTAAATTGTGTTTTGTAGTGGTTTGAATGGGTTGAATGTGAAATTTTTTAAACAATTCAGTTATTTTTGACGAATTATAATTTGTATACAACCACTTTACCTTGCGATAATTTGCCATTTCTAAACTTTTATAAAGTCTTTTGTGATCTTCAAATGTGAAAGGTTTTTGATAAAAATATTTATCTTTAATCCCTTCACGCCAATACGGAGGATCAACAAATATAAAATCGTTGCTTTGGGCTTGGTTAATGACATTTTCAAAATCGCCATTTAACAATTTTATATTCTTAACATTGGTTTTTATTCTTTGGATTTCTGATAAAACAATTATAGGGTTTTTGAAACAAGATGAAAAACTGTATCCTAAATAAATAGTTCCATCGGATCGATATCGGAAAATACCCCGAAAAGCATATTTCAATAAAACGTAAAAAAGGGCACTTTTATAAGCACCCAAATTACTTTTATTAAATTTTTCTACCAAATGTTTAAATGATTTTTTTTGCGTCTTTTGATCTTTATTTACATATATTTTGTCTTTAAATTTACGCACATAATCGCAAAACAATTCTGGTTGTGCCAACATATCTTTCCAAAGTTGTATTAAATTGATATCATTATCGTTCAAAGTGACAGTTGAGGGAGTAAGAGATTGGAATAAAGCCCCGCTTCCTAAAAAAGGTTCATAATAATTGTTATAATTTGTTGGAATATATTTTAATAATTGGGGTAACATTTTCTTTTTACTGCCTATCCATGGTATTTTCATTATTAAACTCCTTTACCCAAATATAAATTAAAAAGACAACATCAGAAACAAGACTAATAGCAGTATTAGCCTTAATTCCTAAATTAAAATCAAAAAATAAGGTCATTAGATTTGTTATGATAAATCCTAAATATGTTATACTTAACAATATTAAAATGTGTTTGGGAGTTAAAATCATTTTCATTCTCCTTTATTTATTTGAATTATTTTTTTATTGATTGTTCCATCGGAGTTGTAGTAAGTTCTTTTAAACAATTTACCATTAGGATGGTGTTTGTATATAAAAGCTATTCTTTTGCGATCGAAGGAAAAACCAGTTGTTTTAATTAATTTGTTTGTTTTGGGATGGTACTTAAATTCTGTAATATAGTCAATTGTTTCACCATCTTCTCGGTATTTAGTAAATTTAATTAATTTACTTATTTGGGGGTTGTATTTTCTGATGTAATCAATTGTTTCACCATCGACGTTATAAAAAATTTCTGTGGTTAATTTACCATCAGAATTATAATTTGTTTGTTTAATTACTTCTTCTGTTTCAGGGTGATATTCAGTGATGTAATATATTGTTTCCCCATCTGAGTAGTATTCGTTCCATTTGGTTTTTTTACCATCTGGGCTATATTCAACAACAGATTTCTTTGTTTTGCCGTCAAGGTAATAAAAAGTTTCTTTGATTGGTTCCTCTGTTATGGGATCATACTCGGTAATGTAATCTATTGTTTTTCCGTCGGAATAGTATTGGATTTGTTTGGTTATTTTACCATCTGGGCTATATAAAGTTTTTTGATAATTCATAATTATTTTTCTCCTTTAATTAAAATATTTGTTTGTTGATTAAAATTTTCATTATTTGGGCTAAATTTTCTTTTTGCGAGTTGGTTGCGTTAATCATAAAATGATTACAATTTTTGTGGTTGCAATTTGCATCATTACAGTATTTATAGTATTTATGTTGGTTTAAATAATGTTTGCGGACATTTTCAAAATAATTTAAGGGTTTTTGTTCAATGAGGTCTAATTTATGATTTGGTTGAGTTTGTTTTCGTTTTAGCCCAATTTTAGGGTCAATATCTAGGTAAAAAGTTAATTTAGGTTTAATTAAGAAATGATTAATGATTTTTGAAGTAATTTTATCATCATAATCCATGTAATTGCCTTTGCTTTGATAAGCAAAAGTAGAATCATACCAACGGTCAACTATAACAAGATAACCACCCAACAAAGCAGGGATTATTAATTCATCTTGGGTTTGCATCATATTGGCAAGACTAAGTAAATATTTAGTTTTAGGGCTTATTTTGGATTGATGTAAAAATAAATTTCTGATTTCTTTTCCAACAATGGAACTGCCTAAACCTTGAAAAACTTTGATTTGATAGCCTTTATTTTCAAAAGAAGCTTTTAATTCGTTAATTAAAGTAGTTTTACCACTTCCGTCAACACCTTCAAAACTAATTAATTTATTTGTCATTAGAGCGAACCATCTTTTTAATTAAATTAATAGGTGAAAAAGGGATAAATTGGTTGGTTAGTAAGTTTTGTAAGAAGAGATTAGCTGAATTGGAAAATAAATTGATTACTTTGTTAATTGATTGTACTTTACCATTTTTAATTTTATTATTTAATCTTTGAGTTTCGACTTCATCATTTGTTAATAAGTAATATTCAAAACGAGTGTCTAGTTTTTTGATTTGTTCCCCTTCTACTATTGATTGTTTGTATCTATCTCTAAGGCAAGTTTTGAAATTGAAGGCAATGATGCGTTTTGTTTTATTAAACAATACTAAATCAAATTTAATATCAGGGATGAAAAATAAATATGATTGAGGATATAAATATTTAATTCCTTTGTGATTTAGATAAAGCAAAATTAAGTATTCGTTAATTTTTCCGCGAATTGATTTTTGACTTTGAGAGTTGTGTTGGTTGTTGGTTAAATATTCATTGAGTATATTATGGCAATCAAACATATACTGATTAAAAGCTTTGTTGAAAAAAATTGGTTGAACTATTTGTTTGGTTATGTTAACGCACAAAGATTTATGATTAAAAACGTTAATATTATTAAAATCTAAATTAGATAATTGTTGCATTTTTTACTCCTATTTTATTCTTTTTGTTCAAATCTTTGGATTTGTTTATAAAAATTAAAACTACATTCACCTAATTGACCGCTACGGTTTTTGGCAATAATTAAATTTGTATGTGGGTTGTTATCATCTTTTTGGTAATAACTTTCGCGGTGCAATAACATCACAACATCAGCGTCTTGTTCTATCGATCCTGAGTTACTTAAATCGGATAAAACAGGCCTTTTGTCTACTCTTTTTTCAAGATCCCTTGATAATTGAGATAAAGCTACAATTGGAATATTAAGTTCACTTGCTAGGTTTTTTAATTTGCGTGAAATTTCAGATATTTCTTGATATATATTAACATTTTGTTCTTTTCTTAATAAATGGAGGTAATCAATAAAAACAATATCAAGTCCTTTAGCATATTTCATTTGACGGCATTTGGTTTCAATGTCTTTCATTTTGTTATTTCTATCATCATCAATTAAAATGTTTAATTGTGTAATTTTGTCATCAGCGATAAATAACTGTAATTTTTCATTTTTAGTTAAGTTTTTGTGTTGGAGTTGTTTTAAAGGGATTTGAGAAGCAGAAGAAAGTAGCCTAATTCCTAATTCTTCCGCTGCCATTTCTAAACTAAAAATAACTGCTTTTTGGTTTTTGTTGTTGCTAGTAAAGTTTTTTGCAATATTACAAGCCAAATTAAGCATAAAAGCAGTTTTTCCCATCGCAGTTCTTGCTCCTAAGATAATTAATTGGTTTGGCTTGAAACCAGAAATTAATTCATCTAGATTTTTAAAGCCTGTTTTTATTCCTATAAATTGGTTGGGGTTGTCATCATTGAGAATACTTTGGCGAATATCAGGAATTAATGTTTTTGTAGAAATAAAAGGAGATTTGGTTTTTTGCATAAAACTTTCTACTTGGTCTTTGACTGCTTGAAAAAAATTGTGAATATTTTTACTTTTTGATAATGCGGTTTGTTGTTGTTTGATGAATCCTAAAAAATCTCTTTTAAGGGAATTTTCTTTGATTAAATCAATGTAAGTTTCTAAATATTCAATTGCAGGGGACGCCTCCACTCCTCCTAATTCAATTAAATAATCAGTTCCTCCTATTTTGTATAAATTGTTATCTAAAACGGAACTAACCGTAACATAATCAATTTCGCGATTTTGCATTTTTAATTGCTTCATTGTCTCAAAGATATAACGATGCTTGGGGTTGGAAAAATCATTTGTGTTAACTAAATTTATAACAACATCCATTTTTTCTGGATTTAATAATAGTGCTCCTAATAATGCGCGTTCGGCTTCAATCATCTTTCAAACTCCTTTTTTTTGTGATTTGGGTATAAAAAATACCCCTTCAAAAAAGGGGTTTAGTTTATATCTTAATTAAAAAGTTTTTTCTTCTTTAATTGTTCCATCGGAGTTGTAATAGGTTTTTTTGGTTTCATTCCCTGTTTGAGGGTCGTATTCGGTGATGGAGTAAATTGTTTTTTCGTCGTCGTTGTAAATAGTTCGTTTGGTTTCTTTGCCTGTTTGAGGGTTGTATTTTCTGATGTAATCAATTGTTTCCCTGTCGGGGTTGTACCAGGTTTCTTTGATTGGTTCTTCTGTTTCAGGATCATATTCAGTAATAAAGTCAATTGTTTTGCCATTTTTATTAAACCAAGTTGTTTTAATAAAATTCAATGTATCGGGATCATGTTCGTGAATGGCGTAAATTGTTTTACCATCAATATTGTAGTAAGTAGTTGTATTTTTTTTACAATTCATATTATTTATTTCCTTTTTTATATATTTTTTTTAATTTAGCAATTGCTTTGGTTTTGATAATTTCTACTTGCCTTGAAGATAAATTTAACATTTGTCCTATATTTTTGTTATATTAGATGCTTTTTAGATAAATAACACTGTTTTAATGTTGAATCTAAAATAGAGTTTTGTGAAACATCTTTCTTTTTATAACTTATTTTATAAGGACCATTTTCTTTATGAATAAAATCATATATTTGTCTTAATGGTTTAGAACCATGTTTTTTTAAAATGCTATTCATTATTTGGATATGTTCTTTGGTAAATTTATTTTCATCGTATTTTTGAGAAAATGTTATTGTTTTATCAAATTTGGTGGGATATTTAATTTGTTCTAAATATAAAGGCAATGAAATAGGACCTTCTTCCCAAGCCTCAAAATCATTTTCAAACATAGGAATGTTGTATTAATTCAGTTTCTTTAGGATAAAAAACTTTAGCTGGGTTAAAGTGACTTTTCTTACCGAAAACAGAACTAGGAACTACCAAAATTACTTTTGTTTCATTTAAAAATTTATCAAAAATATTATTTTCTTTAAAACCTTGATACTGTAAAATTTGACCAACTCCTCTTATGTATTCTGTTATGCCCACTTGTCCTTTGCATTCTAAAATAGCTATAATTTTATTTTTATGATTATAAAAGCAAAAATCAGCTTTTATGTTATTAATAAATTTTTCTTCTTTTTGAATTATAAAATCATCGATATTTAATAAACGAGCAAAATTTTTTTTAAAATTATCATCTTTTAGAATTAAATCCGTTAATTTGTTTTCATTCACTTTTTACCTCTTTTAAAAATTTTTTTATTTTTTTAGCAATAGCATTAGATAGTAAAATAGGTACTGCGTTACCTATTTGTTCACACCTATTTGAATGGCTCCCATAAAATTTATAATTTAATGGAAATCCACTTAAAGCAGCGGCTTCTCTTATTGTGATGCTTCTATTCAACCAAGGATGGATAGGTAAAGCACTATGTCCTGGAACCAAAGTGCCGCATGGTTTGTGTCTAGATAATCTAGTAGCACTTCCACGAGAATAAAAACTACTAATTTTAAGTTCATTTGGTAATTGGTCAATAATATGAGAAATATTTTTTCCCTCAGGGATAAAACCAAATCTTTTAATAGTTTTGGGATTGTGTGACATCGGTATATTATCTAAATCATCTAAATTATTATAATCAATGGTTTTGAAAACATCTTCTACAGTAGTATAAGGGAGTAAATTATCACAAAAACTCATTCCATTAATATTCCCTAATGGATTATCTTTTTGAAAATGAGTGATTTTAGGAAAGGTAAAAATTTTTTTTATTTCTTTTTTAACTGCTACTATAATAGCTCTATTTCTAGCAGTAGCTGCACCATACCAAGCTGAATTTAATACTTGATGGTAAACTTTATAACCCATTTTATCGTATTTATTTTTAATATCATCAAATACAGAAATTAAAACTTGTTGTTTTTCTAATTTTTTTAATAAATCGTTTTTTAGGTTTTTTAATTCCAAAAGACGTTTATTTTCTAATTCATGAGATAAATTCTTTTTTCTTTTGCTACCTTTTTTGGCTTGAAGTTGAGCGTATTCTTGCCAAATATCATCAATTTCTTTTTCAAATTGAGGAATCAATTCCTTTTTTAAGATTTTAGTAGTTAAAAAAGTAGGAACATTTTCAATAATAGAAATTGTAGGTTTTAAATGGTTAACAAATTCTAATTGTTTTAAATATAAATAATTTCTTTTATCGGTGGGTTTTCTTTGACCTGCTAAACTAAATCCTTTGCAAACAATACCACCAAATAAAACATCAACATTTATAATTGAGATTTTATTAATTGAGATATCATTAATATCTCTTGGGTCTATATAACATTTTTTTTCTAATAAAGGAAAATTTAATTTCAAAGTTTGAATACAATTGGGTTCAAATTCATTAATATAAACGCTTACGAAACCATTATTAATAAACCCTAAATGAGAACCGCCAGCACCAGCAAAAGTTTCAGCAATAGTATTTTTATTCATATTATATTCTCGCTTTTAATTCATTAATTAAAAAATCTAAACCTTTAAGTAAATATTTACAATATGTCAAAAATACTAATTTTTGGATTTTCATACGAGTAAAATCATCTTTGTTTTGGTGTTTTACTAAATAAGTTGCAACATCTAGAATATCTATTTTATGAGTTTGCATAGTTATTTGCTCCTTTATTGTGTTATAAAATTATACTTTTCTATTTCTTTGAGAATAATAATTTTGAATAAGTTTATCAGGAATATTATTTAAAGCAAAATATTGCGATATATAACTTCTTTCCCAAGGAGAATTTGGTCTATGTGTTATATTTACTAATTCGGTAGCTGTTTTAGGACCATATTTTTCTATAACATAATCCATAATTTCTTTTTCTTGTTGGGAAAAAATGTTTTGATCGTAATTTTCTTTAATTTTTTGTTGATAATTTAATGGTTTTTGGTCTTTTGGTAAATTAGTATATAATTTAGGTGAAACTGGACCATAATGCCAAGATTCAAAATCATTATTAAACATAGATTGGTTAGTATCTATTAAATTTTTAGCATATACAAAAAAAACTAATTTTTGAAGTTTTAAAGGTGTATAATCATTTTTATTTTGGTGGTTTATTAAGTAAGTAGCTACATCTAGAATATCTATTTTATGAGTTTGCATAGTTATTTGCTCCTTTATTGTGTTATAAAATTATACTTTTCTATTTCTTTGAGAATAATAATTTTTAATAAGTTTATCAGGGATATTATAGTAAGTAGTTTTATTTTTTTGATAATTCATATTATTTATTTCTTTCTTTATATATTTTTTGTAATTTAGTAATTGCTTGGTTTTTGATAATCGCTACTTGCCTTGAAGATAAATTTAATATTTGTCCTATATTTTTGTTGGAATATTCAATTTGAGGTTCTTCATTAACATTTCCCAAAGTAATACCAAAACTTAATCTAATAATTTCGAATTCTTGGGGATTTAAAATATTTTTAAGGTTTTTTAAGAATAATTCATGATTATATTGTTTTAACCATAGTTGATGGGGGTTGAGGATTGTGCTCCACCTGGGTTGCGTTGCTTCTTCCCATTCTTCTAAAGGAATATTACTTGTTTGTCTTGTTTGTTTTTCTTTCTCAAAAACTCCTTTGGAAATGGAAGTAGTTTGTAGGCCTCTAATAAGTTTTGTAATTTCCCTTTTAATTGTTGGGGTAGCATAGGCAATAAAATCATAACCTAAATCTTCATAATTATCTAAAGCTTTAATTAAACCCAAAATTCCTTCTTGGTATAAATCCTCTCTTTGGAGTGATTTAGGGAAGTATTTAAAATCTTTAACTATTTTATGAACTAGTGCAAAATGAATTTCGATCAATTGATCGCGAATTGCTAAATAATTTTTCTCTTCTTCCAATCTTTCTTTTGTTGCAACGTGCGCGGCTTTTTCTTCTTTTAATTGGGCTTTTGGTTTATTGATTTCATGTAGTAATTCTTTATTTTTTAAAAAATCTTTAAATAATTTTTGTCTTAACATTTTATTCCTTCCTAAAAATATTTTTAGAAAAGATATGAAATTATTTTTTTAGTCTTGAAAAGAAAAAAAGACTAACTATTAAGTTAATCTTAAAGAATTTTTAAAAAGTAAAAAGTTGTCCAAAGTTTTGGAACACCTCACCCCTTCCTGTTTCGGTTAATCCAGTTTCATAAAAATCAATCTTTGGAACAATTTTATATGTGAAAGGTTTATCATTCCAAAAACGAGGGAATTGTATTTCTTTACTACTACTTCTAACACCCCAATCTGTACGATTTTTTATCTTTTTATAATTTGTTACTGTTTGGTCGTTTTCTAAGTCTTTTATTGTTTTTTCTAAATTATCTTTATTTGCTGTTAAAGTTCCTATTTTTTTGTTAATTTCATCTAATTTCGCTTGTTTAGTTTTTAATTCTTTTTGTAATTGTTTAGCATTTTCATTGTTTTTTGCAATTTGGTCTTTTAGTTTTTGAGTTTCATTTTCTAGTTCAGCAACTGTTTTTTTGTAATTTGTAATTTGTCTTTGGATTTCTTCCAAAGTTTTTACATGTTGTTCTCTTAGGCTCATAGTTTCTGCTTGGGTTTTAGTTAGTTGCTGTTTTAAATCACTTTCGGTTTGTTGCAATTGATTAATTTCTTCTTCTTTAAGTGATACTTGTGCTTGATAATTAACTTTTTCTTGGTTGATATCGTTTTTTAGATTATTGATTTCTGAAGTTAATTGTTGTTTTTCTGCATCTGATAAGTTTTTTTGTTCTTCTAGTTCTTTTTCTTTATCTTCCAATTTAGCTTCTTTATTAAATATTTCTTTTTGTAAATTTTGTAAATCTTGTTTATTTGAAGCTAATTGGTTTTCTAGTTGAATTTTTTGACTTTGCATTTGTTCTAATTCTTTGTTTTTGTCTTCGGTAACTTTTGCTTGCTTATCTAAAGTGGTTTGAATATCTTTAATTTTATTGTTTAATTCTTGTTGTTTTTCTTCACTAGAAATTTGGATTTGTTTTAACTTTTTTTCTTGGGTTTGGATAACATCATATAATTCAGTTTGTTTTTTTGCTTCTTCTTCTAATTTTTGATTTAAGTTATTTAATTCTTCGTTTTTAGATGTTAAATTAGTATTTATGTCCTCAATTTGCTTAGTTAATTGTTGTTTTTCTGCATCTGATAAGTTTTTTTGTTCTTCTAATTGCTTGGTTTTTTGTTCTAAATTTTCCTTATCTTTGTTGATAACATCATATAATTCTTGTCTTAATTCTGCTTGGACTTCTTGCTCTTTTTCTAAATTATTTAATTCTTCGTTTCTAGAAGCTAAATTAGTATTTATGTCCTCAATTTGCTTAGTTAATTGTTGCTTTTCTGCATCTGATAAGTTTTTTTTGTTCTGCTAGTTCTTTTTCTAAATTATCTTTTTGATTTTTTATATTTAACATTTCTAATTGTTGTGCTTGCAAATTAGCTTCAAAATAATTTCTTTCTTGCAACAATTGTGCTTCTCGTTCTTTTTCAACGGTACCCAACTCCTCAAATTGTTTTTGCATGTCTGGATTCAATAAACTTTTATTATATTCTTCTTTATTAATTTCTTTTTGTTTATGAATTGGTTGTTTCAAAGTTGGCTGAGGAGTTAGGGTTTCATCATTTAATTCAGTTGATTTTGTTGTTTTTTTTTTTTTTGAGTTTCTAAGGTTTCAGAATCTCTGTTATTTTCAGTTAATTTGTCTGGTTCAATTTGTTTGTTTGTATTATCTACTTGTTGTGGTGGAGATGCGTTTTTTGGTGGTTCTTGATTGGTTTTTTCGGTAAGTGTAATAGTTGCTACATAAGCGATAGTACTTATTAAAACTGCTACTCCTAAGAATGTGCCAATTCCTGGGATTAAACAACATGTAGCAGCAAGTAAACAACCACCACCAACCCATAAAACTTTTGATGCAATAGCAGAATATTCGAGGTCTATTCCTGCATTTTCTAAAGCTTTTTTGGTTTTGTCATCTAGATTATGACATATATGTTTAATAAATTGCCAACATTTATCAACAACTCCACCAAATTTTGCAGCTAATTCAGGAAAAAACTTAGAAATTACAAGCCATATTCCTCCACCAATTAGTATGAATGGTAATAAAATAAGGGTTATTTTGACAATTGATTTGATTAATTTTACAAACCAATTCTCTTTTTTGGTTTCAACAATTATTTTAGTAGGTTGGATTTGTTTTTTGATTATAGTTTTTGAAGGTTTTTTTATTTTTTTAATTTTGGAAACAGTCTTTTTGGGAGTTGGAATTATTTTTTTAGTTTTTTTAGTAGGAAGTTTGGTTTTTACTTGTTTAATAGTTTTTTTAATTGGTTGTTTTTGTTTTGTTTTTTTAATTGGAATTATTTTTTTCGCCATTTTATTTTCTCTCTTTCTGATTATTTATTTAAATTTTTTGCTGTTTTTCTAATTGTTCTTTGGTTTGTTTAATCGGTCTTTTGTATTAAATTTCTTAGTGTAAAGCGTGATATATCTTTGTTTTGGGTTGAAGTGAAGGTAGTAATTTTTCTTTTCATCTTTGGGATATCTAGAATCTTTGGGGTTTATTATATGACATTGTACTTCATCCATGAAGAAGTCTTTATCTTCTTCAATTAACCATTTTGGGCCTTTGTAGTTGAGTTCTGTGTAGTAGTTTGAAGGGTCGTTGATAAACATATTATTAAATTGTGAATCATCATCTTTACGTTTCATATGGAAAGTATTAAAAAAATCAATCCTGCTATCTTTTACTTCCCATTTGTCAAAAGGGTTTTTCATAAACGGCATTATATCAGTTGGCTCGTATTCACGGTGCTTTCCACGACCAAGGCCGTTGAGGCCGTAGAAAGTGTATTTTACTTTAATCATTCTTGCATCTTTGGGAGGTTTGAGGTATTTTAAAAAACCTTGTTTCCATGATTCATATTGTTCTTCACATTCTTTTCTGCGTGCTTTAATTTCTGTAATTGATTTGTTGATTCTTTGTTTAGTGTCAATTACTTCATCTAAATCAGAAGGCAACATGACTTCATGGTTTGGATTTAGGGTTTTGAATTTGTTTGTTTTATTATAGGCATCATTAATGATAGTTGTTAAATCACGGTTAGAGTAGTTTTTGCCTTTACATCTGTTTGCAATTTCTTTTAAATGAAGGTAAGTGTGATAACTGATTTGATAAGGTTCTATCAAGAATTTTAAGAAACCTTCAATTTCTTCATCTTTAATTAAATCAATTTTAATTTCTTTGCTAAAACGACTTCTGAGCGCTTTATCAATTTGGTCTAGGTGATTAGTAGCGCCCATTAAGACAATTTTTTTGTCAGAACGGTTAAAACCATCTAATTTAGTTAAAATATTATTAACAATATTAATACTTGTTTTATTAGAATTTTTGTCTTCACGGTTAGCCATGCCACTAATTTCGTCAATAAAGATAATAGTGGAGTGCTCTCACGTAATCCTCTATAATTTTTGCTTTTTGTTTGGAGTTTTCACAGGTGATGTGATAAATTTTGTCTTCTGTTTCAAAATCGTTTTCAATATGATTGTATTTTGTTGTGTATTCGGTTAGGCCCAGTTCGCCCTCGTAGGAGCGTGTTGCCCCACCATAATTAGATAAATTATGTTCTTTTTTCCAGGTTTTAATGGCTTCGAGAGGGTCTAGGGCATCAGGGAGTGTAATGTTTATTTTTTCTTTTGGGATTTTGAAGGAGAAAAGATAAACATGTTTAGCACCGTTTGATAGCTTGATTAAATCTTCGATGGTGTAGCTTTCATATTCTAGAGGAAGAAGGCGTATGCCATCAACAAAATAAATAGCTTCTATTTTGGTATTTGGTGGAATTTTAGGGGTTATTGTAGTTTTCAAAAAGCCGACAGAAGTAGAAGATTTCATAATTAAATGTTTTCCATCGCTTGTTTCAAAGACATATTCGTCCACAGCTATTGAGTCGCTTTTGAATTCTCCTATAGGGAAAGGTGCTTGAAATCCATTGGTGATAAATAATTTAGGACTTTCATTTTGCGATAAATATTATAATATTCAATGTAATCAGTAATAATTTCTATAATTTGAGGTTCGTCTAAATTTTGCATTTTTTCATAATGGATAGTTTCACGTTTCATGTTGGCCCAAAATGCCTCCATACATGCATTATCAGTTGGCATGGCTTTAGCTGAGAAACTAGTTATTAGATTATTTGCTTTTAACTCAGTTTGATATCTTTTAGAAGTATAAACACTTGCTCTATCACAATGAAGAATGCAAGGGTTTATTAATGTAGGAATAACTTTTAAAGTATTAATTACAAAATCAACATCAGCGATTTTAGAAATATTGTAACAAATAATTTTTGGTTATTTTTCCCAAAAGGTATATAAGTAATATCTGTACATAATTTTTCAAACGGTCTTGTGGCATGATAATTGTTTTGAATTAGGTTTTTTAAATTATTTTCTTTTTGAATAGCTAAATCATAATAATATTGAGGTTTTCGTTGTATTCTTTGTGATAATAACCCAAATTGATGCATCAGTTTTAAAACAGTTTTAGCGTTTATCTTAAATTTAAGGTCAATTAATTTTTGATGAACCACGCGATAACCAAGCCTTCTTTTTCTTTTGCCATCAGTTGTGATATATGAACCTTGTTTGCATATTTGAAACAAGGCTTTTTCCAATTCACTTTGAGGTCTAGGATGAAGACTTTGTTTAATCCATCTAAAATAACTAGTTTTTGAAATAGATAACCATTTAATCAATTGTTCTAATGAAGCTTCTTTTTGATATTTATTAATGATTTCTAAATATAATTTTCTATTTTTCTTGAAATTAGTTTTTAGTTGGTTTTTAATTGCGGTTTTAATTGGATTAATTTCTGAATCTTTAACTTTTCTTTTTCCTCTAATTGATTGTTCTAGCCTTTCCACCCCTTTTAATTCATACCACTTCACCCATTGATAAATCTGACTCCGATTTGTAATATTTAAGTTTTGTTGTATTTCTTTACATCTTTTGCCTTCCTGTTTCGCAAAAACAGCCTTTAATTTAAAGATGTTGGCAATTTATTCAAAATGCAGCTCATAATCTAGATGACAAAACCAAAAAAGCTTTAGAAAATGCAGGAATAGACCCTAAATATTCTGCTATTGCATCAAAAGTTTTGTGGCTTGTTGTTGGTTGTTTACTTGCGGCTGCATGTTGTTTAATCCCAGGAATTGGCACATTCTTAGGAGGAGCAGTTTTAATAAGTACTATCACTTATGTAGGAACTATTACACTTACCGAAAAAACCAACCAAGAACCACCAAAAAATACATCTCCACCACAACAAGTAGAAAACAAAGTAGATAATACAAACAAAAAAATTGAACCAGACAAATTAACTGAAAATAACAGAGATTCTGAAACCTTAGAAACTCAAAAAAAAAAAAAACAACCAAATCAACTGAATTAAATGATAAAACCCTAACTCCTCAACCAACTTTGAAACAACCAATTCATAAACAAAAAGAAATTAACAAAGAAGAGTATAATAAAAGTTTATTGAATCCAGACATGCAAAAACAAGTTGAGGAGTTATTGCACCATGAAAAAGCCAAAAACGAAGAATTGTTACAAGAAAGAAATTATTTTGAAGCCAATTTACAAGCGCATTATTTAGAAATGCTAAATATAAAAAATCAAAAAGATATTTTAGAAAAAGAACTAGAAGAACAAAAAAACTTATCAGATGCAGAAAAACAACAATTAACTAAGCAAATTGAGGACATAAATACTAATTTAACATCTAAAAACGAAGAATTAAATAACTTAAAGCAAAAATTAGAAGAAGCAGCAAAAAAACAAATTGAATTAAATGATTTTATCAATAAAGATAAGAAAAATTTAGAAGAAAAAACCAAGCAATTAGAAGAACAAAAAAACTTATCAGATGCAGAAAAACAACAATTAACTAAGCAAATTGCGGACATAAATACTAATTTAACATCTAAAAACGAAGAATTAAATAACTTAAATCAAAAATTAGAAGCAGCAGCAAAAAAACAAACTGAATTAAACAATTTTATCCAAACCCAAGAAAATAATTTAGAACAAATCAAAACTTCTAGCGAAGAAAAACAACAACAATTAAACAATAAAGTTAAAGATATTCAAACCAATTTAAATAGACAAGAAAAAATTACCGAAGACAAAAATAAAGAAATAGAACAAATACAAAGTCAAAAAATCCAACTAGAAAAACAATTAGCTTCAAATAAACAAGATTTAGACAAATTACAACAAAAAATATTTGATAAAGAAGTTGAATTGGAAGAAAAAGAAAGAAAATTAACTGAACAAAAAGATTTATCAGCAAATGAAGTCAAGCAATTAAATTCAGAAATCAATAACCTAAAAAACAACATCAATCAAGAAAAAGTTAATTTTGAAGTTCAATTATCACTTAAAGAAGGAGAAATCAAACAATTACAAGAAAACGAAAAAAACTTAAAACAACAATTATCAAAAACCCAAACAGAAACTATGAGCCTAAGAGAACAACATGTAAAAACTTTGGAAGAAATCCAAAAACAAATTACAAATTATAAAAACATGGTTTCTGAACTAGAAAATGAAACCCAAAAACTAAAAGAACAAATTGAAAAAAACAGTGAAAATGCTAAACAATTACAAAAAGAGTTAAAAGCTAAACAAGCAGAATTAGATGAAACTAACAAAAAAATAGGGGCTTTAACAGCTTACAAAAATAATTTAGAAAAAATGATAACATTTTTTGAAAGGGACACAAATATAACAAATTGGAAAGAGTCAAAAACCTTAACAGATTATAGTTCTGAAACTGATAGTAAAATAATAAAATTCCCTCCTTTTTGGTCCGATAAACCTTTCACATATAAAATTGTTCCAAAGATTGATTTTTATAAAACTGGATTCACCCAAAATGCAAGGGGTTATCAAGCATATCGTGGAGAAATAAATAAAAATACCATACAAGGAGAAAGTATAGAACTATCCCCAGGTAAATATTATTGCGAACCTTCTATTAATATGAGAAATATACCATATTCCACTAATGGAGCTGATTTAATTTTTAGCGAACCAACCTCACAGACCGAACCACCACAAAATTTAATCAAACTTGATGAAGCAAAAGAAAAATTAAAAAATATATCTCAAGAATTAGCAAATTATGAAACTAATTTAAAAAACGCTCAACTAGAATATAATCAATTATTAGAAAATCAAACCCCAGATGATAGTTTGCAACAAGAATTAAACAATAAAGAAAATCATATTAAAACTTTAAAAAACGAAATGCAACAATTAGAAATTAAAGAACAAGGTTTTAGAAGTGAAATTGATGCTTTAAAATTGGAAAATAAAAACTTAAAAGAAAAATATACTAATGATTTAACTAAAATCAAACAAGAACTTGATGTATCTAAAACCGAAAACAAGCAACAAGAAAAAGAGATGCAAGAGATACAAGCTGAATTGGTTAAAAATGGTAACGCTGATGATGCATTAGTTAAACAATTAAATCATAAAGAAGCTCAAATAAAAGAGTTAAAGGGTAAAATTAACGCCTTAGAAGCCAACGAAACTAAATTGCAAGAAACAATCAAACAAAAAGACGAAGAAATTAAACAATTGCAACAAAAAGTTCAAGAACAAGCAGAACAAATTATAAAATTAACTGCCGAAATTGAAAACAATATAGAAACTTTTAAGCAACAAGCAATGAAAATTCAACAACTAGAAGGGGCAATTGCAGGACTTGAAAGTGGAAGTGGTGCTTTGGGTAGTGATAATAAAGAATTATTACACGAAATCAATAAACTAAAAGCCCAATTAAAAGAAGAACAAGACGCGCACGTTGCAACAAAAGAAAGATTGGATGAAAAGATTGTTGAGTTAAATGAAGATAAGTTAAAATTAACCAATAATTCGAAACAATTAAAAGAAAAAGGAAAATCTTGGGAAATAGGTGTAAAAAACGTAGGTGCTGCGATTAACATAGGTGTTTGCACCAAAGCTGGTATGATGGCGGGAGCTACGTTGGGAAGTGCTGCGGGCCCTTTGGGTACGTTTTTAGGTGGACTTGCAGGTGGTGCAATTTCTGGTGCTGCAGCTGTTGCTAGTAAATGGGACACAGTTAAAAAATGGTTTAATTGGTAATGCAATTTTTTTTGCATTACCAGATTGGATTATGATACAATGATGATAAGTTATAAAAATAAAAAAGGAAGTTAATTATAGGATGGAGTTATTTAAAGTATTAGTTATTATAGGTATTTTAGGAGTTTTTTTTGGATTGGGTCCTTTATTGATTTGGGTTGTTCAAAAACACGTAAATAATAAATTAAATAATGTAGAAAATATTAAATTACAAATTGAAATTGAGACAATAACTAAACAAGAAAAATTAAACCAAAAAATATCTGAGTTAGTAAATAATAAAGCTTTATCAGT
The DNA here is from genome assembly GCF_000397185.1 of Strawberry lethal yellows phytoplasma (CPA) str. NZSb11. NCBI lineage: Bacteria > Bacillati > Mycoplasmatota > Mollicutes > Acholeplasmatales > Acholeplasmataceae > Candidatus Phytoplasma > Candidatus Phytoplasma australiense. The sequence goes on along the minus strand of NC_021236.1, from coordinate 125,878 downwards.
TCAAGAAAAAACTGAATTACAAGAAGAAATAAATACTATTCAAACTGAATTAAACCAAAAAAAGCAGAATTATCACATAATCAAATGTTGGCAGGACAATTAAAAGCTAAAAAATATAAAAAAAGAAATCCAATAAAAACTATAATTATATATTATGTTATTATAATAAGTATATTTGCTATTTTCGGTGGTTTTATATTTTTAGACAGTAAATACGATATAACAAACTCCAGGCCCAAAACCTATACTATTCCTAACCCAAAGATAGAAATTGAATCTGAATGGTTTGAAGGATACCATTCTAGGGATGATAACCACGAAGTTAAGAAATATTATAAAGCAGATGGTTATGATCCAAATGCAGAATTTGGGTCACCTAATGATTGGAAAGGTAGACCTTGTCAAAGTTATAGTCATGATGTTAATCACCTTGTTTTGGGTCACCAAATGATTAAAGTTAAATACACTTTCTACGGCCTCAACGGCCTTGGTAGCGGACAGCACCGTGAATACGAGCCAAATGATATAATGTCGTTTATGAAAAATCCTTTTGACAAATGGGAAGTAAAAGACAGCAGGATTGATTTTTTTGATACTTTCCATACGAAAAATAAAAATGATGATTCACAATTTGATAATATGTTTATCAATGATCCTTCCGATCACTACACAAAACTCAACTACAAAGGTCCGAAATGGTTAATTGAAGAAGATAAAGACTTTTTCATGGATGAAGTTAGTTGCCATATCATAGACCCTAAAGATTCCATATATCCCAAAGATGAAATGAAAAATTACTACCTTCACTTCAACCCAAAACAAAGATATATCACACTTTATAATAAGAAATTTAATACAAAAAATAATTAAAATAAATAAAAATAAGGAGTTTAGTAATTAATGTTTAAATTACAAAATCAATTAAAAATAATAAGTATTTGTTTATTAGCTGTTTTAGGAATGTTATTAATAATAAATAATAATCAAGTTATGGCGATGGAAAGCAATAACAAAAACCAACAAAAAAAAGAATACGAGGAATTTGATGAAGCAATTGATAACTTAAAGGAAGGTATTAAGTATTTTAATAAAAAAAGAATTCAAATTAATTTAAATAAAATTACTAAATTATTATCAAGAAATGAAAAAAGAAATAGTCCAACAGAAAGCTCATCAACAAATTCTAAAAAAATTAAAAAATAATTAATAAATATTTTAAAACAACAATAAAATCTTTTAAGAAGTTTTATTGTTGTTTTTTTCAATTATTGCAAAATAACTAAACAGTTTTTTTAACAATCAAGGCTTAAAAAAATAAAGTTATGTTAATAAAACAGAAATGAGCTTAGAAATGGAGAAAAAATTAAAATTATATTCTTTGGATGTTAAATTAAAGGCTGTTTTTGCAAAACAAGAAGGCAAAAGATGTAAAGAAATACAACAAAACTTAAAGATTAAAAATCGGAGTCAGATTTATCAATGGGTAGAGTGGTATGAATTAAAAGGGGCGGAAAGGCTAGAACAATCAATTAGAGGAAAAAGAAAGGTTTTTGAAAAAGGAATTAGTCCAATTAAAACAGCAATTAAAAACCAACTAAAAACTAGTTTCAAAAAAAATAGAAAATTATATTTAAAAATTATTAATAAATATCAAAAAGAAGTTTCGTTAGAACAATTGATTAAATGGTTATCTATTTCAAAAACTAGTTATTTTCGGTGGATTAAGCAAAGTCTTCATCCTAGACCTCAAAGTGAATTAGAAAAAGCGTTGTTTCAAATATGTCAACAAGGTTCATATATCACAACTGATGGCAAAAGAAAAAGAAGGCTTGGTTATCGCGTGGTTCATCAAAAATTAATTGACCTTAAATTAATGATATTGAAGGCATTAAAGGAAGTGGCCTGTAAACTATTATGTCATTATTAAATTTTTCATCTTTTCAAACTAACAAATCATGAAAAAACTTATAAAAACTTTTTAGTTTAATTAATATCTTTTATTGGTTTTAAAGAATATAAAATTACCTATTTAATCTTTAAAAAATAAAAAATGTCTTAAATGTTTCATCATTTCAGTTCAAAAAAAACGTAACTCCTCGTTTTTGTTTTGGAATTTCATTTATGGGCGACATTTTGTTTTTTTTCTAAAAACGTTTTTAGAAAAGATATAAAAGTCATTATTTTTTAGTTTTGTGTACAAAAAAAGACCAACTAAAAAGTCGGTCATAAATTTTTTTTAAAAAATAAAAAAGTGTCCTAATTATTTCAGCAGCCCAAACATTTTTAGAAAAGAATCAGAATATCTATTAGTTTTTGCGATAAAAAAAAGATTGACTTTTGAGTTAATCCTAATTTTTTTCCAAATCAAAAATTTTTCTTGTTTTTGCAAAAAACTCATTTTTTGCTTTTACAGAATTATTAATAAATGTTATAATAAAAACGTAATATATAAAAAAATAAATGGAGGAATAAAGTGTTTGTAATACCTGTAGGAATTTCTGGCAGACATGTTCATTTGTCGCAACAAACTTTAGATATTTTATTTGGAGTCAAAGATTATAAATTAACTTTCTTTAAACCTTTAAAGCAAACAGGGCAATTCGCAGCACAAGAAAAAATTGATATTTTAAGCCCAACGGGAAAAATACTTCCTCAAGTGCGTATTTTAGGGCCCGTGCGTTCTTCAGATCAAGTAGAAATTAGTCAAAGTGACGCTTTAAGGCATGGATTTATTGCTCCTGTGAGAGAATCAGGTGACCTTAAAGGAACAGGAAAAGCCACTTTAATAGGTCCCAAAGGTCAAGTAGATATTCAAGAAGGGGTAATTATTGCTAATAGACACATTCATTTTTCTACTCAAGATGCTCAAGTTTTTGGGGTGAAAGATAAACAAATGGTTGCTGTTAAAGTTGCAGGGACTAAACCAGGGACATTAGAGCAAGTTTTATGTCGCGTTCATCCTGATTTTGTTTTGGAATGTCATCTAGATACTGATGATGCTAGTGCCTTTTTGTTAAAAACAGGCGATCAAGTAACATTAATTAAATAAAATTATAAAAGAAGACAAAGAAAAAAAATTTGAAGACATTCATATTATGAATTTTTATGCCGCTAGTAAAATTATTTTTCGTCTCCAAAAAAACAAAAAAATAATCCCTTTGTTTGAAATCATATAATTTGAAATCAAATAAAAAGATAAGAATATAATAAACAGGTTGAAAAAAAATACATATCAAAATACCAACCTAAATAAACATACAAAAGACTGCTTTTGTAATTCCTAGAATATAATTGCTTTTCTTTTTGTTGATAAAACATTAACTTAACAAAAAAAATAAAAATATACTATTTGAAATCTAAAAGATTTTATATAAATGAAATAAGTTTTAGTCGTAATTATTTTTTATTTTGAAGTTTAATTTTTAATATATGGAGGCGAAAAATGGGTTCTGTTAAAAATTTTTGTTAATAATGATAAACGTCTTTTAGCTATCCCAAAGAATTATGCAAAACAAGCAACAAATCGATTTTAAATTTTCCAGATCTGAAGTTTTTCGTGATCCTATTTATGGTTATATTTATTTAGAATATCGAATAATTGAAGAATTAATCAATACTCCTTCTTTTCAAAGACTGCGAAGAATTAAACAATTAAGTGGTACTAATATTATTTTTCATAGTGCTGAACATTCTCGTTTTACCCACAGTTTAGGAGTTTATGAACTGGCGCGCCGTTTTTTAGAAATTAAAGACCTTGCTATTCATTTTTCGGAAAGAGAAAAATTAATTTTATTAGTGGCTGCTTTGTTGCATGATATAGGCCATGGTGCATATTCTCATCATTTTGAAAAAATATTTAATGTAAATCACGAGAAACAAAGTGCTCGTATTATTAAAGAAGATCCCGAAATTGTTTTTATATTAAACAAAATAGATTCTGATTTTAAAAATGATGTAGCTAGCGTGATTGAAAAAACCAACAAATACCCTTTGATAGAACAAATATTAAGTAGTCAAATTGACATTGATAGATTAGATTATTTAGAAAGAGATTCTTATTTTACGGGCGCTGTTTACGGTCATATTGACACCGAACGTTTAATGCGGAGTATGATTATTGAAAACAACCCCAAAACAAAATCAAAATGCATTGCTTTTCGGAAAAGCGGAGTTTTTGCTGTGGAAAATTATTTAATCAATCGTTATCATATGTTTTGGCAAGTTTATTATCATCCCAAAGTAAGGTCATATATCACCATTTTAGAAAAAATTTATAAACGTCTAGAGGATTTATTAAAAACGAATTTTCCTTTTGAATCTTATATTAATGTTTTGGCTCTTTTTCTTCAAGATAAAAAAAATTTAGAAAATTATTTAGCAATTGATGATTTTTATATTAATGGTTTGATTTTACAATTAAAATACAGCCAAGATCAAATTTTAAAAAATTTATGTCTTGATTTTTTGAATCGCTCTATTTGGCATATTTTGGATGTTAACGAAGAAAATGAAGAGAAAATAAAAGAAATTCAAGATAAATATCGTAATCAAAACGAAGCATATCTAGATTATTACACTTCATTTAATACGGTAGGAAAAAGAGCTTATTATGAAAATAACAAAGTTTTTGGAGAAAATATTTTAATTAAAACATCTCATCAACTCAAAAGCTTGAAAGAAGAATCATCTATTATTAAAAATTTGATTAGAAACGGTGTAAAAACAGATAATAAATTTTTTTACCGTCCTTTTGAAAAGAAATAATAAGAATGAGGCAGAGGCCTAAATGCAACATCAACCCAAAAAAAAATACGGTCAAAACTTTTTAAAAGATGTTAATTTATTAAAAAAAATAGTTTCTAAAGCTAATTTAAAAGGAAAAAACGTAATTGAAATTGGTCCCGGAAAAGGGTCTCTAACTAATCTTATTACAAAGGAAGCCAATTTACTTTTAGCTTATGAAATAGACCCCACTTTAAAACCTTTTTTAGTTTTTGATACAACTAAGATCAAAATTATTTATGATAATTTTTTAAAAAGAGATTTAGTTAAAGATTTTGATAATTATTTTTCTATCAATTGTCAATTGTCTTTGATTAGTAATTTGCCTTATTATATTACCACCCCCATTCTTTTTAAAATCATTCAAACCCCGCAAATCGTTGATGCAACTTTGATGATGCAAAAAGAAGTAGGAATGCGCTTAATGGCTCAACCTAATAGCAAAAACTATAATGCTTTATCAGTTATAACACAATATTTTTTTAATATCGAAAAAATTCAAGAAGTTAAAAGTCATATGTTTTTCCCCCAACCTAAAGTGGATAGCGTTGTTTTAAAATTAAGCAAACATAAAAGCGATTTTAATACCTTTTCTACTTCATCTCAAAAAAACTTTATTACGTTTGTGAAAGCTGCTTTTAAACAAAAAAGAAAAACTTTATTAAATAATTTATCGAGTGTATTTTTATTACCTAAAACAGAAATTATTCTTTTTTTTGAGCAAAACAAACTTTTGACAAAAATTAGAGCTGAAGAAATAACATTAAAAGAATTTCAAAAAATAAGTATTCAATGGTTTTTATTCCAAAATAAAACAAAAGAGAGTCAATTAAATAATTATATATTAAAAAAAGTTTAATAATTATTTATATTTTATGTTAAAATGACAAGTAGTTTAAAGTATTTTATAGCTATTAAATTATGAAAACAATTAAGAAAATTTCAGAAGATAAATCAAATTATGGAGGCTTAAAAGATGAAAGTTACTGATGTAAAAATTAGAAAAATTAACGGAGAAAGCAGATTAAGAGGAGTTGCATCAATTGCTTTTGATGATTGCTTTGTTGTTAATGATATTAGAATTATAGAAGGCGAAAAAGGTATTTTCATCGCTATGCCAAGCAGAAAAACTACTAAAGGCACTTTTAGAGATATTGCGCATCCCGTGAATACAGGAACTCGTCAAGTAATTGAAGAGAGTATTTTAACTAAATATCAAGATGTTTTAAATAATCCTGTTGAAGACAAACCAGAACAAGAGAATTAATTTTTTTTGATTAAAATTCTTATGAAAAAACAATAAAATTATAAATAATTAATTGAAAGGTGTTATAAATTTGAATGTCAATAACGAAAAAACAAATCAAAAACCCTTAATTTGTTTTTTTATAGGTATCTTTTTATATTTAATTTTTTTCCTTTGGCAACGTTTTAATTTTTCAACCCTACAACCTTTTTCTTTACCATTTGCACTTATTATTTTATTTTTGTTAGGTTATAGTGTTATTTCAGAAGGTTTTATAGATACTTGCAAAGAATCTAAAGCAAATAAAAAATTTACTCCTAATATCGACATTTTAATGTCTTTAGCAGCTTTAGGTTCTTTATTTTTAGCGAATCATAGTGAAGCTATTTTATTAATTTTAATTTTTTCTGGAGCATCTTTTTTAGAACAATACGTAGAAAACAAAAGTCAGAAAGAAATAAAAAACCTTTTAAAATTACACCCTTCAGAAGCACGCTTATTGCAAAAAGACGGCAGTACGCAAATTATTTCTTCTCAACATTTAAAAACTCAAGATTTACTTTTAATTTTGGAAGGCGATGCAATTCCTACAGATGGCGTGATTATTTCTGGTTATCCTTGTGTTGATGAATCTAATATTACAGGTGAGTCTATTCCTTGCGAAAAACAACCTGGGGATTTAGTTTATGGAAGCACTATTAATGTTAATAATACTTTCGTGATGCGTGTGACAACTACTAACGAAAAAACTGTTTTTGCTCAAATTGTGAAATTAGTTTCTCAAACCAAAAATAGTTTTTCTAAAACAGCTACTTTAATCAAAAAAATAGAACCTGTTTATGTCAAGGCTATTATGTTTATAGTGATTTTTGTTTTAACTATAGGGGGAATTATTAATTTCCTTGATGCAAGTAAGCTGGATTTTGGAAAATTATTTTCTAAAACGATGGTTTTTTTAACAGTTTCTTCCCCTTGTGCTTTAGCTGCTTCTGATATTCCTTCCACTTTGGCAGCAATCACTAATTTAGCTAAAAAAGGAGTTTTATTCAAAAACGTTAAATCTTTAGAGATTATGGCAGAAACCAAAGCTTTTGCATGTGATAAAACAGGGACTTTAACCGAAGGAAAACCAGAAGTTACGGATCTTTATGTAGACCCTCATATTTCTGAAGAAAAATACCAGCATTATTTAGAAATATTATTAGCCATGGAACAAAAATCTAACCATCCTTTTGCTGCAGCGATTAAAAATTATTTTAATATCCGCTCTCATTTAATGTTAGAAATCACTAATTTAGTGGGCGTTGGAATAGAAGCTTTTTATCAAAATGATTATTATCTTATTTCTAAAGCAATTGCCTTTCCTAAAGTATCTAAAGATTTGGAAATAAAAACAGAAAAATTTTTATCACAAGGAAAAACAGTTATTTATTTTAGTAGTAATAATCGCGTTCTTATTGCTTTGGCATTTTTAGATAAAGTAAGACTTCCAGCAACGAAATTGATAGATTATTTTAATAAGAAAAATATTAATACAGTAGTTATTTCAGGCGATAACGAACAAAGCGTTCTTTTTTTAAAAGAAGAATTGAATTTAAAGCAAGCTTGGGGTAATAATTTACCTATACAAAAAGTAAAAAAAATTCAGCAATTACAAAACAAATACGGAATAACAGTTATGGTAGGAGATGGCGTTAATGATGCTCCTGCTTTAAGAGTTGCTGATGTTGGTATTGCAATGCAAAATGGCACAGATGTTTCTATTGATGTTGCAGATGCTGTTTTAATGAAAAATGACTTATCTAAAATTATTTATACCCATAAAGTAGCTCTTAAATTAAATAAAATTATTCGACAAAATATTTTTTTTGCTATGAGTGTTGTTGTCGTTCTTAATTTAATAAACATGATAACTCAAATCCCTTTACCTTTGGCTGTTTTTTGCCACGAAGGAAGTACTTTATTAGTCATTTTGAATGCTTTAAGACTTTTAAAAAGCGAAAAATAGATATTTAAAAGAAAAAAAGAGACCTTAAAAAGTCTCTTTTTGTTTTAGTTGTTGTAGTTGGCGAATCTTTTTTTAACTTTTGGCATATAAATATATAAAAATTAATTTTTTTGAAATTAATAAATAGTAATAAAATCATTGACGATGATTATGCATCGCCAAAAAATCTTTTTTAAAAATAATTTCTTAAACGTTTGTTGTGTCTTTTTGGAAAAAAAATATTTGTCTTCATTTTTTTCTCTTTTATATGTTCCAATAATAAGGTTTTGAATCTTTTTTAACTGTTTTGTTAAAGAATAATTAAAAATATATAATTATATAACACAGAAAAGAAGAAAAAACAATACAAAAACAAAAAACTAAATTTTTTTAGTTGTTAAAATATTTACTTTATTTAATGTTTTTTATTTAATGTTTTGGCATTAATAAATTAATTGGCCGCTATTTGAAAAAAAGTATTTCTATTAAATTAGCTCCAAAGATATAAGTTTTAATTTGCATCAGATTTGTTGTTGTAAAAAAATCGTTTAAACAACACAAAACACGAAATAATTAATTAAATTAAAATTTCTAAATTAGTTGTTACGTTTTTGAAATCTTATTGCTAGAAAAAAACAAAAACTTTTTTTATTTTCCCATTCAGGAAAAAAATAAAAAGTGTCCTAAATGTTTCATCATCCCATAATGTTAAAAAAATACTTGATAAATAAAAATACTCAACTTTATTCAAACTTTTAATCTTTGTTTTACCAAATAATTAATAGATAAAGATAATAATTTAATAATTTTAAAAATCCCAATAATTAATAAAAACCCTAAACAAATATTTAAAATAACTGTTCTAATTTTATTGTTCTTATTAATGATTTATTTTCATTTTGATATTTTATTAACAAGCGATAAATCTGATGTTAATTCCAGTTCTTCCCTTGTTTTGGCAACGGTTGATTGCGCTCCTCCTTGTGCTTTTGTCGGCGTTGAGGGGGATAAAAACAGTTTTAAAACATTAAATGGAGAATATATTACAGGTTCTGATATTGCGTTAATACAAGCGATTGCTAATAAATTAGGCAAAAAATTTAAAAATAAAATCTTTTGGTAATTCTTTTGATGGAGCCGTTAACGCTTTAAAAACAGGGACGGCTGATCTTTTGATTGGTGCTTTAAACGCAAATGAACAAAGACAAAAAGAGCTTGGTGAAGTGATTCCATATTTTAAAGTTACTGCAAGCATTTTAATTAAAAAAGAAAATCTCAAAGATTATCAAAAATTAAAAGATGAAATCAATCCCCAAAAAATCCAAGAAATATCAGACAAAAAGAAAATAATTACTTTTCCAAGTTCTCTTTATGTTCAAAAATTAAAAGAATATTTCGAAAATAACCCAAAATTTCAAGTAGATGAAAATAATTTTAGAGATAATTTGCCTGCTGTATTAGATTTAATTAAAAAAGGCAACACTGATGCTTTTGTCAATGACACTCCTGTTATTCAAAATATTGTCAATAATTTTCCTAATGATTTTGCAAGTGTTGAATTAAATAATAATGTCTTTGGTGATTTAAAACCTTTTGGTCTTTTTGTTAATTCTTCCTACCCAAATAAAGCCAAAATTAAAGAAGCTTTATTAAAAGTTTTAGATTTAAATACAAAACCTTTAAAATCAGAAGATGAAATTGATGCCATATCAGATGCATATAAAGACATTTTTTTGAATAAAGCTATTAAAAATTATCAACAAATACAACAAAAACTAAAAAATCAAAAACCCTTTCCAGGATTTATCAAGTTAACTAAAAAAATATGGTCCACTTTGCCAACTTACAAAAAAGGTTTTATTACTTCTTTCATCATTTCCATAGATAGCGTTATTTTAGGTTTTCTTTTAGCTTTGATATTTGTCAAAACCAAGACATTAATTAAACACTATCAAAAAACAAACCAAAAAAATTTAATGCGTGTTTATCGAACTTTTTCTTTTTTCATTAACAAAACAATCAGTTTTTTAAATGCTATTCCTTTAACAATTCAAGCATTATTGGTTTTTAATCTTTTCAATTTATTTCAAATATTAAGAAATAATACAATGAACTTTTATGCCGCTTTGTTTGTTCTTGTTTTAAATACAGCCGCCAATTTAGTTAAAATTATGATGCATAATATTAAAATATTGTCTCAAGGACAAATTGAGGCAGGATACGCATTAGGAATGAGCCATAAACAAGTTTTTCACTATATTATTTTCGAACAAGGGATTAAAAGATCTTATCCTTCTGTGGGACAACAATTTATCAATAATATCAAAAATACATCTTTATTCCAAATTATTGGTTTATCAAGTCTTTTATTGCAAGCTCAAAGAAATACAACTCTAGATTTTGATTTATGGACTCCTTATATTATAGTTTGTGCCATTTATTTAATTATTGTTTTTATTACCAATTTTATTTTAGATAAAATCAAAAAAACAAAACAAAATTGAGTTTTAGAAGTAATTAATTCAAAGCTTTTTTAACGCTTGCAGTTTAGTTTTTGAAAATTTTTTTCATTGTTGCTTTTTTGAGACAACTTTTTTATTTTTTCTTGCAAACTTATTCTTTCAAACTTAAAAATATTGTGGTAATTACAATTTCTTCAAATTAAAAAAACTCTGCATTAAATTAAGTCATCTTAAAAACTTTTATAAGTCAAGGTTTTGCCATAATCAACATTAATTAAAGTATCATATTTTTTGTTAGGTCTAATTTAGGAATTTTTTTAGGTATCAATATTTTAAAAACCAGTTCTTCTTGCTTTTTTGTCATCAAACATTGGAACAGCCAGTTTGATTATAAATAAAAATCAATTATGTTTTGATTATGTTTTGTTTTCCAAAACTGATATGATAAAATGGTTGCGATTTTTTTAACTTACAAAATAAATAGATAAGGATTTTTTATAATGGTTTCAATATATTTTTTCTTTTTTTTTCTTTTGTTTTATGCTTTAGGATCTTTTCCAACTGGTTTAATAATTGGTAAATTAACTCAAAAAAAAGATTTACGTTTGGTGGGATCTCGTAATGTAGGAGCAACTAATGCTTCAAGAATTTTGGGATTTAAATGGGGAATTGTAGTTTTTTTATTTGATTTTGCTAAAGGACTTGTCCCTGCTATTATTTGTCTACGATTTAAAAACTTTAAGGATTTAATATTTATTAACGGTTGTGACAATCGTTATAAAGATATAGCTATTTGTCTTTTGGTGATTTTGCCTATTTTCGGTCATATGTTTTCTATCTTTAATAAATTTAAAGGCGGTAAAGCAATTGCAACTTCAGTTGGAGTTATTACTGCGATTAATCCTTTCATTGGTTTATTGGGGATTCTTTTTTTCGCTCTTCTTTTCATTTTTGTGGGTTATGCTTCTTTAGCCTCAATTATGGCAACTCTTTTGGTTGATTTATTGCTTTTTTTCATCAATCATCATCCTGGCATAACAAATATATCTCAAAATCAAATATTATACTTTTTTATTGGTTTATCAACTTGCTTTATTATTTTAAAACATCATTCCAATATCATCCGTCTTTGGCAAGGAAAAGAATATAAATTCTCTTTTATCAAAAAAAGAAAATAATAATTTTGGTAAGCTCCACAAAAATGGCACCATTTGAGAACAACATTTTTTTCCAAAAAAAATATGATTTTTTGAAAAACCAAATTGTTTATTAATTGCCTTTATTATAACATAATTAAAATTATTTGTCAAAATATAAAATATTAATTATTTTTAAATTTGTTGTTCTCAACCAGTACCACTTTTCTAATTGGTTTTTTGAAGAAAAAATTTTATATTTTATAAGTATAAAATATTATTGTTGTCAATACTAAAATATAAAAAAATAATTTTTTTTACACAATAATCTAAAAAGAATTGATTTAAAGAATTTTATTAATTATAAAAAATGAATATTCAAAATATTACCTCTTAAATGATTTTATATTTATGATTTGATTTTATCATTACCAATCACCCAAAAGTGTCATATAAGGGCAAAATTTTGAGTTTTAAGTGGTGATTGTGGTTTTTTAAAACACCTTTTTTTTGAGGTCTATAAAAAAACCTACACAAATTGCCCTCCGTTATGAAGGGCTTATAGTTTTAATTATTAATTAATATTTTTAGTTTTAAATTCTTTGGGTGATAAATAATTTAGGACTTTCATTTTGCGATACATATTATAATATTCAATGTAATCAACAATAATTTCTATAATTTGAAGTTCGTCTAAATTTTGCATTTTTTCATAATGGATAGTTTCACGTTTCATATTGGCCCAAAATGCCTCCATGCAAGCATTATCAGTTGGCATGGCTTTAGCTGAGAAACTAGTTATTAGATTATTAGCTTTTAACTCAGTTTGATATTTTTTAGAAGTATAAACACTTGCTCTATCACAATGAAGAATGCAAGGGATTATTAATGTAGGAATAACTTTTAAAGTATTAATTACAAAATCAACATCAGCAATTTTAGAAATGTTGTAACCAATAATTTCACGATTATACAAATCCATCATCGCTGAAACAAATAATTTTTGATTATTTTTTCCAAAAGGTATATAAGTAATGTCTGTACATAATTTTTCAAACGGTCTTGTGGCGTGATAATTGTTTTGAATTAGGTTTTTTAAATTATTTTCTTTTTGAATAGCTAAATCATAATAATATTGAGGTTTGAGGTGTATTCTTTGTGATAATAACCCAAATTGATGCATCAGTTTTAAAACAGTTTTAGCGTTTATCTTAAATTTAAGGTCAATTAATTTTTGATGAACCACGCGATAACCAATCCTTCTTTTTCTCTTGTCATCAGTTGTGATATACGAACCTTGTTGACATATTTGAAACAAGGTTTTTTCCAATTCACTTTGAGGTCTAGGATGAAGACTTTGTTTAATCCACCGAAAATAACTAGTTTTTGAAATAGATAACCATTTAATCAATTTTTCTAACGAAACTTCTTTTTGATATTTATTAATAATGTCTAAATATAATTTTCTATTTTTCTTCAAACTATTTTTGATTTGATTTTTAATTGCTGTTTTAATTGGATTAATCCCTTTTTCAACAACCTTTCCTTTTCCTCTAATTGATTATTCTAGCCTTTCTGCTCCTTTTAATTCATACCACTCTACCCATTGATAAATCTGACTCCGATTTGTAATATTTAAATTTTGTTGTATTTCTTTACATCTTTTGCCTTCTTGTTTCGCGAAAACAGCCTTTAATTTAACATCCAAAGAATATAATTTTAATTTTTTCTCCATTTCTAAGCTCATTTCTGTTTTATTAACATAACTTTATTTTTTTAAGCCTTGATTGTTAAAAAAACTGTTTAGTTATTTTGCAAAAATTGAAAAAACAACAATAAAATCTTTTAAGAAGTTTTATTGTTGTTTTAAAATATTAATTAAATTATTATTCTTCTGGGATAGTATTCAAATTTAATATTTTTTTTGTCTTTTGTTTTTTTGCTTGTTTATTTGTTTTTAAAAGTTTTTTTTCAGGCTCATTATCAATTAATATTTTTTTAAATTTTATTTTTTGGTTTTTATTTGTATATTTGTAATGTTCTGATATAAAATTTAATTTCTTTTTATTTTTTGAAAAATTAATTTCTTTTTCTTCTAAATTATTATTTTCCATCGCCATAACTTGATTATTATTTATTAATAACATTCCTAAAAAAGCTAATAAACAAATACTTATTATTTTTAATTGATTTTGTAATTTAAACATTAATTACTAAACTCCTTATTTTTATTTATTTTAATTATTTTTTGTATTAAATTTCTTAGTGTAAAGTGTGATATATCTTTGTTTTGGGTTGAAGTGAAGATAGTAGTTTTTCATTTCGGATTTTGGATCTATGGAATCTTTTGGATCTATGATATGACATTCCACTTCATCCATGAAAAAATCTTTATCTTCTTCAATTAACCATTTTGGGCCTTTGTATTCGAGTTCTGTGTAGTGGTTTGAACGGTTGTGGATAAAATTTATTCTACCGAAATATGAATCATCACCTTTATGTTTCATAATGAAAGTATCAAAAAAATCAATCCTGCTGTCTTTTACTTCCCATTTGTCAAAAGGATTTTTCATAAACGACATTATATCATTTGGCTCGTATTCACGGTGCTGTCCGCGACCAAGGACATTGAGACCGTAGAAAGTGTATTTAACTTTAATCATTTGGTGACCCAAAACAAGGTGATTAACATTATGACTATAACTTTGACAAGGAATACCTTTCCAATCATTAGGTGACCCAAATTCTGCATTGGGGTCATAACCATCTGCTTTATAATATTTCTTAATTTGATAGTTATCATCTCTAGAACGGTATCCTTCAAACCATTCAGATTCAATTTCTATTTTAGGTTCAGTAATAGTATAAGTTTTGGGTTTTGAATTTGTTATATCGTTGTTATATCGTATTTATTGTCTAAAAATATAAAACCACCGAAAATAGCAAATATACTTATTATAATAACAATAATATATAATTATTGGTTTTATTGGATTTCTTTTTTTATATTTTTTAGCTTTTAATTGTCCTGCCAACATTTGATTATGTGATAATTCTGCTTTTTTTTGGTTTAATTCAGTTTGAATAGTATTTTTTTCTTCTTGTAATTCAGTTTTTTCTTGAACTGATAAAGCTTTATTATTTACTAACTCAGATATTTTTTGGTTTAATTTTTCTTGTTTAGTTATTGTCTCAATTTCAATTTGTAATTTAATATTTTCTACATTATTTAATTTATTATTTACGTGTTTTTGAACAAACCAAATCAATAAAGGACCCAATCCAAAAAAAACTCCTAAAATACCTATAATAACTAATACTTTAAATAACTCCATCCTATAATTAACTTCCTTTTTTATTTTTATAACTTATCATCATTGTATCATAATCCAATCTGGTAATGCAAAAAAAATTGCATTACCAATTAAACCATTTTTTAACTGTGTCCCATTTACTAGCAACAGCTGCAGCACCAGAAATTGCACCACCTGCAACTCCACCTAAAACCGTACCCAAAGGGCCCGCAGCACTTCCCCAAGTAGCACCCATCATCACACCAGCTTTGGTGGAAATACCTATGTTAACCGCAGCACCTACGTTTTTTACACCTGTTTGCCAAGATTTTCCTTTTTCTTTTAATTGTTCCGAATCATTGGTTAATCTTAAGTTATCTTCATTTAACTTAACAATCTTTTTTTCCAATCTTTGTTTTGTTGCAATATGCGCAGCTTTTTCGGCGTCTAATTGAGTTTTTAGTTTATTGATTTCATGCAGCAACTCTTTATTATCACTACCCAAAAAACCACTTGCACCTTCAAGTCCTGCAATTGCACCTTCAAGTTGTTGAATTTTCATTGCTTGTTGCTTGAAAGTTTCTATATTGTTTTCAATTTCAGCAGTTAATTTTATAATTTGTTCTACTTGTTCTTGAACTCTTTGTTGTAATTGCTTAATTTCTTCGTCTTTTTGTTTGATTGTTTCTTGCAACTTAGTTTCGTTGGCTTCTAAGTTATTAATTTTACCCTTTAATTCTTTTATTTGAGCTTCTTTGTGATTTAATTGTTTAACTAATGCATCATCAGCGTTACCATTTTTAACCAATTCAGCTTGTATCTCTTGCATCTCTTTTTCTAGTTGCTTGTTTTCGGTTTTAGATACATCAAGTTCTTGTTTGATTTTAGTTAAATCATTAGTATATTTTTCTTTTAAGTTTTTATTTTCCAATTTTAAAGCATCAATTTCACTTCTAAAACCTTGTTCTTTAATTTCTAATTGTTGCATTTCGTTTTTTAAAGTTTTAATATGATTTTCTTTATTGTTTAATTCTTGTTGCAAACTATCATCTGGGGTTTGATTTTCTAATAATTGATTATATTCTAGTTGAGCGTTTTTTAAATTAGTTTCATAATTTGCTAATTCTTGAGATATATTTTTTAATTTTTCTTTTGCTTCATCAAGTTTGATTAAATTTTGTGGTGGTTCGGTCTGTGAGGTTGGTTCGCTAAAAATTAAATCAGCTCCATTAGTGGAATATGGTATATTTCTCATATTAATAGAAGGTTCGCAATAATATTTACCTGGGGATAGTTCTATACTTTCTCCTTGTATGGTATTTTTATTTATTTCTCCACGATATGCTTGATAACCCCTTGCATTTTGGGTGAATCCAGTTTTATAAAAATCAATCTTTGGAACAATTTTATATGTGAAAGGTTTATCTGAGGTGTTCCAAAACTTTGGACAACTTTTTACTTTTTAAAAATTCTTTAAGATTAACTTAATAGTTAGTCTTTTTTTCTTTTCAAGACTAAAAAAATAATTTCATATCTTTTCTAAAAATATTTTTAGGAAGGAATAAAATGTTAAGACAAAAATTATTTAAAGATTTTTTAAAAAATAAAAATAATTTAGAAAAAAGGAATAAATTAATTGAAATGCATTTTCCATTAGTAAAAAAAATAGCCAACCAATTTAAATACTTCCCTAAATCACTTCAAAGAGAAGATTTATTTCAAGAAGGCGTTTTAGGTTTAATCAATTCTCTCAAAGGGTATGAATTTCAAGAAGAAATTGACCAGTTTATTGGATACGCCATCGAACACATCAAATTTGCGATTCACGAACTTATCCGCAAGTGTCAATCAGCTTCAATGCCTCAAAAACACAAAAAAATAATAACTAAAATTGGTTTCGAAGAATGGGAAGAAGCAAAGCAACCCAGGTGGAGCACAATCCTCAACCCCCATCAACTATGGTTAAAACAAGCTAATCATGAATTATTCTTAAAAAAACTTAAAAATATTTTAAATCCCCAAGAATTTGAAATTATTAGATTAAGTTTTGGGATTCCTTTTGGAAATATTAATGAAGAGCACCAAATTGAGTATTCCAACAAAAATATAGGACAAATGTTAAATTTATCTTCAAGGCAAGTAGCAATTATCAAAAACAAAGCAATTGCTAAATTAAAAAAAATATATAAAAAAGGAAATAAATAATATGAATTGTAAAAAAAACACAACTACTTACTACAATATTGATGGTAAAACAATTTACGCCATTCACGAACATGATCCCGATACATTGAATTTTATTAAAACAACCTGGTTCCATAAAGATGGCAAAACAATTGACTTTATTACCGATTATGACCCCATAACAGAGGAACCAATCAAAGAAACCCATTACAACTCCGACGGAACAATTAAAGAAGAAAAAACTTTTTAATTAATATATAAACTAAACCCCTTTTTTTGAAGGGGTATTTTTTATACCCAAATCACAAAAAAAGGAGTTTGAAAGATGATTGAAGCCGAACGTGCATTATTGGGAGCACTATTGTTAAATCAAGAAAAAATGGATGCTGTTATAAATTTAGTTAACACAAACAATTTTTCCAACCCCAAGCATCGTTGTATCTTTGAGACAATGAAGCAATTAAAACTGCAAAATCGCGAAATTGATTATGTTACGGTGGGTTCCGTTTTAGATAACAATTTATACAAAATAGGAGGAATTGATTATTTAATTGAATTAGTGGAGGGGTCCCCTGCAAGTGAATATTTAGAAACATATATTGATTTAATCAAAGAAAATTCCCTTAAAAGAGATTTGTTAGGATTAATTAAGCAATTACCTACTGAATTATCTAAATCAAAAAATATCCATAATTATTTGCAAACAGTCAAAAACCAAGTAGAAGGTTTTATGCAAAAAACCAAATCTCCTTTTATTTCTACAAAAACATTAATTCCTGATATTCGCCAAAGTATAGTTAATGATGAAAAAGACAACCAATTTGTAGGAATAAAAACAGGCTTTAAAAATCTAGATGAATTAATTTCTGGTTTCAAACCTAACCAATTAATTATCTTAGGAGCAAGAACTGGGATGGGAAAAACTGCTTTTATGTTAAATTTGGCTTGTAATATTGCAAAAAACTTTACTACCAACCCTGAAAACCAAAAAGCAGTTATTTTTAGTTTAGAAATGGCAGCGGAAGAATTAGCAATTAGGTTGCTTTCTTCTGCTTCTCAAATCCCTTTAAAACAACTCCAACACAAAAACTTAACTAAAAATGAAAAATTACAGTTACTTATTGCTGAGGATGAAATAACGCAATTAAACATTTTAATTGATGATGATAGAAATAACAAAATTGAAGACATTGAAACCAAATGCCGTCAAATGAAATATACTAAAGGACTTGATATTGTTTTTATTGATTACCTCCATTTATTAAAAGACCCCCAAAGTTTTAATACATATCAAGCAATATCTGAGATTTCACGCAAATTAAAAAAACTAGCAAGTGAACTTAATATTCCAATTGTAGCTTTGAGTCAATTTAACCGTTCAACCTATGTAAGAGAAGTCAAAAGCCCACAATTAACAGATTTAAGAGATGCGGGATCAATTGAACAAGACGCTGATGTTGTGATGTTATTACACCGCGAAAGTTATTATCAAACACCTGATAACAACCCACATACGAATTTAATTATTGCCAAAAACCGTAGCGGTCCCAAAGGCGAATGTAGTTTTAATTTTTATCAACAAATCCAAAGATTTGAAGCAAAAGAATAAGAATAAAAAAGGAAATAAAAATATGAAACAAATATCTAATTTAGATTTTAATAATATTAACGTTTTTAATCATAAATCTTTGTGCGTTAACATCACCAAACAAATAGTTCAACCAATTTTTTTCAACAAAGTTTTTAATCAATATATGTTTGATTGCCATAATATACTCAATGAATATTTAACCAACAACCAATACAACTCTCAAAGCCAAAAATCAATTCGCGGAAAAATTAACGAATACTTAATTTTGCTTTATCTAAATCACAAAGGAATTAAATATTTATATCCTCAATCATATTTATTTTTCATCCCCGATATTAAATTTGATTTAGTATTGTTTACCAAAACTAAACGCATTATTGCTTTCAATTTCAAAACTTGCCTTCGTGAACGTTACAAACAATCAATAGTAGAAGGAGAACAAATTAAAAAACTAGACACTCGTTTTGGCTTCTATTTATTAACAAATGATGAATCCGAAACTCAAAGATTAAATAATAAAATTAAAAATGGTAAGGTACAATCAATTAACAAAGTAATCAATTTATTTTCTAATTCAGCTAATCTATTCTTACAAAACTTACTAACCAACCAATTCATTCCTTTTTCACCTATTAATTTAATTAAAAAGATGGTTCGCTCTAATGACAAATAAATTAATTAGTTTTGAAGGTGTTGACGGAAGCGGCAAAACTACTTTAATTAACGAATTAAAAGATTCTTTTGAAAATAAAGGCTATCAAATTAAATTTTTTCAAGGTTTAGGCAGTTCCATCGTTGGAAAAGAAATCAGAAATTTATTTTTACATCAATCCAAAATAAGCCCTAAAACTAAATATTTACTTAGCCTTGCCAACATGTTACAAACCCAAGATGAATTAATAATCCCTGCTTTATTGGGTGGTTATCTTGTTATAGTTGACCGTTGGTATGATTCTACTTTTGCTTATCAAAGCAAAGGTAATTACATAGATTATGATGACAAAATTACTTCAAAAATCATCAATCATTTCTTAATTAAACCTAAATTAACTTTTTACCTAGATATTGACCCTAAAATTGGGCTAAAACGAAAACAAACTCAATCAAATCATAAATTAGACCTCATTGAACAAAAACCCTTAAATTATTTTGAAAATGTCCGCAAACATTATTTAAACCAACATAAATACTGTAATGATGCAAATTGCAACCACAAAAATTGTAATCATTTTATGATTAACGCAACCAACTCGCAAAAAGAAAATTTAGCCCAAATAATGAAAATTTTAATCAACAAACAAATATTTTAATTAAAGGAGAAAAATAATTATGAAAAAAGAATCTATTAATGTCTTTGATGTTGCTCTTTATATTGTTAAAAATAATCCTCATTCAACTACTAAAATGAAACTAAATAAAATGATTTATTATGCTCATGCAAAACATCTAGTAAAAACAAAAAAACCTCTTGTAAAAGAACAAATCCAAGCTTGGATTCATGGTCCTGTCTTTCCTGAATTATGCAAGCAATTAAAAGATTTTACTTATCAACCAATAAATCCCGAAGTTTTAGCAATGGGAGATATAACTAAAATAAATGCAACTCAAAAACAAATCCTTGATTTTATGATTTTGTTATACGGCGATGCATCACCTAATGATTTATCTTCTCAAACTCACATGGAACACCCATGGATAAAAAGTTATTACAAAGATTATGATTCTGGTTGGTCTAAAAAGATTATTAAAAACAAAGACATTTTAGAATATTTCTCTGAAAACAATAAACATATAGGAGCATAAATAATATGAATTATCAAAAAACTTTTTATCACAAAGGAATTAAAACAGCTATAAAATTTGTTGCTGAATATAGCCCAGATGGTAAATTAACCAAACAAACCCAATACTATTCCGATGGCAAAACAATATATGTCATCCAAGAATACGACCCTCAAACACATAAAAGAATTAAAGAAACTCATTATTACGGCGACGGCAAAACAAAGAGGTTTGTTATTGAATATTACTCTGATGGCAAATTAAATAAATCAACTTGGTTACGTGAAGATGGCAAAACCATTAATTGTATTATTTGTTGGAATCCTGAAACTGCAGAAATAATCAAAACAATTAATTATCATCTTGATGGCACAATTGGAGAAGAAATAATAGATGATAAAAACCACACCATAAATTGCTATCAAGATGACTTCAAAACGTTAATTTATACTAATGAATATAACCCCCAAACAGGTAAATTAACCAAACAAACCCAATACAACCCAGATGGAACTGTTTTTAATGAAATCTATTACAACCCCAATGGGAGCATAAAAGCAACAAAAAAATATTAATCATACATAAAAAACCCCAAATAATTAAAACTTTAATCAAAAAAAATATAAACAAAAAAGGAGAAATCAAATGACAAAAAAAGAATTAATCAAAAACATCGCAGTAATGAATAACACTTCAGTTACTCAAACGCAAGATTTTTACAACTCGTTTGAAAATGCTTTAATTGAAGCAATCACATCAAACGAAGAGGTAGTTTTATCCCCCCAACTTGGTAAATTCATTTTAAAAAGCCAAAAAGCCCGTTTAGGACGAAATCCTCAAACAGGTAAAAAACTAAAAATCCCTGCAAAAACTGTGGTAAATTTCAAACTATCAAAAACCCTCAAAGATGGAGTTAAAAACCTTAAATTAAAATAAAAAAAGAAAAGGAAAAATAAAAAAAGAAAAGGAAAAATAAAAAAATGTATCGAGTTGATAGAAATAATTTTTTCAAAAATGAAAAAAAAGCTACTATTTATACTCCCAGTTGGGTATCGCAATTTTTATATAATATTTTATCACCTCAAATCCAACGCGGTTTAATCCTTGACCCCTGCGTTGGCGAAGGATCTTTATTATTTCCTTGGAAAGAAAAAGGTTTTGATGTTTTGGGGGTTGATATAGAAAAAACAACCTTCCCTAATTTAATTCATAAAAATTTTTTAGAATTAAGTCAAAAAGAATTAAAGAAACAAAAAATATCTTTGGTAATAACAAACCCACCTTTTAATTTAGATTTTAAAACTAAAAGTTATGTTAAGGAAAAATATGGTGGTCGTCCTTTGTTGCCTGAGTTGTGGTTAAGTAAAATAATTGAACTTTTTGGTAAAGATATCCCAATTGTTTTATTTACTCCTTATGGATTCAGACTTAATCAATCACTAAATAGCAAGCGATTACAGAAATTTTTAAATCAAGAATATCCCGAAATCTCTTCTATTATTAGTCTTCCCAAAGACGTTTTTGAAAACGTTGTTTTTCATTCAGAAATTTTAATTTTTAACGTTAACCATTTAAAACCGCATTATTTCTGTGGAATAGCCACAAACCAAAATGACTACTTATTTATTAACTCGTCAAATTGGTTTATCCCAAAATAAAGTTCTCGATGAAGTTAATGATACAAGAAACCAAACCCAAGAACGATTCAATAAAACACATAAAAAACTGGATGAATCAATAGAAAAACTTGATGAATTAGATAAAAAGATTAATAAAAATAATAAGGAGAATGAATAATATGAGCGACGGCATGTCAGAAGCATTTAATGGGACTTATTTCAAATCCCGCAATTCCCAATCCAAGAAAAAAACTAATAAATATAATCAACCAAAAGGGAAATGGCTTAATTTAGACCGCCCCAATAAAACTTTTAAAAACAAAAAGAAATCGTTTAAAAAAACGAAGAAAAGTTATTAAAGATTATTAAGAAAGGTAAAAAAATATGTGGTTATTTTCAATATTTGCAACAATTAGCAATTTTATTCTAAATTATACCAAAGGATTTACAACTACTGAAATTCTTGAACGAAGAATGGATGGAATCCAAACAACACTTTTCACTATTCTTATTGTTTTTGGGTTCAAACCAATTTTTAAATTAATTGCAAACACTTTAAATTTCTTCAAAGATTTAATTTTGGGTATTTTTTTCCCCAACAAAAAACTACAAAAATTAGAAATCCAAAATGCCAAACAAGAATATTTAGAAAAACAATTATTAAAAAAACTAGATAAAATCAATGAAAACCAAGAAAAACTCCAATCCCAAATTATGGTTCAAAGAGTTAAAGTTTCTCATTGGCAAGAGAAAAAAGCAAGAAAAAAACAATTAAAATCGCAAAATATCAACCCAATTATTAAAAAGGAGGAAGAAAATGAATGATCTAAATTTCGCCATCGGATTTATTGTTGGCGCCCTATTCACAACTGCTTTAATGTTTATCATTAAAAAAATCTTTTTTAATTTTCTTCCATTACCAGAAATCAATAATAAATCTGAAACACAAAAAGAATTTAAAACCCCTAAATCATCTTCAATTCTTCCCAAACCAAATAATGAATCAAAAGAAAAGGATGATTTAGAAAATTACAAAAAAATAAATAATTAATACAAAGGAGAAAAAACAATGATTAAAAAAGTAATAAAAAAGAAAAAAACAAATAAAAAATCAACCGAATTAAAAAATAAAAAAGTACTAAATTCAAAACAAACACTACCAAACAAAACAACGGTAGTAAAAGTACCAACCACCCCAAAAAAACAACCAACTCAAACAACTTCCAATAACAACAAAGGCAATTTATTTAAAACATTTATAAATTTAACAATCATTTTTAATTTTATTATACTTGTCAATGTTATTTATTACCAAAACCAAATCCCTTGGTTAACCACAGGTATAAATAATTTAATTGCTATCATTAAATCAACCTTAGGAGGTAAATAATCATGAAAAAAAACCAAAAACCAAATAACAAAACTAAAAACAAAATAATTACTGTTCTTACAATTTTAATTTGTTCTTTTTTTGCCATTAGTTCTATTGTGGCTATTAATAATTATTTCTCACGTCAAAAACAAGAAAAAATTAAATTAATGAGCGAAAACGATGCCCCTTTATTTGAAGTAAATAGAATAAGCGGTAACAATGAAGATAAAACCCTTATCCCTTTACCACTACCTAATTTAAATCCAAACAAATATCATCATGTAGTTACCATTAATCACCAAGTTCTTCTAAACTCAAATGGATTGGACGTTAGTGTTCCTTTATACCTTAAAATAACACCAAAATATGACACTCATAACACTTTTTCTAATCCTGAAACACTCTTTAATTTAGAAGTTAAAAATAATAACACAACTTATGATAACACCAAACGTCAACAAATGGTTATCAATAATGACGGCAGAGGCAATATCAATATTCAAATTAAATTAGAACAAAACAACTTTATTCAAACAAAAAACCCAAACCTAACTTTAATTCTTAACTATGAATTAGTCGATAAAGATGGAAATGCGTTGAGCGGTGGTAGTTCAACTATTGAAAACAAAATCAAAAATTTAGCTTAATTAAAAGAAATAAGACTAAGTTAAAAAACTTAGTCTTATTTGAGAAAGGAAATTAATTATGAAAACCAAAACCCCAACACAACCACTTCTCTTAAAAGTAATGACGATTGTCATTTTATTTTTTTTATTTTGGTTAGCAACTTATGTCTGGATTCATCACCAAACTTTAATCATCACTGAGGAAAAAATAAACCAACACGAAGGGTTACTTAAACAACAAGAAGAAATACCCAAAGATGAAACACAAACTTTATTAGATAATAACAATCTTTCTACTAACACAATTATCCAAAAAGAAGGAGTTGTTTTTAAACCTTCTGACCCCCAAAAATTTATAGGTTTTGACAAATTAATTGGGTTTAAAGAAGAATTAAAAGCAGTTCAAGGATTTATTAATTATTTAAAAAATCCTGAAAACTACCAAGGTATCGGACAAGTTGAACCACCCCTAGGAATTTTAATGTATGGAGTTCCTGGTACAGGTAAAACAACATTAGCACGAGCGCTTGCCAAAGAAACTAATTTACCATTCTTTGAAGTAAATAGTTCCTTATTTTCCCAAAAGTATAAAGGATTAGCACCGCAAATGGTAAAAGATTTATTCACTGATGCAAGAATTGTTGCCGAAGAATGTAATGGGGCGATCATTTTTTTAGATGAATGTGAAACTATTTTTACTGATTTAAGCATGTTAGAAGCAGGTTCAGAAATAGCTAACGTTGTTAACCAATTCAAAACCGAAATGACTTCCATAGATAATAACCCTGATAAACCAATTTTCATCATCGGGGCAACAAATCAATATCATTTAATTGATGAAGCAATTAAATCCCGTTTTACGTACAACATTGAAGTAAAACCAGGAAATAAAACCGAACGTCAACAAATGTTAGAATTCTTAATGAAGAAAAGAAAAAACCCTTATAGTGAAGAAGCAAAACAGTATTTATTTGAAGTAATTAACGAAGCTTTGGAAAGATTACCACAAAATCAACAATTCTTAAAAGCCAATCGTACTTTAGAAAACCTGTTAAAAACCACTGTTAGTATTTTTGCTAAAAACCGTGGTAAAGGTGAAAACAAAAGAAGTGAAATTAACAAAGAAGATTTAAAACAGGCTTATCAATTGATTATTTCACCAGATACCAGTTTATTAGATCAAATTGAAAACAATTTAACCCCGAAAGGAGGTGAATAAATATGATATCACCATTAGACGTTCTGAAAGGTTTTATTAACTTAAAATCTTATTTAACATGGTTTTTGCTTGCTACTACTGTTTTTGGTCTTTTTTGTTTCATCAAAAACAAATTTTCTCACAATCAAAAAACCACAACCCTAAAAAGTTATTTAATTCCTTTTTTAATTATTCTTACCCTATTCAGTTTTCTTTACTTATCTTTCTTTCATAAAACTGAACCATCAAGTAAATACACAGGCCAATTAATCGAAAAAATTGATAAAGCAATTAAAAAATACGATGAAACAATTAATAATTATCATGGTTTAAAAAAAGATTGGGAAAAGGAATTACAAAATTGTGAAGCAGAATTAAAAGAACTTTACGAACAAAAAGAATTAACCCAAAAAGATAAATATAAAATCAAAGAGTCTCTGAATAACAATGAAACAAAAATTAAAGAAATTAAAGAAAATTTAAACAAAAATGACAAAAATATTACTATTTTAAAAGGCAAACTAATCCAATTAGAACAACAAAAAGAAGCCAAAGAAAAAGAAATTAAACAAAAACAAGAAGAAAAAAATTTAGCTTCTCCTGATGATAAAATTAGATTACAAGCAGAAATTGAAAAACTCCAAAGTGAAAAACAAAAAATAATTGAAGAAATCAGCGAAGTTGAGGTTCAAATTGGTAAATTAGAAGTATCCCAAAAATACTACCAAGATATGTTATCTGGTGCTGAAAAATTTAAAAAAATGTTAGAAGAACAATATAAAGATTTAACTGAAGGAGAAAAAAGTTTATATAATCAAATCCAATCTGTACAAGAACGTCATGCCGAAATCCAAAAAGAAATTGATGAAGTCAATAAAAAACTTGAAGAAATCAAACTCGAAAAAGAATTATATCAATCCCTAAAAGTAAAATATCAAGAAATGTATAACCGCATGATAACTTATGAAAAAGAAAATGAAGCATCAGCGGGAAATATTGTCAAATGGATCTTCAAAGGTTTTGATAAAGTTACTGACTTAATCCCTGCTAAATATGGTCTGAAAATTATAGGCAAATCAGTTACTTTTACACGTAAGTTCGCTCAAGGCATGTCAAAAGCTACTTTAGTTCTTCACGAAGGTCACCGTTTATGGCACATGTATAATGAAGTAGCTAATGAAAATAAAGAACATCCACCAATGATTACCAAAGAAGCTTTAGAGATGTATACTAAAGATATCGACCGTGATTTAGCCAAACTCGACGCTGACTACAAAGATTACGAAAAAAAATTAGGTGATTATAAACTTCGTCAAAATAAAAATAATTTAAATGAAGAATTAGCCCAATCTAGAAAAACAGTTACCAAAATTGCAAGAGAAGAACAATCAGTTATTAATGAATACAAAACTATTATCAAAGAATTACAAGAAAAACAAAAAGAAGTTTCAAAAATTACCCCCTTATTTAACAAACAAAATGAATTAGAATACGTTTTAAGTAACAAAGAAGTAGAATTAAACACTGCAAAAGAAGAACTAAAACAAAAAAATCCGAGTTACGCTCGCGCTCAACAACGCCTAAAAGCTAGACGAGTTGGCAAAATCCCTGAAATGGTTATGATTCCAAATAAATAATTATTTTAGCTAATTATTTTATTAATAAAATTGTATAATGGTGATAAGTGATATGATTAATTATCACCAATCGCCATTATTAGGAAAGGTAAATAAATTATGAAGCAACCCAACTTTTTTCAAAAACATTTAGTAACTATTATTATCATTTTACTTTTCGGAATAGCAATTATCATAGGCATTAAACAAGGATTTAATGATTATCAAAACGAAAAAAATTCTTTATCTCCTTTAGGACAAACTCCAGAAAAAGATTCCTTAGAACCCGAAACCACTCCAACTCCTTCCAGATCTAAACGTTCTACAGAACCCCCCAACCAAAAATCAAAACAACATCTGCTCGGTTAGAAAAAATTAAAACTTATCTTTTCACCGAACCTACTGACACTTATAAATTACCATCGGATTTATCAGAGAGAGAACAAGAAGAAATCAATAAATTAAAAAATAGTTGGAAATTGCGTTTTTTAGGTTATTTAAAACAAGAAAAAACATCTATAGATGAAGAACAAAAAGTCTGTGATGAACACCAATCTCAATTAAATTCTATTCAACCTCAAATAGAAGCTTTAAAACCAAAACAACAAAAACTAGAACAACAACAAGACGCAAAAGAACAAGAACTTGATAGATTAAAAAAAGATAGAAAAGGTAACGAAAATAAAATCAAAAAAATTCAAGAAGAAAAACAAAAAATAATTGAAGAAATCAGCGAAGTTGAGGTTCAAATTGGTAAATTAGAAGTATCCCAAAAATACTACCAAGATATGTTATCTGGTGCTGAAAAATTTAAAAAAATGTTAGAAGAACAATATAAAGATGCTGAATTACAAGATAAAAATGAAATCTTAAAATCCCTCAACTCCCTCTATGAAATCACACCAACTGAGTTATAAAAAATATCCCCCAAAATCAAACATGCCTCTTTAACGCATTATTTTGCCCCTCTGGCTGTGATTTAATTACAATTAGGGTTATTACCCTAGGGATTGATTTATACCCCTTTAAATCCAATTTAGCCTCTAAGTGAACTCTCAAAAAACCTTGTAAATACCTACTTTTAATTTTTACAATTTTGGCATAAACTAAAACTGATCATTTTTCAATCTAATTTATAACCACCCCTCTAATTGAGGGGTATTTTTTATACCCAAATCACAAAAAAGGAGGTTATTAAATAATGTTTAAAGTAATTAAAATCCCCTTTATCTAAAAAATTAATAATTATGTTATTAATTATTATCTTCAATTTTGTCCCTTTCATCAATGCTAATTCTTCTTTTTTTCATAGTCAAAACAAAACTAAAATTAAATTAGCAGATTACGAAACCCTCCAACAAGAATGGTTAGCGACCCAACCCAAAATGAAAAGATATGACATTCCTGTTTTATCCAAAGAAAGTATCCCTGAAATCCTAAAATATTTCAACATTAAAACTTCTAATTATGGTTTGGATAACCCTACCTACAATCCTTATACCAAAAATTTCTTCTGCTATGAACTCAAAAATCCTCCTGCAGGATTAATCTGTGCTTTTTTCAAAGCCAGGCAAAACCCTTTTAAGGAGAAATATCCTCAAGATGACGATGAATACACCTTAGATGACCTTTTAAAATACGAAATCGCTATTGAGGAAGCTTTTGTCTTTTGGGATGCTAACAAACAACCGACTCAAACAAATGTCAATATAACTTTCGTCAAGCTAGATATCTTTGCAAGCGACAATAAAGAAAAAGCGATAAACGAATACTTAATCAAAAACAAAATCATCAAAGAACCCAAACCAACTAAATTAGGTTGTTACAACGCTACTCCAACTACTGGTCTAGTTGTTCCTTTACCTTCAATAAATTACACAACCCATGAAAAAGATAATGAAATCAAAAATTGGCTTTTACAAGCACAAAAAAAATATAATCATAAAACTAGTATGAAAAAAATAGATTTTCTTACTTTTTGGTCTGATAAACCTTTCACATATATATTTACTCCAAAGATTGATTTTTTGAAAATTGAAGAATTCAGCCTAATGCGAGTTTATAGAGATACTCGAGAATTAATTAAAGAATGTACCATACGAGGAGAAAGCATACAAAAGGCCCCAGGAAAATATTATTGTACACCTTCTATTGATATGAATAAAATAGGATATGATATTGGTGGAGTAGAATTAGTTTTTAGTGAACCAGTTTCTGAACTAGAACCACCTCAACAACAACAAATAGAGGCTATTTACTTTGATGATGGAATCCGTTTTTTCCCAGAAAGTTCCCAAACTTACAATATTGAAGATTTAAAGAAACTCTCTAATGGTGCCAAAAAAATCTATCTTTTTTCTTTCACTACTAAAAAAGAATCAAAGAAATTAAATTACCCGATGCTATTGATCCTTACCAAGCTATTCGTGACTGGAAACGAGAAAACAACCTTTACACTTTTCCTCCTCTAGTTCAAGAAGATGACTATGAAGAACAAAGCGAAAATCGTGATGCTTATATAGAAATTACTTCTCCTGCTTATAAAAAAATTTCTATTCTTTTCCCGATTAAAATAGTCAAACATACTTTTGAAACTACTGATTGTTGTTATTTTGTAGTTTGTAAAAATGATACACTCCAAATTAAACTCGCCAAACAATATCGTGATGCTTATGTAAATTGGTTAAACCAATGTTACATTAAACCTGGCATTTCTTATTCAGCTGGAGAAATAAGAGATAAATTTGGTCGTTCATCAAGAGACATTTATAATGAAGAAGGGGGAAAATGTAGATATCGTTATGTTATAAATACTTTCATAGATGAATGGTACGTCAATGGGAGTGAATGTTCTGGCTCAAACAATACTTTTTCTAATTTTTATGACACCACCCCGCCACCCAAAAAACCTCCAGAATTGAAGTAAATGATAAAGATTCGTGATATTCAAAATCCGAAATAAAAAACTACTACCTTTACTTCAACCCAAAACAAAGATATATCAGACTTTTGGAAAACAATAGATTTAACACTCAACCAACAGAAGAATCATCAAAACCAAGATTAAGAGGATAAAATTATAATTATAATTTCTTCTACTGACACTTTTTATAACCCCCCAAAATCAAACATGCCTCTTTAACGCATTATTTTGCCCTTCTCGCTGTGATTAAATTACAAATAGGGTTATTACCCTATTTGTAATTTATACCCCCCTTAAATCCAATTTAGCCTCTAAATGACCTTCAAAAAACCTTGTAAATACCTACTTTTAATTTTTACAATTTTGGCATAAACTAAAACGGATCATTTTTAAACCTAATTTATAACCCCCCCTCTAGTTGAGGGGGGGGGTTTTTATTTCTTCCATAATCATTTTCGCTAGTGTTTATGGTGATGGATTTGCCAATTAACCCTGTTATTATATAACACAAACAACCCAAAATTAAAAACTCCGCATTATTGTGTAAAAAAATTTAATCCATGTCGTTTTATAGGTGACTTTTTCTTTTTTTTTACTTATATATATAATGGTATGTTTCTAATAAGGTTAAACCCGTGGGTAAAACTAAACACCAATTCAAAAAAGCCCTCCAAGGCTGTTTTGAATTGGTTTGTGATGAGTAATAATTAATTCGGGTTTAACCTTATTAGAAACATAATATAATAATTAATAATGTAAAGATAATAATAAAATTATTATAATATATATGGTTAATATATAAAGAAAGAAATAAAAACTATTCAAAAGTTTTTATTTCTTTCTTTATATTACATATACATATATTATCTTCCATTTATATATTAATTTAATAAATATATTTTAAAATTCAGTTTTAATAAGTTATAATTATTTTTGTAATTAAATAAAAAAATATTAAGATAATTGGTGTTAATAATGCAAAAATTGCAAAAATTAAAGCAAAAAATAAGATTATTACAAAATATGATTTTCCATATTCAAATTATTAATAAAAAAATAGTTTTTAAACTTGTTAAACAATTTTCTCAAGACCTAAATTTAACTACCATTTTAAAAACAATTCGCATTAATCGAAGTACTTATTATTATTGGCTAAAAATTGAAGAAAAGTTAAAATTAAAACAAACAAAATATTTTTTACAACAAAAAAGAATTAAAGTTTTATGTTTACACCACCAATATTTTTACGGCCATCGTAAAATTACTGATTTATACCAAAAAACTTTCAACGAACCCATCACTAAGAAAAAAGTTTATCTTATCATGAAAGAAAATAATATTTGTTGTAAGTTAAGGCCTAAAAAAAATAAATATTATTATCATAAAAATTTAAAATCTAACCTCCAAGTAGTACCAAATTTAATCAATCAAGACTTTACCGGCTCATAACCTATGCAAAAATTATTCACCGACATTACTTATTTCCAAACTCCCCAAGGTTTTATCTATTTTTCTGCCATCATCGATTCTTTTAACAACCAAATCATCGCATCCCATACTTCGAATCGCCAAGATAAAGAATTAATTTTAAATACAATCAAAAAACTACCTCCATTAAAAGAACCTTGTGTTATCCATTCCGACCAAGGATTAGTTTATCAATCCCTAAAAGTACAACAAACCTTAACTAAAAAAAGGTTTTTAATCAGCATGTCCCGCAAAGCAACCCCACGCGATAACGCCGTGATTGAGAACTTTTTTGGCCAGATGAAAAGTATTTTATTCAACCAACATCCATTTTTATTTCAAAAAAACCCAAGTAAAATCAAAAAAATTATAAATCGATTCGCTTCTTTTTGGAATCACAAATGGATTT
The DNA here is from genome assembly GCF_000397185.1 of Strawberry lethal yellows phytoplasma (CPA) str. NZSb11. Lineage (NCBI taxonomy): Bacteria > Bacillati > Mycoplasmatota > Mollicutes > Acholeplasmatales > Acholeplasmataceae > Candidatus Phytoplasma > Candidatus Phytoplasma australiense. Next base: position 94,185 of record NC_021236.1, on the reverse strand, counting down.
TAACTAAATTAAATACTTCATCTCCTGTAAAATATTTTCAATCTTTTAGATAAATATTTTAATTAATTGACAAATTCAACTGCAACCTTTTTAAAAGAGGTTATTTCACTGTACATTTTTTTAAGTAAAAAATTAAAAACTCCGCATTATTGTGTAAAAAAATTTAATCCATGTCGTTTTATAGGTGACTTTTTCTTTTTTTTTACTTATATATATATAGCGTAAGGATAAAAATTAAAAAAATATCTTTTGAAACTAGCAAATTATAAAAAAACATTAGACACTTTTTAAGTGTAATGAAATTGCTTTGTTAGTTTGAAAAGATATGAAATTATCTACTTAATTTTAAAGTCTTAAAGAGTAATTTATAAATAAAAAGTTGTATTAAAAAACGGAACAGCGCATGTAGTTCAACTAATTGATTTCATATTTCTACATTCTTTTAAATTACTTCATCAACCAAGCCCTTTTTGTTTTCAAATCTCAGAAGATCACTATATGATAAAGATTTAATGTAATCTTCCTAAATTGCCAATCTGGTTGGTTTTGGGCGTCCACCGATAAGAATATAGTCCTGAAAAATGGGGTTGCTGAATAACAAAACAACATTTTTCCAAACTACTTATTAATGTAGTTTAGTTTTTTTTGGGGGAGCATGAAAACAAGTTAATTAGGTGAGGGGGTTTGAATTTATTATTACTATTCTATTTTTTCTTTTCTGTAAAAGTTTGGGTTTGATTATTGAAATGCAGTTGATAATTTCTATTAGAAATACCATTTCTATTTTTAGCAATAATCAATTCATAATTTGAATATGTTACTTTATCTCTCAGCGTATTAGTTTCACAATACAAAAGCAACACTAAATCAGCATCTTGTTCAATATTTCCAGTATCTTTTAAATCGGTTAATCTCGGCCTTCTTGGGGTCGTACTTTTTACTGAATCTCTATTTAATTGCGAAAGACAAAAAACAACAATATTTAGTTTTTTAGCTAATTGTTTTAATTTTTTAGAAATTTTATCCATTGGTTTATCTTGCAATAATTGTAAATAGTCAATAAAAATCATATCTAATCCGTGAGTTTGCTTAAACTGAGTACATTTAATTTCAATTTCAGAAACTAAAGAAGATTCATCATCAAAAAATAACTGTAATTGTTCCAAAGTATATGAAGTATCAAGAATTATATCTTTTTCTTTGGCACTAACATCTCCCAATTGTAAACGGCGCATGTCAACGTTAGAAACAGAACTTAAGCTTTTTAAAATTAATTGAGTATTGCTCATCTCCAAACTAAAAATAACTATTTTGGAGTTAACATTTTTAGCGATAATATTGATAGCTAAATTTACCATCAAAGTTGTTTTACCAACTCCCGGACGAGCTCCCAAAATAATTAATTCTTGTTTTTGAAAACCTAAAGTATCGTAATTTAACTGCGCAAAACCAGTATCAAAACCTAATAATCCGTTTTTGCTGGGATTAAAAATAGTTTTGTTTAAAATATTGCGCATTAAATCTTTAGGGGTTTCAAAAAGAGAAGTTGCTTTAAAAGCTTGTTCGAATTCTTTTTCTGAATTGTCTTTTTGGATTCTTTGAATATAATCATCTACCTCTAATAATTGGCATAAAGGAATTTTTTTAATGATTAAATTTAAATAATTCTTAACGTTTTGTTGCTTGGATTCAGGAATTTTAGTTAAAAAAGAATTCATTTTATTCAAATCCCAAATTTTTTTTTGTTTGTAAAAATCTAACAAAAGATTGTAAATATATTTAACTTTAGGATTCTGGAAATCATTTATATTAATTTTGTTTATTATAGAAGCAAATTGTTGCGGATTTAAAAGTAAAAATTTCAATAAAACATGTTCTTCATTTGGATTTATCATTATATAACCTTTTTTTAAAATATTGTATAAATTAGAAATAAACATTATGAAGCTGTAAATACAACTTATAGCTTCTTTGTTGTTTTTAAAAACCGAAACATTTTTGCATTTCTTTATAAAACGAAGATAACACTTTGGAAAAAATTTAAATGAGATAAAATTAAACATGATTCTTTTAAAAAAACTTGCAGATTTTTTTGAAATGTGTTAAATATTGAAAAACTCATACTTTAGGTTTTATCGAAGAAGCAAAAATTAAAAAAAATTAGATGAGTTCAAAAAACTGTGGTTTTGTTTTAATTTCCCAAAAGAGATAATTAAGTAATATTTAATTTGCTTTTGAAATATGACCTAAATACAAAACAAAATTAAATATCTCAATTAAAACATTTAAAGATTTGCTTTTTAGTTGGGGGTTTTTATTTCCTTGAAAAAACAAAGAAAAAAATATATCTTTTTAAAATATTTTCAATACTAAAAAATTTAGTTATTGATGATTGCAAAAAAGTTGTTGGAGGTTTTTTGCTTTTTCAAAATCGGAGAAAAAATTTAATAATAAAGTATTTTCTGTAGTAAATAAGGTTAAAAAAACAATAATAGCTGTCTTTTTGTTTGATTTGGAATATTTTATGAGGACAAAGAAAAGATTAATTATAAAAATTTAGAAGGAATTTTTAACCATGAAGGAAAATATAAAAATTAAGGTTTTTTTAATAACGGTTTTTTATCTTGTAAACAATAATTAAAATTGGAGAGCAATGAAGAAAAAAATTAAACTATAAGGTAGGATGGAAAGGTTTGTTAAACTTCTTTCATCTTTATATTATATCAACAAATATATCTGTTTGTATACAAGAATCTGCGATGTTTACGAACTTATAGACATTTTTTCTTTTTAAAACTTAACTTTTAAGTTGTTTTCAAATATTAAACTTTAACTTTTAAAAAAATTTGGAACTGAGTTTTTTTAAGTTAGTCTTTTTTTCTTTTTGAAACTTAAAAAAATAATTTTAATTTCTTTTCTAAAAACGTTTGGGTAAAAATCGTTAAGGAGATTATTAAAAACACCACAAAAAAATATCTGACATCATTGTCTTAAATTGCTTTTATTTATCGCTTGTTGGAAAAAATATCTCTTAATTTAAAACAACAAAAAAAATTAAGTTTTTTAATTTAATGGGATGTTTGCAAATGCTAGACAACTTTTGATTTAAAAATATTTTTTTAAAAAGAATTACAATAAAAAAGATTGCAACAAAAATCGAAAAAACAATAGATGAAAGCAATTGATTAAACATTTATTTTAACGAGCCAACTAATTCTAAAGTTCGCAATAAATTAGCTAAATTATATCTTTCTTTTATTCAAGTAAAGATTTTTTGAATCCGAAGAAATTGTAATTATCGCAATCTTTTTAAGATTAAAAAAAAGTTATCGCAAAAAAAATTAAAAAAACATTTTTTTTAAAAAGTTAAATTTGGCAAAGCAGTTAAATCATATTTATATGAAGGGGGGGTGATATTTTTTTGATAAAAAGCAGCAATTCCTATCATGGCCGCTTGATCGGTGCAATATTGAACGCTTGGAAAAATTACTTCTAAATCAAGGAAAGTTTCTTTCATTTTTTTTCTTAAAGCAGAATTAGAGGCAACCCCTCCTGTTACAATCAATTGTTGAATAGGTAATTTTTTTAAAACTCTTTTAGTTTTGGTTAATAAAACATCAATAACACTTGCTTGAAAAGAAGCGCATATGTTTGGGATATTTAAATCTTGAATGTTTTGTTTCAATAATAAATTAACTAAATGGCTTTTAAGGCCTGAAAAACTAAAATTGAGATTATTATTTTTTAAATAAGGTCTCACTAAATGATAAGTATCTTTGCCTGTTTGGGCTAATTGATCAATTAAAGGGCCTCCCGGATATCCTAAATGAAGGGCTTTGGCTATTTTATCGTAAACTTCTCCTAAAGCATCATCTAGAGTTGTTCCCAAAACTTCTATTTGATCATGATTTTTAAAATGAAGAAGTTCTGTATGTCCTCCTGAAACTAAAAGAATTAACGCATTTGGTTTAATTTGATGTTCAATTTGAGCGGCATAAAGATGTCCTAAAAGATGGTTGATTCCTAAAAGAGGTTTTTGATAAGTGTAGGCAAAAACATTAGCTGCATTGATGCCCACTAACAAAGATCCCACTAAACCAGGTCCTTGAGTAACCGCTACTAAATCAATTTCTTGGGGTGTAAGACAAGCTTTTTGGAAAGCTTTTTCTAAAATTAAAGTAATTAATTCAACATGTTTTCTAGAAGCTATTTCAGGAACTACACCACCAAACATTTGGTGGTCTTTGATTTGAGAAAAAACTATATTAGATAAAACTTTTTTACCGTCTTGAGTAATGGCAACACTTGTTTCATCGCAACTTGTTTCGATGGATAAAATATTCATAATCTCTTCCTTTTTAATTTAATTTGTAAAAAAATGATTTTATATTTTTGAAAAGATTAAAAAAATTTGATGAAGTAATAAAAGCGAAATTTTAAGATAAAAAAATCTTAAAAAAATCAGCTTTCAATTGGAATGTTGTAGTTTTTGGGGTTTGCTTGATTGGTTTTTAAAAAACAAAAAAATTAAGGTAGGTTTGAAACCTTTTTCAATTACACATAAATATGTATTTAAATGCTGAATCATCCATTATCTAAATTTTATAAAATTAATTGAACTGCTCCAAAAGATTAGAAACTTTTGTTTTGAAAAAAATATTTAAGGATAAAAAAATAATTTTTACATTTTTTCTAAAAACATTTTTAAATCATCATCTAAATTATAAAAAAACGTAGGCTGTTTTATTATAATCAAAATAAAAGATTGATTTATAACACAAAATAAAACGAAGCAAATAAACATATAAAAAAATAATTATAAATGATATTTTAATCAGATAAAAAAACCAAACAAAATGGTACAAAATGGAAGCAAATAAAAACATAAAAACAAAATAATTATAAATAAGTTTTTGGTTGATAAAAAATAAAAAAACCAAACAAAATGGTACAAAATGGAAGCAAATAAAAACATAAAAACAAAATAATTATAAATAAGTTTTTGCTTGATAAAAATAAAAAAACCAAACATTCAAATATAAAATAATTACTTCAAAATATGCGTTGTTTGGTGATTTTTCGGAAAAAATTATATGTGTCTGAATTTAGCAAAATATGAAAAAACAAATAAGTTTTTTTATTTAATGTAATTTTTTTCATCTAAATAAGTTTGAAAAGAGCGTATTCTTTTTAAACTTAAAAGGGGAAATAAAAAAGTTTGAAAAAAACGAAAAAAATATTGTTTTTGCATTATTTCTTGCACTCATCGATAAAAAAACTTTAATTATTTTTTCATACAGCGGTTTTGTTTAAATTAAAAAAATCAATTTTAATTAAGGATAATTTATTTTTAACAATCTGAAAATTATTTTTATTTTTAATGGAAATATCTAACTGATTTTAAATTTTAAAGAATAATTAAAATAAAAGTTTTTTAAAAATAAAGATAGTAAAATAATTTATATTTATGCTTTGATTGTATTCAGATAAAAACCAAATGCTTTGGAACCCATATGAACTGCAACCACAGAAGAAATGGAACCATAATCAGAAACTGTAATTTGAGATTCATTTAAATCGTTAATTTTTTGCAAAAAAGCTTTCGTTTGGCTATCTTCGTCAACATGAACTGTTTGTATATCTAGGGCATTGTTAATAGTTTTTTCATTTAAAACACTTTGAATTAAATATTCAAAACATCTATTAAAATTTCTTATTTTCTTATTAATCATTAAAACACTTTTTTGATATTTAACAATCGGATGGATTTTAAATAAAGTACCAATAAGGGCTTTAAACTTACTAATACGTCCGTTTTTAACTAATTGTTTTAAGTTTTCGATATAAAATAATAAAAAACCTTGGTCTAATTCTTGTTTCAGCTGAAATTCTAAGGCTTGATAACTGTCAAATGTTTCTTGCTCTAGTAAATAAGAAAGTCTTTTCAGGGCAAAAATAACTCCAGGTCCAACAGTTTCGCTATCAATGATAGTAATTCTTTCATCATTTAATATCTTTTTCGCTAAAAGGGCGCTATTAAAAGTACCACTTAATTTATGCGATAAAGTAAAGCAAAAAACATGTTCATAACCTAAAGAAAATTGTTTTTTAAAAGCTTGAATAAAAAGTTCAGGGTTGGGTTGGCTCGTTGTTACTTTTTTCTTTTGATCGATAAAATGCAATAATGTTTTGTTATCAAAATCGCCATCAACATAACTTTTTCCATCAACTATTATAGTTAAAGGGACTACGGAAATATCTGGGAAAAAGCTTTTTCCATAATCACTTCCGCAAGTAGAATCAACTATTATTCCTAATTTTCTTTTTTTCATTTTTTTCTCCTTTCGCTTTTAGTTCATTTTAGTTCATAAAAATAGCAAGATATTCTTGAAGTTTGGTTTTTAAGTTTATTTTAATCATAATTCCTTCTAAAGCAATGGAAATATTGCCAGTTTCTTCGGAAACAACAATTGTCATACTGTCTGTTGTTTCACTAATCCCTAAAGCAGCACGATGACGAGAACCGGTTTTTTTATCAAAATTTTCATCAGCTGATGATAAAGTATAATAAGCGCTTGCACACAAAATTTTATCACCTCGAATAATAACGGCTCCATCATGCAAAGGAGTGTTTGGGGTAAAAATATTTAATAAAAGTTCTTTAGAAACATCACCATTAATTACAATGGCTTTTTGGGCATATTGCTCTAAAATATTGTTTTTCTCAATAGTAATTAAAGCTCCTGTTTTTCGGGAAGAAAGTTCCATGACAGCTTCAATAATTTCTTTTTGAGTCCAATCGCCACCCATAAAAACATTTTTTCTTTTAGCATGCCAATATTTTTTCCAATTATTTAAAACATTTCTAAAAGAAGGAGCTTTAATAATGATTATGCTAGTTAAAACAAAATAATAAAAATTTTCTGAAATTTTTTTTGATCCCAAAAAAGATAATGTAATAGGCGCTTTTTGTGTATTTAATAAATAAGCCACACAAAGAAACCACACAAACAAAAAAATCATCTTTAAAATTTGATATTTAATCAAGAAAAAATCAAAAAAAAGCAAAAAAAGAAGAAAAAATAAGAAAAATAAAGGATTCATAAAAGTCCTTTCTTAATAAAAATAAAAAGTTTCAAAAAATTATAATAATTGTTTATTTTTTTTAATAAAAATAATTTTTGCCCAAACCATAACGAAAGAATAAAAGAACAATAAAAAGAACAATAATAACCAAATATGATAATTGGAAGAAAGAAAAAAATTACCATCTAATTGTAAAGCATCTCTAATAAATTCGATGTGTGGCGCAATTGTTGCAACAATAAGACCAAAAGCAGAACAAATAATGATTAATGGTGAAGGTAAATTTGTAAATTTCTTTTTAACAAAAAACTTATCTGTTCTTAATAAGAAAAGGGTTAATGTTTGTGACCAGATTGAAAAAATAAACCAACTAGTTTGAAATAATTTTTTTTGTGCTTCTCCTGATTTTCCTAAAAAGCCCATTCCTAATAAAAAAGAGAAGTCCACTAAAAACGAAATAATCCCGAACCAAAGCATAAAGTTTTTAATATTTTTGAAATCAAATTTACTAGGTTTTTTTAAATAATTTTCATCAACATTATCAAAAGGAATAGAAAAACAAATTAAATCATAAATTAAATCTAAGAATAAAATTTGCAAAACAAGCATTGGTTGAAATGGTAAATAAAAACTAGCCAATAAAACACTTAAAGAATTGCCAAAGTTAGAAGCTAAAGTAAATTTAATATATTTGATAGCGTTGGTGTAAGTTTTTCTGCCTTCAATAATCCCGTTCTCTAAAACATCGAGTTGTTTTTCTAAAAGAATAATATCGGCAATTTCTTTAGTAATTTCTGCTCCAGTATTAACGCAAATGCCTACATCGGCTTTTTTCATTGCAAAGGCATCGTTAATGCCATCGCCCATAAAAGCAACTATATTACCTTTTTTTTTGAAAAGAGAAACAATGCGTGCTTTTTGTTCGGGCGATAACTTAATAAATAAATTAGTTTTTTGTGCCTCTTGATATAAAGTTTCGTCATCTAATTGATCAACTATATCACCTTGCAAACAATGAGTTGCATCAATATTTAATTTTTGAGCAACTGTTTTAGTTAAAATTTCATTATCTCCTGTTAAAATTTTGACAATGATTTTTTTTTGATGAAGTGAGGCAATTGTTTTGATGGAGCTTTCTTTGATAGGATCTAAAAAAGTCAACAAGCCAATAAGAGTCATTTTTTCTTCTTGAATAGGACCATTACCTTGAATAATGTTTTTTTGAGCAACACCAATTACTCGCATCCCTTTTTGATTATAAATTTTTGTTTGGTCTAAAACTAATTTTTTATTTTCTAAAGTTAAAGGAGAAGTTTGGCCTTGAATTATAATTGAATCACAAATATTCAAAATTTCTTCAATCGCACCTTTGGTAATCATTTTTTGGTTGTTATTTTGATTTTCAACCACCACGCTCATTTTTCTTCTTTTAAAATCAAAAGGGATTTCATCGATTTTCTTAAATTGTTGTAATGTATTTGTCAAACCAAAAGCCGCTGCTTTAGAAATAATGGCTTCATCAATTAAACTTTTTAATCCTGTTTGAAAAAAACTATTTAAATAAGCATGTTTTAAAATGGTGATATTTTGTTGACCTTCTAAATTACAAAAATTTTCTAAAAACACTTTATCTTCAGTTAAAGTACCAGTTTTATCCGTAAAAAGTACGTTCATGGAACCAAAACTAGAAATAACATTAAGATTTTTAACAATTACTTTTTTTTTAGATAAAGCAACAATCCCTTTGAAAAAAGAAGTTGTAATAATCAAAGGAAGCATTTTGGGGGTGAGTCCAAAGGCAATTGTTAAAGTAAATAAAATAGTTTGTAAAAAAGAAAAAGAATTATTTTTATAAATGTTAAAAAGAAAAACTAAAGGCGACATTAAAGAAATGCATATAAATAACAATTTCGCAACTTTATTTAAGTTGGAATCTAGATGCGAAATTTCTTTTTTTTGATGAATTTCTTTATTGATTTTACCTAAATAAGTATCTTTGCCAGTAAGAACGACAATTCCTGTTGCATAACCGGAAATAACTATTGAACTAGTTAAAACTAATCTTGGATCTTCTAAGAAATTATTATATTTTCCAAGCACTTGAGCTTTTTTTTCCACTGGTTCTGATTCGCCAGTAAAAGTAGTTGTTTTCACAAAAAAATCTTTTGTTTCTAATAGTTTCAAATCAGCAGGCACAATGTCTCCTGCAGCAAGCAAAATAATGTCGCCTCTAACAACTTCTTCTAAAGGGATTTTTTGGTTTTGGTTTTGGCGTTTGACAGAAGTAGTATTTTGGACTAATTTTTGTAATTGAGAAGTTATTTTTAAATATTTGTTTTCTTGAGTAAATTGGATAATTAAAGAACTTAAAAACATCATAAGCGTAGTAATAATCACAGCATAACTAGGTGTTTGTGAATTTTTAAGAGGCATTGCAACATCATTAACTAAAGATACAACCATCAAAATGATTAAAACAAGGTTAAAAGGGGTAAAAATCAATTTTATTATTTTTTGACAAAAATTTTTATTTTTTTCTTTTGAAAGAAGGTTGGGTCCGTATAAATTTCTTTGAAAAAGAATTTGTTTTTGGTCTAAGCCTTGCCATGAAGACTCTAAAGTTTGAAAAATTTCTTCATTGCTTTTTATACTTGCTTTTTGAAGAAAATTAATTGTTTCTTCTTGTTTTAAATTCTTTTTTTTCATAATAATCAAAGTTCCTTTTGGGATTTGTTCAAAAAATCTAATAAATCATTACGTTGTTTTTTTAGACAACTTTTTTAAAGCGATATAATTATCTTTAGTTTTATTATATGGTTTTTGAAAGCGTTTTTGTGGCGAAAAAATAGGGCCACATTTTAATTTTTTCTGTCTTTTTTCTAAAATAACTTTCTTTAGAAAATATGAATGTTTTTTCTTTAAAAAAATTTTAAAAAACTCTAAATTTCAAGAAAAGTTCGCATTTTTTGAAAACAAAAAAGTGAAAAAAACAATCATAAACAAATACAAAAAACACCTTGTTTTAAAAGGTGTTTTCAGTTATCTATTATAAAATTCCACTATTAATTGTTCATTAATTTCAGCTAAAAATTCATTTCTTTTTGGATATCTAACATATTTACCATTTAATTGTTTATCTAAAGAAACATAATCTGCTCGAACAAATTTATTTTTCAATACCTCTTCAACTATTTTTAGATTTTTAGATTTTTCTCTCAAAGTAATTGTTTGTCCTGGTTTAAGAGAGTATGATGCAATATCAACTTTTTTGCCTTCAACCAAAACATGACCATGGTTAACCAATTGTCTTGCTTGTGCTCTAGTTTTTGCAAAACCTAAACGATAAACGATGTTGTCAAGGCGCGATTCTAACAAAACTAAAAACATTTCGCCGTGAATTCCTTTTAACTTAGAAGCTCTTTCGAAAGTTTTACGAAATTGTTTTTCTGACATTCCATAAGTAAAACGTAATTTTTGTTTTTCTTTTAATTGTAAACCGTAGTCACTTATTTTGGCTCTTCTTTGACCGTGTTGACCTGGCGCATAAGCTCTTTTGCGTAATTCTTTGCCAGTTTCTGTAATAGAATAATTTAATCTTCTAGAAATTTTCCAAGTGGAACCTGTATAACGTGACATTTTTTAACTCTCCTTTTTTAAGGTAAAGTTTTATAATTAGATTTATTAACAATCAACTACTTTCTTTTCTTTCTCAAACAGCAAAGAATTACTTGGAAAAACCTCTCTAAGGCAAGTGATTAGTTTAATAGGGCTAATTATAACTGTTTTTACCATCATTAGTATTTTATAAAAATTTTCTTTAATAGTCAAGGTTTTTTTGTTTTTTATTATATTTATTGAGTAATTAATTCATCATAAGAAGCAACTTTAACTTGAACATGAGGGTCATTGCTAATTAAACGTGAAATAGGACATTTGTAGTCAACAGTTTTTAAAATTGTTTCTGTTTCTTCCAAAGACATACCTTTGATTGCCAAAATTGCAGTTGGTTTAAAATAAAAACCTCTTTCATCTTTTAACATTTCTAAAGTCACTTTAACTTTGATTTCTGGATTTTTATGTCCTTTTAAATCTAGAAATTTGTGAGTAGTTCTATACAAACAAATTGCCCAAGAAAGACAAAATAAATCTTTAGGTCCTGATTGACCTTGGCTTGGTTCTAAAGCCGAAACAAGCTTTTTAGTAGTTCCGCTTTTTTCTTCAAAAAAACATAAATCATTTAAATAAGGGTTGAAATAAGTAGTAGTTTGAAAAACAATCATTTTTAACATTTCCTTTTCTTATATATTTATTATTTATCTTTAAACTAAATCCTAAACACTCCACAAAATTAAATATTGGAGTTTTGTTTTTAGTTAGTATTTTTATTTTCTTTACAAAATCATAAAGTTGTCAAATACATTAACAATCCTAAAAAATTTTGTTGAATAAGTAATTGTTTGATTTTTAATTTTTCAAAAATGTTCTTAAATGTTTAGTGTAATAAATTCAAAAAAACAATTCTTTTTATTCCAAACCGGAATTAATTTTGTTTTCAACATTCAAAGCTATTTGTTTTATTGTATCACAACGATAATCATCATATTTTAAAACTGGATGCAAAATTATTTCTACTCTTTTTTTTTGCCACCAAAAATAATTTTTAATTTTACTAGCACCTTTAATAGTTAAAGGAACGATAGAAGCTTGACTTTTCAAAGCTATTTTAAAAGCCCCCCCAAAAAGAGGAGTTACTCTTTCGTTGTCAACATCTGTCATGCCTCCTTCAGGAAAAACAACAAGAGCTAATCCTGATTTAATTTTAGGAATCGCTTTACTTAAATTTTTGGCTGTTTTTCTAATGCTTTCCCTTGATACAACCATGCAATCAGAAGAATAAAAAGCTAGGTTTAAAAGCCACTTAGTTAAAAACGGGAAGCAAAATTTATCTTTAGGGGCAAAAGTTAAAGTCCTAGGAAGAGAAATTGCAATCAAAAAAGCATCTGTATAAGATTTATGATTAGCATAAATAACGATATTTTCTTTTAAAGGCAATAAGTGTTTATTTTTAACTATCACCTTAATTCGTAAAAAAACTTTAATGAAGCGAGATAAACTGCGAATGACAAACCCTTTAAAAGGATGGTTGGGAGGCAAAAAAGACATTATGATAAAACACAAAATTAAAAAGAAAAAAGTCATTAAACCAGCCATTATTAAGGATAAAAGAAAAATTATAATAGGGTTATTCAAATAAAAATGTTTTAAATAAAAAAAATTAGAAACAATCATAGTGAAAAAAAAGACAATTAACATAATGGATCCTTTTTCCTTTTATAAAAAGCAAAAATTAATTGAGGTTGAATCGTTTTTTGAATTAATTGAAAATCTTGCCAATTGACTGGAGGAAAATAAACATTCCCTTTATGTCTATTTAAAATATGAGTAATATATAAATTATCCACAAACGGCAAACTTTGTTGATAAATTTGTCTACCTCCAATAACAAAAAGATGCGATTTTTTCTGAATTAAAAAAGTTTTTAAAAAAGTTAACAAATCGAAAACCACTTCACAACCATCCAATTGCAAACCTTTATTTCGAGCTGCAACATAAGTTTTTTTAAAATTAAAAGGCTTGTCTTTGAAATAACTTTTTAACGAAAGATAAGTTTGATGACCCATTAAAACTTCTTGATTCAAAGTTGTTTTTTTAAAAAAATGCAAATCTTGAGGATAATGCCAAGGAAGTTTATTATCGCTTCCTATTAGATAATTACTATCAAAAGCTGTGATTAAATTAATCATATAGCAATATCTCCTTTCAAAGTTCCATCGCAAAAATAATTTTTTAAAGTAAAATCTTCAAATGAAAAGCCATCAATATCTTTAATATGAGGGTTTAAAATCATTTGGGGAAGTTTTTTTGGAGTTCTTTGGATTTGAATTTTGATTTGATTTAAATGGTTGTGATAAATATGTGCGTCTCCCAAAGTATGAATAAATTCGCCAACTTCTAAATTTGTCACTTGAGCAACCATCAAAAGCAACAAAGCATAAGAAGCAATATTAAAAGGTACTCCTAAAAAAACATCGCCACTCCTTTGATAAAGTTGCAAGGAAAGTTTTCCTTCTAAAACATAAAATTGCATTAAAATATGACAAGGAGGTAAAGCCATTTGATGTAATTGTTCTGGATTCCAAGAACTCAAAATCAAACGCCTAGAATCTGGATTATTTTTTATTTCAGAAATTAAAAATTTAATTTGATCAAAGCCATTAAAATCACGCCATTGTTTGCCATAAACAGGACCTAAATTTCCATGCAAACCAGCAAAAGCTTTATCTTTTTTAATTTTTTGAATAAATTCTTCCATAGTTTCGTTTTTAAAATGAGGCGATTTTTGATATTTTTGATAAGGCCAATCATTCCAAATATTAACATTGTTTTTGACTAAATAAGAAATGTTCGTGTCTCCTTTTAAAAACCATAAAAGTTCATGAATAATCGCTTTGAAATACATTTTTTTAGTAGTTAGCAAGGGGAAGCCATCTTGGAGATTGAAACGCATTTGATAACCAAAAACGCTTTTAGTTCCTGTTTTCGTTCGGTCTTCTTTATTAAAACCTTTTTTTAAAATAAAACGACATAAATCTAAATAAGTTTTCATAACAAATTTTCCTTACAAATCTTTTTTATAAATTATAATTTCAGTTTTTCTTGCCAAAAAAGATGTTATATTTGGTTTTTTTATTTCATAATTTTTATAATTTTATAAAACTTAATTTTAAATAAATTGTGTTTATTTATAGATTTAGAAGATGAATTACTAAAATATCTACAATTATTATGAAATAAAAAAATAAAACTGTTGCAAAACTTATAAACTTTTTTGCTTTTAAAAAACTTTAAAACTCAAAAAAATAATTTTTACATCTTCCCTAAAAAAAATTTAGTTAAAAAACATCACAGTAATAAATTTCAAAAAGACCAAACAAGAAATATGGCATTATGACATAAAAAACTAATGCAAAACAAATAACCAAATCAAGAAAAGAATGCAAAAAACCGTTTTTTTGGTTAAAGAAACACTAAAAGTTCAAACATCAAAAATAGGGTTTTTTTAAAACATGTTTGGTTTGGTTTTTTGGTGGAAAAAAGTTTTATTTTTTCAAAAAATGTTTGTTTGTTGTTTATTAGTGAAAAAATATGTCTTTAGATTTAGAAAACATCCAAAAAATAAACATTTTTTAATCTGAAAAAATTTGAAATGATTACAATATTTTTAAAATTTAAAAATAAAAAATTGTTGAAAAAAACAAAATATTAGAACTTCAAACTAGCAAAAAATTAATTTTGGATTATCATCAATTACTTATTCCCATAAAAAACTTTTTCTTTGTTTGAGAATCGAAAAAATAATGTTTTATTTTTTTACAAAAATAACTTTTACGTCAACTATTTTTTAAAAAAGCAATAATTCAAATATAGACGAGTTTAAATTATTTTTATTAATGACATCAATAATTTTTTTCTGATATCAAATATTTATTTATCAACAACATTCCACTCTATATTATACAATTAATTTGCAGATTTTGAAACTTACAAAACACTATCAAAGACATAAAAATAAAAAAATATTCATAAAAATAAAAAAGTATCTCTTTTTTCTTGTGGTTCAGTTATAATATTATTGGATTTTAAAAGAATCAAAAGAAAATAAAAAAACACGATAAGAATAAGATTCATTTTAAAATTTTGATTATGATCTTAAGTCTTTGGAAGGCTAGGATATTAGAAAGTTAAATTAAGGAAATCATTGAATAACAATCATCAGCCTCAAATTTTACAAAAATATTGGCAGTATTTTTTGGGGGTTTTATTAACAGTTTTATTTATCTACCATTATCAGTTTGTTTTTGCAAATAGTGAAGATAAATCAACTGATATTACAACAATTACAACAAATTTGGGAGTTTTTGAAAATATTCCCGAAGACACAGAAATATGTCAAAGAATCAAAGAATTGCATTCTGAGTTTAAAAATAAACAAATTAAAAAAAATTGCGACATCCAAATCCAAATAAAATCAGTAGAAGTTGATGGTCAACTTTTAGAGTATGAAGGAACAGCGTATATTGCAGCGAAAGAAAATTCAAAAACTATCAAAGGCAAAAAAGAACTGACTTTTTATATTAAACAAGATTTAGGCAAATGCATTCAAAATAAAGATTTAGGTGAAGTTGAATTAAAAAAAATTAATGCCAAAGTCCCTGAAATACAAGATTTAAAAGAAATTATTGCAAAAATAAATCCTGAATTAGATTTAGATGAAGTTGAAATTTTAGAAAAAAAATTGGAAAGAAGCAAATTAACTTTAAAAGCAAAAGAAAACTCTTTAAAATATAAAGGCAAAGCGGAATTTAATTATAAAATAAAAGAAATAGTTAAAAAAGAAATTAGTGAAAAAATTGTAGAAAAAATTTTGCACGAAAAGAAAAACGCCACTTCATCAGATAATCAAGAATCCAGGAAAGAAATTAATTTTGAAGATTTAAAAAAAACAATTAATATCGCTGTTGAAAAAGAAATGAAACGTAAAGAAGCCACTGAAGAATCTGTCTTGAATAAAGGCCTGGAAGCGGCAGGTTTAAAAACTCAACATCCAGAAAATCAAGAAGAGGAAGAACTGATTGCACCAAACAATGATGTTGATGAAAATATTCAACATATTAGTGATGAATTAAATTCAGAAGAAACACCTGCATTAACATCAAAAACAATAAAAGACAAAATTACTCAAAATAAAACATATATTGTTTATATTATTGCTGCTTGTATTATTTGTTTTTTATTTGTTATATTCAGTATCTTTTTTATCTCTTGTAAAAAAACAAAAAAAATAATAAAGGCTTAAAAGAGATTGAAAAATCTCTTTTTTCTTTTTAGTCTTTATAAAAAAAGAAAACAAAAAAATAAAACAAATGACTTCATCATTTTTTCAAAAAAAAATAATTCAACTTAAAATAATTTTTTTTACTGTTTGTGGCGTTAGTTTTTTTTGTTTTTTTTGTTTACCTCAAACATCTTCCCAAAACAAAACTCCTTTTGTGTTTCAAAAAGAAAAACAAAAAGACACAAACATTTTCAGCCCCACTTCAATTAAAGAAACAATAAAAGAAAAAAATCCTTTCAAAGAACTAAAACATTTTTCAAGAAATCCAAGAAAAAAAAGAGAATTAAGGGGGGTTCAAAAAAAAGTTTTTTTTAAACCTTTAGCCAATCAAAATCGCAATTCCCAAAAGAAAATTGATTTACTCAAAATGAATTACAATAATAAACCACAAATAAAAAACATTTGCAAACAATTTGTTCCTCAATTAGAAGGCCAAATTCAAGATATGAATATTTATAATGTTTATTTAGGAAAAATGAGTAATGAAGAAAAGGCTTTAGAGTGGTTAAAAAATAAATTTCCAAAAAGACACTTTGTCAAAAATTTATCTTATGGAATTTATAACGATCAAATTAATCAATCTTACGTTTGCTTTAATTCGCGTTTAAGAGGAGGAGTTCCTGAAAAAC
This sequence comes from Strawberry lethal yellows phytoplasma (CPA) str. NZSb11, assembly GCF_000397185.1. Lineage (NCBI taxonomy): Bacteria > Bacillati > Mycoplasmatota > Mollicutes > Acholeplasmatales > Acholeplasmataceae > Candidatus Phytoplasma > Candidatus Phytoplasma australiense. Next base: position 77,514 of record NC_021236.1, on the reverse strand, counting down.
TATTATTAGTTTATTTTGATGAAGGAACAAGAAAAAACACAAGCAACTGTCATTCCTTAGATGCTTTGAAAAGTTTGGGAAATGGAGCTAAAAATATGTATATATTTTGGCAAGATGAAGGGGTTTCCAAAGAAACAAACTTTTGGGAAGAAAATTTTTATACTGATCTTATTTATGAAAAAGGTTCTGGTTATGATAGTCCTGCTTACTTAAACATTAATAGCATTGTTTTGAAAAAAAAGGAAAACAATGAAATAGTTGCGGTTTTTCCGATTAAATGCCAAATGAAAGCGCCTCTTTCGCTACATAACTATGATTTAGAATTAAGATTTCCTTATTATAAATATCAATATAAAGGTTTCTTTTGGAAAACTCGCAAAATTAAAAGAATCCAAAAAATTGATTTATGCGCCAAACAAACAGGAGAAAAAAGAACTCTTTATTATAAAAATTAAATTTAAACAGCAAACATCAAATCTGCTGTTTTTTTAATTTATCAATTATTTAAGTATCAGAATTTATAAAAATACATAAAAAATTGTTTTTGTTTTTAAAAAAAATTTAATTTAATTATTAATTTTTTTACAATCAAAAAGAAGAATAAAAAATTAAAAATTATTTCAAAGAATGTATAATAATGCTTATTGTATTGAAAACAATTAAAAAAATATTGGAAGAAAAAAGATTATTAGAAGAAAACTTACAACCAACTCATTAAAAAACCTTTAAACACAAACATTAAAAATAAATAATAATTAAGACTAACTTTTTTTCAAGTTAGTCTTTTTTCTTTTTGAAGCTTCAAAAAATAATTTTCTAATTTGGTTGCAAAATGTTTTTTTGAAAAAACATGCATTAATTTCAAAAATAACAAATAAAAATATGGTAATTTGTCTCAATTGTGTTTATTTGTGGTTTGTTGGTGTAAAATATGCATGCATTTACCAAATTATGAAAAATTAAGAGTATTTTTATTTATCAAGTATTTTTTAATTTGAAAAATTTGTAATTATCGCAATTTTTTTGAATTTTAAGAAAAAAATAAAACAAAAGTTGAAGAATCTTTGGAAAAAATTTACTTTTCTAATTTCTGATTTAATGTTTAATGCTTTAGTAAATAAACTAGTCGAAATTTTTCAGAAATTCACGCTCCCCAAATTCTTTAATTATTCCTCAAACTCCTTCTTTAAATAAGGGGAGGGTTTAATTTCACAATCATGCACACTCTTTTCTAAAAACGTTTTTAAAAAAGAAATAAAAATTAATTTTTGGTTTTGGGTACAAAAAAAGACCGACTAAAAAATAAGTCAGTCCCAACTTTTTTTGGAAAAAATAAAAAGTGTTTTTAAATTATTTCGTAAGACCTCTTGGTCCTAATTTTTTTTAAAAGTAAAAAAAGTTTTTATAAATTTTGCTAAAAGCAAGCACAAGTTATAAAAAGTGAGCAAGCAATTAATTAAAAATTCTTTAAGGTTAAGGAATCTTTTTTAATGACAGCAAAAACTAAATTATTTTGATTTTCACTTTTCAAAAGGTTTAATTTAGTCATTAATTCCGCCTCAGTTAAGAAAGGGAAATTGGAAAAATTTAATGCCAAAGTTGTACTTGATTTTAAATCTTTTACTTTAACAAAAACTGGCACTTTGGAGCGAAATTTAGCAAAAGCATAACCATAAGCAAGATCATCTTCAACAACAATTGCATGAATTTGGTCTTTTAAAGCCATTTGGATAACACTAAAAGCTAGATATTCAACTCTATTTTGAGGATCATAAAAATTAGAAATTAAATCATAATCAAGATACTCTTCGGCTTTATGATTAATTTTTGCCATATAAGAAACTGACTTTTCAGGATAAAGTCCTGATGCCGATTCGCCTGATAACATAGTTGCTGTAGTGCCTTGTAAAACTGCGTTCCAAACATCACTAATTTCTGCTTTAGTAGGGCGAGGGTTTCTTTGCATTGATTCAAGCATTTGAGTAGCCACAATAACAGGTTTACCGGCACAAAGACATTCTTGAATCATTTGAGTTTGATATAAAGGAACAAGTTCTCCCGGTACTTCAATTCCTAAATCACCACGAGCAACCATAATGCCGTCAACAACAAGAAGAATTTCTTCTAAATTATCTATTCCTTCTTGGTTTTCTATTTTAGCGATTATTTTAATAGTATCGTTTTGCTTTTCTTTTAAGATTTTTCTTACTTCCAAAACATCTGAAGCATTTCTAACAAAAGAAAGTGCTAAAAAATCATATTTTTTTTCACAAGCAAAAGCAATATCGCGAGCATCTTTTTCAGAGATATAAGGCATTTTTAATTTAATGTTGGGAACATTAACGCCTCTACGGGATTTAACTAAATGAGTGTTGTTAGCTTTTGTAATTAATTCTTTGTTTTGTTCATCTTTGGCAACTACTTCTAAAGTTAAATAACCATCATCAATAAAAATTAAATCACTAGTTGTAACATCATCATAAAGTTGTTCATAACTGATAGAAAAATTTTTTTCAGTTCCTAAAACTTCTGTAAAAGCGATTCTTACTTCAGAGTTTTGTTGGATTTCCACTGGTTTTGCAAAATTATGAGTTCTAATTTCTGGTCCTTTAGTGTCTAGCATAGTTGCTACATAAGTATTTAATTCTTGGTTAATTTCTTGAATCATCTTTAAAGTTTCTTCGCTGTTTTGATAATCAGCGTGAGAAAAATTAAAACGAGCAACATTAAGACCATTTTTTACTAATTGTTTTAAAGTTTCTTTGTCGCGACAAGCAGGTCCTAAAGTGCACACTATTTTAGTTTTATTCATTTTTTCATCCTTATTTTGAAGTTTTATTTGTTTTTTCGATTAAACTTATTCCTGTCATTTCTGGGGGTTGGGGAATGCCAAGCAATTCTAACAAAGTAGGAGCAACATCACATAAAGCTCCTGTTTCTTGTCGTAATTTTACTTTGTGAGAAGTAATTACAAAAGGAACCAGATTAGTTGTATGAGCTGTATGAGGTTTTCCGGCCTCATCTGTCATTTGTTCTGCGTTTCCGTGGTCTGCCACCACACAAGCAATACCGTCTATTTTTTGGATGGCTTCAACAACTCCCTTTAAACAACTGTCAACCACCTCTACCGCTTTAATAGCAGCTTCCAAAGAACCTGTGTGACCTACCATATCAGGATTTGCAAAGTTAAGGATCATAGTTTGATATTTTTTTGATAAAATAGCTTCTTTAGCTTTCGAAGTGATTTCATAAGCTCCCATTTCAGGCTTTAAATCATAAGTAGCAACACGAGGAGATGGGATTAAAAGATGTTTGCTATTTGGCAATTGTAATTCTTTTCCACCATCAAAAAAGAAAGTAACATGAGGATATTTTTCAGTTTCTGCAATACGTAACTGATGCAAATTATGATCAGCGATAACCTTACCATAAAGGTTTTTTAAGGTTGTTGGTTGAAAAGCGATTTCACCTTTAGCATATTGAGAATAAAAAGTCATATTAACAATAAAAGCATTATTAATTAATTTTTGACCTTTAAAAGGGGTTTTTCCGGGAGTTTGAAAAGAAGCAGTCATGGAAGGGTTAGAAAAAGCAGTAGCCAAACGCATTATTCGGTCTGAACGAAAATTAACAAAAATAAGACTATCATTATCATTAATTAAACCGTCGGGATTAACTAAAAATGGTTTAATAAATTCGTCTGTGATCCCTTTTTGATAAGAGGCCTTTATTTCTTCAATGCAAGATTTTATAACTGGGTATGTTCCTAAAGTTAACATATCATAAACTAAATTAATGCGGTCCCAATTATTATCGCGGTCTAGGGCATAATACCTTCCACTAACAGAGGCTATCTGAAAACCATCATCAATCATTTGTTGGAGATATTTAACTCCTGAAACAGGGTCATCATCTCTACCATCTGTAAAAACGTGTAAATAAGTTTTATCTGCTATTTGGTGTTTTTTCATTAATTCTAATAAAGCTTTAAAATGATCTAAATGAGAATGAACGCCCCCTTCAGAAACTAATCCTAATAAGTGGATTTTGGAATGGTTTTTTTTCGCATGTTCAATCGCTTTTAAAAATTGTTTGTTTTGAAAAAAAGATTGATCGCGAATAGATTTATTGATTTGAGTTAAATATTGATCAACAACTCTACCTGCTCCTAAATTAAGGTGTCCGACTTCACTATTTCCCATTTGTCCTTCAGGAAGTCCTACCGCTTCTCCTGATGCTTGGAGAGTGGTGGTTGGGAAAGTTTTTAAAAGATAATCAAGATAAGGTGTTTTTGCTAAATAAAAAGCATTATTTTCTTTTTGACAAGACAAACCTAGTCCATCTAAAATTAATAAAGCAGCAAATTTGGTCACTTAAAAGTCCTCCTTATAAGCTTTAAACATCTACACAAAGAAGTTTTAAAAATGTTCTTTGTGATGAATAATTTGTTTTAATTTTAATTTATAATCCTTATCAAAAGGATTTCTTGGAAAAAAATTTTATATTCTTGAAGTTTGGTTTTTATGTTGATAAATAATTTAGATTCTTTTTCAAACACTTTTGGATTCTGGTTCTTAAGTTTAATAGTTCTTCAGTGTAATCGCAAATTTAATGTAATAAATATTACTTTAACTAATCACAAAAAAGCTTATAAATTAGCATTCAAAAGAAACTTTAAATATCTACACAAAGCAGTTTTAAAATGTTCTTTGTGATGAAGAATTTGTTTTAATTTATAATCCTTATCAAAAGGATTTCTTGGAAAAAATTTTATATTCTTGAAGTTGGGTTTTTATGTTGATAAATAATTTCGCTTCTTTTACCAACACTTTTGTCTGCTGGTTATTAAGTTTAAGATTCTTCATTGTAATCACAAATTTAATGCAATAAATATTACTTTAATTAATCACAAAAAACTTATAAATTGGCATTCAAAAAAAGCTTTCCAAGTATCTTCAAAAAAATATCTCCAAAGGTAAAAAAGAGCTCTTGTTTTATCTTTGCAAAAATAATTAATTTATGACTGAGCCATTTTTGCTAAATCTTTTAATATCATTATTGGAAAATATAGTCTTTTTTTTCAATAATAAAATAATTACTCGAGACTTTGCCATATTTTTCTTTCAAAAATACTTTTCTTTCAAAAAAATATTGTTTGTTTATAAGTTAATAATAAGAGTTGTTAAAATTACCAATAAACTTTTTTACAATAATTAGTTAATATCTTAAATGTTTATAAAATAATTTTAATGTTTGAACGCAAGTATTAGTGCATATTTTAATTTTTTTCAGTTCGCAATAAATTGAAATGTCAAATGGATTAAATTTGATGAATGCATTAATTTGCGAATAAAATGAAACAAGTTAATTTAAGATTTTTTCTTTTGTAAATGGAAATAATTTTTTGGATTATTGTGACAATAAAAAAAATGATTAAGATAAAAAAATTATTATTGGAATAAGATAAAATTGGAATAAGATAAAATAGATTCATTGAAACATTTATACGTTCTTTTTATATTATTGGAAATCGAAAGATTAAAAAGATTAAAATATGAAAAAAATCGGCCGATGAAAAACAACTAAAAAACGGAATTGAATTCATACAGGAAATAAAAAAGGGGTAACTGAAAAAAAATAGAATTCATTGGTGCAATGTTAAATCTTTAAAAAATTTTGTTTTATTTGGAACACGCAGCCATAAGTTTTTCTACTTTTTCAAATTATTTCAAATGAAAAATTAATATCTTTTGCAATTGCAGCTAAATACTTTTTTGAGAGATAAAAACAGCTCACAAAAGCTATTTTTCATCTACCGATAACTATTTTTTCAATAATTTTATTTTTCTAATCAACTTTATTTCATACTTTAAATAAAATGAAAGTTTTGGAAACCAACTATCATTTTGCAACAATTAAAACCCACTTAGGAATGGTTGAAACACTTGACCCACGTTTAAAAAATTATCCCAATTTTTTCAATCTCAAAAAATAATTTCCGCTTTAATAAAATTTAGAAACATTGCAGGATTAGTAGCAAGCACTTCTAAAGGAAAAGATTTAAAAAATCAAAAATTTTTCAGTCATATTCACAATGTAGATGCTATTCAATGTAGATGCTATTTTTTTTATGTTGTTAATATTTTGAATTCATTTTATTTTTTTAAATTGTAAAAAACTTTAAGACCTAAATAAGATGGATTAGACATATTTTTTTCAATTCTTAATAACTGATTGTATTTAGCAATACGGTCCGTACGAGAACAAGAACCAGTCTTAATTTGACCTGTGTTCATTGCTACTGCTAAATCAGCAATGGTAGTATCTTCTGTTTCGCCACTACGATGAGAAATAACAGCAGTGTAAGAAGCTTTTTTAGCCATTTCAATCGCTTCTAAAGTTTCTGTCAAGGTTCCTATTTGATTTAATTTAATTAAAACTGAATTGGCAATTTGTTTGTCAATCCCTTCTTGTATTTTTTGAGTATTTGTCACAAATAAATCATCTCCAACTAATTGAACTTTTTGACCTAATTTTTGAGTTAATAATTTCCAACCATCCCAATCATTTTGGTCAAGTCCGTCTTCGATCGAAAGAATCGGATATTTGTTAATTAGTTGTTCATAATAAGAAACTAACTCTTCGCTGCTAAAAGTTTTATTATTTTCAGACGCTAAAAGATATTTTTTTGTTTCGCGGTCGTAAAATTCAGAAGCGGCAACGTCCATCCCTAAAAAAATGTCTTTTCCTGGAACATAACCCGCATTTTGAATTGCTTCTAAAATGATTTGCAAAGCTTCTTTGTTAGAATTTAGATCAGGAGCGTATCCACCTTCATCTCCTACTGTAGTAGGCAATCCTTTTTGTTTTAAGATTTTTCCTAAATGATGAAAAACTTCTGCTCCGTAACGCAATGCCTCTTTGAAACTAGGGGCTCCCGTTGGCAAAATCATGAACTCTTGAAAATCAACACTATTAGAAGCATGAGCCCCACCATTAATTACGTTCATCATAGGAACTGGCATTTGTTTAGGCGCAATCCCTGCGATATATTCATAAAGTTCTAAACCTAAATAATCAGCTGCAGCTCTTGCACAAGCTAAAGAAACTCCCAAAATTGCATTAGCTCCTAATTTAGATTTATTGGGGGTTCCGTCAAGTTGAATTAAAGTTTGGTCAATTAAGGCTTGGTCTAAAACAGATAAGTTTTGTAAACGAGGTTCAATGACTGTTGCAACATTTTCAACCGCTTTTAAAACTCCTTTACCTAAATATCTTTTAGAATCAGAATCTCTTAATTCAACTGCTTCATGTTCTCCAGTTGAGGCTCCTGAAGGGACTAAGGTTTTTCCTTTAGCTCCTGATAAAGTAATTACTTCAACTTCAACCGTTGGATTTCCTCTTGAATCTAGAACTTCAAGGGAGTTAATTGTTTTAATGTATGGCATAAATTCTCCTTTTTAATTTAATTGTAAAATATTGAAAATTAAATATTTGATAACCAATAAATATTATAATACTTTTTTATCATAAAAGATATTTTAATGTTTAAATTTAGAATAAATAATATCATTAATTTCATTTTAAGTTAAAAAATATTTGATTATTGCTGTTTTTAGGGCAAAAATTATTAAATAAAAAAATAAAAAAGGGCATCTTTTTTCTTAAGTTTTCCTCTAAATAAAAAAACCAAATAATGCATCATAATGCACCAAAATATTACGATTGGAAAATAAGCAAAATCATTTTTTAAATTATGGAGCAGTTATATTGAAACTTAAATATTTTTATTGCTGAGTAAAAGTTTGCTTTTTATGAACTTAACAAGATTTTAAATTTTAAAAATTTGTTAACATTAAATTAAAAAAATCTTATCAAAGGAAATATGGTAATAAATTAACGGAAGCACTAAAAAATCCAAAAAATAATTAAGAATATAATCCTGAAAAATGGGGTTGAGGAATAAAAAAATAATCTTTTTTTCAAACTTTTTTAAAGTTCATTTTTTTAGTTTGCATCCTAAAAATACTCAACTTTAAACAAAAATGATTATCAATTGACAGAAATGAAAAATCACCAAAAAATTAAGTATTTTAATAAAATTTCGGTTTTTAAAATTGAAGAAATTTAAAAATTATCCAAATATTTTGAAGTTTGTAAGAGAAAAATAAAACAAAAAATGGCAAAACTTTGAAAACAATTCATGTTTTTATGAAAAAAACATCTAAACAAGCTGGTTTATCTTCTTTAAATCCCATCACTAAAAAACCCAAAAAATAATCATCTTTTAATTAACAAACAATAACAAACCATTAAAAATACCCAATTCTAAAGCCAAACAAATTGCACGCAAAAAAAAACAACGTTACTCAAACGCTAAATAAATAAATTTTAATCCTCAATTAACCGATATCAAATTAAAAATTGAAAAATTAATTATCTAAAAAATTATCAAGCACTAAAACATCAAGAAAATTCGTGCCAATTCTCAGGTTTTTTAAAATATTGGTATATTGCTATATCAGGAATAACACATACTTTTGGAAAATAACCAGGCAAAGGGCTTTCGTAATATTGTTGGCAAGGAAGTTTGTTAATTGCTTGTCTCATTAATTCTTTGGAGTCAACCCAACCATATTTTTCCATGACGAAATTTAAAACTTGTAGGCGACTTGCGTTCAATTGTTGACCACGCATGCTGCACGGAATAGGATTTGTGATGATTTCTTTTGAATCATGATCTTTTAATTTATCAAATAAAGTGCGAAAAATAGGTCCTTTTTCCCACGCTTCCACTTGAGCAGCAGCCAAAGATTCTTTAAAATCAACTAAATGCTTGGCATGTGCATAATAAAGTAGTTTTTGAAGTTTCCAGTGATTCACTTCCATGTTTTGAATCAGATAGTTAGCTAAAGCAAAGATATAAATATTTTTGCATCTTTTCAATTTCATAATCAAGAATTTTTTCCTTTCGTTTGGTATTTTTTTATTTGCTGTGTTAAAGGTTTTTGATTTTTCTTTAAAAAAACATTGTCCTTTTGGGATTCCTTTTTTTAAAAAACGTTACTTTTATATTTTTTTAACAATTTTGTTTTTCCAAATAAAAAATTAAAATATAGCAATAAATAAAAATAGATTTAATAAAAAGTTTTTACAATTTGAGGAGAATAAAAAAATGAATGTTGCAATATTGATGATAATTATGAGATATTAAAAAGAGATTTTTTCATTTGATTAATTGTAAAAAAACTTGTTATCAATGATGGTTAGAGATTTTTTTATATTTTCAATCATCTCCAAATTAAATTGTTCCAAGAAATTAAAAAAACCAAAGGGTGATTTGTGCATTGTTTATCTAGTTAAATATTTGAATCGACCTAGTAATGGTCCTGAAAAATGGGGTTGTTAAATAACAAAATAGTATTTTTTCAAACTACTTATTAAAGTAGTTTGGTTTTTTGTTTTTATCGGAAAAACCTAAGAAAAGAGGGGAACAGATGCTTTGAAAAATCACTGTTAAAAAAACAAAATTCACTTTTTGGTGAGTGAACCACAATAGTGGGGTTTTAATATTGTAAAGTAATGAAAAAAATTATTTCATCTTTTAGTTGGGAAGAATTGAAAAAAATTAATTTTATCAGGATATTAATAATTATTTTTTATTTATTGTAATTCAAACAAATATTTAATTTGTTTTGTTAGTTTGAAAGCATATAAAATTATCTATTATTTTTTAAGTTTTAAAGAATAATTTTTTAAAACAAAAAAAGGCTAAAAAAATATTTCCCCAATTTAATGTAGTTTTTCCAAGCAGCTGTTTTCCTCTTTCAACCTTTTCTTCTCTTAATTTTTCCTCTGAATAACAAAAAAACCAAACTACTTTAATAAGCAGTTTGGAAAAAATCATTTTTATTTATTCAAAAATCCCAATTTTTAAAGGACTATATTCTCGTTATTAAAAAAAATTTTAAACACCACAAGCTTCACATTCATCAACTTTTAATTTTTGTGTGCGAGTATAATAAAGTGTTTTTATACCTTTATGATGAGCGTAAAGATAATATCTTTGCAATTCACGTGTTGTAATATCAGAAGTTATCCCAAGTTCAAAGGAAATCCCTTGATCAACATGTTTTTGAGCGGTAGCAATAACATCAATTAATTGGTATTTATTCATCTTGTAAGCAGTAACATACATAAAAGAGGTTTCTTTTAATCCAGGCATTGGACAATAAGTTTTGGAATTTCCATATGTACGTTCTTCTACTAATTGTTTAATTGGTGTTAAAGAAGGAGTTGTTCCCATAATATAACCAATTGTGCCATTAGGTGCAACAGCTAGACGATGAGAATTAAAAAGACCAAATTGTTGAACATCTTTTTTAAGTTGTTGCCAATCTTTTTCACTTGGCAAAGGAATATTGGCAAACATTTTTTTGATTTTATCAGTTTTTGGTAAAATTTCTCCACGGCCTTTAAAATAAGATCCATCCGCATAATGAGATTTTTCAAAAAGATAAAATTTTTGTCCTGTTTTTTTGGCTTTTTGACAAGAATGCAAGAGACTATAATAATTAATAGCATTAAAAAAAACATCAATCAAATCTTTGTTTTCTTCACTGCCAAAAGCAATGTAATTTTGAGCTAGAAAACCATGATGACCCATGATTCCAAAACCAACACTTCGGTTTAATCGATTAGCTTTGGCCACTGCAGGAACATAATTGATATTTGTTTTCATGGAAACTGTATTCATCACTTCCATCGCCATAAAAACAGTTTCTTTGATGGTGTTGTTATTAATCATATTAGACATGTGACCGGATGCTAAATTACAAGATACATCCATTCCAATTTTATCTTCTTGGGTGTGGTTGTAATCAGTATAATGAGAAGTGATAGTTGGTTGAAGAATTTCTGTGCATAAGTTAGAAAATTTAACTTGTAAATGAGAGGTGTTGTTTTGATTAACGTTATCGCAAAACATTAAATAAGGATAGCCTGACTCACCTTGCATACGAGCAATCAATTCTAATAATTGACGCGGTTGAATAGCTTTTTTGCGAACTTTCGGATTGCTTACCAAAATATCATACCAATAATCCATGTTAACTGCAATATCAGCGAAGTTTTTTTCGTATTCCAAAAAAACAGTATGAGGATAAAAAGTATACATGACTTCGTTTTTTCTTGCCAATTCAATCATTTTATTAGGCACTATAACTCCTAGAGATAAAGTTTTTACACGAACATCTTCATCAGCATTCAGTTTTTTAGTACTTAAAAAATCTTCAATATCGGCATGAAAAACACTTAAATAAACTGCTCCCGCACCCGTTCTTTGACCCATTTGATCGGCATAACGAAAACTATGATCGAGTAATTTACAAACGCCAACAACTCCTTTGCACACGCCCTTAATTCCTTTAATACTTTCACCTTTCGCACGCAAATTAGTAATGTTAATAGAAACTCCACCACCAATTTTGGAAAGTTGCATTGAAAATTCATTAATGCGAGCAATATCGTTTAAAGAATCACCTGCTTCTAACAAGAAACAAGAAACAAATTCACCACGATGTTTTTTACCTGCATTTAATAAAGTTGGGGTTGCTGGGGTGAAATCTTGGTTAATCAAAGATTTAATCAATCTTTTAGCAATTTCAAAATCTCCTTGAGCGTGATACAAAGCATTAACGCACAATCTGTCTTCATAAGTCTCTAAATAATACTTTTTGTCTCTGCTTTTTAAGGCATAATCGTTATAAAATTTGAAAGCTCCCATAAAAGTAGAAAAACGAAATTGTTTTTGATAAGCTATTTTATAAATATCTTTAATTTGTTGTTCGTTATATTGACTTAAAAAATCAGTTTCATAATATTCGTTAGTTTGTAAAAAAGTCAATTTTTCTTTTAAAGTATCAAAGTGTTTTAATTTTGGCTTTACTTCTTCTAACAAAAAACTTGTTAAAGCTTCTTGGTCTTTGTTTAAATCTTTAATATTGCCATTTTCATCAATAATTTGATTATTAAGAAGAATCCAGGGTGGCAAAATTTTTTGTGTGGGAGGGGTTGGTTCATTTGTGTTTTTAACAGTAACATCCGAAAAATTAGAATCATTTTGTAATGGTTTTTTGAAAGAAAATGAGGAATTTTTTTCTTTTTTGTAACTAAGAAGCCATTTTTTTAAAAAAAGTCTTTCTTCTTGGATTCCTGAACCCTCAAATTTTAAAACTAAAGGGATGTTGTAAGTAGAGGCAATAATATCGCCTGCTTTGCCATAATTTTGACCCCAGGTTTTATTGCCAGAAACAGCAACTCCAATGACTTTATCACGATTTTGATCTAAAAAAAGTTTCGCTTCTTGAGATACTTCGCCAAATTTAACACTACGAGTTAATAAAAAAACATCATTATCTATAGCGTTTGCTTGGCATTCGCTAATATGTTTGAAATCAAAACCAAGACTTTGCGCCATATTATAAACTTGGCCTTTTTTTAAACCGTCATAAATTATTTTGATTTTTTGTTCTAACATAAAAGCGCTCCTTATTTTATTTTTTTTATTTTTAAAAAATGGAATAATTTAGGCAACTCTTTTTTAAGCTTTTTTTGACTTAAAAAATTATTCTTTAAAAATAAAAATCAAATAGATAATTTAATATCTCTTCAAATCAACAAAACAAATTAATTAAATTAAAAATGTCTAATTGTTTTCATAATTTAGTAAATGCATGAAATATTTTTGTAAATTTTCAACTTCTGCTATATAATTATAAGTAAAAAAAATAAAAAAACATCAATAAAAAATCTTCTACCTTAATTTTATCATTTCGGTTAAAAAAAATACGCAGTAAAATAAAAAAAATATTTTTTTATTTGCTGTTAACGCTTTGCCGCGAATCCCCGTTGAATCCTCAAAAAAATCCCTGATGAATCCCAAAATAATCTTTTTTTAGTGTAAAAACGTCAAAATTAGGGGAGTGAATTTTTATCAATTGAGACACTTTTAATAAAAAGCATTAAAATATCTCTTGTTTTGATGTTTTTTTGTCGTTTTTTTAAAGTTCTTTTGTTGGTTTTTGTCAATTTCAGGAAAGAAGTGATGCAAAAACGTCATTTTTAACCCGTTTTTTTTGATGTAGTTGTTTCATAGACTTAAAAACATTGGCATTTATCCCAATAAAGATCCTCTTAATTCATCAAGTCAAAAACAAATGGGGTATTTTTGAGGTTCAATAACGAAAATACAATTAAATCTCGCTCTGCTTCAGGAATATAAGATTTTTGTTTATTATATTAGTTCATTTATTTTGGGGAGTTATTTTTGACCTTTCTTTTTTAAATTTTTGTTATCATAATATTCTTAAATATTTTAATTAATTCCTTTGGGGGGGTTTTTTGGGTTACTGAAATAATTAGGATATTTTTTGTTTTTTAAAAAATATTTAATTCAATTTTCAATTGTTGTGCCTCCTTTTTTTAAAAATATTTAGAAAAGATAAGAAATTATTTTTAGTCTTGAAAAGAAAAAAAGACAGGTGGTAAGCTTGGTAAGCTCCACGAAAATGGCACCATTTGAGAACAACATTTTTTTCCAAAAAAAATATGATTTTTTGGAAAAAATAAATTGTTTATTAACTACTTATAGTATAACATAATTAAAATTATTTATCAAAATATAAAATATTAATTATTTTTAAATTTGTTGTTCTCAACCAGTACCACTTTTCTAATTGGTTTTTGAAGAAAAAATTTTATATTTTATTAAGTATAATATATATTATACTATTAAAATATTATCCTTGTCAATACTAAAATATAAAAAAATAATTTTTTTACGCAATAATCTAAAAAGAATTGATTTAAAGAATTTTATTAATTATAAAAAAATAAATATTCAAAATATTACCTCTTAAATGATTTTATATTTATGATTTGATTAATTTATAATTCCCCACCCACTAAAAGCGTCATATAAGGGTAAAATTTTGAGTTTTAAGGGGTAATTATGCTTTTTTAAAAAGTAAAAAGTTGTCCAAAGTTTTGGAACACCTCAGGTTATCCAAACCATAATTAGAAGTTTTAATGTTGAAATATTTTAGGATTTCAGGGATACTTTCTTTGGATAAAACAGGAATGTCATATCTTTTCATTTTGGGTTGGGTCGCTAACCATTCTTGTTGGAGGGTTTCGTAATCTGCTAATTTAATTTTAGTTTTGTTTTGACTATGAAAAAAAGAAGAATTAGCATTGATGAAAGGGACAAAATTGAAGATAATAATTAATAACATAATTATTAATTTTTTAGATAAAGGGGATTTTAGTTATTTTTGACATTTTGAAAACCTCCTTTTTTTTGTGATTTGGGTACAAAAAATACCCCTCAACTAGAGGGGGGGTTATAAATTAGGTTTAAAAATGATCTGTTTTAGTTTATGCCAAAATTGTAAAAATTAAAAGTAGGTATTTACAAGGTTTTTTGAAGGTCACTTAAAGGCTAAATTGGATTTAAGGGGGTATAAATCAATCCCTAAGGTTAAAACATTAATTGTAATTAAATCACAGCGAGAGGGGCAAAATAATGCGTTAAAGAGGCATGTTTGATTTGGGGGATATTTTTTATAACTCAGTTGGTGTGATTTCATAGAGAGAGTTGAGAGAGTTTAAGATTTGATTTCTATATTCTTTTTCTAGCCTTTCATAGCTTTTTACGAAATCTTTTTTTAACATTTCAGCACGAGATAACATATTTTGGTACATTTTTTGTTTTGATTCTAATTTGCCGATTTGAAGTTTGACTTCGCTGATTTCTTCAATTATTTTTTGTTTTTCATCTTGGAGTTTTTCAATTTCAGCTTGTAATCTAATTTTATCATCTGGAGAAGCTAGATTAAATTGTTCTTCTTGTTTTTGTTTAATTTCTTTTTCTTTGGCTTCTTCTTGTTGTTCTAATTGGATTAGTTTGCCTTTTAAGATAGTGATATTTTCGGTATTTTTATCTAAATTTTCTTTTATTTCTTTAATTTTTGTTTCATTGTTATT
The DNA here is from genome assembly GCF_000397185.1 of Strawberry lethal yellows phytoplasma (CPA) str. NZSb11. NCBI lineage: Bacteria > Bacillati > Mycoplasmatota > Mollicutes > Acholeplasmatales > Acholeplasmataceae > Candidatus Phytoplasma > Candidatus Phytoplasma australiense. The sequence goes on along the minus strand of NC_021236.1, from coordinate 62,469 downwards.
CAGAGACTCTTTGATTTTATCTTTGGCTTTTTGGGTTGTTTCTTGGAGTTCGTAAAGTTCTTTTAATTCCGCTTCACAATTTTGTAATTCCTTTTCCCAATCTTTTTTTAAACCATGATAATTGTTAATGGTTTCATCGTATTTGTCAATGGCTTTATCAATTTTTTCGATTAATTGGCCTGTGTATTTACTTGATGGTTCAGTTTTATGAAAGAAAGATAAGTAAAGAAAACTGAATAGGGTAAGAATAATTAAAAAAGGAATTAAATAACTTTTTAGGGTTGTGGTTTTTTGATTGTGAGAAGATTTGTTTTTGATGAAACAAAAAAGGCCAAAAACAGTAGTAGCAAGCAAAAACCATGTTAAATAAGATTTTAAGTTAATAAAACCTTTCAGAACGTCTAATGGTGATATCATATTTATTCACCTCCTTTCGGGGTTGGATTGTTTTCAATTTGATCTAATAAACTGGTATCTGGTGAAATAATCAATTGATAAGCCTGTTTTAAATCTTCTTTGTTAATTTCACTTCTTTTGTTTTCACCTTTACCACGGTTTTTAGCAAAAATACTAACAGTGGTTTTTAACAGGTTTTCTAAAGTACGATTGGCTTTTAAGAATTGTTGATTTTGTGGTAATCTTTCCAAAGCTTCGTTAATTACTTCAAATAAATACTGTTTTGCTTCTTCACTATAAGGGTTTTTTCTTTTCTTCATTAAGAATTCTAACATTTGTTGACGTTCGGCTTTATTTCCTGGTTTTACTTCAATGTTGTACGTAAAACGGGATTTAATTGCTTCATCAATTAAATGATATTGATTTGTTGCCCCGATGATGAAAATTGGTTTATCAGGGTTATTATCTATGGAAGTCATTTCGGTTTTGAATTGGTTAACAACGTTAGCTATTTCTGAACCTGCTTCTAACATGCTTAAATCAGTAAAAATAGTTTCACATTCATCTAAAAAAATGATCGCCCCATTACATTCTTCGGCAACAATTCTTGCATCAGTGAATAAATCTTTTACCATTTGCGGTGCTAATCCTTTATACTTTTGGGAAAATAAGGAACTATTTACTTCAAAGAATGGTAAATTAGTTTCTTTGGCAAGCGCTCGTGCTAAGGTAGTTTTACCTGTACCAGGAACTCCATACATTAAAATTCCTAGGGGTGGTTCAACTTGTCCGATACCTTGGTAGTTTTCAGGATTTTTTAAATAATTAATAAATCCTTGAACTGCTTTTAATTCTTCTTTAAACCCAATTAATTTGTCAAAACCTATAAATTTTTGGGGGTCAGAAGGTTTAAAAACAACTCCTTCTTTTTGGATAATTGTGTTAGTAGAAAGATTGTTATTATCTAATAAAGTTTGTGTTTTATCTTTGGGTATTTCTTCTTGTTGTTTAAGTAACCCTTCGTGTTGGTTTATTTTTTCCTCAGTGATGATTAAAGTTTGGTGATGAATCCAGACATAAGTTGCTAACCAAAATAAAAAAAATAAAATGACAATCGTCATTACTTTTAAGAGAAGTGGTTGTGTTGGGGTTTTGGTTTTCATAATTAATTTCCTTTCTCAAATAAGACTAAGTTTTTTAACTTAGTCTTATTTCTTTTAATTAAGCTAAATTTTTGATTTTGTTTTCAATAGTTGAACTACCACCGCTCAACGCATTTCCATCTTTATCGACTAATTCATAGTTAAGAATTAAAGTTAGATTTGGGTTTTTTGTTTGAATAAAGTTGTTTTGTTCTAATTTAATTTGAATATTGATATTGCCTCTGCCGTCATTATTGATAACCATTTGTTGACGTTTGGTGTTATCATAAGTTGTGTTATTATTTTTAACTTCTAAATTAAAGAGTGTTTCAGGATTAGAAAAAGTGTTATGAGTGTCATATTTTGGTGTTATTTTAAGGTATAAAGGAACACTAACGTCCAATCCATTTGAGTTTAGAAGAACTTGGTGATTAATGGTAACTACATGATGATATTTGTTTGGATTTAAATTAGGTAGTGGTAAAGGGATAAGGGTTTTATCTTCATTGTTACCGCTTATTCTATTTACTTCAAATAAAGGGGCATCGTTTTCGCTCATTAATTTAATTTTTTCTTGTTTTTGACGTGAGAAATAATTATTAATAGCCACAATAGAACTAATGGCAAAAAAAGAACAAATTAAAAATGTAAGAACAGTAATTATTTTGTTTTTAGTTTTGTTATTTGGTTTTTGGTTTTTTTTCATGATTATTTACCTCCTAAGGTTGATTTAATGATAGCAATTAAATTATTTATACCTGTGGTTAACCAAGGGATTTGGTTTTGGTAATAAATAACATTGACAAGTATAATAAAATTAAAAATGATTGTTAAATTTATAAATGTTTTAAATAAATTGCCTTTGTTGTTATTGGAAGTTGTTTGAGTTGGTTGTTTTTTTGGGGTGGTTGGTACTTTTACTACCGTTGTTTTGTTTGGTAGTGTTTGTTTTGAATTTAGTACTTTTTTATTTTTTAATTCGGTTGATTTTTTATTTGTTTTTTTCTTTTTTATTACTTTTTTAATCATTGTTTTTTCTCCTTTGTATTAATTATTTATTTTTTTGTAATTTTCTAAATCATCCTTTTCTTTTGATTCATTATTTGGTTTGGGAAGAATTGAAGATGATTTAGGGGTTTTAAATTCTTTTTGTGTTTCAGATTTATTATTGATTTCTGGTAATGGAAGAAAATTAAAAAAGATTTTTTTAATGATAAACATTAAAGCAGTTGTGAATAGGGCGCCAACAATAAATCCGATGGCGAAATTTAGATCATTCATTTTCATCCTCCTTTTTAATAATTCGGTTGATATTTTGCGATTTTAATTGTTTTTTTCTTGCTTTTTTCTCTTGCCAATGAGAAACTTTAACTCTTTGAACCATAATTTGGGATTGGAGTTTTTCTTGGTTTTCATTGATTTTATCTAGTTTTTTTAATAATTGTTTTTCTAAATATTCTTGTTTGGCGTTTTGGATTTCTAATTTTTGTAGTTTTTTGTTGGGGAAAAAGATACCCAAAATTAAATCTTTGAAGAAATTTAAAGTGTTTGCAATTAATTTAAAAATTGGTTTGAACCCAAAAACAATAAGAATAGTGAAAAGTGTTGTTTGGATTCCATCCATTCTTCGTTCAAGAATTTCAGTAGTTGTAAATCCTTTGGTATAATTTAGAATAAAATTGCTAATTGTTGCAAATATTGAAAATAACCACATATTTTTTTACCTTTCTTAATAATCTTTAATAACTTTTCTTCGTTTTTTTAAACGATTTCTTTTTGTTTTTAAAAGTTTTATTGGGGCGGTCTAAATTAAGCCATTGCCCTTTTGGTTGATTATATTTATTAGTTTTTTTCTTGGATTGGGAATTGCGGGATTTGAAATAAGTCCCATTAAATGCTTCTGACATGCCGTCGCTCATATTATTCATTCTCCTTATTATTTTTATTAATCTTTTTATCTAATTCATCAAGTTTTTCTATTGATTCATCCAGTTTTTTATGTGTTTTATTGAATCGTTCTTGGGTTTGGTTTCTTGTATCATTAACTTCATCGAGAACTTTATTTTGGGATAAACCAATTTGACGAGTTAATAAATAAGTAGTCATTTTGGTTTGTGGCTATTCCACAGAAATAATGCGGTTTTAAATGGTTAACGTTAAAAATTAAAATTTCTGAATGAAAAACAACGTTTTCAAAAACGTCTTTGGGAAGACTAATAATAGAAGAGATTTCGGGATATTCTTGATTTAAAAATTTCTGTAATCGCTTGCTATTTAGTGATTGATTAAGTCTGAATCCATAAGGAGTAAATAAAACAATTGGGATATCTTTACCAAAAAGTTCAATTATTTTACTTAACCACAACTCAGGCAACAAAGGACGACCACCATATTTTTCCTTAACGTAGTTTTTAGTTTTAAAATCCAAATTAAAGGGTGGGTTTGTAATTACCAAGGATATTTTTTGTGTATTTAAATCCTTTTGGGTTAATTCTAAAAAGTTGTTATGAATTAAATTAGGGAAGGTTGTTTTTTCTATATCAACCCCTAAAACATCAAATCCTTTTTGTTGCCAAGGTAGTAATAAAGAACCTTCACCAACACAAGGGTCAAGGATTAAACCGCGTTGGATTTGAGGTGATAAAATATTATATAAAAATTGCGATACCCAACTGGGAGTATAAATAGTGGCTTTTTTTTCATTTTTGAAAAAATTATTTCTATCAACTCGATACATTTTTTTATTTTTCCTTTTCTTTTTTTATTTTAATTTAAGGTTTTTAACTCCATCTTTGAGGGTTTTTGATAGTTTGAAATTTACCACAGTTTTTGCAGGGATTTTTAGTTTTTTACCTGTTTGAGGATTTCGTCCTAAACGGGCTTTTTGGCTTTTTAAAATGAATTTACCAAGTTGGGGGGATAAAACTACCTCTTCGTTTGATGTGATTGCTTCAATTAAAGCATTTTCAAACGAGTTGTAAAAATCTTGCGTTTGAGTAACTGAAGTGTTATTCATTACTGCGATGTTTTTGATTAATTCTTTTTTTGTCATTTGATTTCTCCTTTTTTATAATATATTTTTTTTGATTAAAGTTTTGATTATTTGGGGTTTTTTATGTATGATTAATATTTTTTTGTTGCTTTTATACTCCCATTGGGGTTGTAATAGATTTCATTAAAAACAGTTCCATCTGGGTTGTATTGGGTTTGTTTGGTTAATTTACCTGTTTGGGGGTTATATTCATTAGTATAAATTAACGTTTTGAAGTCATCTTGATAGCAATTTATGGTGTGGTTTTTATCATCTATTATTTCTTCTCCAATTGTGCCATCAAGATGATAATTAATTGTTTTGATTATTTCTGCAGTTTCAGGATTCCAACAAATAATACAATTAATGGTTTTGCCATCTTTATGGAACCAAGTTGATTTATTTAATTTGCCATCAGAGTAATATTCAATAACAAACCTCTTTGTTTTGCCGTCGCCGTAATAATGAGTTTCTTTAATTCTTTTATGTGTTTGAGGGTCGTATTCTTGGATGACATAAATTGTTTTGCCATCGGAATAGTATTGGGTTTGTTTGGTTAATTTACCATCTGGGCTATATTCAGCAACAAATTTTATAGCTGTTTTAATTCCTTTGCGATAAAAAGTTTTTTGATGATTCATAATTATTTTTCTCCTTTAATTAAAATATTTGTTTGTTGATTAAAATTTTCATTATTTGTTCTTTTTAATAATTTTTAATAATAACTTCTTGCGATATCCCTTTTGAAGTTAAATTGTGTTTTGTAGTGGTTTGAATGGGTTGAATGTGAAATTTTTTAAACAATTCAGTTATTTTTGACGAATTATAATTTGTATACAACCACTTTACCTTGCGATAATTTGCCATTTCTAAACTTTTATAAAGTCTTTTGTGATCTTCAAATGTGAAAGGTTTTTGATAAAAATATTTATCTTTAATCCCTTCACGCCAATACGGAGGATCAACAAATATAAAATCGTTGCTTTGGGTTTGGTTAATGACACTTTCAAAATCGCCATTTAACAATTTTATATTCTTAACATTGGTTTTTATTCTTTGGATTTCTGATAAAACAATTATAGGGTTTTTGAAACGAGATGAAAACCCGTATCCTAAATAAATAGTTCCATCGGATCGATATCCGAAAATGCCCCTAAAAGCATATTTCAATAAAACGTAAAAAAGGGCACTTTTATAAGCACCCAAATTACTTTTATTAAATTTTTCTACCAAATGTTTAAATGATTCTTTTTGCGTCTTTTGATCTTTATTTTCATATATTTTGTCTTCAAATTTACGCACATAATCACAAAACAATTCTGGTTTTGCTAACATATCTTTCCAAAGTTGTATTAAATTGATATCATTATCGTTCAAAGTGACAATTGAGGGGGTAAGAGATTGGAATAAAGCCCCACTTCCTAAAAAAGGTTCATAATAATTGTTATAATTTGTTGGAATATATTTTAATAATTTAGGTAACATTTTCTTTTTACTGCCTATCCATGGTATTTTCATTATTAAACTCCTTTACCCAAATATAAATTAAAAAGACAACATCAGAAACAAGACTAATAGCAGTATTAGCCTTCATTCCTAAATTAAAATCAAAAAATAGGGTCATTAGATTTGTTATGATAAATCCTAAATATGTTATACTTAACAATATTAAAATGTGTTTGGGAGTTAAAATCATTTTCATTCTCCTTTATTTATTTGAATTATTTTTTTACTAATTAAAGTTTTAATTACTTGTTCTAAATTATCTTTTTGGGATTTTGTTGCATTAATTAAAAAATGATGGCAATTTTGGTGTTTACAATTTGCATCATTACAGTATTTATGTTGGTTTAAATAATGTTTGCGGACATTTTCAAAATAATTTAAGGGTTTTTGCTCAATGAGGTCTAATTTATGATTTGATTGAGTTTGTTTTCGTTTTAGCCCAATTTTAGGGTCAATATCTAGGTAAAAAGTTAATTTAGGTTTAATTAAGAAATGATTGATGATTTTTGAAGTAATTTTATCATCATAATCCATGTAATTGCCTTTGCTTTGATATGCGAAAGTGGAATCATACCAACGGTCAACTATAACAAGATAACCACCCAACAAAGCAGGGATTATTAATTCATCTTGGGTTTGCATCATGTTGGCAAGGCTTAATAAATATTTAGTTTTAGGGCTTATTTTGGATTGATGTAAAAATAAATTTCTGATTTCTTTTCCAACAATGGAACTGCCTAAACCTTGAAAAAATTTAATTTGATAGCCTTTATTTTCAAAAGAAGCTTTTAATTCGTTAATTAAAGTAGTTTTGCCGCTTCCGTCAACACCTTCAAAACTAATTAATTTATTTGTCATTAGGGCGAACCATCTTTTTAATTAAATTAATAGGTGAAAAGGGAATGAATTGGTTGGTTAGTAAGTTTTGTAAGAAGAGATTAGCTGAATTGGAAAATAAATTGATTACTTTGTTAATTGATTGTACTTTACCATTTTTAATTTTATTATTTAATCTTTGAGTTTCGGATTCATCATTTGTTAATAAATAGAAGCCAAAACGAGTGTCTAGTTTTTTGATTTGTTCACCTTCTACTATTGATTGTTTGTAACGTTCACGAAGGCAAGTTTTGAAATTGAAAGCAATAATGCGTTTAGTTTTGGTAAACAATACTAAATCAAATTTAATATCGGGGATGAAAAATAAATATGATTGAGGATATAAATATTTAATTCCTTTGTGATTTAGATAAAGCAAAATTAAGTATTCGTTAATTTTTCCGCGAATTGATTTTTGACTTTGAGAGTTGTGTTGGTTGTTGGTTAAATATGTATTGAGTATATTATGACAATCAAACATATACTGATTAAAAGATTTGTTGAAAAAAATTGGTTGAACTATTTGTTTGGTTATGTTAACGCACAAAGATTTATGATTAAAAACGTTAATATTATTAAAATCTAAATTAGATATTTGTTTCATATTTTTATTTCCTTTTTTATTCTTATTCTTTTGCTTCAAATCTTTGGATTTGTTGATAAAAATTAAAACTACATTCGCCTTTGGGACCGCTACGGTTTTTGGCAATAATTAAATTCGTATGTGGGTTGTTATCAGGTGTTTGATAATAACTTTCGCGGTGTAATAACATCACAACATCAGCGTCTTGTTCAATTGATCCCGCATCTCTTAAATCTGTTAATTGTGGGCTTTTGACTTCTCTTACATAGGTTGAACGGTTAAATTGACTCAAAGCTACAATTGGAATATTAAGTTCACTTGCTAGTTTTTTTAATTTGCGTGAAATCTCAGATATTGCTTGATATGTATTAAAACTTTGGGGGTCTTTTAATAAATGGAGGTAATCAATAAAAACAATATCAAGTCCTTTAGTATATTTCATTTGTCGGCATTTGGTTTCAATGTCTTCAATTTTGTTATTTCTATCATCATCAATTAAAATGTTTAATTGCGTGATTTCGTCATCAGCGATAAGTAACTGTAATTTTTCATTTTTAGTTAAGTTTTTCTGTTGGAGTTGTTTTAAAGGGATTTGAGAAGCAGAAGAAAGTAACCTAATTCCTAATTCTTCCGCTGCCATTTCTAAACTAAAAATAACTGCTTTTTGGTTTTCGGGGTTGGTAGTAAAGTTTTTTGCAATATTACAAGCCAAATTTAACATAAAAGCAGTTTTTCCCATCCCAGTTCTTGCTCCTAAGATAATTAATTGGTTTGGTTTAAACCCAGAAATTAATTCATCTAGATTTTTAAAGCCTGTTTTTATTCCTACAAATTGGTTGGGGTTGTCATCATTAACAATACTTTGGCGAATATAAGGAATTAATGTTTTTGTAGAAATAAAAGGAGATTTAGTTTTTTGCATAAAACTTTCTACTTGGTTTTTGACTGTTTGCAGATAATTATGAATATTTTTAGTTTTTGATAATTCAGAAGGCAATTGTTTTATTAATCCTAACAAATCTTTTTTAAGGGAATTTTCTTTGATTAAATCAATATATGTCTCTAAATATTCACTTGCAGGGGACGTCTCCACTAATTCAATTAAATAATCAATTCCTCCTATTTTGTATAAATTGTTATCTAAAACAGAACCCACCGTAACATAATCAATTTCGCGATTTTGCAGTTTTAATTGCTTCATTGTCTCAAAGATACAACGATGCTTGGGGTTGGAAAAATTGTTTGTGTTAACTAAATTTATAACAACATCCATTTTTTCTGGATTTAATAATAGCGCTCCCAATAATGCGCGTTCGGCTTCAATCATCTTTCAAACTCCTTTTTTTGTGATTTGGGTATAAAAAATACCCCTTCAAAAAAAGGGGTTTAGTTTATATATTAATTAAAAAGTTTTTTCTTCTTTAATTGTTCCGTCGGAGTTGTAATGGGTTTCTTTGATTGGTTCCTCTGTTATGGGATCATATTCAGTAATAAAGTCAATTGTTTTGCCATCTTTATGGAACCAGGTTGTTTTAATAAAATTCAATGTATCGGGATCATGTTCGTGAATGGCGTAAATTGTTTTACCATCAATATTGTAGTAAGTAGTTTTATTTTTTTTACAATTCATATTATTTATTTCCTTTTTTATATATTTTTTTTAATTTCTTAATTGCTTTGTTTTTGATAATCGCTACTTTCCTTGAAGATAAATTTAACATTTGTCCTATATTTTTGTTGGAATATTCAATTTGAGGTTCTTCATTAACGTTTCCCAAAGGAATCCCAAAACTTAATTTAATAATTTCGAATTCTTTGTAATTTAAAATATTTTTAAGTTTTTTTAAGAATAATTCATGATTATCTTGTTTTAACCATAGTTGATGGGGGTTGAGGATTGTGCTCCACCTGGGTTGCTTTGCTTCTTCCCATTCTTCAAAAGGAATATTACTTGTTTGTTTTTCTTTCCGAAAAACCAACTTCAAGGGGGTTGAAGCGGTTTGTAGGCCTCTGATAAGTTCTGTAATTTCGCCTTTAATTAATTCTTTAGCATAGTTAATAAAACCATAAAAACCATAACCTAAATCTTTATATTTATCTAAAGCTTTAATTAAACCTAAAATTCCTTCTTGGTATAAATCCTCTCTTTGGAGTGATTTAGGGAAGTATTTAAATTGGTTGGCTATTTTTTTTACTAATGGTAAATGCATTTCGATCAATTGATCGCGAATTTCTAAATCCTTTTTATTTTTTAAAAAATCTTTAAATAATTTTTCTCTTTGCATTTTATTCCTTCCTAAAAATATTTTTAGAAAAGATATGAAATTATTTTTTTAGTCTTGAAAAGAAAAAAAGACTAACTATTAAGTTAATCTTAAAGAATTTTTAAAAAGTAAAAAGTTGTCCAAAGTTTTGGAACACCTCATTCATTTTGCGATACATATTATAATATTCAATGTAATCAGTAATAATTTCTATAATTTGAAGTTCATCTAAATTTTGCATTTTTTCATAATGGATGGTTTCTCGTTTCATGTTGGCCCAAAATGCCTCCATACAAGCATTATCAGTTGGCATGGCTTTAGCTGAGAAACTAGTTATTAGATTATAGGGATAGATTATTTGCGTTTCGATTGTAGGATTTGTTTTTCTACTTTCTATTACAAACAGCCCCCCTCCAAACCGTACGAGCAAGTTTCCAAGCATACGGCTTTCCATCATTTACCCTTTTTACGGGATTAACCTTGCGGTTAACTGTGTATCTTAATCATTCTCTTCTTTTTGTTTTGGTTTATAACGTTTATTTGTTGGTTTGTTCTCTTGCGATGACAATTCCTACATAAAGCGATTGTTTGTTTATTAAGGATGCTTTGCCAGTTGGAGTTTCTCACCGTTTTTGTGTGGCGGATTTCTAGTGGGATGTTTTCTGTTTGGCAAACTTCACATCTCTCCGCCTTTAAGCGTGATGTTAGTGTTGTTCGTCCTTGGTAGAGATAACGGTTGATAATTACATCGGGATTCCCCTTTGTTTTTCTCATCCTTTTTATCTTTTCCCAGTCCAGTTTGTCCCAGCTATCAACTTTGGTTTTATTCTTGAGGTTGTATTGAATCCCCCAAGTTTTGCCGTTCCTTAATTTTCGCCGAACTTTTGCGATAGATGTTTTCCATTTTCTCGCTAGTGTTTTTAAACAACTGTATTCCGCCAAATAGTATAAATGTGTTAATTGTGCTAGGTTGTTTCCTAGACAAAAGTATCGGATAATGCCGAGCGTTATTGATTTGTAGGTTCGTATTATTTCTAGTGCTTCCCTACTTGCTAGTGTTTCGTCGTGTTTTACTTTCCCGTTTTTGGTCCAACCGTATTCTTTCCCGTAGTCTCTTGTTGTGTCTTTTGGGATTTGGATTTGTACTTGCCCGTTCAGTGAGTTTTTTGTTGTTTTCTTTTTGCGGGTTTTGTTGGTTGGGTTTACCTTTACCATATAAGATAGGAACCTTGTGCCCTTAGTGGCTTTTACAATTTTTGATTTGTCGCGGTTTACCACGAGTTTCAAGTCTTGTTCTAGCCATTTGAGTACTTGGGTTTTAATCCTTTCTGCTTCGTGGTGTTCTCCTTTTATTCCAATAATAAAATCATCTGCGTAGCGGATGTATTCTATTCTCGGGTTTGGGTTCAGGTTTATTTCACTATCTATTGATAGATTGTTATGTTGTTTTTTTGTGTATGCCTTCCAATATTTGGGATTTGCTTTCATTATCGGTTTGCCGTTTCTTATCAGTTCTTCCATTTTCTTATCGATGTAATGTAAATATATATTTGATAATAAAGGGGATATTATCCCACCTTGCGGTGTTCCTGATAATGATTCGTATTTGATTCCATTTTCCATTATTCCTGCTTTGAGCCATTGGTTGATTGTTTTTAACGTTTTGGCCTTTCTGATGTATTTGTTTAACATCTTATTGAGGATATCGTGGTTGATGGTTTCAAAGTAACCTTTAATGTCGATTTTTATTATATAATCTATCCCTTTGAATCTTTGTTTGACGCGTTTTACGGCATCATGGCATGATTTCTTGCTTCTGAATCCGAAGCTCCATTCTGAGAAGATGTTTTCAAAATAGAGGGTTAAAAGTTGTTCCATTGCTTTCTGGATTATTCTATCTTTTATGGTTGGGATGCCTAGCGGTCTCGTTTTATTTTTATCCTTTGGTATTAATACTTTTTTGACAGGTTGCGGATTGTATTGGTTGTTGACGTATTCTTTGTGGTATTTCTTTATCATTTCTAGCTTTATGCCGTCAATGGTTTTGTTGTCAACGCCCTCTGTACCGCTGCCTTTATTGGTTGCAATGCTATTGAATGCTTTGTATGTGTTTTCTATGTTATTCATTCCGCGTTTCAATACCTTTTTTAGGCTATAGTTGTTTTTTGAATGATTTAAAATCATATCTAAAGTTCTCGAAAGCTTAAATTCATTTGAATTATGTGTAAGCATATTATCACTTACTCCTTTCTTGATTTGTTTAGATATACCATAAATGACTGACTTGTTTTCGCCTTGTTCTTAGTTTTCCTAAGAGCCCTGGGAGGGCAATTATCATTGTTATTCCAAACAATGTTTTAATTCCTCCGACTACTAGAAGTCTCTTTCTCCTTGGGGATGTGGGCTTTTGTTCCCACACTTGAACCTTTAGGATTCTGCAAGTTCCTCACTTTATCTACCTTCATTCCTTAGGAGAAGTAACCATTTATGTTTTCATGTCTTTCCTGACTGTTGGTGAGATTCCAGGTTTCCGTTCGTGATTGATAAACTATCCAACACGCTAACAATATGTTGATAGCGTCTGGACTGCTCGCTTGTAGTAGTTTGCGATGCAGGTTATAAAATTACATCTTCTTTTCTTCTTAGGCTATTTTACAGGCTTTTCCATAGAATGATTTGCTAGCGGTGTCATCTTGACTAACTACTTCGTCTCAACCCGCCTTTATGAACTGCTGTAATCCATCATCTTTTCATTTGATGAACCGTTCATCTGCTTTCAGTGTTTATCGGCACTGGAAATTGGTTAGATTTCACGATAAAGTGGGCTTCTTTGCCGCCCATTAGCTTTTAATTCAGTTTGATATCTTTTAGAAGTATAAACACTTGCTCTATCGCAATGAAGAATGCAAGGGTTTATTAATGTAGGAATAACTTTTAAAGTATTAATTACAAAACCAACATCAGTAATTTTAGAAATGTTGTAACTAATAATTTCGCGGTTATACAAATCCATCATCGCAGAAACAAATAATTTTTGGTTATTTTTCCCAAAAGGTATATAAGTAACATCTGTACATAATTTTTCAAACGGTCTTGTGGCATGATAATTGTTTTGAATTAGGTTTTTTAAATTATTTTCTTTTTGAATAGCTAAATCATAATAATATTGAGGTTTGCGCTGTATTCTTTGTGATAATAACCCAAATTGATGCATCAGTTTTAAAACAGTTTTAGTGTTTATCTTAAATTTAAGGTCAATTAATTTTTGATGAACCACCCGATACCAAAGCCTTCTTTTTCTTTTGCCATCAGTTGTGATATATGAACCTTGTTTGCATATTTGAAACAAGGCTTTTTCCAATTCACTTTGAGGTCTAGGATGAAGACTTTGTTTAATCCATCTAAAATAACTAGTTTTTGAAATAGATAACCATTTAATCAATTGTTCTAATGAAGCTTCTTTTTGATATTTATTAATGATTTCTAAATATAATTTTCTATTTTTCTTGAAACTAGCTTTTAGTTGGTTTTTAATTGCGGTTTTAATTGGATTAATTTCTGAATCTTTAACTTTTCTTTTTCCTCTAATTGATTGTTCTAGCCTTTCTGCTCCTTTTAATTCATACCATTTAACCCATTGATAAATCTGACTCCGATTTTTAATCTTTAAGCTTTGTTGTATTTCTTCACATCTTTTGTCTTCCTGTTTCGCAAAAACAGCCTTTAATTTAACATCCAAAGAATATAACTTTATTTTTTTCTCCATTTCTAAGCTCATTTCTGTTTTATTAACATAACTTTATTTTTTTAAGCTTTGATTGCTAAAAAAACTGTTTAGGTGGTTTTAATTAAAAAAACAACAATAAAACTTCTTAAAAGATTTTATTGTTGTTTTAAAATATTTATTAATTTTTAATTATTCTCATTATTTTTTGTATTAAATTTCTTATTATAAAGTGTGATATATCTTTGTTTTGGGTTGAAGTGGAGATAGTAGTTTTTCTTTTCATCTTTTGGGAAACTGGAATCTTTGGGGTCTATGATATGGCAACTAACTTCATCCATGAAAAAATCTTTATCTTCTTCAATTAACCATTTCGGCCCTTCGTATTCTAGTTCTGTGTAGTGGTTTGAATGGTTGTTGATAAACATATTATTAAATTGTGAATCATCACCTTTATGTTTCATATGGAAAGTTTTGAAATAATCACTACTGCTGTCTTTTGTTTCCCATTTGTCAAAAGGATTTTTCATAAACGGCATTAAATCAGTTGGTTCGTATTCACGGTGCTGTCCGCGACCAAGGCCATTGAGGCCATAAAAAGTGTATTTAACTTTTATTTTCCATTCTCCCTCCTCAGCAACACCATCCATTACCCATTTGCCTTTATCATTTCTATAAGGCTTGTTATTTTCTTCAATTGGGTATTTTTTATTTCCTATATTTATTGATTCATAACCTTTCCATTCGTATTTACTTTCTGTTTCAAACCATTCAAATTCAATTTCTACTTTAGGTTCAGTAATAGTATAAGTTTTGGGTTTGGAGTTTGTTATGTCATATTTATTGTCTAAAAATATAAAACCACCGAAAATAGCAAATATACTTATTATAAAACAATAATATATAATTATAGCTTTTATTGGATTTCTTTTTGTATATTTTTTAGCTTTTAATTTTCCTTCCAACATTTGATTATGTGATAATTCTGCTTGTTTTTGATTTAATTCAGTTTGAATAGTATTTATTTCCTCTTGTAATTCATTTTTTTTGAACTGATAAAGATTTATTATTTACTAACTCAGATATTTTTTGGTTTAATTTTTCTTGCTTAGTTATTGTCTCAACTTCAATTTATGATTTTGAATTTTCTACATTATTTAATTTATTATTTACGTGTTTTTGGATAAAATATATCACAAGAGGAACCAATCCAAAAAAAACTCCTAAAAAACCAAATACACCAGCTTTGGTAGAAACACCTATATTAATCGCAGCACCTATGTTTTCAACATTTTTGTCCCAACCATTTTTTTTGGTTTCTAATTGGTTTGAATCATTAGTTAAATCTAAATTATCTTTTTTTAACTCAACAATCTTTTTTTCCAATCTTATTTTTGTTGCAACGTGCGCGTCTTGTTCTTCTTTTAATTGGTCTTTTAGTTTATTAATTTCATGCAGCAACTCTTTATTATCAATACCCATCGCACTACTTGCACTTTCAAGTCCTGCAATTGCCCCTTCTAGTTGTTGAATTTTCATTGATTGTTGTTTGAAAATTTCCATATTGTTTTCAATTTCAGCAGTTAATTTTATAATTTCTTCTGCTTGTTCTTGAACTTTTTGTTGTAATTGTTTAATTTCTTCGTCTTTTTGTTTAATTATTTCTTGCAATTTAGTTTCATTGGCTTCTAAAGTGTTAATTTTACCCTTTAACTCTTTTATTTTAGCTTCTTTGTGATTTAATTGTTTAACTAATACATCATCAGCATTGCCGTTTTTAATCAATTCAGTTTGTATCTCTTGCATCTCTTTTTCTAGTTGTTCGTTTTCAGTTTTAGTTGCATCAAGTTCTTGTTTTGTTTTCGTTAAATCATTAGTATATTTTTCTTTTAAGTTTTTATTTTCTAATTTTAAAGTATCAATTTCACTTCTAAAACCTTTTTCTTTAATTTCTAGTTGTTGCATTTCGTTTTTTAAAGTTTTAATATGATTTGCTTTATTGTTTAATTCTTGTTGTAAGCTATCATCTGGGGTTTGATTTTCTAATAATTGATTATATTCTTGTTGAGTGTTTTTTAAATTAGTTTCGTAATCTGCTAATTTAATTTTGGTTTTGTTTTGACTATGAAAAAAAAAGAATGAGCATTGATGGAAGGGACAAAATTGAAGATAATAATTAATAACATAATTATTAATTTTTTAGATAAAGGGGATTTTAATTACTTTAAACATTATTTAATAACCTCCTTTTTGGGTTTTGCCAAAACATTTGTTATGTGTTTTTTTGTTTTTGTTTAGGTATTTCTAATGTATTATGTAAAAGATAAAGACCCTTTTGCAAGGGTCTTTATGAAGAGAGTCAAATTTATATTCAATAATGTTTTTGTTCTTAAATTATATATTAAATTAATTATTTTTTTTGTTATTAATGTTTGTATATTTTTGTTTTGATAAGTTATTTTTTACAAAATGAAACAATTACATTTGGAGTTTTTAATATTATATTTTGATTGATTAATTTCTTTTATTTGAGTATTTTTTGGAGAATTATTTTTTTTATTTATTAATTTTTCTAGTAAATCTTCAAATTCTCTTTTGGTAATATTTTGTTTTTGTAATAATTCATCAGCAAGTGGCGATAAAAATTTTTCATATTGTTGAATTATTTCTTGTGTTTTTTGTTGAGCAATATCTTTTATTTTACCTTTTCTTGTTTCTAAAGAATCCGTTGATGAATAAAAATTTTCTAAAAACCATCTTTTTTCTATAATATATTGAACAATTCTTTCGATATCTTGTTCATCATGATTGCCTCTGTTTTTAAAATTTTCTATAGATATTTTAATTGTTTTTTCCGCTTCTAAACCTCCATAAAAACCAGATAACGCAAATAAATTACCAAAAGGATCTTCTTTATCAAATACAAATTCGGTAGTACCATCTACAATATTTTTGTTATCTTGAATTAATTCTATTTTTATAAGGTTTATAAGATTTGTTCCATGTCTTTGACTTAGCTCATAAGCAACTACAGCATGTCCTATTTCATGTATAGCACAAAATTGTTGTATACTCATAATATTTGTTGTTATTTCTTCATTTTCTTCTGTTTCTGAAATTTCTTGTATTTCTTCATTAATTGAATTATTCATCGCCATAACTTGATTATTATTTATCACAAATAATAATCCTAAACAACTAATTAAAAAGAATGGTAAAAGATGTAATTTATTTTTTATTTGTATCATTTTAATTCATAACTCCTTTTTTATTTATTATTTATTCCTCAACTTTGATGATTTCATAGAGGGAGTTGAGATAGTTTAAGATTTCATTTCTATATTCTGTTTCTTTTATTTGATATCTTTTTTCTAAATCTTTTTTAAACATTTCATCCATAGATAACATATCTTGGTATTTTCTTTGGGTTGCTTCTAATTTACCAATTTGAACTTTGATTTTTCCAATTTCACCAACTATTTCTGATTTTTCAGCTTGAAGTTTATCGATTTCTACTTGTAATAAATTATATTTTTTTTGTTTACTTGTTCTCAATTCTTCGGTTATATTTGGTAAAAAATATTTAAATTGTTTTTGTTCTTCTTGTTTGGTTTCAACTTCTGATCGTTTTATTTCTAATTTTTTTTCTAATGCTAATTTTTTTGGTTTTAAAGCTTCTATTTGAGGTTGAATAGAATTTAATTGAGATTTGTGTTCATCACAGACTTTTTGTTTTTCATCTACCCATGTTTTTTTGTTCTTTTAATAAATTCAATGATAATTGCCAACTATTTTTTAGTTTATTGATTTCTTCTTGTTCTCTCTCTCTGATAAAACAGATGGCGATTTAGAAGTGTCAGTAGGTTCAGTGAAAAGATAAGTTTTAATTTGTTCTAAACGAGCAGCAGTGGTTTTGATTTTTTGTTGGGGTGTTTCTTCCGTAGAACGTTTCATTCTTGAAGGATTTGGTGAGGTTTGTCCTAAAGGAGATAAAGAATTTTTTTCGTTTTGATAATCATTAAATCCTTGGTTAATGCCTATGATAATTGCTATTCCGAAAAGTAAAATGATAATAATAGTTACTAAATTTTTTTGAAAAAAGTTGGTTTGTTTCATAATTTATTTACCCTTCATTATAATGGTGATAATTAATCATATCACTTATCACCATTATACAATTTTATTAATAAAATAATTAGCTAAAATAACTATTTATTTGGAATCATAACTATTTTAGGGATTTTACCAACTCGTCTAGCTTGAAGGCGTTGTTGAGCACGAGCGTAACTCGGATTTTTTTGTTTTAGTTGTTCTTTTAAATCATTCGCGTTTTCTCTTTTAGTTTCTAATTTGCTTTCTAAATCAGCTTTGTCTTCATATAATTTGTCATTATCTGAAACTTCTTTGTGTTTGTGGGTTAATTCTTCGATGATGGTTTGATATTCAGCAATCCAAGTTCTAAAATCTTCTTTTATATCTTTATTTAATTTTTCAGACTTTCTACTTTCTTCCTTTAAATTATCTAAGTTTTGGCGGAGTTTATAATCACCTAATTTTTTTTCGTAATCTTTGTAGTCAGAGTCGAGTTTGGCTAAATCACGGTCGATATCTTTAGTATACATCTCTAAAGCTTCTTTGGTAATCATTGGTGGATGTTCTTTGTTTTCATTAGCTACTTCATTATATAAATGCCACAAACGGTGGCCTTCGTGAATAACTAAAGTAGCTTTTGACATACCTTGAGCGAACTTGCGTGTAAAAGTAACTGATTTGCCTATAATTTTCAGACCATATTTAGCAGGGATTAAGTCATTAACTTTATCAAAAACTTTGAATCCCCATTTGACAATATTTTCTGCTGATGCTTCATTTTCTTTTTCATAAGTTATCATTCGGTTATACATTTCTTTATATTTTACTTTTAGGAATTGATATAATTCTTTTTCGAGTTTGATTTCTTCAAGTTTTTTATTAACTTCATCAATTTCTTTTTGGATTTCAGCACGGCGTTCTTGTACAGATTGGATTTGGTTAAATAGTGGTAAGCTCCACGAAAATGGCACCATTTGAGAACAACATTTTTTTCCAAAAAAAATATGATTTTTTGAAAAACCAAATTGTTTATTAATTACTTTTATTATAACATAATTAAAATTATTTGTCAAAATATAAAATATTAATTATTTTTAAATTTGTTGTTCTCAACCAGTACCACTTTTTAATTGGTTTTTTGAAGAAAAAAATTTTATATTTTATTAAGTATAAAGTAATAATATTTTAATAGTATAATATATGTATATGTAATATAAAGAAAGAAATAAAAACTTTTGAGTAGTTTTTATTTCTTTCTTTATATATTTACCATATATATTATACTATTAAAATATTATCCTTGTAAATGCTAAAATATAAGAAAAATAATTTTTTTACACAATAATCTAAAAAGAATTGATTTAAAGAATTTTATTAATTATAAAAAAATAAATATTCAAAATATTACCTCTTAAATGATTTTATATTTACGATTTGATTAATTTAATTCCCCACCCACTAAAAGTGTCATATAAGGGCAAAATTTTGATTTTTAAGGGGTAATTATGTTTTTTTAAAAAGTTATTTTTTTAAGTTCTTTAAAAAAACCTACACAAATTGCCCTTCATGATGAAGGGCTTATAGTTTTAATTATTAATTAATATTTTTTGGTTTTAAATTCTTTGGGTGATAAATAATTTAGGACTTTCATTTTGCGATACATATTATAATATTCAATGTAATCAGTAATAATTTCTATAATTTGAAGTTCATCTAAATTTTGCATTTTTTCATAATGGATGGTTTCTCGTTTCATGTTGGCCCAAAATGCCTCCATACAAGCATTATCAGTTGGCATGGCTTTAGCTGAGAAACTAGTTATTAAATTATTAGCTTTTAATTCAGTTTGATATCTTTTAGAAGTATAAACACTTGCTCTATCGCAATGAAGAATGCAAGGGTTTATTAATGTAGGAATAACTTTTAAAGTATTAATTACAAAATCAACATCAGCAATTTTAGAAATGTTGTAACCAATAATTTCACGGTTATACAAATCCATCATCGCTGAAACAAATAATTTTTGGTTGTTTTTTCCAAAAGGTATATAAGTAATATCTGTACATAATTTTTCAAACTGTTTTGTTGCATGATAATTGTTTTGAATTAGGTTTTTTAAATTATTTTCTTTTTGAATAGCTAAATCATAATAATATTGAGGTTTTCGTTGTATTCTTTGTGATAATAACCCAAATTGATGCATCAGTTTTAAAACAGTTTTAGCGTTTATCTTAAATTTAAGGTCAATTAATTTTTGATGAACCACCCGATACCCAAGCCTTCTTTTTCTTTTGCCATCAGTTGTGATATATGAACCTTGTTTGCATATTTGAAACAAGGCTTTTTCCAATTCACTTTGAGGTCTAGGATGAAGACTTTGTTTAATCCATCTAAAATAACTAGTTTTTGAAATAGATAACCATTTAATCAATTGTTCTAATGAAGCTTCTTTTTGATATTTATTAATGATTTCTAAATATAATTTTCTATTTTTCTTGAAACTAGTTTTTAGTTGGTTTTTAATTGCTGTTTTAATTGGACTAATTCCTTTTTTAAAAACCTTTCTTTTTCCTCTAATTGATTGTTCTAGCCTTTCCGCCCCTTTTAATTCATACCACTCTACCCATTGATAAATCTGACTCCGATTTTTAATCTTTAAGTTTTGTTGTATTTCTTTACATCTTTTGCCTTCCTGTTTTGCAAAAACAGCCTTTAATTTAACATCCAAAGAATATAATTTTAATTTTTTCTCCATTTCTAAGCTCATTTCTGTTTTATTAACATAACTTTATTTTTTTAAGCCTTGATTGTTAAAAAAACTGTTTAGTTATTTTGCAATAATTGAAAAAAACAACAATAAAACTTCTTAAAAGATTTTATTGTTGTTTTAAAATATTTATTAATTATTTTTAAATTTATTTTAGTTTCTTCGGTTGTTATTTGGTTGATTTTGGTTGTTGTTAATATTTCTACGAATATTTTCAGCTTGAAGAGCTATTTCGTTTGTTTGATTAATTAAAATTCTTATTGTTTCTTCTGAATCATTATTTCTAATAGCATTATAAATTTGATTTATTAATCTTGCTTCTTCTAATAATACAAGCCAAATTTAACATAAAAGCAGTTTTTCCCATCGCAGTTCTTGCTCCTAAGATAATTAATTGGTTAGGTTTGAAACCAGAAATTAATTCATCTAGATTTTTAAAGCCTGTTTTTATTCCTACAAATTGGTTGGGGTTGTCATCATTAACAATACTTTGGCGAATATAAGGAATTAATGTTTTTGTAGAAATAAAAGGAGATTTAGTTTTTTGCATAAAACTTTCTACTTGGTTTTTGACTGTTTGCAGATAATTATGAATATTTTTAGTTTTTGATAATTCAGAAGGCAATTGTTTTATTAATCCTAACAAATCTTTTTTAAGGGAATTTTCTTTGATTAAATCAATATATGTCTCTAAATATTCACTTGCAGGGGACCCCTCCACTAATTCAATTAAATAATCAATTCCTCCTATTTTGTATAAATTGTTATCTAAAACGGAACCCACCGTAACATAATCAATTTCGCGGTTTTGCAGTTTTAATTGCTTCATTGTCTCAAAGATACAACGATGCTTGGGGTTGGAAAAATTGTTTGTGTTAACTAAATTTATAACAGCATCCATTTTTTCTGGTTTTAATAATAGTGCTCCCAATAATGCACGTTCGGCTTCAATCATCTTTCAAACTCCTTTTCCTCAGTTTGGAAAAAAAATGTTGTTCTCAACCAGTACCACTTTTTTGGGGCAGTCTAATCAACCGAAAACAAGCAACTAGAAAAAGAGATGCAAGAGATACAAGCTGAATTGGTTAAAAATGGTAACGCTGATGATGCATTAGTTAAACAATTAAATCACAAAGAAGCTCAAATAAAAGAATTAAAGGGTAAAATTAATAACTTAGAAGCCAACGAAACTAAGTTGCAAGAAACAATCAAACAAAAAGACGAAGAAATTAAGCAATTACAACAAAGAGTTCAAGAACAAGTAGAACAAATTATAAAATTAACTGCTGAAATTGAAAACAATATAGAAACTTTTAAGCAACAAGCAATGAAAATTCAACAACTTGAAGGTGCAATTGCAGGACTTGAAGGTGCAAGTGGTTTTTTGGGTGGTGATAATAAAGAGTTGCTGCATGAAATCAATAAACTAAAAACTCAATTAGACGCCGAAAAAGCTGCGCATATTGCAACAAAAGAAAGATTGGAAAAAAAGATTGTTAAGTTAAATGAAGATAACTTAAGATTAACCAATGATTCGGAACAATTAAAAGAAAAAGGAAAATCTTGGCAAACAGGTGTAAAAAACGTAGGTGCTGCGGTTAACATAGTTATTTCCACCAAAGCTGGTGTGATGATGGGTGCTACTTGGGGAAGTGCTGCGGGCCCTTTGGGTACGGTTTTAGGTGGAGTTGCAGCTGTTGCTAGTAAATGGGACACAGTTAAAAAATGGTTTAATTGGTAATGCAATTTTTTTTGCATTACCAGATTGGATTATGATACAATGATGATAAGTTATAAAAATAAAAAAGGAAGTTAATTATAGGATGGAGTTATTTAAAGTATTAGTTATTATAGGTATTTTAGGAGTTTTTTTTGGATTGGTTCCTTTATTGATTTGGTTTGTTCAAAAACACGTAAATAATAAATTAAATAATTTAGAAAATATTAAATTAAAAATTGAAGTTGAGACAACAACTAAGCAAAAGAAATTAAACCAAAAAATAGCTGAGTTAGTAAATAATAAATATTTATCAGTTCAAGAAAAAACTGAATTACAAGAAGAAATAAATACTATTCAAACTGAATTAAAACAAAAACAAGCAGAATTATCACATAATCAAATGTTGACAGGACAATTAAAAGCTAAAGGGCGGCAAAGAAGCCCACTTTATCGTGAAATCTAACCAATTTCCAGTGCCGATAAACACTGAAAGCAGATGAACGGTTCATCAAATGAAAAGATGATGGATTACAGCAGTTCATAAAGGCGGGTTGAGACGAAGTAGTTAGTCAAGATGACACCGCTAGCAAATCATTCTATGGAAAAGCCTGTAAAATAGCCTAAGAAGAAAAGAAGATGTAATTTTGTAACCTGCATCGCAAACTACTACAAGCGAGCAGTCCAGACGCTATCAACATATTGTTAGCGTGTTGGATAGTTTATCAATCACGAACGGAAACCTGGAATCTCACCAACAGTCAGGAAAGACATGAAAACATAAATGGTTACTTCTCCTAAGGAATGAAGGTAGATAAAGTGAGGAACTTGCAGAATCCTAAAGGTTCAAGTGTGGGAACAAAAGCCCACATCCCCAAGGAGAAAGAGACTTCTAGTAGTCGGAGGAATTAAAACATTGTTTGGAATAACAATGATAATTGCCCTCCCAGGGCTCTTAGGAAAACTAAGAACAAGGCGAAAACAAGTCAGTCATTTATGGTATATCTAAACAAATCAAGAAAGGAGTAAGTGATAATATGCTTACACATAATTCAAATGAATTTAAGCTTTCGAGAACTTTAGATATGATTTTAAATCATTCAAAAAACAACTATAGCCTAAAAAAGGTATTGAAACGCGGAATGAATAACATAGAAAACACATACAAAGCATTCAATAGCATTGCAACCAATAAAGGCAGCGGTACAGAGGGCGTTGACAACAAAACCATTGACGGCATAAAGCTAGAAATGATAAAGAAATACCACAAAGAATACGTCAACAACCAATACAATCCGCAACCTGTCAAAAAAGTATTAATACCAAAGGATAAAAATAAAACGAGACCGCTAGGCATCCCAACCATAAAAGATAGAATAATCCAGAAAGCAATGGAACAACTTTTAACCCTCTATTTTGAAAACATCTTCTCAGAATGGAGCTTCGGATTCAGAAGCAAGAAATCATGCCATGATGCCGTAAAACGCGTCAAACAAAGATTCAAAGGGATAGATTATATAATAAAAATCGACATTAAAGGTTACTTTGAAACCATCAACCACGATATCCACCACGATATCCTCAATAAGATGTTAAACAAATACATCAGAAAGGCCAAAACGTTAAAAACAATCAACCAATGGCTCAAAGCAGGAATAATGGAAAATGGAATCAAATACGAATCATTATCAGGAACACCGCAAGGTGGGATAATATCCCCTTTATTATCAAATATATATTTACATTACATCGATAAGAAAATGGAAGAACTGATAAGAAACGGCAAACCGATAATGAAAGCAAATCCCAAATATTGGAAGGCATACACAAAAAAACAACATAACAATCTATCAATAGATAGTGAAATAAACCTGAACCCAAACCCGAGAATAGAATACATCCGCTACGCAGATGATTTTATTATTGGAATAAAAGGAGAACACCACGAAGCAGAAAGGATTAAAACCCAAGTACTCAAATGGCTAGAACAAGACTTGAAACTCGTGGTAAACCGCGACAAATCAAAAATTGTAAAAGCCACTAAGGGCACAAGGTTCCTATCTTATATGGTAAAGGTAAACCCAACCAACAAAACCCGCAAAAAGAAAACAACAAAAAACTCACTGAACGGGCAAGTACAAATCCAAATCCCAAAAGACACAACAAGAGACTACGGGAAAGAATACGGTTGGACCAAAAACGGGAAAGTAAAACACGACGAAACACTAGCAAGTAGGGAAGCACTAGAAATAATACGAACCTACAAATCAATAACGCTCGGCATTATCCGATACTTTTGTCTAGGAAACAACCTAGCACAATTAACACATTTATACTATTTGGCGGAATACAGTTGTTTAAAAACACTAGCGAGAAAATGGAAAACATCTATCGCAAAAGTTCGGCGAAAATTAAGGAACGGCAAAACTTGGGGGATTCAATACAACCTCAAGAATAAAACCAAAGTTGATAGCTGGGACAAACTGGACTGGGAAAAGATAAAAAGGATGAGAAAAACAAAGGGGAATCCCGATGTAATTATCAACCGTTATCTCTACCAAGGACGAACAACACTAACATCACGCTTAAAGGCGGAGAGATGTGAAGTTTGCCAAACAGAAAACATCCCACTAGAAATCCGCCACAAAAAAACGGTGAGAAACTCCAACTGGCAAAGCATCCTTAATAAACAAACAATCGCTTTATGTAGGAATTGTCATCGCAAGAGAACAAACCAACAAATAAACGTTATAAACCAAAACAAAAAGAAGAGAATGATTAAGATACACAGTTAACCGCAAGGTTAATCCCGTAAAAAGGGTAAATGATGGAAAGCCGTATGCTTGGAAACTTGCTCGTACGGTTTGGAGGGGGGCTGTTTGTAATAGAAAGTAGAAAAACAAATCCTACAATCGAAACGCAAATAATCTATCCCTATAAATATACAATAAGAAATCCAATAAAACCAATAATTATATATTGTTGTTTTATAATAAGTATATTTGCTATTTTCGGTGGTTTTATATTTTTAGACAGTAAATACGATATAACAAACTCCAGGCCCAAAACCTATACTATTCCTAACCCAAAGATAGAAATTGAAGCTGAATGGTTTGAAGGATACCGTTCTAGAGATGATAACTACCAAATTAAGAAATATTATAAAGCAGATGGTTATGACCCCAATGCAGAATTTGGGGCCACAAAAGATTGGAAAGGTAGACCTTGTCAAAGTTATAGTCATGATGTTAATCACCTTGTTTTGGGTCACCAAATGATTAAAGTTAAATACACTTTCTACGGTCTCAACGGTCTTGGTTGTGGACAGCACCGTGAATACGAGCTAAATGATATAATGCCGTTTATGAAAAACCCTTTTGACAAATGGGAAATAAAAGACAACATCATTGATTATTTTAAAACTTTTCATATGAAACATAAAGGTGATGATTCATATTTCGGTGATATAAATTTCATCAACGACCCTTCAAACCACTACACAGACCTAGACTACGAAGGCCCAAAATGGTTAATTGAAGAAGATAAAGACTTTTTCATGGATGAAGTGAAATGTCATATCATAGACCCCAAAGATTCTAGATTCCCAAAATCCGAAATGAAAAACTAACTATCTTCACTTCAACCCAAAACAAAAATATATCACACTTTATACTAAGAAATTTAATACAAAAAATAATTAAAATAAATAAAAATAAGGAGTTTAGTAATTAATGTTTAAATTACAAAATCAATTAAAAATAATAAGTATTTGTTTATTAGCTTTTTTAGGAATGTTATTAATAAATAATAATCAAGTTATGGCGATGAATAATGGTCATTCTAATGGTCATGATATAAATAATGGTCAACAAAATCAGAGAAATTTGGAAATCCAAGCAGGCATTTTGCTAGAATTGAATAATCAACAAGCTAGAATAGGAGAACAAATTATTAATGCTAGTCGTAATAATGCTTCCGAAGAAACTATTAATAATCTTGTCAGACGAAGTATACAATTAAGTCAACAAATTTCAAATCAGCAAATTATTGTTCATAACGCTATGCCGCGACAAGGTAATAATCAAAATAATCCAAATCCACCAAACAACAATCGAAGACGATAAAAGAAATAAAAAAAATTAGTAATTGATGTTTAAATTACAAAAAAAATAAAAAAATAATTAATAAATATTTTAAAACAACAATAAAACTTTTTAAAAGATTTTATTGTTGTTTTTTTTAAAATACCCGACAAAATAGTTTTTTTAACAACCAAAGCTTAAAAAAATAAAGTTATGTTAATAAAACAGAAATGAGCTTAGAAATGGAGAAAAAATTAAAATTATATTCTTTGGATGTTAAATTAAAGGCTGTTTTTTGCGAAACAGGAAGGCAAAAGATGTAAAGAAATACAACAAAACTTAAATATTACAAATCGGAGTCAGATTTATCAATGGGTGAAGTGGTATGAATTAAAAGGGGTGGAAAGGCTAGAACAATCAATTAGAGGAAAAAGAAAGGTTAAAGATTCAGAAATTAATTCAATTAAAACCGCAATTAAAAACCAACTAAAAACTAATTTCAAGAAAAATAGAAAATTATATTTAGAAATCATTAATAAATATCAAAAAGAAGCTTCATTAGAACAATTGATTAAATGGTTATCTATTTCAAAAACTAGTTATTTTAGATGGATTAAACAAAGTCTTCATCCTAGACCTCAAAGTGAATTGGAAAAAGCCTTGTTTCAAATATGCAAACAAGGTTCATATATCACAACTGATGGCAAAAGAAAAAGAAGGCTTGGTTATCGCGTGGTTCATCAAAAATTAATTGACCTTAAATTTAAGATAAACGCTAAAACTGTTTTAAAACTGATGCATCAATTTGGGTTATTATCACAAAGAATACAACGAAAACCTCAATATTATTATGATTTAGCTATTCAAAAAGAAAATAATTTAAAAAACCTAATTCAAAACAATTATCATGCCACAAGACCGTTTGAAAAATTATGTACAGATATTACTTATATACCTTTTGGGAAAAATAACCAAAAAATTATTTGTTTCTGCGATGATGGATTTGTATAACCGCGAAATTATTTGTTACAATATTTCTAAAATCGCTGATGTTGATTTTGTAATTAATACTTTAAAAGTTATTCCTACATTAATAAACCCTTGCATTCTTCATTGTGATAGAGCAAGTGTTTATACTTCTAAAAGATATCAAACTGAGTTAAAAGCAAATAATCTAATAACTAGTTTCTCAGCTAAAGCCATGCCAACTGATAATGCATGTATGGAGCCATTTTGGGCCAACATGAAACGTGAAACTATCCATTATGAAAAAATGCAAAATTTAGACGAACCTCAAATTATAGAAATTATTACTGATTACATTGAATATTATAATATTTATCGCAAAATGAAAGTCCTAAATTATTTATCACCCAAAGAATTTAAAACTAAAAATATTAATTAATAATTAAAACTATAAGCCCTTCATAACGGAGGGCAATTTGTGTAGGTTTTTTTATAGACCTCAAAAAAAAGGTGTTTTAAAAAACCACAATCACCACTTAAAACTCAAAATTTTGCCCTTATATGACACTTTTGGGTGATTGGTAATGATAAATATCAAATCATAAATATAAAATCATTTAAGAGGTAATATTTTGAATATTCATTTTTTATAATTAATAAAATTCTTTAAATCAATTCTTTTTAGATTATTGTGTAAAAAAAATTATTTTTTTATATTTTAGTATTGACAACAATAATATTTTATATTTTGACAAATAATTTTAATTATGTTATAATAAAGGTAATTAATAAACAATTTGGTTTTTCAAAAAATCATATTTTTTTGGAAAAAAATGTTGTTCTCAAATGGTGCCATTTTTGTGGAGCTTACCAATATTTATGATTTACATTTGCACTTAAAGGTGTTTAAGTTTTTATAAATATCTTAATAATCAAACAATTAGGAATAATCAAAAACCTAAAAAAAATTTAATTATATAATTAAAATATTTAAATTATGTATTAAATTAAATAATAATATTTAGTTTTTCAGTCAATTAAAAAATTATTAAAAATCGGTTTTTGAGAGGAAAAAATAAAACACCTCATAAACTTGAAAGCGTTTAAGTGTTGCAAAAAAAATATTTTTTTATGAAGATATAACATTGTTTTATTGGTGTTTGCAAATTTGTTCATTAAATATAAATTCGGCTGATTTTTACTATTTTTTTAGTTAGTTTTGAAAAAATTTTGGGAGCAAAAAAAATTTATGATTTATTAAAAAAATAAAGTTTTTGGGCGGTTAAAAAAAAGATTAATTATTTGAATTTAAAAAAAAATTTAACCCTTTAGGAACCAATTAAGGCAATTTTTTCTAATTCCTAAAAAAAACATTTATTGGGCTTTGTTTTTAAATATTTTTAAAAAATTGGCTTAAAAATGTTAAAATATGCTTGTAATTATTTTTATTAATTTGTAATTTATGTTTAAAGTTTTTTTAATTTTTCATTCTTTATAATTTTTTAATTTATTATTATGTTGTTATCGCGTTGTTATGTCAAATTTATAAAAAATAATCAAATAAAGGATTAAAATAATGGAAATTTCTATTAAAAATATTTTTGAAAAAGCAGATTTTTATTTAGGAAAAAAAATTATTGTTAATGGTTGGATTAGAAATTGTCGTTTTCAAAAAAAATTAATTTTTATAGAATTAAATGATGGCACTTTTTTAGAAAATTTCCAAATTGTTTATAAAAATGTTGATTTAGAAAAAATAAAAGATATTTTGCAAATTGGCGCTTCTTTGAAAGTTGAAGGTTTTTTAAAGAAAAACGAAAAACAAGAAAAAAATTTAGAAATTTTGGCTCAAAATATCACTTTATTAGGTTCAAGTGATTTTTCTTATCCCATTCAACCAAAAAAACATTCTAAATCTTTTTTAAGAACTATCCCTCATCTAAGAACAAGAACAAAACTTTTTGGAGCAGTTTTTCGCATTAGAAGTACTGCTTTTTTCGCCTTGCATCATTTTTTTCATAAAAAAGGTTTTTTTCACATCAATACCCCCATTATCACTCCTAATGATGGTGAAGGAGCTGGAGAATTATTTCAACTAACTTCCTTTAATCTAGAGCGTTTATCACAAGAAAAACCCTCAACAATAAATTATCAAAAAGATTTTTTCGGTAAAAAAGTTTTTTTAACAGTAACGGGGCAATTAGAAGCAGAAGCAATGGCTTTAGCTTTGAATAAAGTTTATACTTTTGGTCCTACTTTTAGAGCTGAAAAATCAAACACTCCCAGACATGCTGCTGAGTTTTGGATGTTAGAACCAGAAATGGCTTTTTGCGATTTAAAACAAAATTTAAAAGTTGCTCAAGAAATGTTGCAAGAAGTTGTTGTTCAATGTCTTCAAGAAAACCAAAAAGATATTGAGTTTTTAGACCAAACAGTGAGAAATGGTTTATTACAAGAACTTAAAAACGTTGTTCAAGAAAAAGAATTTTTAGTAATCACATATCAAAAAGCAATTGAAATTTTGGCATCAAGTGGTGTTGCTTTTGAGAATAAAGTTTTTTATGGTTCTGATTTGGCAACCGAACACGAAAAGTTTTTGACTGAAAAACATTTTCAAAAACCAGTTTTTATAATTGATTGGCCTAAAGAAATCAAAGCATTTTATATGAAAAATAATCCTGATCAAAAAACAGTCGCTGCCATGGATCTTTTAGTTCCTCGCGTGGGAGAATTAATTGGTGGATCACAGAGAGAAGAAAATTTAGCAGTTTTAATTGAAAAAATGCAACAAATGAAAATCCCTCAAAAAGAATTTGAATGGTATCTAGATTTACGTCGTTTTGGCAGTTGTATTCACTCTGGTTTTGGTTTAGGTTTTGAAAGATTATTGCTTTTTTTGACAGGTTTAGATAATATTAGAGATGTCATTGCTTTTCCAAGAACTTATTAAGTTTTGATTTCGTGTTTTTAATTCATTTAAAAATAACAAAAAATTTTAAAAAATTTAAGTAACTAAAAAAAACAAACACAGGCCAATAGTGAAAAAACATAAATAAATCTATTTTTTTATTAAGTTTTTATTAATAAAAAGTTTTTACTTTTAAAAAAATTAAGACTAAAAAAACAATTTTTACATTTTGTCTAAAAAAATTTCAAAAACCACTTAATAAATTACAAAAATACCAAACAACAACATTTACCTATCTTTATCACTCTTTCTTTGCTGCAAAACTAATTAAATGCATCATCTAAAAAATTTATGAAAAAACTGATAGATATAGGTAATGTTATTATAACTAAAACAAATGATTAATTTATGACGCAAAATGGAAACAAATAAACACATATACAAATCCTAAATTACGTTTGAATCAGATAAATTTGAAAAACCAAAAATTCAAATATGAAATAATTACTTCCATATGAGTTGCTTAGTGAGTTTTTGGAAAAAAGTTTGTATATGTCTCAATTTAACAAAATACGAAAAAAATTAGATAGTGTTTTTGATTTATATTTTTTAATCTAAAGAAATTTGGAATTTTTAAAAATCTTAAATTTAAAAATCTTAAAGAAAAAAATATAAAAAACATGAAACGGTGAAGTTTTTAATCTCAAGACACATGTAATTATCACAATTTTTTTAAGTTTTCAAAAAATTTAAAAAAAATTGTTTTAAAAACATTTGTTTGCAATTTCTTGATGTAAATAAAAAAAGATTATTCAAGGATTTTTTAGTTTTGGTACTTTTAAATTTTTAAGCTTTAAGGATAATTTGTTTAGTTTGTTTAGTGTGTATCCTCCACTTTAAAAAAAATTAATTTATAATTGACAGAAATTAAAAGAACATCAAAAAGTTGATGAATTTTAATTAAATTTCAGAGTTTTTTTTAATTTGAAGAAATTATAATTATCACAATTTTTTAAGTTTAAAAGAAAAAATAAAATAAAAATTTTTCTAAACTTTTAAAACATTTAAGACAAAAAAATAATATAAATTGTCAGAAATTAAATAAATATATAATATAAAAGAGAAATGAAAAAATGGGCATAAAATTAAGTCAAGTCTCAAAAGTTTTTTTTGATAAAAAAAATAAAAAAGAAACTTGTGTTGTTAATAAAATTAGTGTTGATATTCCTAAAGGAAAATTAGTTTGTCTTTTAGGACCTTCTGGTTGTGGAAAATCAACCATTCTTTATATGATTGCAGGAATTCATTCTATTTCTTCTGGAAAAATTTTTTTCGAGAACAAAGATGTAACTAATGTTCCTATAGAAAAAAGAGGAATTGGCTTCGTTTTTCAAAATTATGCTTTATATCCTCATATGACAGTTCAACAAAACATCTCCTTTCCTTTAGAAAATTTAAAAACTCCTGCAAAAGAAATTTTGGTTAAAGTGGAAGAAATTGCTAAATTAGTTGGAATTGAAGAACATTTAGACAAAAAACCTCATGAATTATCAGGAGGGCAACAACAAAGAGTCGCAATCGCTCGCGCTTTAGTCAAAAAGCCTCAAGTTTTGTTATTGGACGAACCTTTATCTAACCTTGACGCGGGACTTCGTTTAAAAACTCGTGAAGAAATTCGTCGCATTCAAAGAAAAACAGGCATTACTGCTATTTTTGTTACTCACGACCAAGAAGAAGCCATGACAATTAGTGATGAAATTTGTTTAATGAAAAAAGGAGAAATCCAACAAAAAGGAAGTCCTCAAGAAGTTTATTCCAACCCTCGTAATTTATTTGTTGCAAAATTCTTAGGAAATCCTTTAATTTCAATTTTTGAAGGAGAAATTGTTTTTGGAAAAGTTTATCTTGGTAAATCTTTGTTATTTGATTTCTCTCATGATAAAAATTTAAAAACATTAAAACAAAAAGTTTATGTTGCAATCAGACCCGAAGGATATTGGTTTGCAGAAGATGGTAATTTAGAAATTGAAACGCTGTTTTTGGAAACTATCGGAAGAGATTTAATGTTATTAGCTCGTCATCCTCAAGCGGTTAACAATACTTTTCGCCTCGTATTTGATGAAAAAAGTAAAGATATTATTTTTCCTCAAGGTTTTTTCCCCAAACAAAAAATTAGGTTTCAAATTAAACAAGAAAAATGTTTCCTTTTCGATCCCGAAACAGAAAATAGGATTTTTTAAATGTCAGCATTAAAAAAATTTTTTAAAAATAAAAATAAGCATAAACATTGGTATTATTTAGCTCCGGCTTTACTTTTGGTAACTGTTTTTAATTTTTATCCTTTAACCAAAACATTTTTCATTTCTTTAAATCATGGTTACGATAAGTTTACAGACGTTTTTTCTAGTTCTTTTAATTTCAACAATTATGTGACTATTTTTAAAGATCCAGATTTTAGAACGGCTCTTTTAAATACTTTTGTATTAGTTTTTATCGCTGTACCTATTTCTATTTTTATTTCTTTAATGATCTCTTTGGCTCTAAATTATGTTTATAATCATTTTTTAAAAAAGCTTTTTCAAACCGTTTTTTTTCTTCCTTATTTAACTAATTCTGTTGTTATGGGAATGGTTTTTGCAGTCCTTTTTTATCATAATATTTGGGATTTTAAAAACAGCACTGAAGGTTTGTTAAGTTTTTCGCATAATTGGATTAGTCATTCTGCTAGTTATTTTAATAAAATGTTTATTTTAATTTTTTATGTTGTTTGGCGTTCTTTGCCTTTTCACATTTTAATTTTTAGTGTTGCTTTGAAAAACATTAGTAAAAATTATTTTGATGCCGCTCGCATCGATGGCGCCACTAATTTAACTATTTTTAAAAAAATAACTTTTCCTTTAATTTTGCCGAGCGTTTTTTATCAAGTCATTATAACTATGATTCAAGTTTTTAAAGAATATGAATCTGTTGTCGGTATTTTTGGTGCCAACGAAACAAAAGTAAATACAATTGTTGGCTATATTTATCATCAAGCATCTAATCCTGTCCTTGATTCTTATTCTAAAGGAGCAGCGGCAACTATTATTTTGCTTTTGATTTCTATTTTTTTTACTCTTTTGAATTTTCACTTTATGAAAAAATTTAATCGAGAATAAATGTTTAAGGTAATAATGAAATGAATAAAATTCAATCAAATTTATTGATTTTAAAAAGAAAAGCCCCAAGCTTTTTTTTTATTTTTGTTAAATATTTTTTTTTATTTTTTGTTTTGTTGTTTTTAGCTTTACCTTTTTATTGGATGTTAAACGTGGCTTTTCAAAAAGATAGTTTACATATCCATTGGTATCCTAAAAATTTTACAATTGAACATTTTAAAAATGTTTTAGTGGGTAATAATAAAATTGGTTTTTTGCCTTCTTTTTTAGTGACTATTTTAGTAGTTTTTTTATCAACTATTTTAGGAATTATTGTTTCTGTTATTACTGCCTTTGCTTTAAGTATTTTACAATTTAAAAACAAAAGAATTGTTTTCAGTCTTTTTTTGATTACTACCATGATTACTACTGAAAGTATGTTTTTAATTAATTATCAAACAGTGGCTCGTTTAGGTTTAGTTGATCCTGGTAATGGTTCTATTGTTCCAGGAGGGGTTTATTTTGCTATGGTATTGCCTTTTTTAATTAATTTTGTTCATATTTTTTTATTAATGCAAAATATCAAAAAAATTCCTAAAGAATTATATTTATCTGTTAAAATTGATGGTAGTAGTAATTTTAATTTTTTGTTTAAAATTTTGATTCCTCTTTTAAAAGATAATTTAATTAATATTGTTATTTTTAGAGCAGTTGCTGCTTGGAATGCTTACTTATGGCCGCAACTTGTTGGCGGAAAATTGTTAACAGTAATAGTGAGAAATTTTTTTGATTCCGATACGAAACCAAATTTAATTAATCAGCAAATGGCAGCCACTACTTTAATCACAGTCCCTTTGGTTTTGTTATTTATTTTTTGCAAGAAATACGTTTTAGAAGGAAATTTAAACAGTGGTATCAAAGGATAAATTAAAAATTATTGCTTTTTTCCTTTTTTCTTTCTTGGTTTTAACCATTATTATTTTATTTCCCAAAACTTCAGCTAAAGAATTAAGAAAAAAAAATTATACAACTTTAAAAGCAAAACTTGAAGAATATAAAGATGAAAATAATTGGAAAAAATTTAAGGATAAAAAAATTGAAATTATTTTTTGGCATAATTTAGGAAAAGAAGGCAACAACCAAGAAATTTTGCAACAAATCATCAGTAAATTTCAAGAGAAATATCAAAATATTACAGTTAAAGAAGAATTTAAAGGCAATTGGGGAACTCTTACTAAAAACATTAACGTTGCTTTGCCAGCCAACAACGAACCCCATTTGATTGTTTCTTACCCTGATTTTTTAGTTAATTATTATGAATCAGGAAAACTCGTGCCTTTAAATGATTTTATTTTCCACAAAAATGAAGAAATAAAATTAGAAAAAGAAGAAAAAGAAAATACATTTTTTTATCCTATTTATGAAGAGGAATCACAAATTGCATTAGGGGAAGAAGAAAAAAAATGGTATTCTTTACCTTTCACCAAAAACGTTGAATTAATGTTTTATAACCAAACCTATTTGAAAAACTTATTAAAAAGAATCTCTAAGGAAGACTTCTCTAAGGAAGACTTTGGTAAAATAAAAAAATGTTTTAAAGACAAACAACCAGAAACTGGCGAATTAAAAGATGGTATTACTTGGGAAGAATTAAAAACATTATCTGAAATAATTAAAAAACACAATCCTCAAAAAATTCCTATTTCTTATGAATCTGAATCTAATTTATTTATTATTTCTTCTGAACAAAAAAATATTGAATATACAAATCCCAAAACTACAAACGATCAACTAGGAGTTGGTTTTAACAATCAAGATGCTCAAAAGATGATTAGAGATTTAAAAGAACAATTTTATGATGAAAAAAAATATTTAATTACTCGCAAATTATCAGGCGAAAACCATACTCTTAATTTGTTTGCTAAACAAGACATATTAATGAATATTAATTCTTCTAATGGATTGGATTATGTAAATAAAGTTGGTTTTGAAGTCGGGGTAACTTCTTGTCCTTATTGGGAAAAAGGGAAAAGGAAAACTTTACAACAAGGAGCAAACATTAATTTATTTTATAAAAAAGATAAAGATGAAGTTATTGCTTCTTGGTTGTTTTTAAAACATTTAACTTCACAAAAAGCCAACGAAATCTTATTTTTACAAGAAAGCAGCCAATTTCCTACTAGACCTGGTTATGTTAATTCAAAAGGATTTCAAGATAAAATAGATGATTATAAAAAATTTTCAGAAAAACAATATGATAAATTATCAACTGAAGAACGTAAAGAACTTTTAAAAGCTAAACTTTTAGTTTTTTTAAACAACGAAAGAGAACAAGATGAAAAAGATAAAATTTATTTTTTCTCTCCCGTCTTTCAAAAATCTTATATTGCAAGAATAGTAGTAAATCAATTGCTAGTAGATTGTTTTTTATTAAAAGAAAATGATCAAGAAAAAATTGCTCAATTATTTGAAATAGCGCAAAAAAAAGCACTTGCTTAAATAAATAAAATCATAGAAGGATAAAATATGCAAATTATTTATGAACAAATTAAAAAATTTGATAAAATTATTATCCATGGACATATTAATCCTGATGGTGATTGTTATGGTGCTCAATTAGGACTCAAAGATGTCATCAAAGCTACTTTTCCTGATAAAAAGGTTTATGCTGTTGGCGAAAACAACCTTTATTTATCTTTTGTTGGAAGTATGGATCAAATTGAAGATGATTTATTTCAAAATGCTTTAGCTATTATAGTTGATTGTGGTGAAGAAAAAAGAATTAGTGACAACCGTTTTAAATTAGCTCAAAAAATTATCCGAATCGATCATCATTTATTAACAGATCATTATGGCGATTATCAATGGGTTGATTCTAGTTATTCTTCTTGTTCTCAAATGATTTTTGATTTAAAAGAAAATTTTAAAATGAAATTAACTTATCAAGGTGCTTTGGCGATGTATGTAGGTATTGTTGCTGATACTGGTAATTTTTGTTTTGATCGAGTTAATCAATATACTTTGAAAGCTGCTTCTTCTCTGTTGGCTTTTGATTTAGATGTTGCAAAAATTTTTTATCACCTTAACAAAGAAAATTTAGTTTTGTTTCATTATAAGGCCTATATTTTTCAAAACGCTATTGCTTCTAAAGGTTTTGTTTATCTTGTCGTTTCTCAAGCGATTTTGAAAAAACTTAATTTAAATTTAGATGTTGCTGCAAGTTTAGTTAATAATTTAGGTCATTTAGAAAATCATCCAGTGTGGGCTTTTTTTATGGAAAAAGAAGATGGAACTTTTAAAGTGAGTATTCGTTCTCGTGGACCGGAAATTAATCACATTGCTCAACAATTTAAAGGGGGGGGTCATAGAAGAGCTTGTGGTGCTACTTTGGATTCAAAAGATCAAATCCCCGTTTTTGTGGAAAAAATCCAAAAAGCCATTATGACTTTTGAAGCACAACAAAAAAACCACGATAAAAAAGAGCTTTGTTTTAAATCAAAGCCTTAAATTTATTTTTGCCTTTTTAAAATGTAAGAAAGGTTATGGAAAACAACCAAAAAACTCCAAAAAAAAAAAAAATGAAATATCTCAATTAGAATTAAAACCTTACTTTTTAAAACTATCTTTTATTTCTTTGCAAAAAAACAAGAAAAAGATTTATGGATTTAAAATATTTGCGATAATCAAAAAGAATTTTTGATAATTACAAAAAGGCATTATAATTTTTTTAATTTTTCAAAAACATTTTTAAATGTTTGCATAATTTTTGTGTAGTTAATTGGTTGTATTTCGTGAAATGGTTAAAAAATGTTTTTTGATACTATTGCTGCAATCACAACTCCCTTAGGAACAGGTGGGATAAGTGTTATTAGAGTTAGTGGCGCTCAAGCGATTACAGAAATTAATAAAATTTTTAAAGGTAAAAACTTATTAGAAGCTTTAACGCATACCGTCCATCATGGTTTTATTTTAAACCAAGATGAAACTATTTTAGATGAAGTTTTGGTCTCTGTTTTTAAAGCTCCTAATTCTTTTACTGGCGAAAATGTTGTAGAAATTAGTGCTCATGGCGGTATTTTAATTACTCAAATGGTGTTAGAACGTATTTTAACTTTAGATCTTAGATTGGCTTATCCTGGAGAATTTAGTCAAAGAGCTTATATGAATGGTAAAATTGATTTGGTGCAGGCTGAAGCTATCATGGATTTGATTCATGCCACTAATCAAAATGCTATTAAAATTGCTAATTTAGGGCTCCATAAACACACTTCTCAATTAGTTAGTTCTTTGCGAGAAAAAATTTTGACTCTTATTGCTCAAATTGAAGTTAATATTGATTATCCTGAATATGATGACACTTTGTTAATGACTCAAAGCATTATTGCTCCTCAAGTAAAAAGTTTAATAGAAGAATTAGAGGCTATTTTATTTCATTCTCAAAAAAGTCGTTATTTAAGAGATGGAATTAAAACTTTAATTATTGGTCGCCCTAATGTTGGTAAATCTAGCTTATTAAATGCTTTATTAAACGAACCAAAAGCAATTGTTTCTGACATCGCAGGCACTACAAGAGATTTTGTTGATGCTTCTTTTAATTGTCAAGGCATTACCCTTAATTTAATTGATACTGCAGGAATTCATCAAACTACAAACCCAATTGAAAAAATCGGTATTTCAAGGACTAAAAAAATTTTATCATCAGCTGAACTTATTTTATTAGTTTTAGATCAAAGTGAACCTTTAAAGGAAGATGATGAAAAACTATTAGAATTAACACGTTTAAAACCTCGGATTATTATAGGTAACAAAGCTGATTTAAGTAATGAAAAAACAGTTACTTCTTTTCCTATCAAAAATTTTATTTCCATTTCTAGTTTAAAAAAAACAGGCTTGGACGAATTACAAAAAGCTATTTTACAAAAGTTTCAATTAGAACAAATTTCATCTAAAGATTTTAATTCTTTTTCTAACGTGAGGCACATTAATCAAATACAGATAGCACATCAAGCCTTAAAAGATTTTCAAACTGCTTTCATGGATTCAATGCCAATAGATGTTTATTCCATTGACTTAACCAAGGCTTATCAAGCTTTAGGAAAAATTATTGGTGATAATCAAGAAAATGATTTAATTAAAGAATTATTTTCTAAATTTTGTTTGGGAAAATAAAAATACTATTTTTTTATATTTTTCATGTTGTAATTATTTTTTGTTATTTTCTAATCTCTAAATAATTAAAAGGAATAAAAAAAGATGAAGTTAATCCAAGAAAAAATTAAATTTTTTGATACTATTATTATCCACGGACATAAAAGACCAGACGGCGATTCTTATGGAGCACAATTTGGATTAAAAAACATGTTGCAAACAACTTTTCCTGAGAAAAAAGTTTATGCAGTTGGCGAAGAAAACCTGAATTTGTCTTTTTTAGGAACAATGGATAAAATAACTGATGATGTTTATAAAAATGCTTTGGTTTTTGTTGTTGATTCTGGTGACACCAAAAATATTAGTGATCAAAGATTTCAGCTAGGTAAATTTATTATTCGAATTGACCATCATATTTTAATATCAAATTATGGAAATTATGAATGGGTTGATGATTCTTTTGGTTCTTGTTCTGAGATGATCTACCTTCTCAAAGAAAAATTAAACTTAAAATTAACTTATTTAGGTGCTTTGGCTATTTATGTAGGAATATTGACTGATAGTGGTAATTTTCGTTTTAATCGTGTGAGTAGCCAAACTTTTCGCATTGCATCCGAATTATTAAATTATGGTATTGATGTGACTTGGGTGGGAAAAAAAGTCAAAAAAGAAAAGCTTAATGTTGTAAAATATAAAGGTTATGTATGTCAAAATATTGTTGTAGCAAAAAATTTTGTTTATGTTTATGTTTCTCAAAAAACAATGCAAAAATTTAATTTAACCTTGGAAGAGTCTTTTTCTGCTATTAATTTGTTATTGTATATAGAAAATTACTATTTTTATATTCTTTTTTTAGAAATGAATAATCAAAAAATTAAAGTTCGTCTTTGTTCTAATGGACCTCATATTTATCATGTTGTTAAAAAATACGGTTTTAAAGGTCATTTAAGTGCATGTAGTTTGCTTTTATCTTCTTTTCAAGAAATTGAACCGTTTATAAAATCGCTAGAAAAAGATTTATCTATTTATTTAAAACAACTTAAGTAATATTTATAAAAAATTTCAGAAAGGGTTATTTTATGATTAAAATTAATCTTTTAAATCATCAAAGCCATTCATTTCCTTCCAAAACAACTCCTTTGGAAATTTGGAAAAATTGGTTAAAAAAAACTTTGAAAAAACCAGTTGCAGCTCTTTTTAACCAAAAATTCATAGAACTTGATTATCCTTTAACACAAGATGGAGACTTAGAAATTTTGGCAGAAAGTAATCCCAAATCGTTATTTGTTCTAAACCATAGCACGGCTCATTTAATGGCTCAAGCAATCCAAAGACTTTATCCAAACGCTCTTTTTACAATTGGACCAGCCATTAAAGAAGGTTTTTATTATGACATTGATTTTCAAAACCATTCTATTTCAGAAAAAGATTTGCCAACAATTGAAAAAAAAATGCACGAAGTAGCTTTAGAAAATCACTCCATGATAATGAAAAAAGTAACGTATGATGAAGCTAAAAGGCTTTTTTCCTATAATCCTTATAAATTAATTTTATTAGAAAAACACAAAGAAGAAGATATTACTGTTTGTCATCAAGGTGAATTTATTGACCTTTGTCGTGGGGGTCATATTCCTAAATTATCTTTAATAAAACATTTTAAGCTTTTAAAAATTTCTGGTTCTTATTTTCAAGGTGATGCTAAAAATAAATCATTAACTCGTATTTATGGCACTTCTTTTTTTAAAAAAGAAGACCTTGGCAATTATTTGAAACTTTTAGAAGAAAGAAAAGAACGCGACCATAAAAGACTTAATAAAAAATTAGATTTATTTATGTTTTCTCAAGAAGTGGGGTTGGGTTTACCTTTTTGGTTGCCTAAAGGAGCTACTTTGAGGCGTATTGTTGAAAGGTATATTGTTGATAAAGAATTGAGTCATCAATATCATCACGTCTATACTCCTATTATGGCAAACGTAGAGCTTTATCGCACTTCAGGTCATTTAGAACATTATTCTCAAAACATGTTTCCTGTGATGCAATTAGAAAATAAAGAAAAAATAGTTTTAAGACCGATGAACTGTCCACATCATATGATGATTTATAAAAAAAGTCCTCGTAGTTATAAAGAGTTGCCATTAAGAATTGCTGAATTAGGGATGATGCATCGTTTTGAAAAATCAGGCGCTGTTTCAGGATTACAAAGAGTAAGAGAAATGAATCTTAATGATGCTCATAATTTTGTAAGACCTGATCAAATTGAAGAAGAAATCAAAAAAATCATCAATTTAATTTTAGAGGTTTATCGTGATTTTAAAATCACAAAATACGAATTCCGTTTAAGTTATCGTGATCCTCAAGATAAAGAAAAATATTTTCCAGATGACAATATGTGGCAACATGCAGAAAACATTTTAAAAAAAACAATCCAAGAATTAAATTTACCTTTTAGAGAAGCCATTGGCGATGCTGCTTTTTATGGCCCTAAGTTAGATGTTCAAGTACTTACTGCTTTAGGAAATGAAGAAACTTTATCAACAATTCAATTAGATTTTTTATTACCGCAAAAATTTGATTTAACTTTTATTGATGCTAATAACAAACATTGCCGTCCTGTTGTCATTCATCGCGCTATTGTTTCTACTTTGGAACGTTTTTTATCTCATTTAATTGAAGAAAATAAAGGTGTTTTTCCTTTGTGGCTTGCTCCTGTACAAATACTTTTAATTCCTGTTTCTTCTTCGGTTCATTTAAAATATACTCAAGAAATTAAAGAACTTTTATTATCTCAAGGATTAAGAGCAGAAATTAATTCCAAAGAGGCAACTTTGGGTTATAAAATCAGAGAAGCTCAAGAATTAAAAATCCCTTATCAAATAGTTGTTGGTGATAATGAAATTGCTAAAAATTTGATTACTTTTAGAAAATATGGCCAAAAAAACCAAACAACTACAAACATTGAAACTTTTATTTCTTCTCTTAATCAAGAAATTATGGAAAAAAGATAATCTTAAAATATTTTTTTCACTTAACTTAAATTATTTAGTTTTCTCAACGTTATCTTTGGGATTGTTTAAATTTTTAAGTTTTTCTTTGGATTCAAAGGGTTTGGCAAGGTTTTAAAAAAATAGATTGGTTTTTTTCTACAATCATTTTAGGAAAAGACCTTTCAAAATTTTGTCACCAAAGAAAAATATATTTTGTTTTTTAACCCCGATTTTTCAAAGCATCTTTTCCCCTCTTTTCTTAGATTTTGTTTAGGTTTTTCCGCTAAAAACAAAAAACCAAACTACGTTAATAAGTAGTTTGGAAAAATACTATTTTGTTGTTTAACAACCCAATTTTTAAGGACCATATCCAATTGTATATTTTAATTTTTCTTTTTTTGAAAAATAAATTTATAAATTATTTAATGAAAAAATAAACTGAATTCCAAACACTCAAAAAAATTAAATATCAAAATTCAAACATTTAAGACTGACTTTTTAGTTGGTCTTTTTTTCTTTTAAAAAAACAGCGCACTGTTACTTGTTTTTAGACATTTTTATTTTAAAATATTTGGGGAGATGATGTTTTTTTAGACATTTTTGTTTTAAAATTATTTTTTAAAACTAAAAAAATAATAGATAATTTCATATCTTTTCAAATCAACAAAAAAATTAATTAAACTAAAAAAAAATATCAAAAAGCAACAGTGAAAAAATATTATCTTTTGTTTTTAAAGCTTTATTGTTTTTTATTCTTGTTTGTTATTTGAGGTTGTAGACTTCTTCTATATTTTCATTCATATTTTGGTCTTTTTTATCTTTCATTTTGTGTAAAAAACAATTGATGATATATTTTGCAGGTGAATTTGCTTCATTGATTCTTAGGATAGCTACAACATTTTTATAAAATTACCAAAAAACCTTAAACTTGGAAAAAAAGAAAATAATATTAATTGTAATATTTTCCATAATATGGACCATCTTTTTTCTATTATATTTTTAAAACAAATATGAATTTTTAAAATAAAATATTTTTTTAAATTATATGTAAATAAGATTTTTAATTTTGTAAATTCTTCTTGTTTGATATAACTTTCAAATGTATATTTACATATTTTATGCAATATACAGATAAATTTAAATATATTTAATATTTTTTTAATTTTGTTATCAATATTAACATTAGTATCTTTTTTTCTTTATTAAAATAAAATAATTCTTTTTTTAAATTATCAACAATTTTATCAATCATAATAATTAAACCATTATTATTAAAATTGATTTGTTTGTTGTGTTTTTCTATCCAAAACAAAAAATTTAAAGAATTAATTAATCCTTCTTCATGATTTTTTTGCAAATCAAGATTAAAATTTACTAAATTAAAGTTTACTATTTGTGAATAAAATGTTTGATATAAAAGATTTTTATCGATTCGATTAATTATTTTCTTTTGCAAATTATTATTTTCTTTTAAATCTTTTTGAAAAAAAATTATTTTAGTTTTTAATATATCTAATGCATCAATATTTTGTTTTATCATGAATTTTAAAATTTTTACACGAAAACAAAAAAACTTTATATATGTTATTTTTTTAATAATTGTATATACAAAAGAAAATATTAAAAATATAATTTTCAAAACAATAGTAGTTAAAATTATGGTAAAAATTATATCTAAAATTACAAAAGATTTGAAAAAATAATTAATATTATGCATGAATACTCTTTTCTATATGTAAAAAATTATATATTTTATATTATGGTACAAATGATTAAAAAATATTCTAAATCCCAAATTAAAAAATAATATGCTGTTCCTTGTTTTTAGACATTTTTTATTTTAAAATATTCTTGGCAACTAAAAAAAATAATAGATAATTTAATATCTTTGCAAATCAACAAAACAAATTAATTAAACTAAAAAAATGTCTAAAAAAATTATTTCCCCATTACTTTTAAAAATCTTCAAAAATAAAAAAATAATTTTCATTTTTTCTAAAAATAATTTTCCAAAAAAACACTTAATAAATTAAAAAATTATAAAAACAGCTCGCCTGCCTCACCCCGTCAATCAAAAACATGAAAACAACAAATGAAATTATTGCTAGATAAACATTAAAAGCGTAAAATATTAAATATAGCATTATTTTCTTAAAAAAATGTTTGTATTTTTCGTTTATTGGCAAAAAATATATATCTTTTAATTTAAAAAACATAAAGAGAGATAATTTTTTTAATTTTGAT
Organism: Strawberry lethal yellows phytoplasma (CPA) str. NZSb11; assembly: GCF_000397185.1. Taxonomy (NCBI): domain Bacteria; kingdom Bacillati; phylum Mycoplasmatota; class Mollicutes; order Acholeplasmatales; family Acholeplasmataceae; genus Candidatus Phytoplasma; species Candidatus Phytoplasma australiense. The sequence continues at coordinate 18,905 of NC_021236.1, read as the reverse complement.
TTTATAGTTTTTTTAATCTGAATAAATTGTAATTATCACAAGCTTTTTAAGTTTTAAAAAAATTTAAAACAAAAGTTGGCGAGTCTTTGGAAAAAGTGAATATTTTTATAAAAATAAAAGCCCTCAAACTAACGAGGGCTTTTAAAATTTTTTGAATCAAAAAATCAAAAAGATATTTTTTTAATACTTTTGAATTAACAACAAAATTAAAACATATAAATCTAGAAACTAATTTGTCTTATTATTAATTTTAATATTGTCATTTTATTTAATAAATTTAATTTAAAATATTTTAATTATTTATATTATAAAATTTAAATTTGTCTTGCTTTTTCTAATCTTTTCAAAAAGAAAATAATAGTTCCTATAATTATCAAATAAATAATGGAAGAAATATAATAAGGGGTAATGCTTGCAACACTACCATACAAAGATTTAGAAGCAAAAGCAATATCAATAATACCACCGTAACGTACTAAAAACAACACAATCTTTTAAATTCATAATAAACTGATTTAAAATAGGAACTTCTGATGTTTTAATTGCTTGAGGTAAAACAATATTGTACATTGTTTGGGTGTGTGACATTCCCAAAGACGAGGAGGCCTCAATTTGTCCTTTATCCAAAAAGGAAATATTTTTAGTAATAATTTCTGCAATATATCCCATAGTATTTAAAATAATTACCATGTAAGCAGAAAACATTGGAGTATACCACGAAACATCTTTTAAAAAGAGCTCTTTGAAAACATAATAACCGACAAAGGCTTGAACTAACATAGGGGTACTTTTGATAACCCATATATAAATATCAATAATTTTACATCCTGTTTGATGCAAATAATAAATTACAAAATGACTGTTCTTTTTGGTAATATTCAAAACTTTGAAAAAAACTAATAATAAAGATAAAGCAAATCCTCCCAAAGTTCCATAAATCCCAAATTTAAGAGTTGTTGCAATCCCTTTTTTATAAAGAGGGAAATTGTTTCTAAAGATAGTCAACATACTTTTATCTGGGTCAATGGTTTCTTCAGCCATAGACCATAATTCTTTTCTTTGTTGTTGAGACAAATTGTTTTCTAAAAAGTTATCAAGAGCTTGTTGGGTAATGCCTTTTTTTGCAATATTTTCTTTTTTAAATGCAATTCCAAGAATACCTTCAGATGGTTTGATTATGTTTTTCATTAAATCTGAATTTATTGGAACGTCTATCAATTCTAAATCATCTGGATCGGTTTTTTTGTGGGCTTTTGAAACCGCTGCATCAGCTACATAAAAATATTTATTAGAATCCGTTTTAACATTTTGAGCTTGGATATCAAAGTTATCCAGTTCTACTATTTCAGATCCTTTTAACTTTTGTGCTATATCTTCGTAAAAAGTTCCTGTTTGATATAAACATTTCATATCTGGGGGAAATTGATCTTTATTTAGAGCTCTAAATTTGTCCTTAACATCCTCAGGAAGGTTTTTGTTTATAATAAGACAATAAGTTTGATCGGAATCATAATAAGATTTTTCAGTGAAATCAATTTTTTCTTTTCTTTTTTTGTGGCACTCATTCCTGCAATAATTAAATCAATATCTCCATTTTGGCAAGCAGGAATTAAACCATCGAAAGATATTGCTTTAATTACCAATTTTTTGTTTAAATGTTTTGCTAATAGTTTAGATACCAAAATATCATACCCAGCAACTAAAGACTTAGTTTCTCTATTATTTGCTGTTAAAAGATATGTTTGGTCTATCTGCTTGTTGTATTGAGCCATATAATTATAAGGATAGTAATCACATTCCATTCCTACAACTAAAGTGTTTGGATCTCCTTTTTTAAATTGTGGAGCATAAAAATCATCAATAATTAAAAAAGATATAACAATAATTAAAAGAGCAAAAACAAGATACTTAACTTTAAAATAATTCTTGATTCTTGAAAAAGATAACGTTGGCAAATGATTTTCCTTCCTATAAAAAACAAAAAAACCTTCTTAAAAAAGAAGGCTTGAGAGAGATTTAATAAAGCTCCTTTACTGTTAGAACAGCAAGAATATTATAGATATTTTCTATAATCTCATAATAAATTATTGCCATAATTATTATTCGGCGATGGTTACCTTTCTTATGCTTCACAGAATGCCTTCTCCACATAATACTCTTTTGCACCGCTACCTCTTTTTTGGATTTTATATAATTTTTTTATTTAAATAATTAAAACATATAATAAAAAATTTATTATATTAATATCATTATTATATTAATATCATTATAACATAAATTTTGAAATTAGTTAATTATTTTTTAGGTTTTTAATTATTATAGTTATTTTTAGTTTTGTGATTGATTGATTTATTTTTTGTCATTAATGAAGCAAAAAAGTTATTAATGTAACAAAAAAATGATCATTGTTATAGCTTACAAAAAATAATAAAGTTATGCAACCATTTTTAGTTATGAAAAGAAATTATTTTTATTTATTTTATCATTTTGATTGTTCGACATTAGAGATGCAACAAAAAAATTATATTGATAGTTTTTTATGCCAAAAAAATATTTTCTTATTAAACTAATTTTGGCTTTGTTTTTTTGAAATTAAAATGTTTTAAAAAAGTAAAAAAGCTGCTCTACCCAAACTTTTTTTCAATCTTTTTTGACTAATTATTATCTAGATTTTTGCATTTATAAAAATATTTTGTTACAAAAAAAATTATAAAAGCTAACAAAAATATAAACTCACACAACTAAACACGAAAGAAAAGAAAAAATGATTGCAAAACTCATCTAAAATAAAATATGGTTTCAAAGTAGCGATAATTAATTAAAAAAATAAAAATAGTTTGTTGATATTTAGAAAAACTTAATTTGTTCATGATATTAATAATTATTTTTTCATTTATGATTTAGTAAAAATAATCTCATTTTATTTTTTTAAAATATTTTATTTTTGTTTTTTAATTATGGTTTTTTTGTTTTTTTAAATGAATTTTTTTAAAACAACTATTTTTCTCTTTTAATTTTTTCTTTTCTTAATTTTTCCTCCAAAAACAAAAAAGTCCAAACTACGTTAATAAGTAATTTGGAAAAATATTATTTTTTTATTTATCAACCTCAATTTTGAAAGAAATTATATTTATAGAACAAAAAAAATAAACTTTATTTTAATTGAGGGGGGTTAATTTGAAGTTTTTTTAATTTAAAAAAATTGTAATTATCAACTTATTTTTAAACCTTTAAAAAAACAATAAAAAATCCAAAAGTTATCTAAAAAAAGCAACACCCAATTGTAAAATCATTTGCAGATGGGTTCGTCATTATTTTTATTTTCAAAAAATTTTTTTAATAAGATTTTGTATTTATCTTTAGCTTTATAAAAAACATCATTTTTCATTAAAAAATCACGTAAATTTTTAGGCATAAAAATGCGAATACCTTCTGAATTAAATCCAATTTGAATTTTTTGGCCTTCAACGAGAATAGGTCTTTTTAAAATACTTCTTTTTTGCATAATTATCTGCTTAACTTCTTTTGTGCTTAAATTATTAAAATCAATATTTTGTTCTTTAAAGAATTTAGAAAGTTTAGAAATAATATCATCAAACCCATGAAGGCAATTTTTTAATATTAAATCGATATCTTTTTGTTGAAAATCATGACCAAATAAACTGCGTTCTATAAATTCAATTCTGTGTTGTTTTAACCATTTTTTTGCTTTTTGACAAGATGAACAATTAAAACTAGTATAAAAAATAACCATTTACTTATTGAAACCTCTTTTTTATATAAATATAATGAAATATAGCAACTTAATGAATTCATATTGATCTTTAAAAATTGAAATAAGTAATTAAATAGGTCAAATAACGAAATTTTTAATTAATTTCGTTTATTTGTATATTATATATAAAAAAAAATACCATTTCTTTTTTACAAAAATATTTATTTATTGTTAAAAAAATGGTATTAAGTTAGATAAAAAAATAATTAGATTTTTTCATTTTGAATTAAACAAAATGGTTCTATTATATAGTTAAAATAATAGGAATAATAATAGGCTTTCTAAAAGTCATTTGATATATTTTGGTAAAAAGATAATCAATGATGATTTTCTTTAAAACTTCTTTGTCTACTTCATTGTTTTTAATAGCTTTTTCAATGCTATTTTTAATATCCAAAGAAATTTTTTTAATTAACTCTTGGTTGCTTTTCATATAAATAAATCCACGAGAAACAATTGTTGGCGAACTAAGGATTTGCTTTTTTTTAACGTCTATACTCATAACAACCGCAAACAAACCTTCTTGACTTAAAAAACGACGTTCTTGCAAAATAGAATTACCAAGATAATTCATGCCCGAAGCGTCAAGAAAAACATCTTCCATAGGAATAGTATTTACAATATGGGCTTCATCAGGAATTAAAGAAATTCTTTGGCCGTTATCTAAAATAAAAATATTTTCTTCTGAAATGTTGCATTCTACCGCTAAATTTTTGTGAGCCTGCAACATACGACGTTCACCATGCACCGGAATAAAATATTTAGGTTGAATTAAGGTAAGCATTAATTTAAGGTCATTTTGATTTCCATGACCCGAAACGTGAGTGTTAATTAAAGGTCCGTGAGTAATAACATTAACATTTTTTTGTAAAAGAAGGTCAAGAGTTTTATTAATGTTTTCTTGGTTACCAGGAATCGGAGAAGAAGAAAAAATAATAGTGTCTTTATAATTAAGTTTAATTTGTCTGTGACTATTGTTTGCCATACGACTTAAAGCCGCAAGAGGCTCACCTTGAGAACCTGTACATAATAAAATAATATCACGATATTTATGAATATTATGACTAGGGACCAAAGTTCCTTCAGGAATATTTAAATAACCGTTTTTTTGACCAATTTCTAAAGATTTTTTCATACTACGGCCAAAAACAGCAATTTTTCTTTTAGTTAAAATAGTGGCTTCAACAATTTGCTTGATCCGATAAAAATTAGAAGCAAAAGTAACTATAATAATTCTATCAGGTATTTGAACAAACAATTCATCAATAGAATGTCCGATAGTACTTTCCGATTTAACTACTCCTTCTTGTTCAGCATTGGTAGAATCAGAAAGTAAACATAAAACCCCTTCTTGTCGGATTTTAATTAATTTCTCATATTCAGCCGGAGGTCCTACTGGAGTATAATCAATTTTAAAATCACTAGTATAAAAAAGATTGCCATATTTAGTTTTGATAACAATACCAAAAGTATCAGGAATAGAATGATTAACTCTAATAAAAGAAATTGAAGCATTTTGAAAATGATAACAAGAATCAGCGTTATAATTAACCATTGGTGGCAGTGCACCAACATCTTTATGTTCTAATAATTTGTATCTTAATAAATGATAAGCAATCCCTGAAACAAAAATTTTAGGAATATGAACTTTTTTTAATAAATAAGGGATTCCGCCGATATGGTCTTCATGACCGTGAGTGATAAAAAGGCCTACAATCCTTGATTCGTTATCTCTTAGATACTGATAATCAGGAATAACATAATTAATTCCTAATAAAAAATTTTCTGAAAAAGAAAAACCTGAATCAACAATAAAAATTTCTTTTCCTATTTCAAAAACATACATATTTTTGCCAACTTCGCCCAGACCTCCTAGGGCAAAGAAAGAAACATCCAACTTATTTAAGTCTATATTTGAGGTCACATTATTCATAAAAAATCTCCCTTTTTTTCAAAATAACTATATTAAAATAGTATTTTAACGATTATTACTACTTATATTATAGTATAATATAAACAAATAATTGTAATTTATTTTTTTCTAAATGAAAAAATTAAAAAAATTATATAATTTAAAATAGAATAGGTGATGAATTTTTTATGAAAAAATTAATTTTTTTTGATATCGACGGAACTTTAAGAAGCAACGAAAAAAAAACTATTGGCAGACAAACTCAAAAATTAATTAATCAATTAGCTCAAAATCCCAATGTAACATTAGGAATTGCCACCGGAAGAAATTACGGAAGGCTTGATGTTTTAAAAGGGATAAGACATTTATTTAAATATTGGGTGCTATCCAATGGAGCTTTAACTATGATTGAAGATAAAATAATTGATGAAGTTGAATTTAGTCAACAAATTATATTAAAAATACAAAAAGAAATGGAAAAAATCGGAGCATTAATGCACCTTTATAGTTTAGAACACATTTTTGAAGTTCCAACTTCTAAAAACAACTTTCATAATATGAGTGATTTTGAAAATGTAAAACAAGTCGCTTTAACAAAAGATTTTTATTTACAAAATAAAATATATCAAATATCTTTGTTGTATCAAAAAGATTCACAAAAAACACAAATTAAAAATTTTTTAGCTAAAAACAAAGAATTAAAAGCTTATTTTTGGGAAGGTGGTTATATCGATTTAATGTATCAACAAATTGATAAATCATACGGAATCAAAAAAATTAAAAAATTATTTCCCAATCATCAATTAATTTGTATGGGTGATGGTCCAAATGATTTAGAAATGTTAAAATTAGCAGATATTGCTATTACTATGGGAAACACAAAAATAGAAGAATTAAAAGAAATTTCAAACCTTATAACTCCTCATATTGATGAAGATCGTATATATGATTTTTTTAAACAAAGTAATTTAATTTAATTTGTTTAAAAGAAGTTTTATGGAAGAATTAAAATTATTTCAGCATCCCAATCCATTAATTTGTATGGGTGATGATCCAAATGATTTAGAAATGTTAAAATTAGCAGATATTGCTATTACTATGGGAAACACAAAAATAGAAGAATTAAAAGAAATTTCAAACCTTATAACTCATCATTAGATGAAGATCGTATATATGTTTTTTTTAAACAAAGTAATTTAATTTAATTTGTTTAAAAGAAGTTTTATGGAAGAATTAAAATTATTTCAGCATCCCAATCCATTAATTTGTATGGGTGATGATCCAAATGATTTAGAAATGTTAAAATTAGCAGATATTGCTATTACTATGGGAAACACAAAAATAGAAGAATTAAAAGAAATTTCAAACCTTATAACTCATCATTAGATGAAGACCGTATATATGACGTTCTTAAAACATACTAATTTAATTTGTTTATAAAATAATTAAAGTCAAATTTACCTACCAAAATAAGTAAATTTGACTTTAATTATTAAAAGTGATGCAAAAAAATAAATATCTGTTTGGAGCGAGCGATGGGAATCGAACCCACGTCTTTAGCTTGGAAGGCTAAGGTAATGGCCATTATACGACGCTCGCTCAAATGGTCGGGAAGGCAGGATTTGAACCCGCGACCTCCTGGTCCCAAACCAGGCGCTATGCCAAGCTAAGCTACTTCCCGTTATAAAAATATTCTATTTTAATGGCACACCCAAGAGGACTTGAACCCCTAGCCTTCTGATCCGTAGTCAGATGCTCTATCCAATTGAGCTATGGGTGCTTTTTTTGGTGACCCGTACGGGATTTGAACCCGTGAATGCATGCGTGAAAGGCATGTGAGTTAACCGTTTCTCCAACGGGCCTATTTTTTATACTTACAAAAAAAATAATAAGTAAAATAATTTCTTGAGGCGTCATTAAAATAAAATAAATTTAACATGGATCAATTTAAATTATATCAAAAATTTATAGCAAAAGTCAATAAAAAAAATATTCTTACAAACAAAAATAAAAAAAAAATTTGCAAAAATTAATTTTGTCTGATAATGCCTACACCAATAACATTATTACCGACATGACAACCAATCACAGGAGTTAAAGGTATTTCTAATAAATTTTTTAAACCTAAATTTTTTTCTAAAATAACTTTAAAATCATCTCTTAATTTGGTATCTCCAGTAAAAAGTAAATGTGCTTGGTAATTATAACCTTGAGTATAATCTTTTATTTTGTTAACAATCGATAAAAATGATTTATTAGTGTTAAGAGTTTTTTGAATAAGAGCTATTTTTCCTGTTGATTGCACTTGTAAAATCGGTTTAATTCTTAAAAGACGGCCAAAAAAACTTCTCACTCCAGAAAGTCTACCATTTTTAATTAATTGAGTTAATTTTTCTGTAATAAAAAAAATAGTATTGTTTCCTTTAATTAAATCTAAAGTTTTAATAACCTCTTCTAACGAATGGCCTTTTTGAAATAATTGATAAGCTTGAAGGGCAAAATAACCTTCACAAAAACAAACAGTTTGGGTATCGTAACAATATACCTCAATTTTATCAGCAACTATTTTTTTGGCTTGAATAATGGCATTATAAGTTCCACTTAAAGTAGAGGCTAAAGTTGTTATAAAAACCTTTTGATAACCTTGAGATATGAGTTTTTCAAAATAAACTACCATTTCGCCCACAGACACTTGGGAAGTTTTAGGAAGAAAATCAGGATTTTGTTGAAACATTTGGTAAAATTGTTTGTATTTCATAGTATCCCCATCAATATATTCAACATCTCCAATTAAAATTTTGATCCTAATAATATCAATATCATAATTATGCGAATAATAATCAAGACAGCTAGTAGAGGTTGTAGCAACTTTTATTTTCACATTATTCTCCTTTTATTTCAGCAAAAAACTAATTAAACACAAAAGGGGTTAAGTTTGACAAACTGTATAACTAGTCTATTCTGTTTTTCAATTAAAAAATTGTTTCGATTGAAGTTAACTAAATCCAATACGCCTAACTTAGTTATGTAAACATTTAAAGATGATTTTAAAAAAATTAAAAATGCTTAAACTTATTCAACAAATTTTTTTGAGTGTCACAAATATTTTAACAAATCAATATGTCTTTTTTGTTTTTTTAAAGAAAAATAAAAAAAGACTAATGAAAAAATCGGTTTTCAATTTTGGATTTTTTTATAGTTTGGAGTGGAACAATTGAAGAATAATTTTATTCATTTCTAACACTTATAAAAATAGGAATTATAATTGGTCTTTTTTTGGTTTCTTTGAATAAAAACTTAGAGATAGATTCTCTAATGTGTTTTTTAAAATCATTCCATTTAAGATATTTATTTGTTAAAAAAACAGCACTTTGTTCATCAAAAACATCTTTTAATTTAGCAAAAATATTATTAGTTTCTGTTTGTTCTAAAAAACCTTTACTAACTATTTTTGGCTCTCCCACAATTTTTTTATATTTAGCATTAACATTCACAACTAAAATAACAACACCATCAGCGGCTAAAAATTCACGGTCTTTCATAATAAATTCTTTTCCGTCAGCAACAGGAGTGCCATCGATTAAAATTTCGTTTAACGAAAAAACTTTATTTTCAACAAAAGGTTCTTTATCAGAGGAGGCACGCCAAATAGATCCGTTTTCTAATAAAAAGATCTGATTACTTTTAAAACCGTTTTTTTGAGCTATTTTTTTTACTTGATACTGATGGCGATATTCTCCCATAACAGGAATGATGTAGCGAGGTTTTAAAAAATTTAACATTATTTTTAAATTTTGTTCATAATTACTTTCAGACAACGATAAATCTTTAATTAAAAGATGGGATTTAATATTATGACGAGATAAAGTATCTAAAGTTTGGGATTGCATCTTTGCAATTCCTGCCATGTCTTGAGACATTAATAAAATCAAATCTTGAGAATTTAGGTGAATTTTGGGATCTGTTTTATTTGCCATTTGTTGCAAACGTTGTAAAGTTGCAAAATGTTTTCCAAAGAGAAAAACTACTAATTGATTATGTTTAGTATGCTCTTCAAAAGTATTTAATTTAACGAAATTAGCATCAGGAATTTTTAAAAATTCTTTTTTTAAAGCCACATCAATAATTGTTTCATTTTCATTTCCTAAAATAGCTACTTTAAAATTTAACTTACAAGCCAAAGTAATTGCTTTTTGGATTTTAAAGAGATCGGGAGCTAAAGAGGCAACAACGATAATGCCTTTAGGTTTTAAAGAATAATTGATGAAATAATTACTTATTTTGTGATCGAAATTATTTTGAGATTCATCATAAGAATAATTAAAAGCTCTTTGTGAGGCAGGCAAAAATGCTAAAACTTTTTGTTGCGTTGATTTAGTTAATTGAGTTAAATTTGTTTGGAAAAATTGATTTTGAGATTCTAAAGATTTTAATTCTCCTGTATAAACAATGGCACCTAAACTGGTTTGAAAAGAAATGCCTAATGTTTCTGGGATTAATTGAGATGTAGCAAAAAAAGAAATTTCTACATCTTTAAAGCGAAGAATTTCATTTGTTTTTATAACATTTAAATTTAGATTTTGATAATTAATTTTATGACTTGCAAAATAATTTTTTAAAACTTCCATCGTAAAATAAGAAGTATAAATAGGTAAATTATATTCTTTAATAAAATATGGTACAGCACCTAAATTAGTTTCAAAAGCAGAAGTTAAAAAAACACCTTTAATTTTATCTTTCATGCTTTCTAATTTATGGTAATCAGCTATCATGGCATCTATGCCATACAAAGAAACGCTAGGATATTTTAGTCCAGCATCAATAATAAAGCAAGATTCATTAATTTGTAATAGATAAAAATTTTTGCCATTTTCGCCCAAACCACCTAAAGCAAAAAATTTAATGTCAATCACTTGTAAGCCTCCAGATTATTGTTTATTGTTTTTTCATTATTTCATTATCAAAAAAGCGTTAATTTATTTTCTCTTTGGAGACAAACAATAAAAAAATCCGTTAAAAATTAAATTTTAAAATAAAAAATAATTAACAAAAACAAAAAAACAGAAAAGACACGTTTGTCCAATTTGACAACTAAAAAAATTGTAAATCTGAGATATTATCTTCTTATCTTGTTTTTATTATAATTTTTACGTTTACGCATTATAAAGGATAAATCGAAATGTGTTTTTTGAAATATTCAATAGATTAAAACAAATTCTAATATACCTATATTATACTACAAAAATTTTATAAAAATACATTTAATCATAAAATAGGGAAGCTCTTTTTCAAAAAAAATTTTGTTTTCGAACCAGAAAATGTTAATATTAGATTTTTTTTATTTATACTATTAATGGATGACAAGATTTAATTTATTTTTAATTCGTTTTATCTTTATCATCCATTAATAAAACTTTTAACAGAAAAGAGAGGAAATAAAATGAGTTCTCAAAAATGTAATTGCCAAAATTGCAGTTGTCAAAATTGCAAATGCAACAATAAAAAATAAATAAAAAAACATGAGAATTTTTTATCTTTAAAATTGTTATATTTATAGTTTAAACTTGGAAGACACTAAAATTAGTGTCTTTTTTTTATTATATTAAAAGAAAATGTTGCAAATTTATAAAAAAAATGTATAATATTTTGTAAGTTATAAGAAAAATAAATTAAAAAAAGTGCGCTGTTCAGTTTTTTTAGACATATTTTAATTTAAAAATCACTCTTTAAAACTAAAAATTCAATAGATAATTCCATATCTTTTAAAACTAACAAAGTAATTTCATTACACTTAAAAAGTGTCTAATGTTTTTTCATAATTTGCTAGTTTCAAAAGATATTTTTCAAATATTTTATCCCTACAATATATATAAGTACAAAAAAAGAAAAAATCACCTACAAAACGACATGGATTAAATTTTTTAAAATAATGTGGAGTTTTTAATTTTGGGCTGTTTATACTATATAATAACAGGGTTAATTGGCAAATCCCCCACCATAAACACTAGCGAAAATGAGGATGGAAGACGGAAAAAATAAAATATCTATGTAAAAAATAAAAAAAACCCCCCTAGCTGAGGGGGTCTACATATTATACTAAGTTTATATAAAAAAATATAATTAAATTTTTTATTTATTTCTCTTTTTGCATCAAAAAAACATGAATCAGTATTCATTAATTACTTTAATTATTAAACTCATACGTAAATTAAGAGCGCTGTTAGTTGGGGAAAAAAGCTATATCTTGCCAGTTGGTTTTTTGCTAAAAATGTATTTTAAAAATCTTGGGAAAAATAATTTCTAATTTATTTTTCATTAAAATAAGGATGAATTTTTTCGTCAATTATTTTTTTATTTTGTTTTTTAATATTATCTAATATTTTTGATTCTTGAAAATTTGATAATGGGTTGTATTTTATTTCAATATCTTTATTTCCTCGTTTAGACAAAAAATTAATGCATCCTAAATCTTTTTTTAAAACATTCATCCAACTACTTATATATCTATTTTGAGAATCTGTTAAAAACAAAATATCTTGATTATCAAATTCTTTTTTAATAACTTCAACTATTTGATTATAACTAATTTTTTCTAAATATTTTTTATTTTGTTTTTTTCCTAATTCGTCCAAAGCAAATAACAAAACTTCAACAATGTCTTGAAAGTAGTCTTTAATTAATTTTAAGCAAAAATTTTCTAAATCTAATGTTGCAATTTTTTGACCGATATCGGTCAAAACATTATTATAATCAACCAAACCTAAACTACTTAAAGTTATTAAAGCATTTCTAGGGTTATTTTCCAATAGTATGTTTTTATAAAATATTTTTTTATTTTGTTTTATAATATTGTCTTCTATATCTTTTTTTCTATGTATTTTTTTATATGAAATGATATTTAAATTATGAATTTCTTTTAACCAAAAATATAATTCCCAAATTCTAGTATCTCTAAAATAATAAGGACATATGTCTATTTTCTTAAATGCACTTGTTTGTTTTTTGTTTTTATATATTTTATTAGGATTAAATAAATTTAAAGTATGATTTTGATTATTAATTACCAATAATTCAGTTTCTTTAGGATAAAAAACTTTAGCTGGGTTAAAGTGACTTTTCTTACCGAAAACAGAACTAGGAACTACCAAAATTACTTTTGTTTCATTTAAAAATTTATCAAAAATATTATTTTCTTTAAAACCTTGATACTGTAAAATTTGACCAACTCCTCTTATGTATTCTGTTATGCCCACTTGTCCTTTGCATTCTAAAATAGCTATAATTTTATTTTTATGATTATAAAAGCAAAAATCAGCTTTTATGTTATCAATAAATTTTTCTTCTTTTTGAATTATAAAATCATCGATATTTAATAAACGAGCAAAATTTTTTTTAAAATTATCATCTTTTAGAATTAAATCCGTTAATTTGTTTTCATTCACTTTTTACCTCTTTTAAAAATTTTTTTATTTTTTTAGCAATAGCATTAGATAGTAAAATAGGTACTGCGTTACCTATTTGTTCACACCTATTTGAATGGCTCCCATAAAATTTATAATTTAATGGAAATCCACTTAAAGCAGCGGCTTCTCTTATTGTGATGCTTCTATTCAACCAAGGATGGATAGGTAAAGCACTATGTCCTGGAACCAAAGTGCCGCATGGTTTGTGTCTAGATAATCTAGTAGCACTTCCACGAGAATAAAAACTACTAATTTTAAGTTCATTTGGTAATTGGTCAATAATATGAGAAATATTTTTTCCCTCAGGGATAAAACCAAATCTTTTAATAGTTTTGGGATTGTGTGACATCGGTATATTATCTAAATCATCTAAATTATTATAATCAATGGTTTTGAAAACATCTTCTACAGTAGTATAAGGGAGTAAATTATCACAAAAACTCATTCCATTAATATTCCCTAATGGATTATCTTTTTGAAAATGAGTGATTTTAGGAAAGGTAAAAAATTTTTTTTATTTCTTTTTTAACTGCTACTATAATAGCTCTATTTCTAGCAGTAGCTGCGCCATACCAAGCTGAATTTAATACTTGATGGTAAACTTTATAACCCATTTTATCGTATTTATTTTTAATATCATCAAATACAGAAATTAAAACTTGTTGTTTTTCTAATTTTTTTAATAAATCATTTTTTTGTTTTTTTAATTCCAAAAGACGTTTATTTTCTAATTCATGAGATAAATTCTTTTTTCTTTTGCTACCTTTTTTGGCTTGAAGTTGAGCGTATTCTTGCCAAATATCATCAATTTCTTTTTTAAGATTTTAGTAGTTAAAAAAGTAGGAACATTTTCAATAATAGAAATTGTAGGTTTTAAATGGTTAACAAATTCTAATTGTTTTAAATATAAATAATTTCTTTTATCGGTTATCGGTGGGTTTTCTTTGACCTGCTAAACTAAATCCTTTGCAAACAATACCACCAAATAAAACATCAACATTTATAATTGAGATTTTATTAATTGAGATATCATTAATATCTCTTGGGTCTATATAACATTTTTTTTCTAATAAAGGAAAATTTAATTTCAAAGTTTGAATACAATTGGGTTCAAATTCATTAATATAAACGCTTACGAAACCATTATTAATAAACCCTAAATGAGAACCGCCAGCACCAGCAAAAGTTTCAGCAATAGTATTTTTATTCATATTATATTCTCGCTTTTAATTCATTAATTAAAAAATCTAAACCTTTGACATTTTTGATGTTTAAAAATGTATCAAAAGAAGTTGCATTTTTCATTTTTTAAACTACTTTCTTTTTTTAATTATTATATTATTTTTTTACAAATTAAAATATGAATTTTAACATAAAATCAGTTTTGCTCCTATTAAATTGAAATTAATTATAACTATCCTAATTATACCTCAAATCAAAGTTATAACATCAAAATTTTAATTGGGTGTTTTAAAGATATAATTTTAATATTTTTATTTAATCACAAAAACAATTATAACTCAAAAATATATTTATTAAATTACTATATAATATGATTAATATTCAAAGACGAACGGTTAGCGAAGTAGGCGTCAATCCGAAGTGCTTTAATTATAAGATTTTAATTTTTTAGTGTTTTTATTTCGGTTAAATTTAAAACAACAGAAGTTTTGACTAATTTAAAAATATTTATCATCTTGAACCTTATAATAAAAAAAATTTTAAATTGAACCCAAATAAAAAAAGTTTTGATGAACTCAAAACCCATTATATCTTATTTATTTTTATTGTTTTTTGAAATGGCAGGGATATTCAGGATTCGAACCCGAACGAGCGGTTTTGGAGACCGTTATGCTACCGTTGACATCATATCCCTTAAATATTTGATGGTACGGGTGACAGGAGTCGAACCTGCACGCACAAGCGCTAGATCCTAAATCTAGTGCGTCTACCATTTCGCCACACCCGCTTTTAAATTTTTTTGTAAGGTTTAAAAAAATGGCAGACCCAGCTGGATTTGAACCAGCGAATCACGGAGTCAAAGTCCGTTGCCTTACCACTTGACTATGGGCCTTAGTTTTATTTTTTTGTATTATTGGGGCGGCTGATGGGAATCGAACCCACGAATATCGGCGCCACAAGCCGCCGCGTTAACCACTTCGCCACAACCGCCAACTAACAATATAAATTTAATAATACAAAATTATTATATCTGTAAATTTGCGATTTGTAAAGTAAAAAAGCTTATTTTAGTTTTTTCAGTCAAAAAAAAGTATCATTGATCAACATCTAATTTTTGCATGAAATCAAGGATGTTTTTTTTGACTTGTTTTATATGCAAATTATCATCATTATAATAATTATCTTGTTGTTCTTTCATATATTCACACGTCAATCTTTTCCACTCTTTTTTTTGATTTTTTTTGTTTTCCATTTTGATAATTTCCTTTTTGATTAATTTATTAATTTTTTAGTTTGTTGTTTTGACGCTTCTAATTCGGATTTTTTTACAAATCTCTTGCATAAAATCTTATTAATTAATCCTATCTTTTCGTAATAAAATTTTTGTAGGTTTCTTTTATGAATGGAAGCAAAATATCTTTTACTTGAAGCATAGTAAAATTATCATCCTGATAATATTTTTCTCTCAGCTCGTCAAGCTTATCATAGATTAATTGTTTTCTATTCAGCATTAGTTGTTTTCTCTCTTTCTAAATATTTTTTTAATTTATTTTTAAATCATTAAGTAAAAAATTTAAATAATTAAAATATATTTTAAACTAAAAAAACTACCTAAATTAGGTAGTTTTTTTATTATATTTCACGTATTAAAATTATCTTCAAAAATTTTTGCATTTTTATTAATTCTTCAAAACACCGCTCTCTAATCCTTTTTACTAATAAGAGAAAGAAAAAACGTCAAATTATTTTTTTAAATTATTAAAAAAATAAATTTTGTTTTCTTTAGTTTTAAAACAATTAGAAAAAATAATTTATTTAACTCATAAAAATTGATAAAAAATATAGATTTTATTAAAAAAATTAAAAAAATAAGAAAAAAAATATTGAATAAGTTCACCTTCAACAGAAAAAACTTAAAAATTACGCCCTTCAAAAAGGGCGTTTATCACAAAAAGACAGCAGTACTCAAATTATTTTTTCTCAACATTTAAAAAAACGGGGTTAAAAAATAGTAAAAAATCAGTCATTTTCTTTCTGAATAGGAAAAATCAAATGAACTGAACTTTCTTCTTCTAAAGTAGTAACAATAAAAGGTTTGAGGTGACTTTCAAAATAAAAAACAATTTCAGAAGAAGTCAAAACTTTTAAAATATCTTCCAAATGCTTGGCATTAAAAGCTATTTCAAATTTTTCTGAAGTTACTTTTAAAGGGATGATTTTTTCTAAAGCTGTTCCTAAATTTTCATTGGAAATTGATATTTCAATTATTTTTTCCTCAGTTAATTTAAACAAAACAATATTTTTATTTACTTCTTCTTTTGAAAAAAATAAAGAAATTCTTTCTAAAACTTTCATTACATCATCTTTATTTAAATGAACAACAAAGGGATAATTTTTTAAATTAAATTCTTGAATTTGAGGATAATTTCCTTCCAAAAGAGAAGTGCAAAACCATAAATTATCGATTTTTAAAAAAATTTTTTTATCATCTGAATAAATTTTTAAGTTTTTGTTATCGTAATATTCTAATATTTTAATTAATTCCTCTAAACTTTTGTTAGGAATAACCATATTAAAATCAAAATAAGGAAAATCTAATTTAATTTTTTTATAACTTATTCGAAAAGAATCGGTTGCCAAAGCTTTTAAGGTCTTTTTTTCATAAATTAGATTAGAACCTGTTAAAATAGGTCTTTTTTCATTTTTAGAACTAGAAATATTAACTTCTTTAATCATTTTTTTAAAAGAAGAAACCTTTAATTCAAAAAATTCTTTTTTTTCGAAAAAAAATTCAGGCAATAAAAACCCTAAAAGAGTCATTAATTTTAATTTATATTCACAAAAATTAGTTTTAATCACTAAAAAATTATTTTCTGTAACAGTCATTTTGATTGAAGGGGTGTTAATTTTTTTAATTATTTCAATAAAATGTCTACCAAAACAAGCGATTTCTCCTTCTTTTTCAATTTTCAAACTTTGATCTTCAATCGAGATTTGAATCGCAATATTCCCATTGTTAACTTCTAAAATTAAAGTGTTTTTTTTAGCAGTGATTTTTAATATGTTGAAAACAGGAAATAAACTTTTCTGTGGTAAAATTTTATATATTTTTAAAAGTTGTTTTAAAAAAACATCTTTATTAATTTCTAAATACATTGAAATAAATTATTTCCTTCCTGAATTGGTTTTTTTAAAAAGTTAAAAGTTAATTATTTATTTTTTCTAAAATTAGTTCAATTGATTTTTTTAATTCGTGGTCAGTTTGGCAATTTTTTTTAATTTTTTGATAAGCTTTATAAACTGTTGAATGATTTCTTTTAAAAAAACTTCCAATAATATTATAAGACAGTCCTTTTAAATCTTTGATTAAATACATTGCAATATTTCTTGGCAAAGTGTATTTGTGATGTTTTTTTTTGCCTATTAAATCACGAACGTTAATGTTAAAAAAGTCACTAACTATTAGTTTAATTTTTTCTAAAATGTTTTCGTCATAAGAAAGTTTTTTTTTACCTTTAATTAAAGGTTCTAAAGCTTCACCTGCTACTTTTAAATTAATTTCTTGACCGAATGTTTTGGCATAATTTAATAATCTCAATAAAGCCCCTTCCATTTCTCTTATATTATTTACAAAAACAGAACAAATCATTTCTACAACTTCTTTTTGAACTTTTAAAGGGTTGTTATTTTGGAATTCTAAAATTTTCTTTTTTAAAATATGAATTCGGTGGTCAAAATCCGGATTTTGAACGTCAACCATAAGACCTCCTTCGAAACGTGAAGTTAATCTATTCATAATATTTTTTAATTCTGAAGCTTGTTTATCACTTGTAATAATTATTTGTTTTTGGTTTAAATAAAGATAATCAAAAAGTTTAAAAAATTCCATTTGAGTTCTTGTGGCTCCTGCCATAATTTGGATATCATCAACTAATAAAACATCAATATCGCGATATTTTTCATTAAAATCTTCCATTTTTGCTTTCCTTAATTGATTGGTAAATTCTTCAATAAAACCATCTGCTTTAACATACAAAACTTTTTTGTTTTTTTTTTGAATCAAATGATTGCCAATTCCTTGGATAAGGTGTGTTTTTCCGATACCAGTTTGGCCGAAAATATAAAAAGGGTTGACAGAAATTTTGTCTTCTTCTATAATTTTTTGGGCAATTGTAAAAGCGAATTTGTTACCTTTTCCAACTACAAAATTATCTAGGCTATATTTTGGATTAATGTTTCCGTGATTATATTCATTAAATTTAATTTTACGATTTTCGATTTCAACGTTTTCGCTTTTTTTAAGGATTGGTTTTTGCTCTTTGTTTTCTTTTGAAATAATTTCAATTTCAATGTTTTCTTTTCTTTTATTTTTAATTATTTCTTTTATTTTTTTAAAATATAGTTTATATATTTTATTTTTGATAAATTTTGTTTCAACTAAAATAATAATTTTTTTTTCTTCGTTGTAAACTTTTTCGATATTAGAAAACGTTTCTTTAAAAACTTCGTTACTGTAGATTTTAGATAAATCTTCTAAAACTTCTTCCCATATTTTTATATAATAATTTTTCAT